>NZ_JBIUBE010000031.1:0-1125 GCF_044593395.1 Streptomyces sp. NPDC052301 | reverse complement strand
AGAGGTCGTTTCATCCCGGTGTTTTATCCCGTGATGCGGGTTTGTTCCGGTGATGTCGGGTCGCGCCAGGAGATGGTGTTCTCGCCGGTGAGGCGGCGGGCCATGAGGTCGGTCATGGCGAGGTGGATCATGGCTTCGGAGCGTTCAGGGAGGGTTTCGTAGTCGCGGGTGAGGCGGCGATGGAGCATGAGCCAGCCGTAGGTCCGCTCGACGGTCCAGCGTTTCGGAACTGGTGTGAAACCCCTGGTCCCGGGGGCGCGTTGGACGATTTCGAGGTCGATTCCGAGGGTGGCGGCGTGCTCGAGGAAGTGTTTGCGGTAGCCGCCGTCGACCCAGACTTTGCGAATCGTGGGATGGGCTGCGGCTGTCTGGTCGAGGAGTCTCTGACCTGCGGCGGAGTCCTGGACGCTGGCCGCGGTGACCAGGACGGCCAGCAGGAGGCCGAGGGTGTCGGTGATGATGCTCCGCTTCCGGCCGACGATCTTCTTGCCGGCGTCGATGCCCTGACTTGCGGCGTGCACGCTGGTGGACGTCTTGACGCTCTGCGCATCGATCACGCAGGCCGACGGCTCGGTGTCCCGGCCTTCCTTCTGTCGTAAGAGCCGTCTGAGCAGGCCGTTGAGCTGGGAGAACACGCCTTCCTGCTGCCACTTGGCGAAGTAGCCGTAGACCGTGTTCCAGTGCGGAAAGTCGTGCGGGAGGTAGCGCCACTGCACGCCGGTGCGGTCCACGTAGAGGATCGCGTTCATGATCTCGCGCAGGTCATGCTCAGGCGGCCGGCCGAAGTCGAGGGCCCGGCCGCGGCGCTCGAACCGCCAGGCCGCAAGCACCGGCTCAATCAGCTCCCACCGGGCATCGGTCAGGTCACTCGGATACCCACGTCGTTCCGTCATGACCTGGGCATACTGCCGGCCGGGGGCGTGCGCCCAGGCGTGCGTCATGCCGTGTCGAAGCACGGAACAGACCCAGGCGTCCTGGAATGAGACAGGCGCAAGTGGACTTGCGCCCCATTCGTGACACCGTCAGCTCCAGCACGCAAAAGCGTCACCACAGCCTCACCAGCAGCACGTCGACAGGCAGAAAAAAGCAACCCAGAGCACCACACTCAAGGGGAAAACGACCTCT
>NZ_JBIUBE010000030.1:0-1225 GCF_044593395.1 Streptomyces sp. NPDC052301 | reverse complement strand
AGAGCTCGTTACAGAATGAGCCGTTCGCGACCGGCCGGTCTTCCGGCCCCGTCCCTCTTTCCCAGGTCCAGCAACCTACCCATCGCCGACCGTTAGCCGCTTGGATAGGCTCCGCGGGGAACCCTTCAGGAGGTGTCATGGCGAAGGTCACCATCAGCCTGGACAGCGATCTGGCCATCGAGGTCATGCTGCTGGCCGGTACCAGGAGCCCGCAGGACGCCGTCGAGTTGATCGTCCGCGACTACCTGGCACGGAGTCACCGCACCGAGGCTCGCGCCGGCAACGCCGCCGACCAGGATCGCTTCGCCGACCGGCGGTCAGCGCCGGAAGAGGGCCGATGAGCACTTCAGGTGAGATCGGCGTGTCGGCTGGTGGGCGAAGGTCCTTCTGGGCAGGGTCCGGCTGGTGTCTATCGATCTTGTCTCCGACGACCTGTGGGAGCGAATAGCTCCACTCCTGCCAGAGCGGCCGCCCCGACGCCACCGTCATCCCGGACGGCTGCCTGTGCCGGACCCGGGTTGCGCTGGCGGGCATCATGTACGTGCTACGCAAGGGAGTGGCCTGGTGCGACGTCCCAGTCCAGGTCGTCGGATGCTCGGGGGTAACCTCCTGGCGTCGGCTGCGGGACTGGACCGAGGCTGGCGTCTGGCCTCGCCTTCATGAGGCACTCCTAGCCGAGCTGCGGGCAACCGGCCTGCTGGACATGGACGATACGGCCATCGATGGCTCCCACATCAGGGCCCTCAAAGGGGGGCTCACGTCGGCCCTTCACCCGTCGACCGCGGTCGCCCCGGCTCCAAGCACCATGTGATCGTCGACCGCCACGGCACACCCCTGGCCGTCTCCCTGACCGGCGGGAACCGGCACGACATCACACAGTTGATCCCCCTGCTGGACGCGATACCCCGCATCCGAGGGGTGCGCGGACGTCCCCGCAACCGACCCAAACGGCTCTTCGCCGACCGGGGCTACGACTACGACAAGTACCGCTACCTGCTGCGGAAACGCGGCATCAGACCCCTGATCGCCCGACGCGGCGTTGCCCACGGCTCCGGCCTTGGTCGCACCCGCTGGGTCGTCGAGCGGACCTTTGCCTGGCTCCATCAGTTCAAACGACTCCGTGTCCGCTACGAGCAACGAGCCGACCTCCACCAGGGACTACTCGAACTCGCCTGCAGCGTCATCTGCCTTCGACGGCTCCGCAAGTCATTCTGAAATGATCACT
>NZ_JBIUBE010000029.1:1700-3533 GCF_044593395.1 Streptomyces sp. NPDC052301 | reverse complement strand
GTCGGGCACGCTGTTGGGTGTCTGAGGGAATGATTTTCCTTCAGTCGCCGGCCCCAGTGCACTCGGATCTTGTGGTCCGGGGTGATGGGTGGCTGGTCGTTGTTTGAGAACTGCACAGTGGACGCGAGCATCTGTGGCCAAGTTTTTAAGGGCGCACGGTGGATGCCTTGGCACCAGGAACCGATGAAGGACGTGGGAGGCCACGATAGTCCCCGGGGAGTCGTCAACCAGGCTTTGATCCGGGGGTTTCCGAATGGGGAAACCCGGCAGTCGTCATGGGCTGTCACCCGCTGCTGAACACATAGGCAGTGTGGAGGGAACGAGGGGAAGTGAAACATCTCAGTACCCTCAGGAAGAGAAAACAACCGTGATTCCGGGAGTAGTGGCGAGCGAAACCGGATGAGGCCAAACCGTATGCGTGTGAGACCCGGCAGGGGTTGCGCATGCGGGGTTGTGGGATCTCTCTTCCACGGTCTGCCGGCCGTGGGACGAGTCAGAAACCGTTGATGTAGGCGAAGGACATGCGAAAGGTCCGGCGTAGAGGGTAAGACCCCCGTAGTCGAAACGTCAGCGGCTCGTTTGAGAGACACCCAAGTAGCACGGGGCCCGAGAAATCCCGTGTGAATCTGGCGGGACCACCCGCTAAGCCTAAATATTCCCTGGTGACCGATAGCGGATAGTACCGTGAGGGAATGGTGAAAAGTACCCCGGGAGGGGAGTGAAATAGTACCTGAAACCGTGTGCCTACAAGCCGTGGGAGCGTCGGATGCAGCTTGCTGCATCTCGTGACTGCGTGCCTTTTGAAGAATGAGCCTGCGAGTTTGCGGTGTGTTGCGAGGTTAACCCGGGTGGGGAAGCCGTAGCGAAAGCGAGTCCGAACAGGGCGATTCAGTAGCACGCTCAAGACCCGAAGCGGAGTGATCTAGCCATGGGCAGGTTGAAGCGGAGGTAAGACTTCGTGGAGGACCGAACCCACCAGGGTTGAAAACCTGGGGGATGACCTGTGGTTAGGGGTGAAAGGCCAATCAAACTCCGTGATAGCTGGTTCTCCCCGAAATGCATTTAGGTGCAGCGTCGTGTGTTTCTTGCCGGAGGTAGAGCACTGGATAGGCGATGGGCCCTACCGGGTTACTGACCTTAGCCAAACTCCGAATGCCGGTAAGTGAGAGCGCGGCAGTGAGACTGTGGGGGATAAGCTCCATGGTCGAGAGGGAAACAGCCCAGAGCATCGACTAAGGCCCCTAAGCGTACGCTAAGTGGGAAAGGATGTGGAGTCGCACAGACAACCAGGAGGTTGGCTTAGAAGCAGCCACCCTTGAAAGAGTGCGTAATAGCTCACTGGTCTAGTGATTCCGCGCCGACAATGTAGCGGGGCTCAAGCGTACCGCCGAAGTCGTGTCATTGCAGCATATAGCCCCAACGGGTGCTGTGATGGGTAGGGGAGCGTCGTCTGCCGGGTGAAGCGGCACCGGAAGGTAGTCGTGGACGGTTGACGAGTGAGAATGCAGGCATGAGTAGCGATACAAACGTGAGAAACGTTTGCGCCGATTGACTAAGGGTTCCTGGGTCAAGCTGATCTGCCCAGGGTAAGTCGGGACCTAAGGCGAGGCCGACAGGCGTAGTCGATGGATAACCGGTTGATATTCCGGTACCCGCTGTGAAGCGTCAAACATCGAGCATCGTGATGCTAAGGCCGTGAAGCCGTTCCGGACCCTTCGGGGAAAGGAAAGTGGTGGAGCCGCCGGACCAAGCGGTTAGTAGGTGAGTGATGGGGTGACGCAGGAAGGTAGTCCATCCCGGGCGGTGGTTGTCCCGGGGTAAGGGTGTAGGCCG
>NZ_JBIUBE010000029.1:0-1600 GCF_044593395.1 Streptomyces sp. NPDC052301 | reverse complement strand
GGCTGAGACCTGATGCCGAGCCGATTGTGGTGAAGTGGATGATCCTATGCTGTCGAGAAAAGCCTCTAGCGAGTTTCATGGCGGCCCGTACCCTAAACCGACTCAGGTGGTCAGGTAGAGAATACCGAGGCGTTCGGGTGAACTATGGTTAAGGAACTCGGCAAAATGCCCCCGTAACTTCGGGAGAAGGGGGGCCACACCTGGTGATGAGCTTTGCGCTCTGAGCTGGGGGTGGCCGCAGAGACCAGCGAGAAGCGACTGTTTACTAAAAACACAGGTCCGTGCGAAGCCGTAAGGCGATGTATACGGACTGACGCCTGCCCGGTGCTGGAACGTTAAGGGGACCGGTTAGCTCACTTTCGGGTGGGCGAAGCTGAGAACTTAAGCGCCAGTAAACGGCGGTGGTAACTATAACCATCCTAAGGTAGCGAAATTCCTTGTCGGGTAAGTTCCGACCTGCACGAATGGCGTAACGACTTCTCGACTGTCTCAACCATAGGCCCGGTGAAATTGCACTACGAGTAAAGATGCTCGTTTCGCGCAGCAGGACGGAAAGACCCCGGGACCTTTACTACAGTTTGATATTGGTGTTCGGTTCGGCTTGTGTAGGATAGCTGGGAGACTGTGAAGCTCATACGCCAGTATGGGTGGAGTCGTCGTTGAAATACCAGTCTGGTCGTGCTGGATGTCTAACCTGGGTCCGTGATCCGGATCAGGGACAGTGTCTGATGGGTAGTTTAACTGGGGCGGTTGCCTCCTAAAGGGTAACGGAGGCGCCCAAAGGTTCCCTCAGCCTGGTTGGCAATCAGGTGTTGAGTGTAAGTGCACAAGGGAGCTTGACTGTGAGACCGACGGGTCGAGCAGGGACGAAAGTCGGGACTAGTGATCCGGCGGTGGCTTGTGGAAGCGCCGTCGCTCAACGGATAAAAGGTACCCCGGGGATAACAGGCTGATCTTCCCCAAGAGTCCATATCGACGGGATGGTTTGGCACCTCGATGTCGGCTCGTCGCATCCTGGGGCTGGAGTCGGTCCCAAGGGTTGGGCTGTTCGCCCATTAAAGCGGTACGCGAGCTGGGTTTAGAACGTCGTGAGACAGTTCGGTCCCTATCCGCTGTGCGCGTAGGAGTCTTGAGAAGGGCTGTCCCTAGTACGAGAGGACCGGGACGGACGAACCTCTGGTGTGCCAGTTGTTCTGCCAAGGGCATGGCTGGTTGGCTACGTTCGGGAGGGATAACCGCTGAAAGCATCTAAGCGGGAAGCCTGCTTCGAGATGAGGACTCCCACCCACTTGATGGGGTAAGGCTCCCAGTAGACGACTGGGTTGATAGGCCGGATCTGGAAGCACGGCAACGTGTGGAGGTGACCGGTACTAATAGGCCGAGGGCTTGTCCTCAGTTGCTCGCGTCCACTGTGTTGGTTCTGAAACCACGAACAGCCCCACGTTGTCACAGGCGTGGTGCGGCGTTCACAGTTTCATAGTGTTTCGGTGGTCATAGCGTGAGGGAAACGCCCGGTTACATTCCGAACCCGGAAGCTAAGCCTCACAGCGCCGATGGTACTGCAGGGGGGACCCTGTGGGAGAGTAGGACGCCGCCGAAC
>NZ_JBIUBE010000028.1:0-56183 GCF_044593395.1 Streptomyces sp. NPDC052301 | reverse complement strand
CCCCCCCCCCCCCCCCCCCCCCCCCCCCCCCCCCCCCCCCCCCCCCCCCCCCCCCCCCCCCCCCCCCCCCCCCCCCCCCCCCCCCCCCCCCCCGCGGGTGCGGTCCCGTGTCACCGCTCCTCACGGAACAGGACGTGCACGCCGGCCACCGGGTCGTACTTGCGCAGGACGAGGCGGTCGGGGTCGTTGAGACGGTTCTTGCGCGTCACATAGGTGACGCCGGTCCCGGCCGTCGACTTCAGCCGGACGACCGGACGCGTGGTGCTGCGTGCCATGGGATTCCTTTCCGCCCGGCCGCCCCCCGCTGCGATCTTGATCCGGGCATGCCAATCACAACGGCTGCAACAGAGGCGGTCGGGCAGGTATTCCGGACCGTCGGCGCACGTCCGGGCGATCACTCCCCCGCGGACTCGAGCACCTTCTTCAGGATGGCCAGCTCGGTGTCGACCAGATCGGTCTGCTCCTTGAAGAAGGTGTCGGTGAACGACGGCGGCCGATGGAAGGTGATCATGAACTCGGCGCCGTCGCCGTTGGGGATCACCCGGGCCGGCACGCGCCAGGAGGCCGTTTCGTCGACGTAGTCGTGGTCGAGGATGCCGAACTCGGCGTTGGCACGCAGACGCAGCCCGGCCGGGCCCAGCGGGGTGGACATGCGCCACCAGTCGGGGTCGTCGGTGGGCTCGATCGACCGGACGTTGACGACGGCCCACCGGGGCCAGTTCGCGGGGTCGGCGAGGAAGGAGAAGACCTTCTCGTAGGGGCAGTCGATGGTGACGGTCTTGGTGACGGAGGGTTCGATGCTCATCGTGCGCTTCTTTCAAGGAGTGCCGTGCGGTGCCGGCGGATGCGCCTCGCCCACCAGCTGCCGGATCCACCGCTCCAGCTGCCGCCGCTGAGCGGCGTCGAGCGAGCCGAACCAGTGGGCGTCGTTCCGGTCGGCGATCTCGGCGAGTACCGGGACCAGGGCCCGCCCCCGGTCGGTCAGGACGAGCCGCACCGTGCGCCGGGAGGCGGGGTCCGGCTCGCGGCGGATCAGGTCCTTGGCCGCGAGCCGGTCGACCAGGCGGGAGACGGCTCCCGGATCGATGTCCATGTGCGCGGCCACGGCCTTGGTGGTGTCGTGGCCGTGGAAGACACTGATCATCACGCCCCACTGGGACACGGTGACGTCGTACCGGTCGAGTTCGGCCTCGAAGCGGCTGTGGACCTCGTCGGAGAGACGACGAAGCCAGTAGCCGAGATGGTCGTGGAGTCCACTCGTCTTGCTCACACGTCCAGCATTGTTGACGCGGCAATTCTTGTCAAGGCAACAATGACGTGAGGGGTTCGCACGACCGACGGTCCGCCTCAGCCCGGGACCGGCTTGGTGCCGTGTCCGAGACCGCCCAGGTGAAGGCCCGCCCCGTGCCGGTGGCCCCGCAGGGCGCTCGGCGTGCGGCAGAAAGCGATGAGGGCGGCGTCGTCGTCGAGGCGTCCCCCCACGTGGTCGAGCAGGTCGCGGCGGATGTGGTGCAGCAGCCTCTCGGGGCTGCTCCCCGCCCACCGGACCGCCCGATCGGCGAGCGGGTAGAAGATGCCGCCGGTGTCCCGGGCCTCGATGACGCCGTCGGTGTAGAGCAGGAGGGTGTCGCCGGGCTCGAAGGAGAACACGTCGACGGTGTACTCCCCGGGGGACGGCCCATGGATCCCCAGCGGCGGCGCCGGGTGCACGGGAACCGTCACGGCACTGCCGGCACTGAGCAGCAGGGGCGGCGGATGGCCGCAGCTCAGGACCCGGGTGACGTGGCCGTCGTCGGGGATCTCCACCAGCATCACGGTGGCGAACCGCTCCCCCAGGTCTTCGTCGGATCCGAGGTTGGGCAGGTTGCGGGCCACGCTGCGTTCGAGGGCGGCGGCCAGGTCGGGCAGGGTGGTGTGGTGGTGTGCCGCCTCGCGGAAGGCACCGATGAGGAGGGCGGCCTCGCCGACGGCGGACAGGCCCTTGCCGCGGACGTCGCCGATCATGACCCGCACACCGTTGTCGGTGGGCGTCGCGGCGTACAGGTCGCCGCCGATCTGCGCCTCGGCCTCGGCCGCCAGATACAGGCAGGCGATGTTCATGGGACCGATCCGCTCCGGCAGCGGCCACAGCAGAACGTGCTGGGCGGTTTCGGCGACCATGCGGACCTGGGCCAGCTGGCGCTGGCGGCGCTCGCGCATCACGCAGTAGAACACGGTCAGGGCCGACAGGACGGCCAGGGCCAGGATCTGCACCAGTACGTTGCGCGTGAACAGCACCCCGAAGTGCCAGCCGATGTACGCCTGCGCCGCCACGGCCAGGAACCCGACCAGCCCGGTCAGCCAGGCACCGGCGAAAGAGGCGGTGATCGCCGGGGCGATGACCAGCAGCGGACCCAGATGGACGTCGGCCGGAACCAGCTGGTCCACCACGGTGATGACCACGATGAGCACGATGGGGATCAGCAGCAGCGCATGGCTCGACTGCCACGGCTGCCGCACACCGGCAGCACTTCGCCGGACGTCCACGCCTTCCACAGTGCACCATCCGAGGGACGGCTGACGACCGCACACCCGGCGACTCCAGCTGGTCCGCCGAGGCGCGACGGCTATCGGAGGGCCACCTCGGGTGGGCGTTCCCGCAGTGCGCCGTAGGCGATGAACCAGGCGGGAACGCGCCGTACCCAGCGTGATCCGGCGACCAGGTGCGCCAGGCGCCGGGCCCTCTCCGCGCTGCCGAGCGGCGGCCGGCCCTGCAGGACGGGGGCGATGAAGCGGGCGTGAGCCGTCCGCTGGAGCGCCTGGGTGGCGACCGTGGTCGGCCTGCGGCGCCGCTGCAGCCCGCGTACGTCGCGCGGGCGTACGGTCCCGCGGCGCAGGGGCTCGGCCAGATAGCGGGCGGCGGCCACCGCGTCCTGCACCGCGAGGTTGATCCCGATGCCGAAGACCGGGGACATGGCGTGCGCGGCGTCGCCGATGCACAGCAGGCCGGGCCGGTGCCAGTGGCGCAGCCGGTCCAGGCGTACGTCGAGGAGCTTGACCTCGTCCCAGGAGCGCAGGGCGTGTGCGCGGTCGGCGATCCAGGGGACGGCGGCGGTGAAGTCGGCCAGGAAGGCGTCCAGGCCGGCCGCTCGGCGCCGGGTGTCCGCGCCCTTGGGGATGAGCGCGGCGCACTGCCAGTAGTCGCCGCGGTCGATCATCGCCGTCAGGAAGCGGTCGCCGACGCCGCCGACGAGTCCGCGCGGGTCGCCCTCGTGGCGCGGGAGGCGGAACCACCAGGCGTCCATCGGGCAGTCGAAGCGGCGCAGGCCGAGCTCCGGACGGGACCGGGCCAGCGAGCCGCGGCCGTCGCAGGCGACGGTGAGCACGGCGCGCACCTCTCCGGTGCGGCCGTCGGAGGTGCGATAGCGCACCCCCGTCACCCGGCCGGACTCGATCAGGAAGGAGGTCGCCTCCGTGCTCATCCGCAGCTCGAACACCGGCTCGCGCCGGGCCTCGTCCGCGAGGAGGTCCAGCAGGTCCCACTGCGGCACCATCGCCACGTAGTTGTACGGGCCGGGCAGCACCGTGAGGTCCGCGACCGTGACGGCCGAGCGGCCGGTTCCGACGGGCAGCTGGACGGTGCGCACCCGGCGCTGCGGCAGCCGGGCGAAGCGCTCGGCCAGGCCCAGGTCGTCCAGCAGCGCCAGGGTCGAGGGGTGGACGGTGTCGCCGCGGAAGTCGCGCAGGAAGTCGGCGTGCTTCTCCAGTACCGTCACGGGGACGCCGGCCCGGGCCAGCAGCAGGGCGAGCACCATGCCCGCGGGGCCGCCTCCCACCACACAGCACGTGGTCTGCTCCATCGCGGTCCTGCCCTTCGTGGGAGCAGTAATTCATCGCCAGGTGAATACTGTACTCCTCGGCGGCCCGCCTTCCGAGTCCCGGCCGGGCCGGGCGGAGCGGCGGCCGGCCGCAGGCGGCGTGGTAGCGTCCGGGCGGCGGCTCGGACGTGCCTGCCCCGGACGAGATGTGCGCCGTACCCGGCCCGCAAAGACGACGCACACGCGGAGACATCGTGGACACCGGCACGCACCCGATCGACTTCACCTCCACCGCTCCCCGGGCGCTCCCACTGCCGGTGCGGTGGATCCACGGCTCGCCCTCGGCCAAGCACAACACCGACCCGGACATCCAGGTCCACGCCTACGACGAGCACACCTTCGTGCTGCGGCAGAACATGGCGGTCCACTACGAGGCGCCGTTCCTGTTCCTGCTGTGCGGCAACGAACGGGCCGTGCTGATCGACACCGGCGCCACGGAGTCCGCCGAGTTCTTCCCGCTGCGCCGGGTGGTCGACGGGCTCCTCGCGGACTGGCTCGCGCGGCATCCCCGGGACGGCTACCACCTGCTCGTGCTGCACACCCATGGCCACGGTGACCACGTCGCGGGCGACGGCCAGTTCGCCGGCCGCCCCGCCACCACGGTGGTGGGTGCCGACCGCGCCACCGCCTGGCGGTACTTCGGGTTCGAGACGGACCCGGACGCGGTCGCCCGTGTCGACCTGGGCGGCCGGGTCCTGGAGTGCCTGGCCACCCCGGGCCACCACGAGGCGGCCGTCACCTTCTACGACCCGGCCACCGGGCTGCTGCTGACGGGCGACAGCGTCTATCCCGGCCGGCTCTACATCCAGGACGTCCCCGCGTTCACCCGCAGCATCGACCGGCTGATCGAGTTCGCCGACCGCCGGCCGGTCACCCATGTGCTCGGCTGTCACATCGAGATGACCACCGAACCCGGCGTGGACTACCCCGTCCGCACCACCTACCAGCCCGACGAGCCCCCGCTCCAGCTGACGCCGGCCCACCTCCGCCGGATCCGGGAGGCGCTCGGCCGGCTCGGCGACGGCCTCACCCGGCAGGCCTCCTCCGACTTCGTCCTCTGCCCGCACTCCTGAGCGGTCCGGACCGCCTCCCGGCCCGTCAGGCGGCCGTGACCTCGCTGTCCCCTCCCCGGTCGCGGTGGATCGGCGTCTTCGCACCGGTCAGGGGAACGCCCGTCCCGCCCCGCCCGGCGGCGACGATCTCCGCCACGATCGACAGGGCGGTCTCCTCCGGCGTACGGGCGCCGAGGTCGAGGCCGATCGGGGACCGCAGCCGGGCCAACTCGCGCTCGCTCACACCTTCTTCGCGCAGCCGTCGATCGCGCTCCTCGTGCGTGCGGCGCGAGCCCATCGCGCCGACGAACGCCACGGGCAGCGCGAGGGCCGTCTTCAGCAGGGGCACGTCGAACCGGGCCTCGTGGGTGAGCACGCACAGCACCGTGCGGGCGTCGGTCGCAGTGCTCCGCAGGTAGCGGTGCGGCCAGTCGACGACGACCTCGTCGGCGTCGGGGAAGCGGTCAGGCGTGGCGAAGACGGGGCGGGCGTCGCAGACGGTCACGTGGTAGCCGAGGAACTTGCCGGCCCGCGCCAGCGCCGACGCGAAGTCGACCGCACCGAAGACGATCATGCGCGGGGGCGGCACGTTCGACTCGACCAGCAGCGTGACACCACCGGGGCAGTGCGAACCGTCCTCCGAGATCTCCAGCGTGCCGGTGCGGCCCGCCTCCAGCAGGGCCCGGGCCTGGCCCGCCGCCGTCCGGTCCAGCTCGGGGCGGCCGCCGAGACCGCCCTCGTACGTACCGTCGTCCCGCACCAGCACGGCCCGGCCGAGGAGTTCGGCCGGACCGCGCGTGACCCGGGCGAGGGCCGCGGGCACGCCCCGGGCGGCGGCCGAGACCGCCGCACCCAGGACCGTCCGGGCGGGCCCCTGCCCGCCCACCGGCGTGATCAGCACGTCGATCGTCCCGCCACAGGTCAGCCCCACGGCGAAGGCGTCCTCGTCGCTGTAGCCGAAGCGTTCGGTGACGCTCTCGCCGGTCTCCAGCGCCTGCAGGCACAGGTCGTACACCGCGCCCTCCACGCAGCCGCCGGAGACCGAGCCGATGACGCTGCCCGCGCGGTCGACGGCGAGGGCGGCGCCGGGACCGCGCGGCGCGCTGCCGCCGACGGCCACCACGGTGGCCACCGCGAAGTCCCGGCCCTCCTCGAACCAGCCGATCAGCTGATCGGCGATGTCAAACACGCGGCGCTCCCGCCAGGATGACGCGGTCGGGCCTGATCGGAAGGGTGCGGTGCCGTACGCCGGTCGCGTGCCAGACGGCGTTGGCGACGGCGGCCGCGGCGCCCACGATGCCGATCTCCCCGATGCCCTTGATCCCGACCGGGTCCGCGGGGTCGGTGTCGTCGATCCAGTCGGCCTCGATGTGCGGTACGTCGGCGTGGGTGGCCACGTGATAGCCCGCGAGGTCGGCACCCACGTGGCCGCCCGAGGCACGGTCCCGGACCGCCTCCTCGTGCAGGGCCATGGAGATGCCCCAGATCATGCCGCCCCGCAGCTGGTTGCGTGCGGTGAGCGGGTTGACGATCCGGCCGGCCGCGAAGACGCCGAGCATGCGCCGTACCCGCACCTCGCCGGTGGAGACGTCGACGGCGACTTCGGCGAACTGCGCGCCGAAGGAGTGGCGTTCGGCGGGGGCGAGGGCACCGATGGCCGCGGTGGTGTCCGACCGCACCGTGATGCCCTCCGCAGGGACGTCGGCGCCCAGGGCCAGCCGCTCGCGCAGTTCGCGGGCCGCGGCCGTGACGGCCCAGGACCAGGAGCGGGTGCCCATGGAACCGCCGGCGATCATCGCGGGCCCGAAGTCGCTGTCGCCGATGCGCACGCGGACGCGCTCCGGCGGCACGTCCAGCGCGTCGGCGGCGACCAAAATGAGTGCGGTACGGGCCCCGGTGCCGATGTCGGCCGCGGAGATCCGGACGGTGAAGGTGCCGTCCGGGTACGCGGTCGCGGACGCCGTCGACGGTGCGGCGCCCGCGGGGAAGGAGGCCGCCGCCGTACCGGTGCCGAGGAGCCAGCGGCCGTCCCGGCGCTGCCCGGGACGCGGGTCGCGGTCCGCCCAGCCGAACCTGCGGGCGCCCTCCCGGAAGCAGTCGGGCAGATTGCGGCCGGCGAACGGCAGGCCGGAGACCGGGCCCTTGTCGGGTTCGTTGCGCAGGCGCAGCTCGATCGGGTCGAGCCCGCACTTCTCGGCGAGTTCGTCCAGCGCCGCCTCCAGCGCGAAGGACCCGGGTGCCTCGCCCGGGGCACGCATGAACGTCGGGGTGGGCACGTCGAGCCGCACCACGCGGTTGGCGGTGTGGTGGGCGTCGGCGTCGTACATCACCCGCGCCGGCGCGGCGCTCGCTTCGACGAACTCGTGCACGGTGGAGGTGAGGCTGACGGAACGGTGCTCCAGGGCGCGCAGCCGTCCGTCGGCGTCGGCGCCGAGCCTGACGTGCTGGGTGGTGGGGCTGCGGTAGCCCGCCAGCGAGAACATCTGGCGGCGGGTCAGGACGACCCGCACGGGCCGTTGCAGGACGGTCGCGGCCATGACGGCGGCCACCTGGTGGGCGCGGACGCCCTTGCTGCCGAAGCCACCGCCGACGTGCTCGGAACGCACGCGGACCGCGGACGGTTCGAGGGAGAAGAGGTTGGCGAGTTCACCGACGACCCAGGTGGCTCCCTGGTTGGAGTCGATCACCTCGAGCCGGCCGTCGTCCCAGCGAGCGGTGGCCGCGTGCGGCTCCATCGGGTTGTGGTGCTCTTCGGGGGTGGTGTACTCGGCGTCCACGACGGCGGCCGACGCGGCCAGTTCCGCGTCGAGGTCGCCCTTCTCCGTCACCCCGGGCATATGGCCGTCCACCGGGTAGGCGTCCGGGTGCTCGCCGTCGAAGCCGATGTCGTGGGGCTGCTGTTCGTAGTGCACCACGAGCGCTTCGGCGGCCTCCCTGGCCTGCTCGGACGTCTCGGCGACGACCAGCGCCACCGGCCAGCCCAGGTGCGGCACCCGGTCGTGCTGGAAGACGGCGCAGGTCGGGTCCGGCTTCCCCAGGAAGCCGGTGTAGTCGGTGTCCAGGCGCAGGGCGTTGCGGTGCTCCAGGACGGCCAGGACGCCCGGCATGGCGAGCACGGGGTCGGTGTCGATGTCCCGGATGCGGCCGCGTGCGACCGTGGACAGCACCAGCCAGCCGTGCGCGAGGTCCGCGAAGGGGACCTCACCGGCGTAGCGGGCGGCTCCGGTGACCTTGTCCCTGCCCTCGACACGGGTGTGCGCGGTGCCGACGGAAGGCGCCTGTACGGATGTTCCGACGGTGACCGTGGTCATCGGGCAGCCTCCTCGGCGAGTTCGGACAGGACGGCCACCACGAGGTTGCGCATGAGGGTCACCTTGTATCCGTTGCGGGGCAGCGGCCGGGCCGCGGTCAGTTCGGCGTCGGCAGCGGCGGCGAAGGTCTCGGCGTCGGCCGGCGCGCCCGCCAGTACGCGTTCGGCGGCCACGGCCCGCCACGGCCGCGAGGCGACCGCGCCGAAGGCCAGGCGGACGTCCCGGACGACACCGTCACGGACGTCCAGCGCGGCGGCGACGGACCCGATGGCGAACGCGTACGAGGCTCGCTCGCGCACCTTGCGGTAGCGCGAGACGGCGGCGACCGGGGCGGCCGGCAAGGCCACATGGGTGATCAGCGCGCCCGGCGGCAGGGCGGTCTCGCGGTGCGGGGTCTCACCGACGGGCAGGTAGAAGTCGGCGAGCGGCAACTCCCCCGGCCCGTCCGCCGTCTCGAAGTGGACGACGGCGTCGAAGGCGGCCAGGGCGACGCCCATGTCGGAGGGGTGTACGGCCACGCAGTGGTCGGACGCCCCCAGGATCGCGTGGTTGTGGTGCTCACCCTCGACGGCGGGACAACCGCTGCCGGGGACGCGCTTGTTGCACGGCTTGGTGATGTCGGTGAAGTAGCCGCAACGGGTGCGCTGCAGCAGGTTCCCGCCGACCGTGGCCATGTTGCGCAGCTGTCCCGACGCGCCGGCGAGCACCGCCTGCGCCAGAGCCGGGTAGCGGCGCCGTACCTCGGGATGGGCGGCCAGGTCGCCGTTGGTGACGGTGGCGCCGATGCGCAGACCGCCCTGCGGCGTCGACTCGATGTCGTCGAGCGGGAGTTCGCGGATGTCGATGAGCCGGGCGGGCCGTTCGACCCCGGTCTTCATGAGGTCGACGAGATTGGTGCCGCCGCCGAGGAAGCGCGTGCCCGGATCGGCGCCGAGCAACGCGACGGCACCGGAGACGTCGGACGCCCGGTGATAGTCGAACTCCTTCATGCCACGGCCTCCTTCGTGCCCGCAGCGGAGCCGACGCGCTCCGCGTCCGCCCCTGCTGCGGCGGCCCGGGCGACGGCCTCGACGATCGAGACGTACGCGCCGCAGCGGCAGAGGTTGCCGCTCATCCGCTCGCGGATCTCCTCCGCCGTCAGGGGCGGTGATCCCGCTTCGGGCCGGATGTCGTCGGTGACGGCGCTCGGCCAGCCCGCCGCGTGTTCCTGGATCATCCCGATCGCCGAACAGATCTGCCCCGGGGTGCAGTAGCCGCACTGGTACCCGTCCAGGTCGAGGAAGGCCTGCTGCACGGGGTGCAGCTGTTCGCCGTCGGCCAGGCCCTCGACGGTGGTGATCTCGCGGCCCTCGGCGGCCACGGCCAGCTGCAGGCAGGCGACGGCCCTGCGCCCGTCCAGCAGCACGGTGCAGGCACCGCACTGCCCCTGGTCGCACCCCTTCTTGGTGCCGGTCAGATCGAGCCGCTCGCGCAGCGCGTCGAGCAGGGTGGTGCGGTGATCGACGGGCAGTGTGTACTTCTCTCCGTTGATCTTCAAAGTGATGACACTGGACGTCGATGAGGCCATGAGCAGCTTCTTTCGCATTTCCAGGACAGACGGGACGCGGTCTCGCCGCCGGCGTACCGGGCGGCGTGGGAGGAGTGCGTTGGGGGTGGCACCGCAGCGGTGGAGCGAAGTGCGGAGCGCTGGGTCAGAAGTCGTGGCTGCCGACTGCCGTGGGGCCGCGCCCACCGCTATCGTGGACGTAACCGGACAGCTGTCCGCTACCTGAGAACGTAACGGACAGCTGTCCGGTTAGCAAGAGCGGGGTTCAGGCCAGGAACCCTCGAGGAGGACGCGTGCCCGCGAAGAAGGACCCACCGCTGCGCTCGGACGCACAGCGCAACCGGGAGCGCATCCTGGACGTGGCGCTCACCGAGCTGACGCACTGCGCGGACACCCCGCTGAGCGTGATCGCCAAGAAGGCCGGCGTCGGCCAGGGCACCTTCTACCGGAACTTCCCCAACCGTGAGGCGCTCGTCCTCGAGATCTACCGCCACGAGATGCAGCAGGTCGCCGACAGCGCGGCCCAGCTGCTCGAGTCCCTGGCGCCGGACCGGGCCCTGCGCGCCTGGATGGACCGGCTCGCCGAGTTCGCCATGGCCAAGGCCGGCCTGGCCGAAGCGATCCGGCAGGTCACCGGCACGCCCGGAGGTCCGGCGAAGCCGTCCCCCACACCGGTGGCCGCCGCCGCGGAACTGCTCCTGCGCGCCAACGAGGAAGCCGGCACCGTCCGCCCCGGCGTCAGCGGGGAGGACTTCCTCCTCACCATCGCCGGTCTCTGGCAGCTCACCCCGCGCGACGACTGGCAGCCACGCGCCACCCGGCTCTTCGACCTCGTCATGGACGGGCTGCGCGCCGGGGCCCCCGGACCGCACGGCCGATGACGGGAAGGCCCGGCGCGACCCCAGGCCCCTCGCGGCCGGAACCGCGGGGCCCGGGTGCGATTCAGAGGTTTTCCCGCACGACCCGCTCGGCCACTTCGTGCTCGGCCGCCGCCGGGTCGAGCTCGCTCACGCTCAGCAGGTCGGTGTCCTCGTTGAGGTGCTGCTCCCACGCGGCGGCCATGCGCTCCCGCTGCTCCGGGGACAGCTGCTGAACCTGGTCCCGGCTGGCGGGCGACAGCGCGTGGACAAAGCGGTGGACAGGGTCGGTCTCCATGGCCGTTCCTTGCGTCGCGGTACCGTCTCGTGCCTGGTGACGGCTGTGCCGAGACATGTGCCCTGACGCCCACTCATGGATGCGCCCCGGCAGACAAGTCACCCGAAGGGACGGGCAGTGGGCCCCCTCCGGAGGAGGAGGCCCACTGCGGGCATCGGCTCACGCGCCGCCGTCACGCGGCGCCGCCGGGAGGTCAGCGACGGTGTCCGCCCTCGTGGTCACCGTGGAAGACACCGCCGTGCCGGCCCTCGCCCCCGGGGAGGACACCGCCGTGGAGGACACCGCCGTGCCGGCCCTCGCCGCCGTGGAAGACACCACCCTCGTGCCGGTTGCCCCCGTCGCGTCGGCCGTCCTCGTCGTGCCGGCCACCGTTGTCGTCGCGGTGGTCGCGGCCCCGGCCGTCCCCGTCGCGTCGGCCACCGTCGCCGTCGTGGTGGTCGCGGCCCCCGTCGCGTCGGCCACCGTCCTCGTCGCGGTGGTCACGGCCCCAGGAGAAGTCGTCGACGAAGCGGCCCTCGTCGTTGCGCAGGGTGGCGGTGTCGGCGTCATTGCGCCACACGTACGCGCGCCGGTCCTGGTACAGGTCGGTTCTGGTGTCCCGGCCCACACCGGTGTGGACGCGGACGGTGGCGCCGCCCTCCAGCCGGACGTGACGGAAGGTGTACGTGTGGCCGTCCTCGTCCGACAGGGTCCAGCCCCCCAGGTTCACCGCCCGGCGCGCATGGTTGGTGATGTCCACCCACTCGCTGTTCAGCGAGCGGTTGGTACCGATGCCCCGGCCCGGGAAAGCGTGCTGCACGTCGCTGATGAACACGTCGCCGCGGCCCGGGTGGTGGCGGTCGGCGGCCTCGGCCGGCAGCGCCGTGGCCCCCACCACCGCGGCGACCACGGCGGCGGCAGCGGTGAGGCGACGGACAGAGGCAGAAACGGAAACGGACACGTAGGTCCCCCTTCGCAGGGTGTGCGGGTGGCGGCCGGAGTGGCCGCACACCCACACCGTGCCCGACTCATCCGGGATTTGAGGGAAATGCACGTGTAGTTACATATTCCGAACGGTTTCGTGACAGTTGCTTGAAATATGCGTTCAGCGCCGAAGGCCTCGACCGCGTGCCTCGCAGCGGTAGCCTGCTCATGAGGGCAGTCATGACCGATGAGGTGCGCATCCGGCTCCTCGGCGGGTTCGCCGTGGCGGTCGAGGACCGCCCGGTCGCCGCCGGGGCGTGGCGGCTGCGCAAGGCCCGGAGCCTGCTGAAACTCCTGTGCCTGGCACCGGGCCACCGGATGCACCGGGACCGGCTCTACGACGTGCTCTGGCCGGAGCTGGACCGGTCGGCCGCATCCAACAACCTGCACCAGGTGCTGCACTCCGTGCGGCGTGCGCTGGCTTCCGCGGGCGCGCCGGGCGATGTGGTCGTCCTCCGCGACGACCTCGTGCTGCTCGGCCCCGACGGAGGTGTACGCGTCGACCTCGACGCATTCGACGAGGCGGCCGGGCGCGCCGCGGACGGCGGCGGCATCGCCGACTACCGGGCCGTGCTCGCCCTGGCCGCTCCCGGTCTGCTGCCGGAGGACCGGTACGAGCCCTGGGTGAGCGAGGCGGCCGAGGCGCTGCGGACACGCTGTACCGCACTGCGGCTGGGGCTGGCCGGGGCGCTGGAGGACGCTCGGCACACGGACGATGCCGTCGAGGTGCTGCGCGCCCTGATCGCCGAGGACCCGCTGCACGAACCCGCTCACCGGGCGCTGATGCGGGTCCTCGCCGACGCCGGGCGGCGCCGGGACGCCCTGGCCGCCTACGAACAGCTGCGCGACACCCTCCGCAGCGACACCGGTGCCGATCCCGACCCGCAGACCCGGCGCCTCTACCGGGCGCTGCTGGCCGACTCGGTCGAGACAGCGGAGCAGCCCCGGGGCGCCGTACGGCTGCGGCTGCCCGCCCCGGCCACCGCACTCGTCGGCCGGGACCGCGAGATCGCCGACGTGGAGCAGCTGCTCGAGCGCAGCAGGCTGCTGACCCTCACGGGAGCGGGTGGCTGCGGCAAGACCCGCCTCGCGCTGGCCGTGGCAGCGCGCCGGGCCGGCTGCTTCCGCGACGGTGCCTGCTTCGTGGACCTGGCCGGGCTCGCGGAGCCCGGCCTGTTGCCCGAGGCGGTCGCCGCGGCCCTGGGCCTGCAGCTGCCGCCGTCCGGCGGCAGCCGGGCAGCGCTGATCACCCAGCTCGGCGGCCGGGAGGTGCTGCTGGTGCTGGACAACTGCGAGCACCTGATCGACGCGTGCGCGGTCCTGGCCTCGGAGGTCGTCGGCCGCTGCCCGGGCGTCCGCGTGCTCGCGACCAGCCGCGAGCCGCTGCGCAGTTACGGGGAGCGCACCTTCCGGGTGCCTTCGCTCGGGCTGCCGGATCCGCACCGGCTGCCGTCCGTGGCGGACCTGGGCCGTTTCGCGGCGGTGCGGCTGTTCGTGGAGCGGGCTGCCGACGCGGACCCCGGATTCCGGCTGTCCGAGGGGAACGCGGCAGCCGTCGCGCAGATCTGCTTCCGGCTCGACGGGATGCCCCTGGCCCTGGAGCTCGCGGCGGCCCGCGTGCACGTCCTGGCGCCACGTCAGATCGCCGAACGCCTCGCCGACGCGCTGACCCTGCTCGGCCGGGGCAGCCGGCACGGTGCGACCCGGCAGCAGACGCTGCTGGCCACGCTGGAGTGGAGCCACCGGCTGCTCGACGACGAGGAGCGGCGCCTGTTCCGCCGGCTGGCGGTCTTCGTCGGCGGATTCTCCCTCGCCGCGGCCGAGGAGGTGTGCGCGGACGGCGGGCACAGCAGCTCGGTGCTGGACGTCCTCGACCGGCTGGCCGACAAGTCCCTGGTCCTGGTGGAGGCCGGGCAGGAGGAGGTCCGCTACCGGCTGCTCGAGACGATCCGGCAGTACGCCGCGGACCGGCTGCGGGCCGCCGGGGAACGGGCGGCCACCGAGGCCGGCCACCGGCGCTACTACCTGGCACTCGCCGAGGCCCGGGACCGCGAGCCGCCCACCGGAGTGTCGGGGGTGACGTCGCTGGAGCTGGAGGCCGACTACGGCAATCTCCGGGCCGCACTGCGCTCCCTGCTGCGCCACGAACCGGACAGCGCGCTCCGGCTGGCCGTCGCCCTGCGCTCGTTCTGGCCGGAACGCGGGCACCTCGCCGAGGGCCGGCGGTGGCTGGACGACACCCTGGCCGCCGCACCCGAGCCCTCCCCACAGCGGGCGAAGGCGCTGATGGGGCAGGCGGTACTGGCGATCCGTCTCGGTGACTGCTCCCCGCTGGAGGACATCGGCGAACAGATCGTCGGGATGCACCGGCGGCGGCCCGATCCACGGGCGTCGGCCCACGCGCACGGTCAGCAGGCGGTCCTGCTGTGGATGCGGGGTTCGTGGGACCGCGCCCGCACCGCCCTCGACCGGGCCCGCACGCTCGCCCGCGATGCGAGCGAACCCTCGGTCCTCGCCGCCGCCGCGCATCTCGAGAGCGTCTGGGCGGTCTGCCGCGGCGAGGGCCCGGCGGCCCGTGCGGCCTGCGAGGAGAGCCTGCGGCTGCTGGACGACGTCGAGGAGGCGGGCGAACCGTTCTTCCCGGTCATGACACCCGGCTACGCCGTCGACGAGGACGACACCGGACAGGTGTCGGTGTTCTTCGAGGAGACGGTGCTGGCCGGCCGTACCGTCGGCCGGTGCCGGGCCCGCGGCTACGCCCTGGCCCAACTGGCCTGGGCGAGCCGCCTCGACGGCGACCATGGTGCGGCCACCACGGCGGCGGAACGCGGTGTCGACTGCTTCCGCGGACTCGACGACCCGCACGGCGAGTCCCTGGCCCTGAACACCCTCGGCAGCATCCACCGCAGCCACGGCGAGTACGACGCGGCACGCGAGCACCTGGACGCGGCGCTGGCGATCAGACGCCGGCTCGGCGATCGCCGGGAGGAGGGCATCAGCCTGGGCTGTCTCGGTCTGCTGCACCTGGCCGAAGGCGACACCGACAGCGCGCGGGCGGCCCTCGCCGGCGTCCTCGCGGGCTTCGAGGAGACCGACGACATCCCGGGCACCACCAACAGCATGCTGCACCTCGGGCTCGTCGCCCGGGCCGACGGGGATTCGGCGCGGGCCCGCACGCTGCTGACCCGCGCCCAGCGCCTGGAGCACGTCGCAGGATCGCACTCCGCCGCCGCATGGGTCGCGGTCGTGCTGGCGCAGCTGCTGTGGCAGGCGGACGAGCGCGAGACCGCCACGGCCACGGCGGCCCGGGCCGGTGACCTCTTCGCCCGGCTCGGCGGCGCGCGTGGCCCGGCGCTCCTGGAGCGCGCGACGGCATGGGCGGCCACCGGCAAAGCTGTTGCTGAGTGAGTGCTAAGAGGCGCTGCCTACGGTCCTGAGTGTCAGCGAAAGCACTCACACCGAGGAGCCGACCATGTCGATCGACACGGCACGGGGCGTCCTGGGGGACGCCACCATCGCCGAGCTGGAGGCAGGCCTGCGCGGCAGCGTGGTCCGTCCCGGCGACGCGGAGTACGACCGGGCCCGCGCGGTCTGGAACGGTGCCCACGACAAGCATCCGGCCATGATCGTCCGGTGTGCCGGGACCGCGGATGTGATCCGCGCCGTCGAGTTCGCGCGCAGCCAGGACCTCCTCGTCGCGGTGCGCGGCGGTGCGCACAGCATCGCGGGGTTCTCGACCTGCGACGACGGGATCGTCATCGACCTGTCGCCCATGAAGGGCGCCGTCGTGGATCCCGTGCGGCGCCGGGTGGTCGCCCAGGCCGGCATGACCTGGGGCGATCTCGACCACGAGACGCAGGCCTTCGGTCTCGCCGTCACCGGCGGCCTGGTGTCCACCACCGGCATCTCCGGATTCACGCTCGGCGGCGGAGTGGGCTGGCTGCTGCGCCGCCACGGGCTGGCCTCGGACAATCTGACGGCGGCCGAGGTCGTCACCGCGGACGGCCGCGTGGTGCGCGCCGACCCGCACCAGCACTCCGACCTGTTCTGGGCCCTGCGGGGCGGCGGCGGCAACTTCGGGGTCGTGACGTCCCTCGAATACCGGCTGCACCCGGTGGGGCCGCAGGTGCTCGCCGGGCTGATCGTCTATCCGCTCGCGGAGGCCCGCGAGGTCGTCACCGGCTGGCGCGACCTGATCGCCGGCGCTCCCGACGATCTGACGACGCTCGTCAATCTGACGACGGCGCCTCCCCTGCCGTTCCTGCCCGAGGAGGTCCACGGCACCCGCGTCGTGGTCGTGCTCGGCATGTACGCGGGCGACCCCGCGGCGGGTGAGCCGGTCGTCGGTCCGCTGCGGACGCTGGGGACGCCCATCGCCGACCTCATGGGCCCCATGCCGTACACCGCGATGCAGTCGCTGATCGACCCGCTGTGGGAGGCCGGTGCCCACAACTACTTCACGTCGGCGTTCATCGAGCCGTCCGACGCCGCGGTCGACGCGCTGCTGCGACAGCACCTGGCGACGCCGACCCCCTCCAGCGAACTGCACATGCACCAACTGGGCGGTGCCTTCGCCCGCGTGCCCGCCGACGCCACGGCCTTCAGCCAGCGGGAGGCGAGCGTGCTGTGCAACGTGGTCGCGCGGTCCCCCGACGCGACGGGTTTCGACACCGCGGTCACCTGGGCCCGGGGCGCCCGCGAGGAGATCGCGCGGCACGGGCGCGGGACGATGTACGTCAACTTCACCGGCGACTCCGCCGAGGACAGGGTGCGTGCCTCGTACCCCGACGCGGTGCACACACGGCTGGTGCGGGTCAAGGACGCCTACGACCCGACCAACCTCTTCCACCTCAACCAGAACATCCGCCCTTCGTCCGCCGCGTGACCGGCCCTGCCGGGCCGCCCGGTCCGGCAGTTCGCCGCCGCGTCCGCGGGGCGTCGTCCTCCGAGGTTGCTGGTGCCCGCCGTGATGTTCCCGGCGGGACCGGAGAACTGGTGGCCCCCGCGCCGCCTCTGCAGCAGACCTGCGTCTGAATCCGGCTCAGGCCAGGGGTCGTGCGCGGGCGATGAGGAGGGCGACGTCGTCGTGGTCGGCGGGGTGGCGGAGCTGCTGGAGGAGCCGGTCGCACCCTTCCTCCGTCGTGTCGTACGGCGGCGTCAGCAGACGCAGCAGGTCGGCCAGGCGTTCGTCGATGGGGTCGTCGCGGGTCTCGACCAGCCCGTCGGTGTAGAGGACCAGCTGATCACCGGGCTCCAGGTCGAGGGTGGTGCTCTCGAAGGGGACGCCGCCGACGCCGAGCGGTGTGCCCGTGGGCAGGTCGAGCAGTTCCGGTGACTTGCCGGCCCGGACCAGGACCGGGGGCAGGTGGCCGGCGGACGCCAGGTCCAGTCGGGCGCGGTGCGGGTCGTAGACCGCGTACACGCACGTCGCGATGTAGGGATCCAGCCCGCGGGTGATCTTGTCGAGGTGGGTGAGGATCCGGGCGGGGTCGAGGTCGAGGTCCGCGAGGGTGGAGGTGGCGGTGCGCAGCCGGCCCATGGCGGTGGCGGCCGGGATACCGCTGCCCATGACGTCGCCCACCGTGAGGGCGGTGCGGTCGCCGTCGAGGGGGATCACGTCGTACCAGTCACCGCCTACCTCGCTGAAGGCCTGCGCGGGCCGGTACCGGGCGGCGACCTCGAGACCGGGGTGGCAGGGCGGAAGCCGTGGGAGCAGGCTGCGCTGGAGGGTCTCGGCGGCGCTGCGGATGTGGTGGTGCAGCACGGCGTTGTCGATGCTCAGCGCGGCCGACGAGGCCAGCTCGCAGGCGAGGGTGAGGTCGTCCTCGTCGAAGGGCACGGGGTTGCGGGCCCGGGCCAGGCCCATCACCCCGATGATCTGCTCCCGGGCGATGAGCGGGACCGCCAGGTCGGTGTGCACCCCGGCCCGGGCGAGCAGGCGGGCACCTTCGGGGTCGGCCGCGATCCGGGCGTGGTCGCCGCTGTCCAGGTGGGTGATCAGATGGGGCTTGCGGGTGCGGATGCAGTGGGCCGCCGGGTGGTCGGCGTGGTAGGTGGTGAGCCGGCCGGGTGGAACGATCGCCCGGGCGGCGTCCGTCGGATACGCCGTCTTCACCGCCAGCGCGCGGAACACCGCCGGGCCCTCGCCGAGGTCCGGGCGGCCCGTCTGCAGGACGGAGTCCAGAAGGTCCACCGCGACCATGTCGGCCAGATCGGGCACGATGACGTCGGCCAGTTCCTGCGCGGTCCGCTCCACCTCCAGGGTGGTGCCGATCCTGGCCGAGCCGTTGGCCATGAGGCGCAGGCGCTGCTGGGCCTGGTCGGCCTTCCTGGCCGCACGGTAACGGTCGGTGACGTCCACCACCACGTTGGCGATGCCCAGTACGCTCCCGCGGTGGTCCTCCAGCCGGTAGATCGACACCGTCCAGGCGTGTTCGTTGTCCGGGTCGGCGGCGGTGCGGCCGACGACCTGCAGATCCACCACGGGGGCGCCCGAGGCCAGGACCTTCCGCATGACGGCCTCCGCGTCCCGGAACGATCCACTCGGCAGGATCTCCCGGAACCTGCGGCCCACGTGCTCGGCCTCGGGGATGCCGTGCATGCCCGCCAGCGCCGGGTTGATGGCCAGATACCGCAGGTCGGTGTCCAGGACGGACAGTCCGATCGGCGCCTGGGTGACCAACCGGGTGGACAGGGCCAGATTGCGTTCCACCTGCTGCAGCGTGGACCGGTCCGTCGCCAGCCCGAGGGCGTAGTGATCGCCGAGGTTGTCCGTCAGCCGCATGTTGCGGAACTCGACCAGCCGGGTGCTGCCGTCCTTGTGCCGGACGGGGAACGCCCCGGCCCACCCCCGGCCGGTCTCCATCACCTCGGCGAACAGCATGATCGCCGCGTCCCGGTGGTCGGGGTGCAGCAGCAGCGGCGCCGCGTACTGCCCGACCGCCTCGGAGCGGGTGTAGCCGAACAGCTCCTCGGCCTGCGGGGACCACATGTCGATCCGGCCGTCGGCCTCCAGCAGCACCGCGGCGACGCCCAGCAGATCCATCAGGGCACTCGGGTCCGCCGCAGCGTTCATCGGACGATCCGACTGCTCCGGGCGCTGCTTCGCTCGGCTCATCGCGCTCGCTCCTTCCCACTGCCGCTCTCGCCGGCCTACCGACCTCACCCCGCAGATCAGGTGAGGCGGTCTTCCCGCAGGTCAGCAGCCTCATCCACGATGCGGCACGGTCTCCGGGGCGGCCAGGCGGACGCGCCGAGGAGAGTGCCGCGGCCGAAGACGCTCCCCGCGTCTCGGGCAGTCAGCACAAGATCCATGGTGTGCTCACCTCGCTCGTTGGCCATCACCTCACGTCTACCCCTCCCCGGCGCGGACGGTCCTCGGCAGCCGCATCACCCGGTCGGGCGCAGACCTCGGTCGGGCGCAGGCCTCGGTCGGGCACAGGCCTCGGTCGGGCGCAGGCCGCGGTCGGGCACAGGCCTCCGGCCGGCCGGTCGGGGAGGTGGTGAGGCCGGGCCACGGCGCCGACCCGGTCGGACGGGTTCGCCTCAGTCAGCGCTGCGAGCGCCCAGCAGACCGGTGATCTGCGAGCGGACGACGCCCCATGCCGGGACCGGGAGATCGCCGAGGGCCGTGCCCGTCAGTGCGTGCAGGGTCTCGTCGGCGTCGGTGCCGCGGGCGGCGGCGCTGCCGGTGAGCACGTCGTAGCCGTCCCGTACGGCGACCCGCAGGCGGTGACCGCGGTCGTCGGCGTGCACCGCCGAGGCGACCACGAGGGGCGGCGGTCCGCCCGCCTCGCCGGCCAGTTTCCGGTAGGCGCAGGCGACCGGGTCGCGCCAGCGCAGACTGAGCAGCAGGGGACGCTTGGCCACGAGCTCGGCCAGGTCCGTCTCATGGACGCCGTCGGACTCCAGCACGGTCGCCCGGGCGTCGAGGACGAGCGCCGCGGGCAGCAGACAGCGCAGCGTGCTGCCGACGAGGTTGCCACCGACCGTCGCCGTCCGCCGTACGGCGCCGGTGCCCACCGTGGCAGCGGCCAGCCGGAGCACGTCCGGTACCCGGCCGTCGACGCGCTGCAGCACCACGGCGGCGCCGACGGTCTCCCGCCCCAGGACGTTGGCCTCGGGCAACTGACGCAGGGACACGGCCAGATCGGGGAAGCCGTCCCGCTGCCAGGTGGCCCACACGAGCGTCGCGCCACCGATCGGCACGGCTCCCTCGGCCAGACATTCCCGCGCTTCGGAGACGGATGTGGGCAGACGCAACAGCACGGCAACCGACCTGCCTTCCTGAGAAGTCGGACCAAGGCGGTGGGTGATGCTCTGGCCACCGGCCTGTCGGCAGTCTTCTCGTCGGGGCGGGGGCGCGTACAGGGCTCACACGAGCACGTGCCGCCGATCCGCCACGTTGCCGACCGGACTTCTGCCGCCCCTCGGAGCGTGGCTTCCGGCGCCGGCGCGAAGGACGGCTCGGGTACCGGTGCGGCGACGGAGAAGGGCACGGACTCCGGGTCCGCCACCACCCGGTGGCGGAACTCGGGTACGACGTGTCCAACCGGCGTCATTGCCGATACCCGCGTCCGCGCGTGACGACGGGCCACTCGTCCGCCGGCTCGTCGCCGGCCGGCCGGTGACACTCGCCCTCGGTCCGGCCGAGGCCCCACGAAATGAGTCCCGCGTGGCCGGGACGGTGGATCCGGTACGCCGCGTACGGCGGGTCGTCCTCGACCGGGGCGTCAGCGCGGAGACCCTGCCGGGTGCCGACCGGATCGAACGCATCCCCCGGGAGCGGAGAGGATCTGGAGGAAGTCCGAGAAGCATCCTCTGCCGAAGATTCCGGCAAGGCACTTGGAGTCCTCGGGCAGCGTCACACCGAGACGGCTCTCGGTCTCATGCCAGTCCGTCGCCGCCCGCTGCGGCTGCCACCGGGTGACGTCGACCAGTGGCTCGATCCACATGTTCGACCACCCCCTCCGGCCTTGCCCGTCACTGTCGTTCGGCGGGGGCGTCCGGAGCCCGGTCCGCGTTCTGTTCGGCGCCGTCCGCCGCGTCCGGCAGGTAACTCGCCAGGCCGCGCAGAATGATCTCCAGGCCGATGTCGAACCTCTGGTCGGAGGAGTCCGTCACCATCAGCCCGGCCAGGGCGCGAAGGTGGGGGAAGTCCTTCGCGGGCAGGGACGCGAAGTAGTTCTGCATCTCGTCGGCCATCTCGCGCCAGTCGGGGCGGGCCAGGGACGAGCCGTCACCGCCGTGCCGGGCGGCTCGGTCCTGCCACATGCCCTCCTCCAGGACGAACCCGTCGATGTAGGTGGAGATGAGGTCGCCGGCCTCCGCCGCGATGCGGTCGGGCAGCCCAGCGGTACGGAAGAGGGCGAGCAACGCCTCGACATGCGGCAGCAGTTCGGCGGTGAAGGGGACATGGGCCATGGAGATCCTGGCCATGTCCCGGTGGGACAGCAGGCGCTGCCGCCCGGAGCGGGCGTAGTCGCGCACCTGCTCCCGCCACCGCTCGGGGTCCGGTTCGGGCATCTCGAAGCCGTCGAAGAGCCGGGTGTACATCAGCTCCAGGAGGTCGTCCTTGGAGCTGACATGGGCGTAGAGGGCGGAGACGGTGACCCCCAGTTCGGCCGCCACCTGGCGCATCGAGAGCCCGTCGAGTCCCTGACGGTCGAGCACGGTGAAGGCGGCCTCGACGACCCGGTCCCGGGACAGCGGTGTGCGCGCCGGGGCCACACGGGAGCGTCCGGGGCGCTCGCGCTCCCAGGGGGACGGCGGAGGGGATGCCGGGGTGTGGGGGGCCGCGTCGCTCATGAGGACAGTCTAGGCGCCGGGAGAACAGCGTTCTCGTCGGGTGAGCGGCGTTCACGCCGGACGATGAGACCGCCAGACGCGATATATCTTGTCCGGTGGGGAGTGATGCGCTATATCTTAATGAACGCCGTTCTCTTACTGAGCACCGTTCTGTTAAGGTGAACAGCGTTCTCCGGGAGTCGTTCGTCCTGAGCCGTTCTCCCTTGATTCGTCCGCCCCTGATTTGCTCGCCCCTGAGTCATCCGTCCGCCGCGCCCGCGGGTCGTCCCGTGACGCGGCCTCCGTACGAGGAGTTCCGATGTCCACCACCGGTGTCGCGTCCGCCGGGACGCCCACCGACTCGCCAGCGCCCTACCGGTGGCGCTGGGCTGCACTCTTCGTGATCCTCGCGGCCGAGGTGATGGATCTCCTCGACGCCGTCGTCACGAACATCGCCGGCCCCTCCATGCGGGCCGACCTCGGCGGCGGTGCCTCCACCCTGCAGTGGCTCGCCGCCGCGTACACCCTGTCGATGGCCGTCGGCCTCGTCACCGGAGGGCGGCTCGGCGACATCCACGGGCGCCGCCGGATGTTCCTGGTGGGGGCCGCCGGCTTCACCGCGGGTTCGCTGCTGTGCGCGATATCCGTCTCGCCCGAGATGCTGATCACCGCGCGCGTGGTCCAGGGGCTGTTCGGCGCGGTGATGCTGCCGCAGGGCCTCGGCATGATCAAGGAGATGTTCCCGCCGCAGGAGTCGCAGAAGGCCTTCGGCATGTTCGGCCCGGTCATGGGTCTCTCCGCGGTGTGCGGGCCCATCCTGGCGGGCTGGCTCGTCGACGCCGACTACTTCGGCACCGGCTGGCGGATGATCTTCCTGATCAACCTGCCCCTGGGCGCCGCCGCCTTCCTCGGTGCCCTGCGCTACCTGCCGCGGGGCCTGTCCGGCGGCAAGCCGCGCCTCGACATCCCGGGAATGATCCTGGTCTCCCTGGCCGCACTGCTCATCATCTTCCCGCTGGTCCAGGGCCGTGAGTACGACTGGCCCGTGTGGACGTTCGTGATGATGGCCGCCTCGGTGGTCGTCTTCGTCGCCTTCGCCCGGTACGAGTCGCGCCGCAGCAAGGCCGGCCGGGACCCGCTGGTCGTCCCCAGCCTCTTCCGCAAGCGGGGATTCAGCGGCGGCATGACCCTCGGACTGGTCTTCTTCTCGACCATGCAGGGCTTCATGCTGGTCTTCAACCTCTACACCCAGATCGGCCTCGGCTATTCGCCGCTGAAGGCGGGCCTGGTGATGGTGCCCTGGTCGGGCGGCATGATCGTCGGCTTCGGGATCGCCCAGGGTGTCGCCCGGTTCGGACGGGCCGTGCTGCAGGCGGGCACGCTGGTCATGGCGGTCGGCGTCTTCGGCGTGTGGCTGACCCTCGACCTGGTCGGCGCCGGTGTCGGCCCCTGGCAGCTCGTACCGTCCCTGCTCGTCACCGGCATCGGTATGGGCCTGCTCATGGCGCCGTTCTTCGACATCGTGCTCGCCAGCGTCGAGCAGCACGAGACGGGTTCGGCGTCCGGCACGATGACCGCGGTACAGCAGCTCGGCGGCGCCTTCGGCGTGGCCCTCCTCGGCACCGTGTTCTTCGGCCTGCTGGGCGGCGGGATCGCCACCGCCGTCGACCACCACGCGGGCGGCCTGCGGGACCGGTTGACCGCCGCACACGTCGCACCCGCCGCTCAGGACCGCGTCGTGGCGGACCTGCGCGAGTGCGCCTCGGACCGCGCCGTCGCCAAGGATCCCGCCGCGACCCCGGCGTCCTGCGCGCGCCTGGAGAAGGACACCCGGTCCGCCGTGACCTCGCCCCAGGACGGCGCCCGGATTCCCGGCGCGCTGCAGGCCACCGCGTCGTCGGCCTTCCAGAGCGGTTTCGGCTCCGTCATGAAGACGGTGCTGTGGATCGTCGACGGCATGCTCGCCCTGACCTTCCTGCTCTCCTTCCTGCTGCCGCGCCACGCGCGCCCCGAGGGGGCGGCCGGACACTGAGGAACAGCCGCACGAAGACGGCGGAACGGGACGGCCGGGCAACCCCGAGCAGCGGGTGCCCGGCCGTCCCGTTCCGACCACGGCGCGCTCCCGCCGCTTCCTCGCCGCACGAATGCCCCCTCCGGCGGACGGAGGCGTGGTATACCGGCGTCTGACCGCGCGTCGGCTGCCCATGGGTACCGTGCACGCCACGCCGTATAGTTGCGCTATGAGCAACTACGCTGCAGATGGCGAAACAGCGGCTCCCGCGGCGGGCGGGGTGCAGTCCGTCGATCGTGCCGTGAGCGTCCTGGAGATCCTCGCCCAGCGCGGTGAGGCGGGCGTCAGCGAGGTCGCCGCCGAGATCGACGTGCACAAGTCGACCGCGTTCCGCCTGCTCGGGGCTCTGGAGGCGCGGGGCCTGGTCGAGCAGGCGGGCGATCGGGGGAAGTACCGGCTCGGCTTCGGCATCGTGCGCCTGGCCGGCGCGGTCACGGGCCGGCTCGACGTCACGCAGCAGGGCCGGGCGGTGTGCGAGCGGCTCAGCGAGGAGATCGGCGAGACGGTCAACATCGCCGTCCTGCAGGAGCACTACGCCGTCAACCTCCACCAGGTGCGCGGCCCGGGCGCGGTCGGCACGCACAACTGGGTCGGGCAGCTCACCCCGGTCCACGCCACGTCCAGCGGCAAGATCCTGCTGGCCCACCTTCCGGCGAAGGAACGCGCCAGGGTGCTCACGGCCTCCGGGCTGCAGAAGCTGACGCCGCACACGCTGACCACCAGGACCGCGCTGGAGAAGAACCTCACCGAGGCGCGGGAGCGCGGGTACGCGGTGACCCTGGAGGAACTCGAGATCGGGCTGCACGCGATGGCGGCCCCGATCCGTTCCCGTGACGGCGAGGTCATCGCCGCGATCAGCGCCTCCGGTCCCGCGTACCGCTTCACCGAGGAGCGCATCCACGAAGTCGCTCCCCTGCTGCTCGAGGGGGCGGCGGAGATCAGCCACCGAATGGGTTACCTGGGCTGAGCCGCGCCCGGTCCGCCGCAGGCGTGCGCACCCGCCGCCGGACGACGTCCCGTCGCGGCCCTCCCGCCTTCTCACCCACGCAGCCGGGACATCGTCGGATCGAACAGCGGCTCCTCCGCCACGACCGCCTCGACGCGCTGGTCGAAGTAGCCGATGTGCACGGTGGTGCCGGGCACGGCCAGCTCCGCCGGCAGCCAGGCGTAGGCGATGCCCTTGCCGATCGTGTAGCCGTACGCGGCGCTGGTGACGTAGCCGACGGCGCGCTTCCCGTCGTACACCGGTTCCTTGCCCATCACGACCGACCGGGGGTCGTCGATGGTGAGGCAGGTCAGCCTGCGCCGTACGTCGGCCCTGCGCCGCTCCAGCGCGGCCTTGCCGATGAAGTCGCCCTTGTCGAGCCTGACGGCGAAGCCGACGCCGGCCTCGTAGGGGTCGTGTTCGTAGGTCATGTCGGTGCCGAAGGAGCGGTAGCCCTTCTCCAGGCGGAGGCTGTTGAAGGCGCCGCGGCCGGCGAGGACGCCGCCCAGTGGCTCGGCAGCGGCCCAGAGCGTGTCCCAGAGCTTCTGGCCCAGGTCGGCGGTGGTGTACAGCTCCCAGCCGAGTTCGCCGACGTAGGACAGGCGCATCGCGGTGACCGGCACGCTGCCGATGTGGGCGCGCTTGGCCCGGAAGTACTTCAGGCCGTCGGCAGAGAAGTCGTCGTCCGTGAGGGGCTGCAGGACCTCGCGGGCCAGCGGGCCCCACAGGCCGATGCAGCAGGTGCCGGGGGTGATGTCGCGGACCTGGACGCGGCCGTCCGCGGGCAGATGGCGGATGAACCAGTCGAGGTCCAGGTTGCCGTTGGCGCCGACCTGGAAGAGGTCACGGGCGAGGCGGGCGACGGTGATGTCGCTGCGGATCCCGCCGTCGTGGTCCAGGAGCAGCGTGTACGTCACCGAGCCGACGGACTTGGCGACCTTGCCGGTGACGAGGCCCTCCAGGAAGTCGGCGGCACCGGGGCCGCTCACCTCCAGGCGCTTGAGGGCCGTCATGTCGTACATCGCGACGGTCTCGCGGGTGACTTGGGCCTCGGCGCCGACGACGGGCGACCAGTACCGAGCGGCCCAGTCGCCCGGGGCGGGGATGGTGCGGCCCTCGACGAGCGGCGCGTTGGCCTCGTACCACTGGGGGCGCTCCCAGCCGTTCGCCTCCAGGAAGAACGCGCCGTGTCGCTGCTGGCGGGCGTGGAAGGGGCTGGTGCGGATCGGGCGGGGCTCACCCGAGGGCTGGAGGGGGTGGAGGATGTCGTAGACCTCGGCGAAGTTGCGGCAGCCGCGGGCCAGGACGTACTCCGGGGCGAGTTGGTGCGGCTCGAAGCGGTTGACGTCGCACTCGTGCAGGTCGAACGAGGAGCAGTGGCCGTCGACCAGCCACTCGGCGACGGCCCGGCCGACGCCCGCGGAGTGGGTGACCCACACGGCCTCCGCGACCCAGAAGCCCTTGACGTCCGGGGACTCGCCGAGCAGCGGGTAGCCGTCGGTGGTGAAGGAGAACAGGCCGTTGATGCCCTCCTCGACCTTGGCCTCGCGGGTGGCCGGGAGCAGGGCCCGGGTCTCGGTCCAGGCGTCCTCGAAGTCCTCCTCGGTGAACTTCAGGACGGACGGCATCTCCTCGGCCTCGTCGAAGGAGAGGATGTCGTCGGCGGAGACCGGCATCGGCCGGTGGCCGTAGGAGCCGATGCCGAGCCCGTCGAAGCGGTCGCGGTAGTAGAGGTCGGCGTCCTGGTGGCGCAGGATCGGGCGGACCGCCGCCTCCGTCTGGCCGGCGAGGGCGGGGACCGGTCCGGTCCAGGCGAGCTGGTGGGCGAGCGGGGTGAGCGGCAGGTTCATGCCGACCATGCGGGCGATCCTCGGGCCCCAGATGCCGGCGCAGCACACGACGATGTCGGCGGGGATCTCGCCCCGGTCGGTCAGGACGCCGGTCACCCGGCCCTCGCTCTGCCGGACGTCGAGGACTTCGTGGCGGGCCAGGAAGCGTACGCCGCGCTCGGTGGCCCGGCGGATCTGTGCCTCGACGGCGAGGACGGCCTTGGCGAGGCCGTCGGTGGGGACGTGGAGCCCGCCGAGGACCTTGTCGCGGTCGACCAGTGGGTGCCGCTCCACGCACTCGTCGGGGGTCAGCAGGCGTGACTCGATGCCCCAGGCGGTGATCCAGCCGTGGCGGCGGTGCAGTTCGGCGAGGCGTTCGGGGGTCGTCGCCACCTCCAGGCCGCCGACCTGGAGGAAGCAGGGCTTGCCGTCGACGTCGAGCGAGCAGAACTTCTCGACGGTGTAGCGGGCCAGCTCGGTCATGGTCTTCGAGGAGTTCGTCTGGAAGACCAGGCCCGGGGCGTGCGAGGAGGATCCCCCGGTGGCCGGGAGGGGGCCCTGGTCGACCACGGTCACTTCGGTCCAGCCGCGTGCGGAGATCTCGTCCGCGAGGGCCGCTCCCACGACGCCCGCTCCGATGATGACCACTCGGGGTCCCGCCATCGCCCAACCTCCGAACTTCGCACGGTCACGTTGCCCGTCACGCAACTTGATTCGGGTTGCGCAACTCAATGTGCCCCCCGTCGAAGGGGGTGTCAAGGGGGCCGTGACGTCGGAGAACGCCCCGGAACACCCGCCTGACGAGCAGCAACGCCCGGCGGGCGGTGCGCACCTGGAACGCACCGCCCGCCGGGCGTGTTCGACCTGTTGTGGGCCGGCCTACTTCAGCCAGGCCTCGACCTCGTCCCGGTGGGCGTCGACCCACTTCTTGGCCGCCGCGTCGTCGGACATCTTGTCCACCGCGATGTACCTGGCCACGGTGTTCTGGTCGTCGTTGGTCCAGTGGAAGTTCTTCACCAGCCGGTACGCCGGACTGCCCGACTTGGCGAACTGCGCGCTGACGATCTTGTCGAGGTCGTAGACGGGATAGTCACAGGCGACCTTGGCCGCGTCGGCGTCGCAACCCGTCTTGTACGCCGGCAGGTCGACCTTGACCAGCGGCACCTCCGACATGAACCACTGCGGCTCGTAGAAGTAGCCGATCACCCACTGCTTGTTCTTCTCTGCGGTCCGGTACGCCTGGATGAGCGCGGTCTCGCTGCCCGCGTACACCACCTTGAAGTCCAGCTTCAGATTCTTCACCAGGGCAGCGTCGTTGGTGACGTAGGACGGGTCGCCGTCCAGCAGTTGGCCCTTTCCGCCCGACTCGGACGTCTTGAAGTTGTCCGCGTACTTGTTGAGGTTCTTCCAGTCGGTGATGTCCGGGTGGGCCTTGGCCAGCCACGGCGGCACGAACCAGCCGATGACACCCTTGTTGCCGGTCGAGCCCGCCTCGACGGCGGTCTTCTGGCCGGTGATGTACTTCTTCTTCAGATCGTCGTGGCCCCAGTTCTCCAGGACGGCGTCGACCTCGCCGGTGCCGAAACCCTGCCAGGCGATCTCCTCCTTGAGGTCCTTCTTGCTCACCGTGCAGCCGAGGTCGTGCTGGGCGACGTACGCGACGACCGCCGCGTCCGCCTGGTAGCCCACCCACGGGTTCACGGCCAGGTTGAAGCCGCCGCACCTGCCGCTCGAGCCCTTGGAACCCGCCGATGAGGTGTCGCCGACCTTCGCCCCCGCGCACGCCGTGAGGGTCAGGCCGAGGGCAACCAGGCCGGCCGCGCCGGCTCGCCAGTGTCTTGCCATGGTGTCGTGCTCCTTATGCCCTGGTGCGTCGAGCCGCAGCCTGAGTGATCCGGTCGAACATGACTCCGAGCAGTACGATGGCGAGTCCCGCCGCCAGCCCCTTGCCGTACAGCTCTCCCTGCGAGAACCCGGCCACGACGTCGTAGCCGAGGGCGCCGGCCCCTACCAGGCCGCCCACCACAACCATCGACAGCACATAGATGAGGCCCTGGTTGGTCGCGAGCGTCAGGGCGCTGCGTGCCATCGGCAGCTGGACCTTGGTGATGATCTGCCAGGTGTTGCACCCGGCCGAGGTGGCCGCCTCCACCGTGGTCCCGGGAACGGTCCGCACCCCGTCCGCGATGATCTTGATGGCGACGGGTGCCGCGTAGACGACGGCCGCGACGATCGCGGTGAACCGCGTGGCGCCGAAGAGGGCCAGGAACGGCACGAGGTAGACGAACGGCGGCATGACCTGCGCCGCGTCCAGGGTGGGGCGCACCAGCCGGTCGACGAGCGCGCTGCGTCCCATCCACACGCCGAAGACCACGCCGAGCAGCATCACCAGCACCGTGGCCACGGCGGTGGATGCGAGGGTCGTCATGCTGTCGGACCACAGGCCCGTGCCGACGAGCAGACCGACGCACACCGCGGCGGTCACCGCGGCCCACCGGCCGCCGAGCACTGCGCCGAGCGCGACCAGGGTGACGCCGACGAGCCACCACGGGGAGTCGGTGAGCAACGTCTGGAACGGGTTGAGCAGACCGTTGGTGAGGGCGTCCCGCAGGGCGTTGGTCAGGCCCGAGAGGTGGTCCTGCAGCCAGGTGGTCGTGGTGTCGGCGGCGCTCGCGATGCGGCTGCCGGTGCTGCCGTCGCCGGGGAACTCGGCCGCCCAGAGGTAGGTGTGGGACAAATAAACCAGGACGGCGACGCCGATCCCGCCCGCCACCAGCAGCGGGCGGCGCCACCTGCGGAGCCGGCCGCCCGTGCGTCGGGCCGTCTCGGTGCGTGCGGCCGCCGCCGTGGTGACCCGGTCGAGCACGATGGCCATGACGACGATGGCGAGTCCCGCGTTGAAGGCGGTGCCGACGTCGAGCGACTGCAGGGCCTGCACGACGGTCTTGCCGAGGCCGGGCGCGTCGATCAGGGCGGCGATGGTCACCATGGCCAGGGCGGCCATGATGGTCTGGTTGACACCCATGACCACCGTCCGCCTGGACATCGGCAGCAGTACCTTCAGCAGTTGCTGCGTCCGTGTCGCGCCGAGCGAGTCCGCCGCCTCGACGGTGGTCCCGGGGACGGAGCGGATGGCGTGCGCGGTGATGCGGATGGCGGGCGGTGCCGCGTAGATCACCGTGGTGATCACGGCGGAGGCGCCGCCGATGAGGAAGATCAGGGTCAGCGGGGCGAGGTAGACGAAGGTCGGCATCGTCTGCATGAAGTCCAGCAGCGGCGTCATGATCCGGTTGAACCGGTCGGAGAGACCGGCCCACACGCCCAGCGGGATGCCGATGAGCAGCGCCACGAGGACCGCCGACAGGGTCAGCGCCAGCGTGTCCATGCTCTCCTGCCACAGGCCCTGCAGCCCGAAGAGGGTGAAGCCGGCCACGGCCAGCAGGGCGACCCGCCAGTTGCCCACGGCCCAGGAGACGTACCCGGTCAGTCCGACGACACCGAGCCAGCCGACCTGCGGGACCGGGCGGCTGCCGGTGGGCTGGGAGATCAGGGACTGGACGAAGCCGACCAGGTTGTCGATGGCCAGGCGGATCTCGTTGAAGAAGTACAGGAAGAGCGGATCGGAGTTGCGGCCCGCTCCGATGCTGTCGTTGAGGTCGTTCAGCCGGCGGTGCAGCCCGGTGAGGTCGGCCGCCGCGAGGGTCAGTGTCTGCCGGCCGCGCAGCACGGCGAAGAGCACCAGCCAGGCGACCAGGACGGCCGCCACCACCATGGGGCGGCTGATCCGCTTGCGCAGGGGCGCGACCGGCGCGGTCGCGTCGGCGGCGACGGCCATCACGCACCGCCTTCCCGTCCGGCGACCACGGAGAGGATCTCCTCGTCGCCGACGATGCCCAGCAGCTTGCCGTCCTCGACGACCTTGACCGGCTTCTCGGCCGCCAGCACCGCGCGCGTGGCCTCCCGCACCACGACGTCCGGGCCGAGTTCGGGGCCGTCGAGCGCGTCGCCGGGTGCGGCGGGGCGCATGATCCAGCGCAGGGTGAGGACGTCACCGCGCGGCACGTCCTTGACGAAGTCACGTACGTAGTCGTCGGCGGGGGCGCCGACCAGTTCGTCGCCGGTGCCGCACTGGACCGTCCTGCCGTCCCGCATGATCAGGATGCGGTCGCCCAGCTTCAGCGCCTCGGAGAGGTCGTGGGTGATGAACACCATGGTCTTGCCGACCTCGTGGTGCAGGCGGACGACCTCGCTCTGCATGTCACGGCGGATCAGCGGGTCGAGCGCGGAGAACGGCTCGTCGAAGAAGAGGACGTCGGGGTCGCCGGCGAGGGCGCGGGCGAGGCCGACGCGCTGCTGCATACCGCCCGAGAGCTGGTCGGGGTAGGAGTTCTCGTACCCGGCGAGGCCCACCAGTTCGACGATCTCCAGGGCCTTCCTGGTCCGTTCCGCCTTCCCCAGACCCCGTATCTCCAGGCCGAAGGCGACATTGTCGACGACCTTGCGGTGCGGGAGCAGGCCGAAGTGCTGGAAGACCATGGAGAACTTGCTGCGCCGCAGCTCGCGCAGCCGCCTGGGGTCGGCGCCGCGGATGTCCTCGCCCTCGAACACGACCTCCCCGGCCGTGGGTTCGATCAGCCGGGTCAGACAGCGCACCAGGGTGGACTTGCCGGAGCCGGACAGACCCATGACGACGAAGACCTCGCCGGGCGACACGTCGAAGCTCACGTCACGGACGGCGGCGGTGCAACCGGTGCGGTCCATGAGCTCGCGGCGGGTCAGCCCGCGGAGTTCCTCGGATTCCGGCACCTGGTCCGCCTTCGGCCCGAACACCTTCCACAGCCGGCGCACGGAAACAACCGGGGTGTGTCGCTCGGGGTCCTTGGACGTGTCGCGCCGCTGCGACACCTCGGTCTGTGCTGGGGTCACCGTCGACCTCTTTTCGGCGTTCAGCCGCGGAACCAGCGCTGCGGCCGGGGTTGGATGTTCTGCCAGACATGCTTGGGCTCGCGGTACTCGTCGAGGCCGGCCGGTCCCAGCTCGCGGCCCACGCCCGAGTGCCCGAAGCCACCCCACTCCGCCTGCGGCACGTAGGGGTGGTAGTCGTTGATCCAGACGGTTCCGTGGCGCAGCCTGCGCGCGACCCGCTGGGCCCTGCCGGCGTCCTGGGTCCAGACGGCTCCGGCGAGTCCGTACTCCGTGTCGTTGGCGATGCGGACCGCGTCGTCCTCGTCGCAGAAGCGCTCGACGGTGAGCACGGGCCCGAAGGACTCCTCGTGCACCACGCGCATGTCCTGCCGGCACGCGTCCAGGACGGTGGGCGGGTAGTAGAAGCCGTCGGCGAGCGCGGGGTCGTCGGGGCGCGCGCCGCCGCAGCGCAGTACGGCGCCCTCGGCGAGGCCCGTCGCGACGTACGCCTCGACCTTCTCCCGGTGCTGAGCGGAGATCAGTGCCCCGGTCTCGGCCTCGGGGTCGAAGGGCCCGCCGAGCCGGATGAGCCGGGCGCGGCGTACGACCTCGTCCACGAAGGCGTCGTGCAGGCGGTCCTCCACGATCAGCCGGGCGCCGGCCGAGCAGACCTGCCCCGAGTGCAGGAAGACCGCGGTGAGCGCGAAGTCCACGGCGGTCTCGAAGTCGGCGTCGGCGAAGACGACGTTGGGGTTCTTGCCGCCGAGTTCCAGGGCGACCTTCTTCACCGTCGCGGCGGCGGACGCCATGATGCGCCGCCCGGTGTCCAGGCCTCCGGTGAACGACACCATGTCGACGGCCGGGTCCTCGGCCAGCGGGGCGCCCACCTCGGCCCCGGCGCCCAGGACGAGGTTGGCGGCACCTGGCGGGAGCCCTGCTTCCTCCAGTGCCTTCATCAGCAGGATCGAGGTGGAGGGCGTCAGCTCGCTGGGCTTGAGGATCACGGTGTTGCCCGCGAGCAGCGCCGGGGCGACCTTCCAGGAGGCCTGCAGCAGCGGGTAGTTCCAGGGAGTGATCAGTCCGCAGACGCCGACGGGTTCGTAGGTGACCTGGCTGAGGGCGTCGTCGCGGCCGGTGTCGATGACCCGGCCGGCGCTGGTGCCGGCGATGCCGCCGTAGTAGCGGAAGCAGGCGACGACGTCGGCGATGTCGTACTCGCTCTCGACCAGCCGCTTGCCGGTGTCCAGCGACTCGGCGCGGGCGAACTCCTTGGCGTCGCGCTCGACGATGTCGGCGGTGCGCAGCAGCAGGGCTCCGCGCTCGCGCTCGGGGGTGTGCGGCCAGGGGCCGTCGTCGAAGGCGCGCCGGGCGGCGGCGATCGCCGCCTCGGTGTCGGCCCGGGTCGCCTCGGACACGGTCGCGACCGTCGTGCCGTCGGCGGGGCAGCGGATCTCCCGGTGGCCTCCGGCCACCGCGTCGCGCCATTCACCGTCCATGTACAGGTCTGCCACGGCGGAGCCCTTCGCCTCTTCGTTGCGCATTGTGCATCGAATTGCTTGTGGGGGAACCCTGTCCGAAGGGGCCGACGTCCGTCAAGGGGTCCCGCGCTTTTCGCACGGGGCGAGCATTCCGGTCCTGACCGCCGGCCACCACGGGCCATCTCGTTGCATATTGCTCATACAGTTGCGTGACACGCACCAACAGCCGCCATGTTCACGGCCCCACAGCCGGCCTACCCGGTCTGCTTCTGGGCGTCGCGGTGCCGGTAGTACGCGGCCTTGGAGGGCGCGAGCGGCTCCCTGCCGAGGATGAGGTCGGCCGCCTTCTCGGCGATCATCATCACGGGCGCGTAGATGTTGCCGTTGGTGACGTACGGCATCACCGACGCGTCCACCACGCGCAGCCCGTCCAGCCCGTGCACCCGCAGGCTCCGCGGATCCACGACGGCCATCTCGTCCGTGCCCATCTTGCAGGTGCACGACGGGTGCAAGGCGGTCTCGCCCTCCTTGGCCACCCAGGCGAGGATCTCCTCGTCGGTCTCGACGGAGGGCCCGGGCGAGATCTCGCCGCCGTTGTAGGGATCCAGCGCGGGCTGACCGAGGATCTTCCGGGCCACCCGTATCGCCTCGACCCACTCGCGGCGGTCCTGCTCCGTGGAGAGGTAGTTGAAGCGCAGGGCGGGGTGCACCCGCGGATCCCTGCTCTTGATCTTCACCGAGCCGAGGGCGTCCGAGTACATGGGCCCCACGTGCACCTGGTAGCCGTGGCCGCCGGCCGGCGAGGAGCCGTCGTAGCGGACCGCGACCGGCAGGAAGTGGAACATCAGGTTGGGGTACTCCACGTCCTCGTTGCTGCGGGCGAAGCCGCCCGCCTCGAAGTGGTTGGTGGCTGCGGGACCCTTCCTGAACAGCCACTGCAGCCCGATGAACGGGGCACGCCACTTCGCCATGTACGGCTGCATGGAGACGGGCTGCCTGCAGGCGTACTGGACGTAGACCTCCAGGTGGTCCTGCATGTTCTCGCCGACGCCCGGCAGGTCGTGGACGACGTCGACACCGAGCGCGGACAGCTCGGCTGCGTTGCCGACGCCGGAGAGCTGGAGCAGCTGCGGGGAGTTGATCGCCCCACCGCACAGGATGACCTCACCGGCGCGGACCCGCTGGGGTGCGCCGTTGCCGCGCCGGTACTCGACGCCGACGGCCCGCTTGCCCTCGAAGAGCACCCGGGTGACGAAGGCGCGCGTCCTCACCGTGAGGTTCGGCCGCTTCATCGCGGGCTTGAGGTAGGCCTTGGCGGCCGACAGCCGGCGCCCGCGGTGGACGTTGCGGTCGAACTTGGCGAAGCCTTCCTGCCGGTAGCCGTTGACGTCGTCCGTGGGGGCGTAGCCCGCCTCCTGCGTGGCCTTGAGGAAGGCGTCGAAGAGCGGGTTGGTGGCCGGGCCGCGTTCCAGGACGAGCGGTCCGTCGTGGCCGCGGAACTCGTCGTCGGGGTCGGCCGCGAGACAGTTCTCCATGCGCCGGAAGTACGGCAGACAGTGGGCGTAGTCCCAGGTCTCCATGCCGGGATCGGCGGCCCAGCGCTCGTAGTCCATGGGGTTGCCGCGCTGGAAGATCATGCCGTTGATGCTGCTGGAGCCGCCGAGCACCTTGCCGCGGGCGTGGTAGACGCGCCGGCCGCCCATGTGGGGCTCGGGCTCGGACTCGTACTTCCAGTCGTAGAAGCGGTTGCCGATGGGATAGGTCAGCGCCGCGGGCATGTGGATGAACACATCCCAGGGGTAGTCGGAGCGGCCCGCCTCCAGCACGAGCACCCGGTTGCCGGGGTCGGCCGAGAGCCGGTTCGCCAGTGCGCTGCCGGCTGATCCACCGCCGACGATGACGAAGTCGTACTGCTGGGAAGCCATGGTGCCTCGTCTCAGCTCGCGCCGTCGAAGTGCGACGCATGCTAGTACGGGTATCGCTATGCGCACTAGGTTGCGAGCGACGCAACTTGCACGCTCTTTGGTCTCCGTCACATTACTTGCAGCCGTGTTGTTTACCGCGCGTATAGTTTCGTCATGAGCAACTACAGTCCGGATACCGAAACGACCGGCTCCTCCTCCGGCGGGGTGCAGTCCGTCGACCGGGCCATCAGCGTCCTCGAGATCCTGGCCCAGCGCGGCGAGGCGGGTGTGAGCGAGGTGGCCGCCGAGATCGACGTGCACAAGTCGACCGCGTTCCGTCTGCTCGGCGCCCTGGAGGCGCGTGGTCTGGTGGAGCAGTCGGGCGAGCGGGGGAAGTACCGGCTGGGATTCGGCATCGTGCGCCTTGCGGGCGCCGTCACCGGCCGGATCGACATCACCCAGCAGGGGCGTCCGGTGTGCGAGCGGCTGGCCGAGGAGATCGGTGAGACGGTCAACATCGCCGTGATGCAGGAGCACTACGCGATCAACCTCTACCAGGTGCGCGGCCCCGGCGCGATCACCGCGCACAACTGGGTCGGCCAGCTGACCCCGCTGCACGCCACCTCCAGCGGCAAGATCCTGCTGGCCCACCTGCCCGCCAAGGACCGCTCCGCGCTGCTGACGGAGACGGGCCTGAAGAAGGTGACCCCCCGCACGATCTCCTCCAAGGCGAAGCTCGAGAAGAACCTCGCCGAGGCACGGGAGCGCGGCTACTCCTGGACACTGGAGGAGCTGGAGATCGGGCTGCACGCCATGGCCGCACCGATCCGGGACCGGGACGGCCGGGTCATCGCGTCGATCAGCGCCTCGGGGCCGTCGTACCGGTTCACCGAGGAGCGCATGCACGAACTGGCTCCGGTGCTCGTCGGGGGCGCGGAGGAGATCAGCCACCGCATGGGACACCTGGGCTGAGCCCGCCGGGCGCCCTGCGCTACTCGGCCTGCCGCGTCCCGAGACGTTCGTGCACCCAGTCGTGGAAGGCTCCGATGTGGTGCTCGCTGGGCACGAGGACCCCGCCCTTGGCGTACAGCCGGGAACCCATGCCGGGCTGCGTGCGCTCGCAGGCGTCGAAGTCCTGGCGGTTGACCCGGTCGAAGAGTTCCACGGAGCGGCTGACGTCCTTGCCGCCGGCCACGACGTGCGGCAGATAGAGCCAGTCGCACTCGACGACGGTGCGGTCGACGGCGACCGGGTACATCCGGTGGAAGATCACGTGGTCGGGCACCAGGTTGATGAAGACCTGCGGCTTGACGGTGATCGCGTAGTAGCGGCGGTCCTGGCCCTCGGAGACTCCCGGGATCCGGTCCAGGCCCTCGGAGCCGTCGACGGTGAAGCCCTGGACGTCCGCACCGAACTCGGCGCCGTGGCCGACGTAGTACTGGGCGGCGTAGCCGTCCGCGAACTCCGGGAGGACTTCGGTGAGTTCGGGGTGGATCGTGGCACAGTGGTAGCACTCCATGAAGTTCTCGATGATGAGCTTCCAGTTCGCCTTGACGTCGTAGACGATCCGACGGCCCACCGAGAGGTTGTCGATGTCGTAGCGTTCGATCGACGCCACGTCGCCGAGGCGCTCGACCACCGCGCCGATGACGTCCTCGTCGAAGGAGGGCGGGTTCTCCGCCAGGCAGACCCAGACATAGCCGAGCCACTCACGGACGGCCACGCTCACCAGGCCGTACTCGGTGCGTCCGACGTCGGGCATCTTGGTGAGGTTGGGGGCCGCGACCAGCTTGCCGTCGAGGTCGTAGGTCCAGGCGTGGTACGGGCACTGGAAGGCGCGCCTGACCTCGCCGGTCTCGGCGGTGCAGAGCCTGGCCCCGCGGTGCCGGCAGACGTTGAAGTACGCGCGGACGGAGTGGTCCCGGGCGCGGGTGACGAGGATGCTCTCGCGGCCCACGTCCACGGTGCGGAAGGCGCCGGGCTTCGGCAGGTCCGAGGCGCGTGCGACGCAGAACCACATCGCCTCGAAGATGCGCTCCTGCTCCTGGGCGAACAGAGCGGGGTCCGTGTACGCGGAGCCGGGGAGGGTGGCGATCAGGCTGTCCGGCAGGCTGGTCGAGGTCACGGTGCACTCCTCGGGAGATGTCGTGATGCGCAACGCGGCTTCGGCGGCCGCGTCCGCGGGATCGAGATGCGGCGGGGTCAGGAGGCGGCGGCGAACTGCTTGCGCCAGCGCGTGAACAGCCGCGGCTGGTTCATGCCGAGCGCGGCGACCGGACGCCCGGCCCGCCGGTACACGGCCAGGAAGCTGCGGTCGTCGGTGGAGCCTTCCTCGACCGTCACGCTGTCGGCGCCGGCCGCGTGGCCGACGAACTGGATCTTCACACCGTACTGGTCGGACCAGAAGTACGGAGGCCGGGGCGCGCTCGGCTGCGTCGCGCCGTGCGCGAGCAGCGTGGCCACGGCGAGGTCGGGCCGCTCCAGCGCGCCGGTCCAGTGCTCGACCCGGCGGTGACGTCCGATGTGCGGGTCGTACCAGTTGGCGCAGTCGCCGACGGCGACCACCCCGGCCACCCCGGTACGGCCGTCGGAGCCGCACTTCACGCCGTCGTCGAGCGCGACGCCGGACCCTTCCAGCCACTCCACGCAGGGGCGCGCCCCGACGCCGACCACGACGATGTCGGCGGGAACGCTGCGGCCGTCCTCCAGCAGGACGGCTTCCACCCGGCGCTCCCCGCTCACTCCCTTGACCCCGGCCCCGCACCGCAGTCGTACCCCGTGGTCGGCGTGGAGGGCGGAGACGATCCTGCCCATGGTCTCGCCGAGCGGTCCGGCAAGCGGTGTCGGCGCCGCCTCGATCACGGTCACGTCGAGGCCGAGGACGTACGCCGTGGAGGCGACCTCGGCGCCGATGAACCCGCCGCCGATCACCACCAGCCGTCCGCCCCGGGCCAGTTCGTCGCGCAGGGCGCGGGCGTCGTCCAGCGTGCGCAGCACATGGAGTCCGGCCAGGCCCTCGGTGCCGGGCAGGGTACGGGGGACGGCTCCGGTGGCGACGACCACGCCGTCGGCGCGGATCTCCCGGCCGTCGGCGAGCCGGATCGCCCGCCGGCCGCGGTCGAGTCCGGTGGCGCGGACGCCGAGCACCCACTCCGCCCGCAGCTCCTCGTCGTCCCGCTCCAGCGCCAGGTCCGCTTCGCCGATGGCACCGGCCAGGAACTCCTTGGACAACGGCGGCCTGTCGTAAGGGCGGTGGTGCTCGTCACCGATGACGACCAGCCGGCCGTCGTACCCCCGCTGCCGCAGCGAGCGCGCGGCCGACAGGCCGGCCAGTGAGGCGCCCACCACGGCGACGGTCCTCACGCGGGGCCTCCGGCCAGGCGGGCGGCGACGCACGGCGGCAGGTTGGGGGCCTCGGTGGACGGCCGCACGTAGATCATGCCGTCCTCCACGACGATCTCGTGGGTGCGGACCGGGAGCTTGGCCGGCGGTGCGTCCACGGCTCCGGTCCTCAAGGAGAACTTCGAGGCGTGCAAGGGACATTCGACCTCGCAGCCCTCCAGCCAGCCGTCCGCGAGCGAGGCGTCCTGGTGGGTGCAGGTGTCGTCGATCGCGAAGAGCTCGCCGTCATCGGTGTGGAAGACCGAGATCGGCGGGTCGATGTCGAGCCGATGGGCCTCGCCTCGCGGCAGATCCGCGAGACGGCACGCGGGAATCATCATGACACCTCGGTGCATATAGCGAAACGGATTGCGGTGAACGCAACGCCAGTCTGCGGGCCTCCCAGAACCGCTGTCAAGGCGTGCGGAGGCCGGGTTGCGCGGGGGCCGAAGGCGGTTTTCCGGGCACGCCGAAGCGGCTGTGAAAGCGCAGGTCAGCAGGGGGAGCCAACGGTGCTCAGGGTGCGGCGACGGACCCCGCCGCCGGTGCCGTCCAGGGGTCCGCCACCGGGCAGGGTCGCTGTGCGCAAGGCTGGTTCTCGCCGTGCGGTCAGAAGCCGCGGTCGATCCACTCCTGGAGGTGCGGCGCCTCCGCGCCGATGGTGGTGGTCTCCCCGTGGCCGGTGTGTACGACGGTGCCGGCCGGCAGGGTGAGGAGGCGGTCCCGGATCGAGGCGATGAGGGTGGGGAAGTCGCTGTACGACCGTCCCGTCGCCCCCGGTCCGCCGGAGAACAGGGTGTCGCCGCTGAAGAGGGCGGAGAGGCCGGGGGCGTACAGACAGACCGCTCCGGGCGCGTGGCCCGGCGTGTGCAGCACGGTCAGCTCGGTGCCCGCGACCGGGATGCGCCGGCCGTCGGTCAGTTCGCCGTCGGGCGCCCGGCCGGGATGGGTCTGCTTCCACAGCGGCAGGTCGTCGGGGTGCAGCAGGACCGGGGCGCCGGTCCGGCCGGCGAGGTCGGGCGCGGCATCGATGTGGTCGTTGTGCGCGTGGGTGCACACGATCGCGCGCAGGACGCGTCCGCCGAGGGCCCGGTGGATCGCGTCGGCGTCGTGGGCGGCGTCGACGACGACCGCCTCGTCGTCGTCCCCCACGATCCACACGTTGTTGTCGACGTCCCAGGTGCCGCCGTCGAGGCTGAACCGGCCTGAGGTGACGAGGTGCTCGATGCGGGCTCCGGCCATCAGAAGACCACCACCGAGCGCAGCACCTCGCCGTGGTGCATGCGCTCGAAGGCCTTCTCCACCTCGTCCAGGGCGATGGTCTCGGTGACGAAGGCGTCCAGGTCGAGGCGGCCCTGCAGATAGAGGTCGACGAGCATCGGGAAGTCACGGGAGGGCAGGCAGTCCCCGTACCAGGACGACTTCAGCGCCCCGCCCCGGCCGAAGACGTCCAGCAGCGGCAGCTCCAGCTTCATCTCCGGGGTCGGTACGCCGACCAGCACCACGGTCCCGGCGAGATCGCGGGCGTAGAAGGCCTGCCGGTAGGTCTCCGGACGGCCGACCGCCTCGATGACCACGTCGGCGCCGAACCCCCCGGTCAGCTCGCGCACCGCGTCGACCGCGTCGGACTCCCGGGAGTTGACCGTGTGCGTCGCACCCAGCTTCGCGGCGGTGGCCAGCTTGCGGTCGTCGATGTCCACGGCGATGACTTTCGCCGCGCCCGCCAGCTTCGCCCCGGCGATCGCCGCGTTCCCCACCCCGCCGCAGCCGATCACGGCCACGCTGTCCCCGCGCCCGACGTTGCCGGTGTTGATCGCCGCGCCGATCCCCGCCATCACGCCGCACCCCAGCAGTCCGGCGGCGGCCGGCGACGCGGCCCGGTCGACCTTGGTGCACTGCCCGGCCGCCACCAGCGTCTTCTCGGCGAAGGCACCGATACCCAGGGCCGGCGAGAGCTCCGTGCCGTCGGTCAGGGTCATCTTCTGCGTGGCGTTGTGCGTGGCGAAGCAGTACCAGGGCCGCCCCCGCAGACAGGCCCGGCACTGCCCGCACACCGCGCGCCAGTTCAGGATCACGAAGTCACCGGGTGCCACGTCGGTGACCCCCTCCCCCACCGCCTCGACCACACCCGCCGCCTCGTGTCCCAGCAGGAAGGGGAAGCCGTCGCCGATGCCGCCCTCGCGGTAGTGCAGATCGGTGTGGCAGACGCCGCAGGCCTGGATCTCGACCAGCGCCTCGCCCGGGCCGGGGTCGGGCACGACGACGGTCTCCAGACTGACGGGGGCGCCCTTGCTCCGCGCGATGACAGCACTGACCTGCTGGGACATGGCCACTCCTCGGCTGACAGAGGGATGAGGCGTTGCCTAATACGGCACGCATCTCATGTTTCGCAACACAGCATCGCGGAGCGCGCAGCAGCGGTCAAGGATCCGTCAGGTCCTCGGATTTCTGTGCGTCGACGGGGGTGTCTCCCCTGTCGGCGCTGGTGCTGCCCCCACCACCGAACCGCCTGCCTGCCGGAGTGACCCGGTCCGCGGACAGCGCCTGGCGTCCTTCGCATGGCGATCCCCTGGAACATGACGTTCGGCGGTGTCGGCGGCGCCCTCGTGTCCACCCCGGCCGACCTGGCCCGGTTCGCCGCAGCCCTGTTCAGCGGGCGCCTGCTGCCCGCGGCCCAACTCGCCGGGATGCGGCGCACGGTGGCGGCGGATCCCGACCGGCTCCGGCCCGGCGCCCGCTACGGCCTCGCCCAGGCGGTACGGGACCTGCGGCGTGCCGTCGGCGGCCGGGTGGCCGCCCCGTCGCCCTGGCTGGCCGACGCGCTCGACTTCCTGCTGACCAGGACCGGTTCCGCCTATGGCAGCGCGCAGACGGCGATCCTGTGCGATGACGTGGCCGCCCCGCGCGACCCGGAGGTCTACTGGCGCGATCTGCGGCGCGCCGGGACGCGGGACAAGCTGTTCGCCCCCGTCACGAACGACGTCGTCGCCTGCGCCTTCCGGGACCCGCCGCGCGAGCGGCCGACGAAGATCCGCAGCGACCTGCCGGCCCTGCTCGTGAACGCCACCGGTGATCCGCGCACCGTCTACCGCGGTGCCGAAGCCGTCCACCGCGCCTGGCCCAGCTCCGCCTGGTGACTGCGCGGCGCGGACCAGCATGCGGTGTACGGCGTCTTCGGCAACCCCTGCGTCGATACCACGGTCAACGCCTACCTCGCCGGCGGGCGCCCGCCGGCGAGGGACGTCACCTGCTCAGCGGGGCGGTTCAGTGGACCGTCACGTTGAACACCGGGGAGGCCGTGGTGCCGCTGACGACACGCAGGTCGTTCTTGCCCTTCAGCCCGAGCTTGACGCCCAGCGAGTAGGAGCCGTCGCGCTTGACGGGCGTGGACGCGGGCAGGGTGACCCACGTGCCGTGCTGCTTCTGCTGCAGGGTCACGGCGCTGCCCGCCTTGAGGCCGGTGGTCCTGCCCGTGACCCGGAACAGCTGCCAGGCGCGGACCGAGGTCACCGACGGCGTGGCGGTGATGCCGGCCTTGGCGGGCTGCGCCTGGTGCGCGACAGCGACGGGAGACGCGGTGTGCGCGGCCGGGGTGGCGGCCGTCGCGGTGCCCGCCAGGGCGAGGGAGGTGGCGCCGAGGACACCGACGACGGCCGCGCGCAGGGAGCGCCGCTTGGAGACCATCACAGTTATGCCCCTTTCCATGGTGAGAGCAGCTGTTCGTGCTGTAAGAGAGCTACATGCCGATTGGTGTGGTCACTAGAGGTGACGGCGCCGCGGCGGCGGCCGTTCATCGGCGCTGTGTCGCTGTCTTGTAACAGCCGAGCGGTGTCGGTGGTGGCCGAGCTAGCCCGCGAGGAAGGCGGCCAGCGCTGCCGCTGTCTCCTCCGGTGCTTCGACCTGCGGGTAGTGCCCCACGCCGTCCAGCACGGTGAAGGCGGCGTGGGGGCGCCGTTGCCGCAGGCGCTCCAGGACATGGGCCCCGCTGACGGGGTCTTCGGGGCCCCAGACGAACAGGAGCGGGCCCTCGTACCGTTCGAGGGAGCCGGTCCAGCGGTGGAAGTGGACGCGGCGATCGTCGATGTAGCGGAGCAGGTGGGGCGCCAGGTGATGGCCCTTCTGGCGGGCCATGGACGTCCACATGTCGTGCAGCAGCTCGTCGGGGACGGGTTTGGCCAGGACGCTGCGCAGGTTCGCGGTGAACCTCCTCTCGTCGGTCAGACGGGCCAGGAGCGGGCCCAGGCGACCGTGCAGGAGTCGCTGCGCCGGGATCGGGCGGTGGAGGTCGGCGTAGAGGCCGCCGTTCAGCCAGGCGGCGCGGGTGATGCGGCCCGGTTCGCGCGCCAGCAGCTCCTGGGCGACCGAGACGCCGTAGTCGTGGGCGACCAGCGCGGTGGGGCCGATGTCCAGATGCTTCCAGAGGGCCTCGACCAGGTCGGCCTGCTCATGGATGGAGTAGCGGTGGTGGCGCGGCTTGTCGCTGTGCCCGAATCCGAGCAGGTCGAGGGTGGTCACCTGGCATCCGGCGGCGACCAGGTGCGGGACGGTCGCCGCCCAGTCGTGGGAGGAGGTGGGGAAGCCGTGCAGCAGCGTCACGGGGCTGCCCGCACCGTCGCGGCGGACGAACAGGCGACGCCCGTTCAACTCCACCGTGGCACCGCCGGCGATCCAGTCGGCATGTTTCATCGGGGGTCTCCTATGCCGTTGAGCAGGGCGGTCAGACCGAAGCGGAACTCCTGGTCGCCGTCGGGCAGGTTGAGCGGCTCGGCGAGTTCGCGTACCAGCGGGTACTGCGGCAGCCCGGCGAACAGGTCTCTCATCGCGGTCCGTTCCTCGGTGCCGCGCGCGGCGCCCCCCGTGTCCAGCAGGGCGGTGCCGATGACGAAATGCGCGACCGTCAGGTAGATCCGGACGGCCCGTGACGGTGTCCATCCGGCCCGGACCAGCAGGCCGAGCCCGATCTCCCGTCCCCGCAGGGCGTTGGGGCCGAGCAGCTGCCCCATCGTCAGCAGCGGCACGATCGCGGGATGCGCGAGCAGCACCCGCCTGAACTCCCGGGCGACCTGCTCCAGATCGGCCCGCCACCCGTGACCGGTCTCCGGTGGCTCCACCGCGCCCAGCACATGGTCGAGGAGTTCCACCAGCAGTTCGTCCCTGCTGGCCACGTGCCGGTACAGCGAGGTGTGCCGCACGCCCATCTCCTGGGCGACTCTGCGCATGGTGAGCGCCGCGAGGCCCTCGGCGTCCACGACCTCCAGCGCCGCCTGAGTGATCCGCCGCAGCTCGAGCCCACCGGCCCGCGGCCGCTGCCGCTCCCGCGCCGCGTACCGCTCCCGCCACCATGCCGCCGATCCCGCTTTCATGCGGCCACTATGCGTCCAGTGGACGCATCAGGCAAGGACACAGTCCGGCGGACAGTGGTCCCGCTACGCGGTCCAGGGCAGGTGACGCCGTAGCGAGGCCCGCTTCAGAAGCGCCCACTGACACCGCTCGTGGGCCCTGGCCGGTCAGCCGCCCAGCACCTCCGCCCGCCGCGCGAGTGCCGCGTTCATCGCGCGGAGCTGCGGGAGCGTGTCGGACTTCAGCACGCCCTGGACGAAGGGGACGGCGACGCCGGTGAAGCGCTCGCTCTGGGTCAGCCGGACGGGGCCTGGGCCGATCCGCTCGATGACGAAGCGATGCTGTCCGTCCGCTGTCCAGCCGGGCCCCCTCTTCCCGAGCCGGCGCAGTTCCTTGCCCGGGACGGCCGCATGCACCTGCGGGGTGAAGGTGGTGTCGCCGTGCGCGTCGCGCATGACGATGCGCAGGTGCGCGCCGTCGGCGAGGCGGCCGCCGGACGACGTCACCCGCGCAGACGTCATGAACGGGTTCCACCGCGGGTGGTCGGCGAAGTCCGTCAGGACCTGCCAGCCCTCCTCGGGCGTCGCATCGATCTCGGTCGAGTCGGTCAGCCGGACCGGGTGGACGTCGGCCCACACCGTGTATCCAGCGTCACCGTCCATTCCAACGGCGGCAACGGCACCCGTCTGAAGTTCCCCTCCACCGGCGACTGGAGCACGGTCGACACGGTCAGCGTCCAGGTGGCCCTGAGAGCGGGCTCCAACACCATCACCTTCGACAGCGGCTGGGACTACTCACCGGACATCGACAGCATCGACGTGCCCAAGTCCGCCTGACCCGACCCCGAAACCCGCCGTCCCGCATGCGCCGTCCCCCTGACCTGGAGTGCACACCGTGGACACCCCGCACACCGCATCGCACGAGAACCGTCCGAGCCGCAGGGACTTCCTCGCTGTCGCCGCCGCTGCCGGCGCGGCCACCGCCCTCGGAGGCCTGCCCGCCTTCACGGCGTCGGCGGCGCCCGCCCGGCCCACCTCCTCGCCCCTGCTGTCGGAGGCCGCCGCCGCGAAGAACCAGCTGTGGTGGCGGACTCCCGGCTCCCGCGACTCGATGGTCCAGCAGGGGCTGCCGGCCTGGGTGTTGGTCATGGCGATGCCCAGGCGGTTGTGCAGGGCGTCCGCGTCAAGTGGCCCGGCTGCAGGGGACGTTCGCACCGAGGCGACAGGACCGAGGGGCGCGCAGGCGGCGCACAGACCTCGGGCTGTGCGCACGGCGAGACGCGATACGCGATACGCGACGGCGAAAGGCTCGACCGACCCCCGGCGGACCGAACTTGTCCAGACACCTTTTCTCCATAAGCGGATCGATCGATGTTCTCCCGGACGGCACCGACGACCCCCTAGGGTCTGGTTGTCATGTACGCGTCCCGACCGTCGCTCGCCGTCACCCGCCGGTCGGGAACCACCCCACTTCCACCAGGAGAGCGCATGGTCTCGCGTCGTACCGCTACCGCCCTCACCACCGCAGCGGCAGCCATGCTGCTCGGCCTCAACGGCTACGCGGCCCCCGTCGCGACCGCGGGCACCGGCACCGGCACCGGTCTCACCGTCTTCGCCTGGAACGTCGATCTCGGCACCCCGATCGTCGACAGCACCCAGAACGAGCAGGCCGCCCGACGCACCCCGGTCATCGAGTCCGTCATCCGCGAGCACAGCGCGGACGTCGTGGTGCTGGACGAGGACTTCAACAACACCTCGACCGCCGACATCACCAGCAAGCTCGCCGACCTCTACCCATACCGCACCCCGGTCGTCGGCCAGACCTGCTCCGGCGGTGGCTGGACCGGCATCAGCGGCGACTGTTCCGACTCGTGGTTCGTCATCAACGGCGGCACCATGATCCTCTCCAAGTATCCGATCACGGCCCAGTACGCCCACGTCTTCCGCAACTCCACCTACGGCACCTGGGACTACCACGCCAACAAGGGCGCGGCACTGGTGGAGATCGACAAGGGCGGCGTGAAGAGCTGGGTGGTCGGCACCCATCTGCAGGCCGACGAGTCCGACACGTCCACCGACACCACGCAGTCCACCCGGCTGGCCCAGCTCGGGGAGATCCGCACCTGGGTGGACGGCATCGTCGGCTCCAGCGGTCCGGTGCTGATCGGCGGAGACCTCAACGTCGAGTACTACGGCGGCCGGTCACGCAGCGACTACGCCCACGCCCAGACCGCGGTGAACGGTGTGCTCGGCAGCCCGGCCGACGATCCCGGCCAGACCGTGCGGACCATGGACTGCGCGGTATCCGCCTGGTGCCAGTACATGTCCGGTGTCGAGTCCTTTCCGAAGGACTACCGGGACGACCTGGACTACCTCGGTCACCTGAACGCGCCGGGCCGTCCCGTGCCGGCCGCGACGTCGACCGTCAAGGTCGACTTCGACCCCCAGTCCGGCTGGACCACCGGCCAGACCGACACCAACGCTCCCAGCGACCACTACCCGGTCGAGGCGACGTTCCAGCTCGACTGATCACGCACCGCCAGGCCGGCGTTCAGCGCGGGAACAGCTCAGGGTGCTCGCGGACGAAATCGGCCACGCCCGAAGCCGGACGTCCGGTGACCCGCTCCACGTCGTCCGTCTCACGGTCGTACCGATTCTCCGCATGAAGACGAGCCATGGTCGAGATGTGCTGGAAGACGTGCTCCGGCAGTTCCAGCGCCGCGAGTTCGCGGTCGAGCCACTCCTGCAGGGGAACGTCGGTGTAGCCCACCGGCCGGCCCAGGACTTCGGAGATCTCCGTCGCCATGGCGGCGATGCCCTCCGAGCGAGGGCCGGTCAGCTCGTACACCCGGCCGATGTGCGGGGCGGGGTGGGCGAGGATCTCCGTCACGACAGCGGCGACGTCGTCGGCCGCCACCGGCGAGGTCTTCGCCGCCCCGAAGGGCAGCCGGACGGTGCCGTCGCGTGCGACGGACGCGAAGCCCACCCGGAAGAGCGGATTCTCCAGGAAGACGGTGGGCCGGACCTGGACGACCGGCAGCCCGGACCAGTCGAGGACCTGCTCGACCAGCCAGTGCTGCCGTTGCTGGTGCGACTCCGAGGTGCTGGTGAGACTCATCTCCGAGACGGTCAGCTGGGACATGTTCACGAGCGCTTCGAGCCCTCCGGACGCCCGCGCGACGGCTGCCGTCGTCATGGCGGCCTCGAGATACTGCGCCGACACGGCCATGCCGAAGTACATGCTTGCGCAGCCGTCCAGGGCGTCGGCGACATCGCGTGCGCATGTCAGGTCCCCGACCACGACCTCCGCTCCGGTCGCGCGCAGCGCCTGTGCGCGATCGTCATCGCTCCGCACCATGGCCCGCACGGGCAGACCTCGTCGGCGCAACCCCTCGGCCACGGTTCGCCCTACGGCGCCGATCCTGCCCGCGGCACCGGTCACCAGGACGGGCCGCACGCCTGCACGCGAAGTGAGGTCCATGACGGCAGACTGCGAGCCGCACCCCCGAGGCGCAACCGGAACGGCACCTCGGCCTCGCACCGGGCCGTCACGCAGCAGCCCGCGTCACCAGCCGCGCCGTCGCGCCGAGGACTTCGAGGAGCGAGGCGCGGATCCCCTGCCTCTCCACGTGATCAATCTCTGACGCGCGCCGAGGCACCGGCCCGGGTGTAGGCCTGTCGTGGCACGAGCGGTCCGTGTTCTCCCGTACAGACGACGACGGCCTCCACCGCTTCACCGCAGTCCCGGTGCCGCACTTCCAGAGGTGGCCCCTCCGGGTCCGCGGTGTACCGGTCACCCCACTGCTTGAGCGCGATCATCACGGGCCACAGGTCCCAGCCCTTGCGGGTGAGCCGGTACTCGTGGCGCGTGCGGTGGCCCGGCTCGCGGTACGGGACGGTCTCCAGGATCCCGGCGGCGACCAGTTTGCGCAGCCGGTCCGCCAGTACCGCCTCGGACAGGCCCACGTGCCGGCGGAAGTCGTCGAAGCGGTGCACGCCGTTCATCGCGTCCCGCAACACCAGCAGCGACCACTTCTCGCCGATCAGCTCGAGGGTGCGCTGCACCGTGCAGTTCTCCGTGCTGGTCTCCAGCCAGGTCATGCGGCCATCGTAGGCTGGCTTCACCGTTGACAGCCAGAGCCACGCCCAGCTAGCTTCGCATTCAGAAGTCAGATGAGGAGGAAGAGGGCGATGACGAGGTCACGCACGGTCGAGTGGCAGGATCCGGGGATCTCGGCGGCTGCCGTCGGCCAGGAGAGCGGTCTGGACTTCCTGCGCAGCGTGCTGAGCGGACGCCTGCCGGCCGCTCCCATCGCCGCGACCCTCGGCTTCACCCTGGAGCAGGTCGAGTTCGGCCGTGCGGTCTTCGTCCTGGAGCCGGGAGAGCAGCACTACAACCCCATCGGCAGCGTCCACGGCGGCGTCTACGCCACGCTCCTCGACTCGGCCGCGGGCTGTGCCGTGCAGTCCGTGCTGGCGGCGGGGACGGGGTACACCTCGCTCGACCTGAGCGTGAAGTTCCTGCGCCCGATCACCGTCGACACCGGCAAGGTCCGTGCCGTCGGCAGCGTCCTCAACCACGGCCGCCGCACCGCCCTGGCCGAGGCGCTCCTGCTCGATTCCGAGGACCGCCTGCTCGCCCACGCCACCAGCAGCTGCATGCTCTTCCCGGTTCCTGCGAAGTAGCAGTTCCTGCGAAGTAGCGGTTCCTGCGATGTAGCGGTTCCTGCGAAGCAGCCGGCGGCCACGGCGCAAGGGTGCGCGGCCCGGTCCGACGCGGTGCTCCGCCCGGACCGCGCGAGGAAAGCGGGCGGCTAGGGTTCTCCGGTGCCCACGTACGGCATCGGCCAGGCCGCGCGCCTGCTGCGAGTGAGTCCGAAGACCGCGCCGGTGGGCGGACGCGGGCCGGCTGCCCAGGGGGCGGGACGGCTCGGGGAACCGGGTGATCGACGGAGTGGGGCTGGCGCGGTTCGTGCGCGAGCGGGCCGTCGAGGGTGAGCGGGGCGAGGCGGCCGGGCCGCCGACCTCCGTGCGCAACCTCTGGCTGGCACTGCGCGAAGCGGGCGTCACCGATCGGAGCGTGGGCGGTTCGGCGTAGGCAACAGGGTCCGGCCGGGACCGGTCCGGGCGCCACCTCGGTCACCATCGACCGGACCGGCCGGCGCCGCGGACCGCCGGCCCTGCTGCCCGCTCGTTGAGGCGAACGGGGACACTCGCGGCAGGCGCCGCGCCTGCCCCGCCGGCCCGGTGATCACGGCGCGTACGCTCATGCGCATGATTGAGCATCGGATGGTGGACGTCAACGGCATTCGGCTGCACATCGCCGAGCAGGGCAGCGGCCCGCTCGTCGTCCTCCTGCACGGCTTCCCCGAGTCATGGCACTCCTGGCACCGCCAGTTGGGACCGCTGGCCGCGGCGGGCTTCCGCGCGGTCGCCCCCGACCAGCGGGGATACGGGCGCAGCGACCATCCCGAAGCGGTCGACGCGTACACCATCTTCCACCTGGTCGGCGATGTCGTCGGACTGATCCGGGCCCTGGGCGAGGAGAAGGCGTACGTCGTCGGGCACGACTGGGGCGCACCGGTCGCCTGGCACACCGCCCTGCTGCGCCCGGACCTGGTGCTCGGGGTGGCCGGTCTGAGCGTGCCGCCCCCGTTCCGGGGCACGGAGCCGCCGCTGGCCGCCATGGACAAGCGGTTCGGCGGCCGCTTCTACTGGAACTACTTCAACCGCCCCGGTGTCGCCGACGCCGAGTTCGCGCAGGACACCCGCACCGCGCTGCGGAAGTTCTTCTACTGGGGTTCCGGCGACGCACCCGACACCGGCGAGGGCAGGCAGCCCCTGGTCGACCCCGAGCGCGGCTGGCTCGCGGCCATGCAGAATCCCGAGGTGCTGCCGGAGTGGTTCGGCGAGGACGACCTGGACGCGCTCACCGAGAGCTTCTCCAAGGGTTTCACCGGGGCTCTCAACTGGTACCGCAACCTCGACCGCAACTGGGAACTGACCGCGCCGTGGCACGGCGCCGTCGTCACCTCGCCCGCGCTGTACATCTACGGCGACCGCGACGTCGTCCCGGCCTTCCCCGGCACGCCCGAACTCATCGAGAAGCTGCCCACCCTGATGCCGGACCTGCGGCGGGAACCCCTCGAGCTGGCGGGCTGCGGGCACTGGACCCAGCAGGAACGCCCGGACGAGGTGAACGCGGCGCTCATCGAGTTCCTCCGGGCCTGCTCTTGAGGCCGCCCTGGAGGCACATGGTCGCCACCCTCAACTGGACGTGGCGTGACGCCCGGTCACCGCCGCTCACCGGTGCCGTGTCGGGACCCGCCCCGACGTCGTCGATCCACATATGAGATACACCCCACCCCCGAAGAGATCGCCCAGGAGTGGCGCGAGCGAGCCCGGCGCCCAGGTCTGGCACGGGTGAGACGCGGCAGGCGGTCACCCGCCTGCTGAAGCGAGCGGGCCGCCGCCTCCAGGGCACCCCGGCCTCGACGCGGCCACGCGCCAGGACATCCTCCACATCACCGCCCGCGCCGGGTCGGCCCTCGACCTCGCCCACCCCGGACGCGGCGCGACACGAACCGGAGCGCGTCGAGGCGATCGCGCGTGACTGCGGCACCGAGCCCGGGTGGTGGCCGGCAGCCGCCGTCCCGCACGACGCCGTCGGCCATTAAGGTCAACTCGAGCGACCCAGGTACCAGTTGCAACGGAAGGACTCGCATGGCCGCCGCCGACGACACCTATGGAAAGCTGATCGCCCTGCTCGACGAGCACGGGGCCGCCTACCGGGTGATCGAGCACGCCCCCGAGGGCGGCACCGAGGCCGTCAGCGCGCTTCGGGGCCATGAACTCGCGCAGGCGGCCAAGTGCATCATCGTGATGGTGAAGATCGGCAAGAAGGAGAAGCGCTTCGCGCTGGTGGTCGTCCCCGGCCACAAGCGGGTCGACCTCGCGGCCGTGAAGGCGCTGTACGGCGGCACCTACGCCTCGTTCGCCTCTCCCGAGATCGCCGAGGAGCTCGCGGGCTCTGCGAGCGGCACCATCCTGCCCTTCTCCTTCGACGAGCGCCTGGAGCTGTTCGTCGACCCGGAGCTCCTCGTCCATCCCGAGTTCTACTTCAACGCCGCCCGGCTCGACCGCTCGATCGCCCTGGCCGCCGAGGACTACCGGAGCATCGCCGAGCCGCGTGTCGAGCGAGTGGCGTCCGACTGACGGCGTCGGCGGCACGACCACACCGCGGCTCAGTGGAGGACGGCCTCGACGGGCGGGGATCACGCCGGCCAGTCCGCCGCTCGCGGTCGGCAGAGGAACGCTGTGACCGGCGCGGCTGCCGGCCTCGAGGATCGCTCGCCGCGAAACCTCGTCGAAGACCTGCGCGGACTCCACGTCCGCGACGGTGGCACCGCGCACGGCCCCCTGCTGCCCGCGGCCGTGCGCGGTCAGGCCGAGGCCGTCGAGCGGGGTCGGCGCGTGCCGGCCACGTACGGGGAACCTGGAGGCGGCGCCGGGAGCAGGGGGCGCGCTGCGGACCACCGCGTCGGCCGGCGTGTGCACCTTGATACAGCGGGACTACGACACCTGCCGCAGCAACGTGAACGCCTGCACCCGGCCACCCACAGCTCCGGTGGGCAGCCGTTCCTGCTCTCCTGGCGCCCGGCCCGGCGCCCGTGCACCCACACCGGACGTGAGCGGCACGACACGTCTCTTACCTCCGAGGTCATCGCGCCCCGGCGCCGCCGACGGCAGAATCGTGGTCGTCGAGAGCCGATCAGCCGGAAGGATGCCATGTCCGCCTACGTCATAGGCCACCTGCAGGAAGCCGCGCCGCACCCGGAGATCGCCGAGTACATCGCACGCGTCACCTCGACCTTCGAACCGTACGGTGGCCGGTTCCTCGTGCACGCCGCGCAGCACGAGGTGAAGGAGGGCAGCTGGCCCGGACACGTCGTCGTCATCGGCTTCCCCTCGGTCGCCCAGGCCCGAGCCTGGTGGGACTCGGACGCCTACCAGGAACTCGCGCCGCTGCGTTCGCGGCACATCGAGGGCGACATCATCCTGGTGCCGGGTGTGGGCGAGGACTACGACGCGACGCAGACCGCGAAGGCGATGCTGGAAGCCCTCCAGCCGGGCACCGGCCACGACCGGACGCCGTGAGGGCGCACCCGGTCACGGTCGTCTCCCGGGCAGTACCGCGCCCCGCTCCCGATGGTGCCGGGGCGGGGCGCTGTCGAGCGGGGCGGGCTCACCGGACGGCGATGACGTTGGTGGCCTTCGCGCCGACGACCTCGAAGACGACTCGCTCACCCTCGCGGACGGTCTGCGTCTCCATGCCGGAGAACGGGCGTCTGTCACCGTGCTCGTCGGCGATGATGCCCACGCCGTCCGCCCTGTTGTAGAAGGCGATCCTTCCGAGAGGCATCGTCTTTCCCTCCCTGGGTCGGTCCTGAAGCTGCCGATCTCCCCCGGTGAGCAGAGCATCACGCAAGGTGTTCACTGAACGAAAGGGCGCGTCGGCGCGTCGGCCAGGGTTTGACCGGATGTCAGTGGGGTTGCCTCCGGCGGGGAGTGTGAACGGCAGACACCTGTCGTGACACGGCCGAGTTCTGCGTCACCGGACTCGCCCGCCCGGCCGGCCGGACGCCCCGACGGCCCAGGGGCCCGGCCACGGCGGCTCAGAACACCGCCCGTACCTCTCCCACCTCAAGTCCCCCGCCCAGCACCGGCATACGGCCCACCCGGTCCACCACCGGCGCCGTGACGCCGAGCAGGCGCAGCGCCCGGGACAGGACCGGGCCCAGGGCGCGGACGGCGCCGTCGTCGATCTTGAGGGCCAGGGAGCGGCCGTCGGGCAGGGCGAGGGCCTGGACGGCTTCCGCGCCCACCTTCGACAGGACGCCCGGGATCTCCCGCATGAGCCAGGTGTCGTGGCGGCGGGTGCCGGCGACGTACTCGGGGTGGGCGCGCATGGCGTCGGCGACCCGGCGCTCGGGCGTGCCGGGCGTGGCGAGGACGAACGTGCGATAGGCACGGGCGAGACCGGTCAGGCTGATCGCCATCAGCGGCGCGCCGCAGCCGTCGGTGCCGACGGCGGCCACCGCCTCTCCGGCCGTCTCCTCCACCACCGTGCGGATGAGCCGCTGCAACGGGTGGTCCGGGTCGAGGTAGGACTCCAGCGGCCAGTTCCGCCGGGCGGCGGCTGCCAGCATCGCCGTGTGCTTGCCCGAGCAGTTCATGGCCACCCGGTCGCGTCGGCCGCCGGCCACCAGATAGGCCTCCTGCTCCTCCTGGTCCAGGGGAAGGGCGGGCGGGCACCGCAGGTGGTCCGGGTTCAGTCCGTGCTCGTCGAGCATCGCGCGCACGAGGTCGCGGTGGAAGGGCTCGCCGGAGTGGCTCGCCGCCGCCAGGGCCAGCCGTTCGCCCGCCAGGCCGAGACCGGCCCGCAGCACACCGGCCGCCTGCAGCGGCTTGTTGGAGGAGCGCGGGAAGACGGGGGACGTCACGTCACCGACCGCCAGCTCCACCGAGCCGTCCGCGGCGAGCAGCACCACGCTGCCCCGGTGCCGGCCTTCGACGAATCCGGACCGGACGACCTCGGCGAGGACCGGGTTGGCGGCGATGACGGGCTGGGGCATCGGCGGTGACCTTCCGGGACGCGGGCCGGGATCTCTCCGCCACGGTATCGGGGGGAGGCGCAGTGGCCGTCGGGCCGGGTCGGCCGTGCGGCTCCGCACCGGGTCGTCGGCCGGCCGAGGTACCCGTCACCGAGTGGGTGCGGCCGCCGGCTCCGTGGTCGTATCCGGTCCCGCAGGGGCGCCGTTCAGACTGGCCCTCATGGTCTGCTGGTACTGGCGCGCGCTTTCCAGCTTCTGGCTGCCCCACATCACCGCCGGGCCGATGAGTGCGGTCAGCGCGGCGGGAGCGACGGCCGACGCGGGGAGCCCGGCCGCGACTGCGGCCACCACGATGACCGCTGCCGCGGCGCCTCCCCCGAGTACGACCCAGCGGTCGTTTCCCTCTTCGTCGGCTGTGTCCACACCGGCCGTCTCCTCGGGCAGGTCCACCTCGTCCAGCAACCCCATCCACCGGCCTTGCACCGACCGGTCGAGCAAGGTGGAAAGGAGCCGGACCAGCTGGGGAAGGGCGTCCGGGCCGTCCCGCAGGACCTTCGACATCTGTGTCTCCAGCGTGTGCTGCACCCTGGCGAGGTGCGGACGGAGGGCGCTGCGCCGCCGCTCGCCGGCGACGCCGTACTGGGCGAACCAGCCCAGACGGTTGCTGAAGCGCGTGACCTGCTGGTCGAGCGCGAGCAGCGGGAGGCTTCCTTCGCCGGCCTTCCAGCAACTGCGCAGGAGCCGGGCGAGGTCGACGGCCGAGGTGAGCGGCAGGCTCACTCCGGTTCGCCTCCGGTAGAGGCTGTGTGAACGATAGAGCCAGAGCAGGGCCGCGCTGGCCAGGCCGGCGGAGAAGGAGAAGAACTGCAGCGAGTTCTCCCGGGCGAACTCCGGGTCGTCGGCAGCGCTGGGGTGGACGGTGAGAACCAGGCCGGCCAGAGCAAGCATTGCCAGCACGGCAGCAGGGAGAACGACGAAGAGCCCGAGCCAGGTCTCGATGCCGGCGGACCGTCGGATGCCCGCACACCAGTGGTCCTGCAGCCTCGTGGGGGAGGTATGCACCAGGTCCCCGCTGTACCGGCCGACATCGGCTGAGCCGGGAAGGACAGCCCTCGGGACGCGCCGGGCGACCGGACCTGGAATCCACCATCCCTTCCACAGGTCGAAGATGTCGAGCGTCGCCATGACCGGCCGATGAAGCACCCCCGTCACGAAGGGCGGAAACAATGCGAACACGACCGACTCGACCCACTGCACGTCACATCCCTTTCCGTCGAAGGATTCGCTGGTCACATCATGTCCGGGCGCCCTGGGTCCGGCCCCGGAGCGAAGGGTTCGGGGTCGGGGCGGAGGGGGGCTTCGGGTGCGTCGGCCGGCAGCACCGAGCGTTCGTTCTCGGTCAGTTCGCGGTGACCGATGACCGTGCACAGGGAACGACGCCATACGTCGGGGTCCAGGCGGAGAGGGCGGTGTGACCGTAGCCGTCGGTGTAGAGGACGGTGCGGCCGTCGAGAGAGACGTCCTGGAAGGTGTACGGGTCGTGCTGCGGGGGGCCGCTGCCCAGGTTGTAGAGGTCCTCCTCCCTGGCCGGGATCCCGAGCCGGTAGCGGTGGATCAGGCCGTGGCCGGCCACCTGCACCCATCCACCGGGCCTCGGTGACGAGGAAGCCGACGCCGCGGGGGCCGCCGTGCGCGTCGCCGGTCCGCAGCCGGGCGACGCTCAGCGTGCCGGGACCCGGCCCCGTACCGTCCGGCAGCGGTACGGCGGCTGTCATACGGAGCTGCCCGGGCGCACGGCCGGCGGGACGGCTGACGGCAGCCTCACCCGGCCGCTCGAACCGACGGGCAGGAAGCCTCTCACCGGTCGGCCGGTGCTGCGGACGGCGCGTCCGGTGCCGCCGCGTCGTCCGGGACCCGGCGGTCCCAGGTCAGTCGTACGGCGAAGTTGGCCTGGGCGGAGGTGCTGCTGATGACCACGTCGGCCTCGGCGGGGAGGGAGAGCCCGAACTCGACGGACATCTCGTCGGGGCCGTGTGTCATCCCACGGAAGGTGTCCACGAAGTTCTCAGCCACCGGCCGTACGCCGGAGAGCAGTTCGCCGAGGGACCGGGTGGCGCGCGCCACCACCTGTCCGGGCCGGGCGACCTGTACCAGCCCGTCCGCGGGGTGCTCCGTGATCGCGCCCCTGCCGCTCTCCCCCGCCTGTCCGCCGGCTCCTCCGATCGGCAGTTCCACCAGATACACCACGACCGCGACTCCCTCCCGACCCCCCACCCGAGCGGCCCCCGTGTGCACCCTTCCCTCTACCGGCGGCCGCAACTCCTTCCCCCGGCACCCCACTTGTGCCGCACGCGCCCGACTCACAGAGCCAGCAGACCCGCGGTCGTCTCCTGGAAGCCGCAGGCGGCGAAGTAGAAGGGACGCAGGCGTTCCCCGAAGTCGACGTGCAGCCAAGCGCACCGTGCGGCACGGGCGTTCTCGGCCGCGGTGGCGACGAGGCCGGCGCCGACTCCCCGGCCACGGCAGTGCGGGGCGACCACCGTGTCCAGGAGGAAGGCGTGCGCCCCGCCGTCCCAGGCGACGTTGACGAAGCCGATCAGGGACCCGTCCTCCCATGCGCAGACCCAGCCGAGGCTGTGGCGCCGCAGTCGCTCCCGCCAGTCGGTCCGGGAGAGCGGGTGGTCGAACCCTGCGGCATGGAGGGCGTCGGGGGCCGCATCGTCGAAGTCGCCCCGCCACTCGTGGATGATCGTCACAAGTCGATCGTAAGGACTGCCTCTCCGCCGGCGGTGGCGGGGCGAGACCACTGCGGCTGGGCGCACGAGCGCGGGCCTTGAAAAAAAGGGGGAGTGGGGGGGGGGGGGGGGGGGGGGGGGGGGGCGCCCCCCCCGCGGGGGGGGGGGGGGGGGGCCCGGAGCTTCCCCCGGTGTCATCACGGGAGCCGGGCCGAACGCTCCGACGCCGGGGGGCGGGGTCGGCCGGGGCAGGACCGACGGTCCGTCCACCG
>NZ_JBIUBE010000027.1:0-74344 GCF_044593395.1 Streptomyces sp. NPDC052301 | reverse complement strand
AGCGTCACCGACCCGGTGGCCAACATCACCGCCGCCGCCAACTACGCCGCACACCGCTACGGCTCCATCGACAACGTCAACTCCGCCTACTGATCAGAGGGTCTGCGGAAAGGGGCCATAGGCCCACGCGCACCCCTCGTCGCACCCTTGATCCCAGTCGGATGGAAGATGGGACGAGAGTGAGGGGGTGCGATGGCAGCGCAGCGAGCCACGGCTACGGCGCACAGCACGGGCAGCACGACGCAGAAGAAGAGCGACGCAGGCCGGGGGGCGCCCGGCCGGCCCCGATTCGTGGGTGCCCTGCTGATCCTGCTCTCCGTGATCGCGGCGGCGCTCTGCTTCATCGCATTCGCCGAGTGGCTGCCCTCCGACCGTGGGCGTTTCCGGGACTATCAGGCCGCCCAGCCGTGCCCTGCTCACGCGACCGAGCAGGTCCGGGTGGAGAAGGACTGCCTGAGTACCTGGCGGTACACCGTGGTGGAGACGGTGGTGAAGAGCGGCGGGAAGAGCTCCACCTATCGGGCAACCCTGAAGGGCGGGGCTACCCTGCGGAGGGTCGCGGACTTCGGTGACCCGGGGCCGCTCCTGGAGACACTGGAGCCGGGCGACAAGGTGACCGGCATCATCTGGCGCCGCACCATCATGGCGCTCAGCAAGGACGGCGTCCGGCAGGACACCTCCGAAGCGCCCCGCGACGAGATCCAGATGAACGCTGCCTTCGGGCTGATGGCCGGGCTCCTCGCGGCCCTGACGTTCGTCTTCGGAGCGGTGCGCCTGGTCAGGCCTCGGGCCCCCGAGCCCTTCACCTGGGACCCGTACGGCAGGCGGATGCTCATCACCGTCGTCTCCGTCTGCTTCGGGACGGGTCTTCTGACGGTGTGGACCGGGATCCCCTGGCCTGTCGTGCCCGCCGTGACCGTCCCCCTCGTGGCGTGCGTGGCGGGAGTGATGTACCGCGGCCTGCGACGGGATGCCGTAAGCGGAACGTGACGGCACTGCGACAGCCGTAGCACGCTCCACCACGAGGAGCCGGAGACGATCACAGTCCCGGTGGTGACGGCCGGGCGGACGGCGCACGGAAGCCTCGCCCCACCCTGTTTCGACTTTCAGACACGACCGAGGCGGAGCGGCTCCGTCATCACGGCGGAGCCGACCGAGGTGAACCCACCGCGGTGCCCGGTCCGCGGTTACCCGTGGGCGCTGATCACGCCGCCGGCGCCGAGCACGATGTAGGCGCGGTCGACCTCGACACCGGCGTCGTGTTCGTTGGCGTCCAGCGTGGCGGACACGCCGCCGGCGTCGCCGAGGATCCGTGCGCGGCAGTGGTCCTCACCGTCCTTGGTGACCTTGGCCGTCCCGGCGCCCATGAGCTCGACGTTGCCCGGTCCTTGGTGTCCGCCGCCCATCCAGGCCCGAGCCCGGCCGTCCGGTGTGAGCACGATGAACATGTCGTTGGCGTCGAGCCCGGCGTCCTGGTGGTCCGCCTCCATCGTGCCCAGGACCTCACCGTCGTGGACGATCTTGAGCAGGTGGTGCCGGCCGCCGAGCTTGTGGATCTCGGCCGTGCTGCCGTCGGGCAGCTTCTGGGTGCGGACAGTGGGCGCTGTCTTGGGCTTGGCGGCAGGAGTGGTGGTGCGGTGCGGGTCTCGCGGCAACTCGCTCTGCTCCCGCAGGGCGACCGGCCGCATCTGCTGCTTCGCCCCACCCCATGAGGTGGCGTCGACACGGGCGTCGTTCACCCGGATCTGTCCGCATTCGGCAACGGCACGACCCGAGGGCGTCTCTTCGATCCTCGGCGGAGAGACGCCCGAACTTGCCGCAATCCGGGGCGTGATGAGAAGGGTCCGCGCACCACAGCGGGTGACGAGAAGACCCGTCCGCCGAAGCCAAGGGCATGCGGGGGAGTGGGCGGCTGAGTGCACAAGCGGAAAGGACTCGTCCGAGTAGTGCGGATGATCTTTCACTGAGTACGGTGAGGCAACGGATGGCAGGCAGCTGTTCGTGAGCCGCCCTCGTGCCGCCGGAACGGGCGAGCGGCGTGCCGCTGACGTCGCAGAGCCCAGAAGGTGAGCAGATTGATGCAACCGACGTTCGTACTGGTTCACGGAGCTTTCGCGAACTCCTTCTCCTTCGCGCCGCTCCAAGCCGAACTCGGCCTGCTCGGCCACCGCTCCGTCGCCGTCGACCTTCCAGGGCACGGGTTCGCCGCGACGTACCCGCGGGCCTATCAGGCGCCGCAGGACCTCGAAGAACTCGCCACCGCGACGGGGGCCATCAAGGGCGTCACGCTCGCCGACAACGCCGCGCACCTCATCGGAACACTGGAGCGCGCCAAGCGGAACGGGCCCGTCATCCTCGTCTCCCACAGCCGAGGCGGCATGACGGCCACCGTCGCGGCCAACCAGCGGCCCGACCTGATCGACCGCATCGTCTACGTCTCCGCCTGGTGCCCCGTCGACCTCGACGTCAGCGCCTACTACGCCGAGCCCGAGATGGCCACGGTCGACGCCACAGGGCTGGCCGCGGCGATGGTCGCGAGCCCTGTCGAACTCGGGCTGCTGCGTTCCAACTTCCGCACCGCCGACCCCGGCGTCCTCGCAGCCTTCAAGGCGGCCTTCCTCGCCGATGGGACGGACGAGGAGTTCATGGTTTTCCTCAACACCTTCCAGCCTGACGAGAATCTCGACGTCGGCACAGCCGACGACCGGGCACAGGCCGACACCTGGGGACGGATCCCCAAGACGTACATCCGGCTGACCGAAGACGCCAGCGTGCCGCTCGCCATGCAGGACCGGATGATCCGCGAGGGCGACGCACTGACGCCGAACAACCCCTACGACGTCCGTACACTCACCAGCAGCCACCTGAAATGGCTGGTCGACCCGGCACCGGCGGCCCGAGTTCTGGGCGAACTCGCCGGGTTCTCACTCGCGCCCGCCGGATCCTGATCGGAGCGAGACGAGGAGAGCGGCGGCGGTGACGGTGTCGAGGTCGACGGACGTACCCTCGCTTCCTCATGTCGGACGGGGACACCCGCACGTGCATGCAACCGCCCGCCCGCCGTGGTCGTCTTGTGCGCTGACTGTGCTGAATCGGGGATGCGGGGGACGTTGTGGTGCGGAACGTGACGAAGGTCGGTCTCATGGTGGTGGCCATGGCGACAGTGCTCGGGGCCTCGGCCTGCGGCGGGGAAGCCGGAGCGGCGGCCGGGATGCGCGGCGGGAAGCACCCGACGCACGGGAAGAGCGAATCCGTGGCGCTCACCGGAAACGGGGCGTCGCCCGGTTCCGCGCCGACGTCTTCCGCCGCCGTCGGGAAGCTGTCCGGGGTCGCGCAGACCGAGGCGTCGCCCGTCACCCGGCACGTGCCATGGAACCTCGACATCCTGGACCAGCGCTCGCGGCCGCTGAACGGGAGCTTCACCACCACCGCCACGGGCAAGGGCGTTCACGTCTATGTGATCGACACCGGGATGGACATCGCCCACAAGGAGTTCGGCGGACGCGCCCACCTGGGCGCCGACTTCGTGGGCGCGAAGGACTCCGGTGACTGCTTCAGCGAGGATGGGATGGGCCACGGCACGTTCGTCGCGGGCATCATCGGCGGGGCGCGGTACGGGGTGGCGCCGAAGGCGGAGCTCGTACGGGTCCAGGGCATCCTGTGCGAGAGCGAGGGAGGCGGTTCCCAGGCGGAGGCCGAGGCGGCCTTGGTGAAGTCGGTCAAGTGGGTCACCGCGCACGCGCAGAAGCCCGCCGTGGTGAACATGTCGCTCAACCTCGACCGCCGGTCGGCGGCCCTGGAGTCCGCCGTGAAGAAGATGGTCGACGCGGGGATCCCGACGGTGGTGTCGGCCGGCAACTTCCATGACGACGCCTGCAAGCACTCCCCGGCCGGCGTCCCCGGCACGATCGTCGTGGCGGCCTCCACCTCGAAGGACCGCGCGTGGAGCGACAGCGGCTCCTACGGATCGGACTATGGACGGTGCGTGGACCTGTACGCCCCCGGCCAGAAGGTGACCGCCGCCCTCGCCGGCGGCGGTACGACCACGGAGAACGACGGCGCGACATCCTGGGCCGCGCCCCACGCGACCGGCGTGATCGCGCTGTACCTGTCGGCACACCCCCACGCCACGGCCGACGAGGTCCATGTCTGGCTCGACCACACCGCCACCCGCGGTGTCCTGCGCGGTGTCCCCTCCGGCACTCCCAACCGGCTGCTCAACACCGGCGGCCTCTGATCCGTCCCGGCTGCACGCTCACCCAAGCGCCGCGCCTCACCGGGACTACGGGAGCACCGAAGCGCAGCCTGTAGTCCGATGCGCGCGAGGAGCAATCTCGGGGTGGTGGGCCCCGCAACTCCCGCCCGTCCGAGGTGAGCGGACGGGTCGGTGAACCTTCGTTCTCCGGGTGTCTGCCGGGTCCGGCGGTAGGGCGAACCCTCAGGCAAGGTCCGGGACCGGGACTGGTTGGATCCGGCCGAGAGCAAGTCCGCCGGTGGGCAGGGTGAGGCCGTGGTCGTAGTGTCCACGTGTCCACGGTCGCCGGAACGGGTGGGGTGGGAAAGACCGCGCTCGCCCGGGCATCCCCCCGACACGCACATGCAACCGACCCACGTACGCAGGGCGCCCGAGGGGCCGCCGCCGAACGGGGTGCCGCCGAGCCGGCCCGCGCCGAACGGGCTGCCGCCGAGCCGGCCCGCGCCGAACGGGCTGCCGCCGAGCCGGCCCGCGCCAAACGGGCCTCCGCCGAGCCGGCCTCCGCCACCTCGAGTGCCCGTTCGCCTTCGCCCGGCCCTGCCCGCCACTCCGCGGCCGACCCCACCCCGCGCCCCGGTCACGATTGGGTTTCGGCCACCCGCACCCCCTTGCCTCGATCCCGTGTAATCGATTCCAATCCTTCCTACGTCATGCGTGTAATCGATTCCACGAGTCTCACAAGGAGGTGAGCCGGCGATGGCGAGCATCAAGGACGTCGCCGCCGCGGCGGGTGTGTCCGTCGCCACGGTGTCGCGGGTGCTGAACGCGCACCCCTCGGTCAGTGCCGACGCACGTGCCCGGGTGCTGGCCGCCGTCGAGGCCCTGGACTACCGCCCCAACGCCGTCGCCCGCTCGCTGCGCACCGATCAGACCCACACCCTCGGTCTGGTCATCAGCGACGTACTGAACCCGTACTTCACCGAGCTGGCCAGGGCCGTGGAGGAAGAGGCCCGCGCGCTCGGCTACAGCGTGATCATCGGCAACGCCGACGAGCGGCCCGACCTCCAGGACCACCATGTCCGCAACCTTCTGGACCGCCGTATCGACGGACTCCTCGTCTCTCCCACCGACGGCGGCTCCCCGCTGATGCTGGACGCCGTGCGCGCGGGGACCCCGATGGTGTTCGTGGACCGGTGGATCCCGGGCGTCGACGTGCCCGTGGTGCGGTCCGACGGCAGCGCGGCGGTGCGGGACCTGGTGGCGCACCTGTGCCGGCTGGGGCACCGGCGGCTGGCGATCATTGCCGGGCCCGCGGCCACCACCACCGGCAGCGAGCGCGTCGAGGCCTTCCGGGCCGCCCTCGCCGAGCACGGCATCCCGCTCCCAAACGTCTACATCGGCCAGGGCGACTTCCAGGCCGCGAGCGGGCGCCGGGTCACCGAAGGCTTCCTCGACCTGCCCGAACCGCCGGAGGTCGTGTTCGCGGCCGACAACCTGATGGCGCTCGGTGCGCTGGACGCCGTACGGGCCCGGGGGCTGCGCGTCCCGGACGATCTGGCGCTGGCCGCGTTCGACGACATCCCCTGGTTCGTGCACACCGATCCGCCCGTCACCGCGATCGCCCAGCCCACGGGCGAGCTGGGCCGGGCCGCCGTACGGGCCTTGGTGGACCGGATCGAGGGGCGGGTCCCCGCGTCCGTCACGCTCGCCGCCCGGCTCGTCGTGCGCCGCTCGTGCGGCGAGCCCGCCCCCGAGCCGGTGCCGGCTCCCGCAGCCCCCACGCAGTCCCCCTCCCCAGTGCAAAGGAGCACGTCGTGAGCAACCCGGACGAGTTGCTGCGCATCGAGGGCATCCGCAAGACCTTCCCCGGCGTGGTCGCGCTCGACGCTGTCGACTTCGACCTGCGCCGGGGTGAGGTGCACGTGCTGCTCGGTGAGAACGGCGCCGGCAAGAGCACGCTGATCAAGATGCTCTCCGGTGCCTACACCCCCGACGCCGGGCGGATCCTGGCCGACGGCGAGGAAGTGCGCATCCACGGTGCGCAGGACGCCGAACGGCTCGGGATCGCCACCATCTACCAGGAGTTCAACCTGGTCCCCGATCTGACGGTGGCCGAGAACATCTTCCTGGGCCGGCAGCCCCGCCGGTTCGGGATGATCGACCGCAAGCGGATGGAGGCCGACGCCGAGGTCCTGCTGAAGCGGGTCGGGGTCAACGTGTCACCCCGCGCGCGGGTGCGTGAACTCGGCATCGCCCGGCTGCAGATGGTGGAGATCGCCAAGGCGCTCAGCCTGGACGCGCGGGTGCTCATCATGGACGAGCCGACCGCCGTGCTGACCTCGGAGGAGGTCGAGAAGCTGTTCGCGATCGTGCGCAGGCTGCGTGAGGACGGCGTCGGGATCGTGTTCATCACCCACCACCTCGAAGAGATCGCCGCCCTGGGCGACCGGGTCACCGTGATCCGCGACGGCCGGAGCGTCGGGCAGGTCCCGGCCGCCACCCCCGAGGACGAGCTGGTCCGGCTCATGGTGGGCCGCTCGATCGAGCAGCAGTACCCGAGGCAGCGGGCCGAGCAGGGCGCTGCGCTGCTCAGCGTCGAGGGCCTGACTCGCGACGGCGTCTTCCACGACGTGAGCTTCCAGGTGCACGCCGGCGAGGTCGTCGGCGTCGCGGGCCTGGTCGGCGCGGGCCGCACCGAGGTGGTGCGGGCCGTGTTCGGCGCGGACCCCTACGACGGCGGGACCGTGAAGGTCTCCGGCAGCGGCCTGCGGCGGCACGACGTGAACGCGGCGATGGCAGCCGGCATCGGGCTGGTGCCGGAGGACCGCAAGGGCCAGGGGCTGGTGCTGGACGCCTCCGTGGAAGAGAACCTGGGACTGGTGACCATGCGGTCGGCGACCCGGGCCGGGTTGGTCGACCGCAAGGCGCAGCACACCGCGGCCGAGCGGATCGCCGAGCAGCTGGGCGTGCGGATGGCCGGGCTCGGGCAGCAGGTGCGGACCCTGTCCGGCGGCAACCAGCAGAAGGTCGTCATCGGCAAGTGGCTGCTGGCCGACACCAAGGTGCTGATCCTCGACGAGCCGACACGCGGTATCGACGTCGGCGCCAAGGTCGAGATCTACCAGCTGATCAACGAGCTGACGGCCGCCGGGGCCGCCGTGCTGATGATCTCCAGCGATCTGCCGGAGGTGCTCGGCATGAGCGACCGGGTCCTGGTCATGGCCCAGGGCCGGATCGCCGGAGAACTCACCGCCGACGAGGCCACCCAGGACGCCGTCATGGCGCTCGCCGTCTCCACCACGACCACCGACAACACCGCGAAGGAGGCCCCCCGTGGCCACTGACACGCTCAAGAGCACGACGGGCGCGAGTGGCGCCCGGGACGGCCTGCGCCGGCTGCTGCTCGACAACGGTGCGCTGACCGCGCTCATCGTCCTGGTCATCGTCCTGTCGGCGCTGTCCGGTGACTTCCTGACGACGGACAACCTGCTCAACATCGGCGTGCAGGCCGCCGTGACGGCGATCCTCGCCTTCGGCGCCACGTTCGTGATCGTTTCGGCGGGAATCGACCTGTCGGTGGGCTCGGTGGCCGCGCTGTCGGCGACGGTGCTGGCCTGGAGCGCCACCAGCCACGGCGTGCCGGTGTTCCTGGCCCTCGTGCTGGCCGTCGCCACCGGTGTCGCGGCCGGTCTGGTGAACGGCTTCCTCATCGCCTACGGCAAGCTGCCGCCGTTCATCGCGACCCTCGCCATGCTGTCCGTGGCGCGCGGCCTGTCCCTGGTGATCTCCGGCGGTGTGCCGATCCCCTTCCCGGACTCGGTCTCGCACCTCGGTGACACCCTCGGCGACTGGCTGCCGGTGCCGGTGCTGGTCATGGTGCTGATGGGCCTGATCGCGGCGCTGGTGCTCGGCCGGACCTACATCGGCCGCTCGATGTACGCGATCGGCGGCAACGAGGAGGCGGCCCGGCTGTCGGGTCTGCGGGTGAAGAAGCAGAAGCTCGCGATCTACGCCCTGTCCGGTGTGTTCGCCGCGGTGGCGGGCGTCGTGCTGGCCTCCCGGCTGTCCTCGGCGCAGCCGCAGGCGGCCGACGGCTACGAGCTGGACGCCATCGCCGCGGTCGTCATCGGAGGTGCCTCCCTCGCGGGCGGCACCGGCAAGGCCTCGGGCACGCTGATCGGCGCGCTGATCCTCGCGGTGCTGCGCAACGGCCTCAACCTGCTGAACGTCTCGGCGTTCTGGCAGCAGGTCGTCATCGGTGTCGTCATCGCGCTGGCGGTGCTGCTGGACACCGTGCGCCGCAAGGCCGGGGCGACCCCGGTGACCAGCGGCGGCGGGGGCAACAAGGGCCGACAGACGGCGACGTACGCGCTCGCGGCCGTGGTCACGGTGGCGATCGTCGGCGCGACCTCCTTCCTGCACGGTTCCTCGTCCTCGACGACGCCGAAGATGGGCCTGTCGCTGTCCACGCTGAACAACCCGTTCTTCGTGCAGATCCGCTCCGGCGCGCAGGCCGAGGCGAAGAAGCGGGGAGTGGACCTGACCGTCACGGACGCCCAGAACGACGCCTCCCAGCAGGCCAACCAGCTGCAGAACTTCACCAGTTCCGGGCTGGGCGCGATCATCGTCAACCCGGTGGACTCGGACGCCGCGAGCAACTCGGTCAAGGCCGCTGACAAGGCGAGCATCCCGGTCATCGCGGTCGACCGGGGCGTCAACAAGGCGTCCGTGGACGCGCTGGTGGCCTCCGACAACGTGGCCGGCGGTGAGCAGGCGGCGAAGACCATCGCCGAGAAGCTGGGCGGCCGGGGCAAGATCGTGATCCTGCAGGGCCAGGCGGGCACCTCGGCGGCGCGGGAGCGGGCGGCCGGCTTCGCGCAGGGCCTGAAGGCCTACCCGGGTATCCAGGTGGTGGCCCAGCAGCCCGCCGACTTCGACCGCACCAAGGGCCTCGACGTGATGTCGAACCTGCTCCAGGCTCATCCGGACGTGCAGGGTGTGATCGCCGCGAACGACGAAATGGCGCTCGGCGCGATCAAGGCGCTCGGCTCCAAGGCCGGCAAGTCGGTGCAGGTGGTCGGCTTCGACGGCACCCCGGACGGGCTGAAGGCGGTCGAGGACGGCACGCTGTACGCGTCGGTCGCCCAGCAGCCGACCCAGCTCGGCCGGATCGCCGTGGACAACGCGCTCAAGGCGGTCCAGGGCAAGAAGGTGGAGCAGGCGGTGAAGGTGCCGGTGAAGGTGGTCACGAAGGACAACGTGGCCGGCTTCAGCGGCTGAGCGGGACGGCACCGGCGGAAGGCCCGGCCCCGGTGCGGGGCGGCCTTCCGCCGCGGATCGTGACGGGGACGAACGTGTGGGGAGTCAACTGATGTACGACTACGACCTGGTGGTCGTGGGTTCGGCCAACGCCGACCTGGTGATCGACGTCGAGCGGCGGCCGGCCGCCGGTGAGACGGTGCTCGGTGGTGACCTGGCCGTGCACCCGGGCGGCAAGGGCGCCAACCAGGCGGTCGCCGCCGCCCGGCTCGGGGCACGTACGGCCCTGCTGGCGCGGGTTGGCGAGGACGGTCACGGCCGGCTGCTGCTGGACTCCCTGCGCGCGGCCGGTGTCGACACGGTCGGCGTCCTGGAGGGCGGGGCACCTACCGGTGTCGCGCTGATCACCGTGGACCCCTCCGGGGACAACAGCATCGTGGTGTCGCCCGGCGCGAACGGCCGGCTCGCTCCAAAGGACGTGCGGGCGTCGGCGGCCCTCCTGCACGCCTCCAGGGCGGTGTCGGCGCAGCTGGAGATCCCACTGGAGACGGTGGTGGAAGTGGTGCGGAACCTGGCGCCGGGCTCCCGGTTCGTGCTGAACCCGTCCCCGCCGCGCTCGTTGCCGCCGGAGGTCCTGGCGGCCTGCGATCCGCTGATCGTCAACGAGCACGAGGCCCGGGTGATCCTCGGTGCGGACCGCACGGGCGGCGACCCCGAGGACTGGGCGCGGCTGCTGCTGGCCGAGGGCCCGCGCTCGGTGGTCGTGACGCTGGGCGCCGACGGAGCGCTGGTGTGCGACGGCTCGGGCGCGGCCCGGGTGCCCTCGGTGGCGGTGGACGCGGTGGACACCACCGGCGCCGGGGACGCCTTCACGGCCGCCCTGGCCTGGAAACTGGGCACGGGCGCGGAGCTGCCGGAGGCGGCGGCGTACGCGGCGCGGGTCGGTGCCGCGGCGGTGACGAAGCGGGGCGCGCAGGAGTCGTACCCCACGGCCTCGGAGGTCGAGGCACTGTGAAGAAGGCGGGCATCCTCAACCGCCACCTGGCGGGAGCGCTGGCCGAACTGGGCCACGGCCACGAGGTGCTGGTGTGCGACGCGGGCATGCCGATCCCGGACGGCCCCCGGGTGGTGGACCTCGCCTTCCGGGCCGGTGTGCCGTCCTTCGTGGAGGTGCTGGACGGTCTGCTGGCCGAACTGGTGGTGGAGGGCGCGACGGCGGCACGGGAACTGGAGGGTCCGCACCGCACCCTGCTGGAGGACCGTTTCCCCGGTCTGACCCTGGTCCCGCACGAGCGGTTGAAGGAACTGTCGGCGAAAGCCCGGCTGATCGTGCGCACCGGCGAGGCCCGCCCGTACGCGAACGTGCTGCTGCGGTGCGGGGTGTTCTTCTAGCCCCGCCCGTTCAACACCGCGAGCCCGCGCCCCGCATGAGGGGAGGCCGTGACCGCCGCGGCGGTCATCGCCACTCTCACCGACGTGTGCAGCCCTCGCGGGAGCCCCTGCGGAGGGCTTGGGCATGGTGACACGGCCAAGCCCTCCGCAGGGACGAAGAACCCTTGTCCGCCCCACGGACGGACGCTGCAACAGGCCTCGTCATCACTGAGTCCTCGGTGCAGGACGCACAGGAATCCGCCCAATACCCCTACCGGCAGCGGTCTACGACCTGGGTAGCGGAAGCGCCGCTCGCGCTGCGGCGTCAGACTCCCGGAGCGGCACAGGGTTTGTCGAGAGGGCGGGCAACGCCATCGCACCGATTACGTGATCGAGTTCGCGCAGTATGCTCACCGCCGCGTCACGTACGCGCGCAGGTACATCGCCACGCTCCGCGACAAGCTGGTGATAGATCGGAGCGTCCTGAAACATGTGATCCCTTCCAGTAATGATCACGACTAGTACGGGCGCCGAGTCTAAGGGGCGCGGCCTGCACCGCATCAGCCAGCCGGGGCCGCGCCTCCGTGGCCGCCCGTCGAGCCGAGTGATCGTCGGTTCGCTCGGCGGGAGTTGGCGATGGTGCACTGCCGCGATGGTCCGAAGTGGGGCTTCGAGCAACGCCGGCTCATGCGTACCCCTGGGGCGCCGCACGTGCGTTCCTGGCCCGCCAGGCGAAGCAAGCGTCTCGATCGGACGCCCACTCATCTGCTGGATTCGCCTGAACTCATCACGACCCGAGAAGAGTTGTCACTCAGTCACGACCGGGGGCAGCGGTTCACAAGCTGCGTGCCAGGCAGGGGGGAGGGCAGCGACGCCGGTGCGGGCGCCGATCACCCCGCCCGCGACAGCGCAGGTGGTGTCGATGTCGCCGCGCCCGGCGACGGTGAACCACAGGCCCTCGTGCAGATCGTCGAGGTGTCCCGCCGCACACCACAGGGCGTACGGGACGGTGTCGGGCCCTGACATCCGGTAGCCGGAGCCCAGGACCTCCGCGGCATGCCGGACCGAGGTGCGTTCCGGCATCCGGGCCGCGACCCGCACTCCGGACCGGACGTCGCTGTCGGGAAGTCGTTCGGCGACTGCTCGGAGGAAGTCCGGCCTGGCCGGGGCGTGCCCGCCCCGGCTGCGGGTTGCCAGCGCCGCGGCGAGGGCGACCGCCACCGCCGCGGCCACCGCCTCCGGGTGATGGTGCGAGACCGCGCCCTGGCGGGCGGCCTGTTCAGCGACCTCATCGAGGTCGGCGGCGTGCCAGGCGCCGAGCGGGGCGGCGCGCATGGCTGCGCCGTTGCCCCAGGAGCCCTGGCCGCCGAACTGTCCGGCGACCACCTCCTGCCAGGGTTCGCCCGCACCGATCCGGCGGAGCACGTCATGCATCGAGGCTCCGTAGCCGCGGTGCGTGTCATCGGCGTAGGCTGCCGCGAAGCGTAGGGCGAGGCGGTCCTGGTCGACGGTGCCGCCGCCCTCGACGAGTTCCCGTACGAGGACGAGCGCTTGGGCGGTGTCGTCACTCCACCGCCACAGCGGTTCCGGGGGCAGGGTCCGCGCCTCCAGGCCTGCCGGACCGTCCCGGCGCAGAATCCCGAACCAACGGTCACCGAAGGCGTCGCCGAACGCGAGCCCGTACAACGAATCCAGCACAGCAGGAGGCACGGTGATCATCGGGGCAGTTTGCAGCGCGACGGCGCTCCTGCGCTCCGATTTTGCAGCGGTGCGCCGTTCGTCCCGCCCCGCGCTTCGAGCGCGGCGCCCGCTGCGACGAAGACCGCGAGGAGGTTGTCCGGACGACGATCTCCTCCGTCGAGGCCCGCGCACCACGACCGGCCCACCCTCTGGAAGACCCGCGCGGTCCGCACGCCGTGCGAACGCGACACGCTCGCCGGGACCCGGCCCGTCCAGCACGACCAGTAGGGCGCGGCCCCACCGAGGCGGCGAGCAAAGTTCGCTGAGCGTCATCATTCGTCACAGAGGGGGGCACGACCACGGCGTCGGGGGCAGGGTACGCGGCCGTCACCTGACACCAAGAGTGGGCTTGGCGGGCGCGTGAGCCGGACCCTTCGTAGATTGAGGAGGGAGTAACTCGCAGGGAACGCATGTGACCGGCCCGGAGATCGACTACACGGCGGTGTTCGCCGCCCTTCCGAGCCCGTGCCTGGTGCTCGGCACGGACCTGGTGATCATCGATGCCAACCCGGCCTTCTGCGAGGTGACAGGACGAATCCGGGCCGAGCTGGTGGGGCAGTACCTCTTCGACGTCTTCCCGGACAATCCTGCCGAACCGGAGGCCGACGGGGTGGCGACGCTGAAAGCCTCACTGCACCGGGTCCTGTCCTCCGGCCAGACCGATCACATGGCGCTGCAGAAGTACGACATCCCGGTCGCCGGCAACCCCGTGGTGTTCAAGGAACGCTGGTGGACCGCGATCAACGTGCCCGTTCTCGGCCCGGACGGAAAGGTGGTCGGCATCATCCACCGGTCCGAGGACATGACGGAGGTCGTCCGCGCCCGCCGCACAGCGCACCTGCCGTCGGTGAGACCGGGCCGTGAAGCGGCCATGGAAGCCGAGCTGTACGCCCGGGCACGGCAGCTGCAGCGGCTGAACGAGGAACTGCGGCAGGCCCACGCCCGGGAACGGCGCATCGCCGTCGCCCTGCAGGAAACCATGCTCCACACGCCGGACCTCGCCCGGCACCCGGACATCGCCGTGCGCTACCTGCCGGCGACCGGATCCCTGAACGTGTGCGGCGACTGGTACGACGCGGTCGACCTGCCCGCAGGCCGCTTCACCGTCGCAGTCGGCGACGTGGTCGGCCACGGCCTGGTAGCCGCCACCGTCATGGGCAGACTGCGCAGCGCGCTGAGCGCCGCCACCCGCACCGTCCACGGTCCCGCCCAGGCACTGGAGGTCCTGGGGGTGTACGCGCGCTCGGTCGAGGGAGCGCTGGCCGCCACCGCCGTCCAGGTCCTGGTCGACTGCCACAGCCATCTGCTCATCTACAGCAGCGCCGGGCATCCTCCGCCCGTCCTGCTGCACCCGGACGGCACCTGCGACCTGCTCGACCAGGCCACCGACCCACCGCTGGGCGCCCGCCCCGAACACGTCCCCCGGCCCCAGGCCACCACCACCTACGCCCACGGTGACACCCTCATCCTCTACACCGACGGCCTGATCGAACGCCGCGGTGAGGACATCGACACCGGCCTGACCCGCCTGACCACCACGCTCGCCACCTGCACCGGCTGCGGCGCGGAACACCTCGCGGACGCCCTCCTGGCCCGCCTCGACCTCGCCAGCGGGGCCAACGACGACATCGCCATGGTCGTCGTCCGCCTGGACCACATGCCGTGACTCGAGGCCCGCCCGGTGCGGAGGGGCCGACCCCTGCCGACGGACGCACGCTGTACCTCGGCCCACTGCCATTCCGCCTCGTTCACGGTGAACTCCTCGCCTGGACGCATCCAGTGATCGGTGCCCCACGGCTCGACCCACAGGCGTACCGTGCAGCCGGTCTCGCTGCTCAGGCTCGTCTTGGACACGTCGCACCTCGACGAGCAGCTTGATCGGCCGGACAAGTCTTGCCGCCGGGGTCGGGAGCACGGTGACCCGGGGCCCGGGATAGCGTCCCTCACAGGGGAACAAGTGAGAGGGACGTTGTGTATATCGAGGTACGTGGGCAGCGTGCCCGCCGGTGGGTCATGTTCGGGTTGATCGGGGGCGGGACGTTGTTCTTCCTTATCGGTCTCGCTCTGGCGGGGGAGTCGGTCTCGTTCCTGACCAGTGCGGAGCGTGCCCATGGCACGGTCGTGGCCCTGGAGTGGAGGAAGGACCACGACGGTGCATCCCGAGGAAATCGGGGCGACGACGAGCCGATGGCGTACCCGGTGGTCGAGTTCACGCCGGCAGGTGGCACGCGGAGGACGTTCCGGGACTCCACGGGTTCCAATCCGCCGGCGTACTACAAGGGTGAGCGGGTCGAGGTGCTCTATCGCTCCCGTTCCCCCCAGGACGCGCGGATCGACGGGTTCGCCTCACTGTGGCTGATGCCGTTGACCTTCGGCGGGCTCGGGTCGGTCCTCGCGGGGGTCGGGACGGTCGTCGTACTCAAGACGCGGAGGCGTCCCCAGACAGTGCGTCAGTAAAGGGGCCCCGTCCACATCGTGCGCCTTGCGCTGTCTCATTCCAAGTCGCCCTGATCCATGCCGCGTCGACGACCCCGACGAGGAACGACTGCTCAGGCGCGCGTTGATCGACCAGGCCCGACGCCTCCGGAGCTCCCAGGCGGCCGCAGACACCGAGGCGGCAGCCATCAGCCGTGCGGAGGCTCTGTTCGAGCAGGGCGTCACGGCACTCCGCTCCAGGGCAAAGGAGACGCGGCCGTGGCCCTCGAACGCGGCGAGAGACCGACCAGTGCGGCTGTCACCGGAGAGGGGAGTGGCGTTCGGGGTGGGCGGCACAACGGATGCCGTCCCCTGTCGACAGGGCCGACAGCCACGGGACCTTCACATCAGCGGGCCGGTAGCCGGCTGCGGAAAGGGCACCCGTCCGCGGCTGTCTTTCGTGAGGGGGCCCGACACCGTGTACATCGTTGCCTGCCTGCTGCTGCCGACGGTGGCTCTGGTGCTGTACGGGATGGACCGTGTCGAGGACTGGCTGACCCGCACCCCGCATCCGTCCCGCCACGCCCGTCCCCGGCACCTGCGCCTGATCCAGGGCGGCAGTCGAGGACCCCTCACGCGTGCGCAAGCCCGTCGGCGACGGTCCGACGCCGCCTGATCACCCGGCCCGGAGGCCGTCCCGCTCCTGCCCCCGTCTCGCGCACAGCCTCACCCGAGGAGGGCGCTCGCACCAAGGAAAAGAAGCCGGTACGACAAGACACAGATCGGCCCCGTTCCTCTCCCAGCTCGCGAAGGCTCGCACAGATGTCAGACCATCAAGCGGCAACCGCACTGACGGCCGCAGCGGTCATCACCGCTGTCCTCATCGCCAGGGCAGCAGTCCTGCACCGCACACGTCGAACCCACGGCGCCCGCCCGCTCCACCCTCCGCGCCGTGCCATGGAACATGCCGTCGGGACACGTCGACGGGCCGCCGCGTCGTGGGACGGGGCGGCGCTCTTCGCCGTACTCGAGGCCGAACAGCACGTGCACCGTTGCTGGCAACAACTGCAAGCACACACCGACCCGCCCGAGTGACCCGTCGGCAGCTCGCCACCGGATGCCGCACGGCAGCGGCCCTTCCAGGCCTGCACTGTGCTCGCCGTAGCCCGGCGCCCGCCGACGGCCGTGGAGATCCCTGAGGCGAGCACAGAGAGGCCCAGAGTGTTCGAAGGTTTCGAGTCAGCGCAGATCGATGTCGGGGAGGCGTCCGTCTTCGTCCGCTTCGGCGGGGACGGGCCACCAGTGGTGCTGCTGCACGGTCATCCCCGTACGTCAGCGACGTGGCACCGGGTCGCGCCACTGCTCGTCGGAGCCGGCCACACGGTGGTGTGCCCGGACCTGAGGGGGTACGGGCGCTCCAGGGGGCCGCGCTTCACGGCGGACCATGCGGGCTATTCCAAGCGTGCGGTCGCCGGTGACGTGGTGGCCGTGATGCGTCACCTCGGTCATCACCGATTCGCGGTCGTCGGACACGACCGCGGAGGGAGCGTGGCGCTGCGCCTCGCGCTCGATCGCCCTGGGGCCGTCTCCCAGGTGGTCTTCGCGGACTGCCTGCCGTTGACGGAGCATCTGTCGCGCATCACCGTCGAGTTCGCGACCCAGTGGTGGCACTGGTTCTTCTTCGCGCAACCGGACATCCCCGAGCGCGTCATCACCGCCGACCCTGACAGCTGGTACCAGGGTGATCCCGAGGTGATGGGACAGGAGAACTACGACGAGTGGCGGCAGGCCACGCGCAACGCCGACGTGGTACGGGCCATGCTCGAGGACTACCGCGCCGGCCTCACCATTGACCGACAGCACGAGCAGGCCGACCGCGCCGCACGGACGCGCATCGCCTGCCCGGCACTGGTCCTCTGGTCGCTTCGAGACGACCTGGAGGATCTGTACGGTGATCCTCGCGCGATCTGGAGCCGTTGGGCCGACGACGTCCGCGGCCATGGCATCGACTGCGGACATCACGTCGCCGAACAGGCGCCCGAAGCACTGACCTCCGCACTGACCGGCTTCCTCCAGCCGGACCCGAGCCGCACGTAGAGGCCGCCCACCGGAAGTCGAACCGGAGGCAGGTGACCGCAGCTGTCACTCAGTGCGCGCCCGCCTCGGACCGACCGGCGCAGGACCTGGCCCGGCGGTTCGGCGATCAGGTGACTCAGGCCGGGCCCGGGGCAGCCGTGGGAGGCGGTACGGTTCACCACCTCCCGAGGGCCGCTGAGGGCGTGTTGGCTCCCCGGCAGGGGCGGGTCGACGGGTGTCCCGGCTAAAGCCCGCAGGAACCGCGGTCGAGGTGGAAGTAGCGGGCGTTGGCCCAACGGCACAGCCGGATACCGACGGTGACGCCGAGGATGGTGACCAGGGCGGGGAGGTATCCGCCGGCGACCTGGACGATCGGGATTGCCGGGCAGCCGCCGGAGATCGCCCAGCCCGTGCCGAACAGTACTGCGCCGGGGATCACCCCGGCGTGGATGCGCCCCGGGGTGCGGCGGATTCGCAGCAGAGCGAACGCGCACATGATGATCACGACGGCGCCGGCGAAGGAGAGGAGCATGCGCACGTCCTGAAAGGTGAACATGCGGTTCAGCTCGGCGTAGTCGCCGAAGCCGATGTTGGAGACGGTGAACCCCAGGGCCAGCCCGGTGATGATGTTGGCCAGCAGAATCGCGCCCCGAGTACGCATCAGATCACCTTCCACAGCAGGAACGACACCGCGACCGCGGTACCGAAGAACACGGCGGTCGCAACGAGACTGACAGGGCGCAGACGACCGCAGCCATTGAGTCCGTGGCCGGAGCTGCACCCACCGGCCAGGCGAGTGCCGAAGCCGACCAGCACGCCTCCGGCGAACAGCAGGACGAGCATGGTGATCGGATCGGCGGTGACCAGGCTGCGGAAGCCCGGGCCCATGTCGAAGCGGAGGTGGAACCGGCCGGAGGTGAATGCCGCGATCAGTCCGCCGAGGAAGATCGACACCAGCAGGGCAGCCTGGGTGACCAACGGGGCGGGACCCGGGCCGGTGGCCGGGGTGTCCTCACTCGCCGTCGGCTCGGCGTCCGCTTCGAGCGGCTGCGACGTTCCGTACGCCACCGGCGGCACCCCGGGAGCAGCGGGGCTGGTGCCGAAGTGCTCCGCCGTAGCCGCGGCAAGGGCGTCAGCCAGCGCACGCTCATCGGTGAACTCCTCGTCCATCCGCTCCAGGCGCCGTTCCCTGCGCCAGTGCAACACGCGGTCCCACGCGGACGACACGCCGAAGGACCGGTCCGTGGTGACGGCGTAGTTGATGGTGATCAGAGCGAGCCCGGCAGCGCCGGCCCACCAGGGCCAGTAGCCGCTCATGCGGGGCCTCCCATCCATTCGGTGAATCGGGCCCACCAGCCGCGCTTCGGGCGGGCCCCTTGCCGCGCGCGACGGGACCGGCGGTCCTGAGGCTGGGGAATCTGCGGGGACGGTGACGGTTGGTGGAGCGAGACGGGGATCGGCGCAGATGCCGGCCCGAACCGAGTCCCTGCTTCCGACGCCGCGGCCGCGGGCCCTGACGGCTGTGGGGGCCGAGCCGCTGCGTGCTGCGCCCAGGGCGCATCCTCCGGTGACCACGGATGGTGCTGGGGTGGCGGGGCCTGCCGGGGTCCCTGGCCGGGGTCGGCGGCGCCGGACCGGCCCGTGTCGGTGGTCGCGTCCTCAAGGTGCCGCGCGCGTGCTCCGTTGGGCAGCAAGCTGATCGGCACACGCTCCCCGGTGAGTGACATCTGGTAGCGCGCGCACCCGAGCCAGTGATCCTCGCTGTCGCAGTAGTACTCGCGCCACCCTTGCAAACTCGATCTGAGCAAGGGGAAAAGGGGGCATCCTGCGGCGTGCGAGCAACCCACGGTGCTCCTTTCCGGCCGGCGCACACCACCCGTTCGGTGAGCGGTCGCCCGTTCTCGGTCTCATGCCCTCGCCGCGTCGGGCCGACGATCTGAAAATGACGCAGTGACGGCCTGTCGCAATCCGGAACGGCTCCTCCATTCCTCGGCCGGGCGTGATCGAACCACTGCGTCGGTGTCCCGAGCAACCTCGGGGAGAGCTGTCACCGTGACCGTTCGACCTCGATGGGTGACACATCCCCTGCGGCACCCGCACCTCCATATCCCCATTAGCGGGATATCGGCGGCCGATACGGAGGCCGCCCCGGAGGTTGACGCATCCTCATAACCGGGCCGTCTTTCGACGGGAGCCACCGACTCGTGGAGACCGTGCCCATCCGGAGATTCGTTGTGGTGATTATGTGAAATTCGGCTGTGACGAAACTGTTGATATTACTGATCCGTACAACAAGGTCTGGGCCCATGGAGGAAACAATGTGTCAGCGTGCGGTTTGCGGGTCATGCCGGAAGGCGACCTATGAAGGCTGCGGAAGGCACGTGGAGCAAGTGCTCGCCGACGTGCCGGCATTCCAGCGATGCACGTGCGCGCCGACGCGGCGCACAGGTGCAGGCCCGGGGGAGTCCACACCTCGAACGAGGCCGGTGTCGGTCCGACCGGGCGCCGAGGACGGCTGGTGGGCCCGGCTCATCGCTTGGATGAAAAGACCAGCATGACGTCATCAGCGGGCCGTCCGCAGAGCGCGACGCCGACGGCTCCGGCCCGGCTGGTACCGCAGCTGACGTCGATGTCGAGGGCGCCACGGTGCGCCACCGTGTGGTGGCGCTGCAGTCCGCGGACGGCGTCCCCGAGCGAGTACGCGTGGCCACGCGATGCCGGTCAGTAGGGTGATGAGTATGTCTGACGGGATCGCCTGGATCGGCGCACACAGCGCCACAGACGGATCCGCTGCCCTGCCAGGCATGCTCGGCGGGATATCGCTGACCTGTGCCCGCGGCGTGGACGCGGAAGAGTTCCTCATCGCGCTGGGCGCCGACTTCGACGAGCTGTCCGCCCGCCCCCCTGCAGGGACGTCACCGTGCCGGCAAGGCGCCGAGGCGATCAGCCACCTGACGTGAACCGCGCCATGTACGGCACACACGGGGAGGGGGTGTACGTACTGGAGGACTGGGGCACGGCGACGTGGTACACCGGCTTCCGGAAGGTTGAGTCGATGCGGCCGAGCCCGGACGAGGAGATCGTCTGCGTGACGATGAACCGGTGGAGCCCGCCGCGGAGGATCGTCCATGTACCAGGTGACGGGCACGCCCGGCAGGCCGAGTTCGGAGAGGACACCGGGGAGGGTTCCGCACTGGACGCGGCGCTCCGGGCCATCGGGGACGTCGGGGAGGCCGCAATGGTGGCGTACTACGAGGAGTGCGGGCCCCGGCTGCCGGCGGCGGTGTTCACCGCTGTCGGCGACTACTGCGGCCTGGTCATCGATCAGGAGGCCGTTCAGGCCGGCGACCTTTCCGCGCTCCTGCTGCCCATGGTGTGACGACGAACAGGGAACGGCCCCCCACCCCCGCATGCACGGGGTGGGGGCCGTTCCTCACTCCTGAACGGCAGTTAACAGACGTGTCCTGAAACGCGGTCGCTCCGCAAGTGCGGGGATCCCGTGAAGGCCGGTGCGCAGAACTCGGCGGACGCAAAAGGCGGTTCAGGATTCACCTCTGCCCCGGCGCCCCGGCCCCGCATCCGCGCGACTGTCTGGCCCCGGGCCGAGCCCGATCCGGGGCGGAGGGGTTTGGTTCGGGGCCCCGGCCGCCTGCCGGCTCGCCCGGTTGGTTGTTCGGCGGGCAGGCCGTTGGCGTCACCGCGCTCCTGCGACTGGCTGGTTGTGCACCGACGGGGAAGGGCACGCGCACGTTGCCTGATTCGGTTCTGTCGATGCAGGGCGTCGACTGGTAAGCCGGTGCACGTCGCCGATTGACCCGGAGCGGGAGGATCATGGAACGGGTTTTCGACAGCAAGAACTTCACTGGGCAAGAGGCTCTGGCCGCGTGGACAGAGGTGACCCGGCGGGCGGTGATGCCGAAAATGTTCCGTGCTGTGGACAGCGATGTGTTCCGCGGCTGGTTCGACGAAATGTCCTTGGGGTCGGTGCAGGTCTCGTCGATGGCCTACTCCTCGATCACCACGTCCCGGACACCGAAATTGATCCGCGTCTCCGACCCGGAGTGCCTGTATGTCGTGGCGCCACTTTCCGGCCCTCATTTCATTGAGCAGAATCGGCGCAGCACTCTCGTCCGGCCCGGGGAGTTGGTGCTTTTCGGTAGTTCTCGGCCCTTCGAGTCGTACGCCGTCGGCAAAGCGATGCTCATGCAGTTCCCGATCGCCCTGCTACCGCTCAGTGTTCGCCATGTCGACCAGATGGTCGCCTGCCGGCTGCCCGGCGACAAGGGAATCGGTCAGTTGTTGGTCGACTACTTGGCCCGTGTGACGGACGACCACACGTGCTACACACCCGCAGACATGCCTCGGCTGGGCACGATCGGTCTCGACCTGGCCGCGGCCGTTCTCGCCCATCATCTGGAGCGTGAAGACGAGATTCCGGCCGACAGCCGGCAACGAGCCCTGTACACCCGCGTCACCTCGTTCATCCGAGATCATCTCGGCGACCCCTCGCTCAGCGTCGACGGCATAGCGGCGGCCCACCACATCTCCGTCCGTTCACTGCACCGGCTCTTCCAAGCGCACGGCGCGAGCGTCCGCGCTTCCATTCGCGAGCAGCGTCTGGAAGGCTGCCGCCGCGACCTGGGCGATCCGATGCAGCGTCACGTGCCCGTCAAGGCCATCGCCGCCCGCTGGGGTTATCCCCGTCCCGCCGATTTCACCCGCGCCTTCCGCTCCGCCTACGGCGTTGCGCCTGTCGAGTATCGACACCAGGCCCTGCAGCGCCCACGTGCGGGCAAGACCTCGCGTGCATGATCTTTCCCTCTCCTCGCCCCTCCGAGTGATCATTCGTTTCTGGCGCTCCGAGTCAACGGTTTGGCACGGCTCGCCAAGGCGATGGGTGCTGCGTGCCCCGAGACTGGATGCGCCTGAACCGTGCCGCGTTCCGGGCGGTCCAGTAGGAGGGGAAGCCTGAGAGGCATCCCGCGGTGAATGTCAGGCTCACGACGCGACCGCTGCCTTGCCGGAACGACGCACTCAGGGCGCACAAGTGTCAACCCACTGAAACTCGGCATCGAGTTCGACGAAGAGGAGTCAGCATGCGCACAACCAGGAAGTTCGGAGCCATTGCCGGCGGCATCGTGCTGACCGGTGGTCTGCTGGCAGGAAGCGCAGCGGCTGCCGGTGCGGCTCAGGCCGCGCCGCAGGCGGCGTCGGACTGCCCGTCGGGCTGGTTCTGCGTCTGGTCCGGGCAGAACTACACCGGCCACATGCAGAAGGTCGCGGGGAACAACGCGGACCTCACCAAGTACTCGGTCTTCCAGAACTTCCGCTCCTACTACAACCACGGGAAGTCCTGTGACTTCGAGGGGTTCTCGGAGAAGAATTACCACGGATCCAGCGGAGTCGCCCCGAGGGGAGACAAGGGGAGCAGCAGCACGCCCGGCTGGGTGAAGTCCAACAAGTGGGTCAACTGCGGCTGACCGGCGACCAGCCCGGCAACAGGCCGGCGCCCCGCCAGGACATCCTTCGGGCCGCCACCGCTGTGACCCGACTACGTCCTGTCGAACTCGCCGCTTCCGGGGGGCGCCGGCCTTCCTGCGGGCCCGGAGGTGGGCCGTCTGCGGGACGGATGCAGAGCGACTCCAGAGGGCGGTCAGCTCTGGGGCAGTGCTCCGGGGGTGAGTTCGACGCGCAGGTCGTCACCGTCCTGCAGGATGTACGTCGCGGCCTTCTCATGCGTCCAGCCGACCGGGATGAGGTAGTAGCGCCCCGACCGGTCGATGAGGCGCCGCAGCCCGGTGTAGCGGTAGCGGAAATGCACCGCCGGACCGAGGTCCTGTACGGCGACTCCCGGTCCGGCGATGCTGTACCGCTCGGTGGTGAAGACGGTCACCCCCGTGAGTCGTACGACGTGGTGGCCGAGCCCCCGCGCGTCGTCGTTCCCCATCTGCGCGGCCGCCGATGTGCCCGACCACAGCAGGAGCAGGACGACGGCGAGGGTGCGCGCGTCGGCGCGGCGGGGGCCTGTGCCGGCGAACCCGGTTCGGCGGGCGTCGAGGCGAGCCAGTTGGATGCCGACGGCGAGTACCAGCGGGGCCGGCCAGTCGTACCGGACGACGCTCGGCAGGACGGCGAACAGCGCGACACCGGCGGCTACGACCAGCAGATGACCGCGTGTCAGCAGGGCCAGCAGACGCGACCAGGCGGCTGCGAGCCGGTCGGCGTGGGGGATGCGACGGGCAAGGGGGAGGGTGGTCGGGTTCCGGAGGACCAGAAAGGCCATGGCGAGCCCGACGACCAGGGGCCTGTTGACGACGCGGAGGCTCTGGATCGCCAGCTCGGCGTATCCGATGCCGAGGGTGAAGACGTCGAGGCGGAAGTAGGCGTAGTAATTGGCAAGGTAGACGGCGCCCAGGTAGAACATGAGCGCCGTGATGAGGGAGGCCTGCGTCACGGCGGCGCCGAGCACCGTGGGCAGGGACGCGGCACGGGCAGCCGTGCGGGCCGGCGGGTCGGAACAGCTCATCGGGTTCCCGTCGGGTCGGCCGTCGGGCATGGTGTGCCCGGTCCGGACGGCGAGGGCTTCGGCGAGGAGCCTGTGCTGGGGGGCGCATCACCGGTCCGGCTCGACACGCCGGACGACGTTCCGCCGGCCGCCTCCGATGTGGTTCCACCGCCCGTCTGCGGCGTCCCCGTCGGCCCGCTCGGCGGGCAGGTGCCTGTGCCGCCGTCCGAGCTTTCCCCGTTCGCGCTTCCCCCGGAGGAGCCGCTCCCGCCCCCCGGGTCGATGCCCGGCGGAGGCAGGGGTCCCGCGGAGGCGGAGGGCGGCGGATCGATGGGGGGAATGGGATCACCGCCGTACGGCGGCACGCCGCCCCCCGCCGATGACGCACCACCCGCCGCCGCGGCACCGCCGACCACGTGGCCCTGGGACGGCACGGGGCTCGCAGAACCGCTGGTTGCCGAGGAGACGACACCGGTACCGGGGGTCTCCGAGTGTGGACGGCTTTGATGCGTACAGCCGGCACATAAGCCCCCCACGACGGCACTCACCACGACGGTGCATAAGACCCTAGCCAGCCCTGCAGGCATGCTCCTCCCCCTTCAAGGGCCCACCTTCAACAGAAGACCTTCCCCGCCCCTCTTGCGGTCAAGCCATGCTCGGTGCCGCCGACTTGTGCCACTGGCGGATGCCCTGTTCGATGCAGCCGAAGGGGTACCGGGCCATGCGCGCGCCGTGCGGGTGTGTGCCGGTGCCTGGCCCCTGGCGCCGTGAATCTCTCGTCGACGGCGGCAGCTTGCCGCGAAGACCGACGCGGATCAGTCGGCGACGGTAGTGTGCGTGCGTGAGTCAGAAAAGGGGCTTACGGGCCGTACGTGCTCGACCGCAACGTCGGCGCACAGGGCTCGTGCTGTCGGGCGGGGGTTTCCGGGGGGCGTACCAGACGGGTTTCCTGAAGGCTGCCGAGGAGTTCGGATTTCAGCCGGACGTCGTGAGCGGCACGTCGGTGGGAACGCTGAACGCCTTTCTGCTGCGCTACCTGACGCCAAGCCAACTCGTTGCGTACTGGCAAGAGAAGGTCACCTTCGGACACTTCTACCAGCCTTATCCAGTCGGCACAGTGGTCCGGTTGGTCTGCTGGTTCTTGCTCGCACCCTGGATCCCCCTCTACTGGATGTTCGGCACGTTGCGCTTCGGCGGGGCGCAGGGCCAGCTGCTTACGGACACCGAAACGGCCATCTCCACGAAGCAGAGGAACCCCTGGACGCTCACAGCCCATGGTTGCATTGTGTTCATCCCCGTCCTCACGACCGGTGCCGCTTGCTCGTTCTTCGCGGGTGATTTCGGCGTCTCGACGGAGTCCGGTGAGTTCGGTTACGGCCTGGTGCTGTTCGCCCTCGGAAGCGCCGTCGTCGTGACGATGGCACCGCGCATCGCCCGGCGTGCGGAGAGCAGCGGTTTCACTCTGTTCCGCTCCTTGCTCGACGTCAGACTCGAAGAGGTCGTCCCGCCCGGATCCAAGCCGCGAGCAGGAGCCCCGCGGGTCTTCGCCACAGTGTCGGTCGCGGAGCGCATCTTCGACTACTCGAACATCGAGTACTACCCGCCACCTGGTCGGCAGTTGACCGGACTGGAGCGGGTGACAAGTGTGTTGAGGGGCGACATCGAACCCGTAGTGCGCCCCACACTGATGCCGCACTACGTGCACATCAAGGAACGCAGTGACTCCCTCGCCATCGCCGCTGCGAGCGCGGCGTTGCCACTCGGCATGCTCCCGGGACGGCTGCACGACGGCCGGCTCTTCCGAGATGGTGGCTCCGCCGACAACATTCCGGTCTTTCCCCTGCTGGACCAAGGCCTCCACGAGATCCTCATCCTGGACATTGCCAAGAACCGGTGGGATCGGGAAGCATTCCTCTCCGGTCTCAAGGGTGCCTGCCGCAGGCAGTTGCTCCGGGCCGTAAGCGCCGAAGCCATGACCATCGCGACGGACCGGGTCGAGGAACGCAGGGGCCTGCGGGGAGCGAGGACCGTCGCGAAGATCACCAATGAGCTCGACGGACGATTCGGGTTAAAAACCCCGCGTGTCCCGGAAATCCACCATGTCCGGCTGTGCGAGAAGCGAATCGGGCTCACAACGGTCTGGGCGTCGCGGCGCCGCATCCAGGCCATGCAGGAGCACGGATACCAGGCAGGCCGTGCCTTTTTCGCGGCGCGCCGCGACGCTGGGACGGTGTGACGGCGACCGCTGCCCTGCATGAGCACATGGCACTGCCAACAGAGGGGGACGCAATGTGGAAGTACATCGCGCAGGATGGGCGTTGGGGGCTGTGGCTGGTCTGTGCCTGTTATCTGATGGTGGTGTACATCACCTCCCGGGGGCTGATCGCTGCCCCGAGATACCGGCTGCTCCAGGCGCGGATCCGGGACTGCCGCGCACGGGCGGCGGTCGTTGCTGCGGCCCTTTCACCCGATAGCCCCGGCGCACCGACCTCGCCTGCCATGGCCTCGGCCCTCACCGCTGTCACCGAACGGCTGGACGCGCTCGAGAGGAACGGGCAGGTCGTTTGGCGACTGCTGCCCCGGCATTCGGTCGTCGCCATCCCGCTGTCCAAACTCTCCGCGGCCTGGCGGACGGTGCACGAGGCGGAGACGCAACTCCTGCGTCTGGAGCCGCAAGAGGAAATTGCGCTGCGCGCCCAGTCCCTGCGACTGCGCCTGATCACCGATCCCGGCCCGGTCAACGACCGGCTCGTGAGGGAACTCGCCGAGCACCACGGTGACGTCTCGTCCGAGCGCGCCATCCTCGTCGCCGCCATGGAGCAACTACACGACACGGAGGACACCGAGTACGAGCGCGAGTACGAGCTTCAGCGCACCGCGCTGTGGCTGGCGCTCACCGGGCTGGGCGCTGTCCTGCTGATCGGGCTGGTCTTCGACCACCGCCTCTCCATGCTCGTCGGCGGCCTCGGAGGCTTTCTGTCCCCCCTGATCGGCGTCATGCGTTCCCAGCGGCCGTCCTCCTGGGGAGTGCTCGTCCTGGCGCCGGTGGGTGGGGCGCTTGCGGCACCAGGCGGGCTGCTCCTGGTACGGATGCTGGCCGATCCAGAGCTCAATCTCCTCGGCCGGGTCTTTCTGGAGAACTCCTGGAGCGCCCCCTCGCGCCCCATCTCCTTGGCGATTGCCCTGCTGTTCGGCTTCTCCGGCACCCTGTTCTCCCGCCTGGCGCTCGCCGCCACCGGCCAGATCGCCCCCCTCCCAGCCCGTACGGCCCAGAGTGTGTCGACGACGGCGTGATTCCCGAAGCGAGTACGGCATGCGGGCGGCGGGTTCAGGCTCTGGGGAGTGAGAGGCGGGCACATACCGACTTCCCGGATCTGCGAGCAATGCTCAAGACCAGCAGCGGTGGCGGGCTGTGAACGCACCCCACCTCGTCGCCCTCGTCCGCGCTGGAGCCCGCTTCGAACGAGGACAACTCGTCGAACGAACCGCCACCGTCGTGGCATGAGTGACCCACCATCGGCACTGAGCCTGCGGTTTGCGAGGGAGCGTTCGTCAGGGTGGCGCGTGCCCGGTCCGTCTGGATGACGAGACCGGGCTCCACCGTCCGGCGGACGTGAACGCTCCCGGTGGTGGACGTACACGAGCAGGGTGATGTCCGAGGCTGGAGTCCCCGCCGAGAAAGGGGCATCCAGGTGGAACGCTGGGACCGGGTCGGACGGTGCGCGGGATACGGGGCGGCGCTGGCAGTGTCGTCCTATTTGTTGATCAAGGTGTCGTGGGTCGTCGGCTCGCTGCTGGGACTGGCGCCGATCGGGAAGGGCTTCAACCTGGCCGGTTGGGTCCTCCTCAATACCGTGACCATCGGCATGGCGGGGATCGGTATCGCCCTGGCGCTCGCCCTGGTGCGGCCCTGGGGCATGCGGATACCTGGGTGGCTGGTGGCCTTCTGCGCCTGGGCAGGGGCAGGATTCCTCGTGTCGATCCTGCCGTACGCCGTGCTCAGTACGGTACTGGATGCCGTACGCGGCGACACAGCGAACAGTGGGGGCGACGACTCCGCCATGCCTGGCTGGGGAGGCGCGCTGATCCAGTTCAGCTTCATCGGGATGGGGCTGGGGCTGGCCCTCGCGCTCCCCGCCTACCTGCGGCGTCGCTGGCCGGAAGCGTTCACCGCACGAGTCGGGGACAGCCCCCGTACCGCTGTGCCATGGGCCGCTGCCGTCGCAGCCGTCGTCGGACTTGCCTGGCTGCACTGGGCAGTTGGCGGCACCCTCGGAGTCGCACACCCGGCGGAGCGGAACACCGATGGGTACCTGCTGACGGGCGTGGGTGCGCTATGGGCCATCGCCGGATCCGCCGCCATCTGGACGCTCGCCCGACAACGTCCCGCCCGAGTGCCCCACCACCTCCTGCTGACGCTCGGCTGGCTCGGGTCGGGCTCGCTCTTCGCGTGGAGCGGCTGGAAACTGCCCCTCACCCTGTTCGTAGCCCTGGCCCACCCGACCGACCTCACCCTGCCGGAAAACCTCGCCGTCGCCGCAGTGCTGCACCTCGCCGCCGTCGTGGCGGGCGCCGGCATGCCGAGATCACTTGTCGGCTCACGCCCACGCACCACCGCTAGGGCCTGTTGCGAAAGTCCGTTCGGATGTGTACCTGTCCGCAGTGCTCGATCTCGACGATACGCGGCGCTCGGGTGTCGGAGGGCGTCCTGGCAGAGCCGGGCATCCCGGCGTTAAGAGACGAGCATCGCGCCGTCAGTGCCGTCGAGTAGGTTCTCTCCGTTCGGCCCGACAGGCGGGCCGCCGAACTGGGAGGACTCGTCGCCGTGAGCATCCACATGCACATGCGCGCCGTCGCGGAATCCGAGATCCGGGACGACCACACCTGGCTTGCAGCGTTCATGTGGGAGGCTTGGGAGAACCACCCCGACGAGTACGCAGCGGGCATCGCCGAGTCGATCGACAAGGTCTGGGGCTCCGTCAATGACCTGTATGCCGCTGCCGATGTCCTCGATGCGGATGCCGACGACTCTTGGGAGCTGCCGATTTACGGCGGGCGCCCCGTGGCACACAGCGCCGATGCCGACCCCTCCAACCCGCCCCTGGGGATTCTGGAGCCGCCTGGGGTGTCACAGGCCGCAGGCTTCCTCGCGAGTGTCTCCTTCGACGGGCTGTGGAACGTCGCCGGTGCCAAGCTCGTCTGGGCCGGCTGGGACGAAGCGCAGGTCAGGCAGGAGTTCCTCGACTATCACAGGGGCCTCCAAGCGTTCTACGGGCGGGCGGCTGCAGCGGGCCACGCCGTGGTCAGGGCGGTATGGGCTTGAGGCGTGGTCGCGTGCCGGTCACAGCCATTCGTTGATGGCGGCGACCAGCAATGTCGCTTCGTAGCGGACAGCAAGTTTGTCGTATCGCGTGGCGACGGCCCGGTGCCGCTTCAGCCGGTTGATGCCGCACTCGACGGCGTGCCGGGCCTTGTAGTCCTCCGGGTCGAACTTCGGTGGACGGCCGCCGCGGGGCCGAGCTTCTTTCGGTTGCGGGCCTGGTCGACCTTGTCAGGGATGGTGCAGCGGATTCTACGTCTGCGCAGGTAAGCGCGGTTTTTCCGGGAAGCGTACGCTTTGTCGGCGCGCACGCGATCGGGCCGAGTGCGCGGCCTGCCCGGCCCCATGCGGGGCACGCGGACCTTGTCCAGGACGGGCTCGAACTGCGGGGAGTCGCCGCGCTGTCCGGCTGTGACCACGATGGACATGGGCTTCTGCCCCTGCTCGGCGGCCAGGTGTAGCTTCGTGGTCAGGCCGCCGCGGGAGCGCCCGAGCCCATGGTCGTCCGGCTCAATGACGATGCCGCCGGGCGGTTCCTTTTGCAGGTCCCCCTTTTCCTTGCCCCAGCCGCGTGCTGGTGGGCCCGGACGATGGTGGAGTCGACGTTGAGGTCCCAGGTGATCAGGTCCTGGGCGTCGGCCCGGGCCTGCAGCTCGGTAAAGATCCGCTGCCAGATACCGTCTCGCTGCCAGCGGCGAAACAGGTCGTACGCCCGACCCCAGGGCCCGTACCGCTCCGGAACATCCCGCCACGGCGTCCCTGTTCGGGTCCGCCACCGTATGCCGTCGATCAGTCGTCGCCGGGTCCATATCGCCGGCCGGCCCGACTTCTTGCCCTTCGGCAACAGCGGCTCCAGCACCGCCCACTGCGCATCCGTCAGATCTCCTCGCCCCACGAATCGAGATCATCGCATGCTCAAGATCCACTTTCGATACACGCCCTAGGGCCTGTCCTGGCGATCACGAGCGGAGCCAGATGACGAGTGCGGCTGCGGTGACGGTGCCGAGGTAGACGTAGCCGCGCTTGTCGAACCTGGTCGCAACCGCGCGGAAGGTCTTCAGCCTGTTGATCGCCCGTTCAACGGTGTTGCGCTTCTCGTAGCGGTGCTGGTCGAAACCGGGCGGCCGACCCCCGGCGCTGCCGCGCCGGACCCGGTTGGCGGCCTGGTCGGCCTTCTCCGGGATGGCGTGCCGGATTCCTCGTCTGCGCAGGTAACGGCGGGTTCGGCGGTTGCTGTAGCCCTGGTCGGCGCTGACACTGTCCGGCTTGGTGCGCGGCCTGCCGCAGGTCAGCCGCGGCACGCGGATCCTGTCCATGACCGACTCGAACTGGGTGCAGTCGGCGTATTGCCCGGGCGTGATGACCAGCGAGAGCACCCGGCAGCGGCCGTCCGCACTCAGGTGGATCTTGGTAGTGAACCCGCCACGCGAGCGGCCGAACTCCCCATAGTCGTACCAACGACTGACTGATCGTCGGAACATCGTCCAGCCCCCAGCGATGTTCGGTCCTGACCGCTGAATACGGTGGAGGGGCCCGGTTGAATGAGAGGACGCGAAGACGTGGATGTGTATGAGGCCGTGGACAGCCGCCGGGCCGTACGGGCGTTCAGCGATGAGCCGGTGCCCAAGGAGGTCCTCGAACGAGTGCTGACCGCAGCAACGCGGGCTCCGTCCAGCGGGAACCTCCAGCCGTGGCACATGTATGTCGTGAGCGGCGAACCCTTGGCCGAACTGAAGAGGCGCGCGACGGCCAGGGCACTGGCGGGAGACCTGGGTGATGAGCGGGAGTATCCGATGTACCCGGACGAACTGACCTCGCCGTATCTGGACCGCTTCTCCGCTGCGGCGGCTCAGCGATACGAAGCGCTGGGGATTGAGCGCGACGACCCCGACCGGCCCCAGAAGATCGCTACCTTGAACTCGGAGGCGTTCGGAGCGCCGGTCGTCTTGTTCTGCTACCTCGACCGGACGATGGGGCCCGGACAGTGGGGTGATGCGGGGATGTACTTGCAGACGGTCATGCTGTTGCTGAGGGCGGAAGGGTTGCACAGCTGCCCCCAGGTGATGTGGACCATGTACCGCAAGACCGTCAGCCGAACAGTGGGAGCCGATGGCGAGCTTGTGCTGTACTGCGGCATCTCAGTGGGATTTGAGAAGGAAGGCGTGCCAAGGCTGCGTACCGGGCGGGCAGACATGACGGAAACGGTGAGCTTCATCGGAGTGTGACCGCTGACGGCCGAGATCGACAGGACAGGGCCTAGCACCAGCCCGACACGAATGCAGCCGTGATCATTGCTGTCTCGGACGGGCACGACCCGGCCTACCAGCTGCAGACGAGCCTGCTCACGCTGGTCTTCGGCGTAGCGCTCATCAGCGTCGGGCGAATGCTGCGGCGGACCGGACGGCCACCTGCATATCTCGGCTTCAGACAGAAGGCGTGGGCTCGCTGGTGCAGCAAGAGGGCAGGAGTGCCGGCGGAGCAATGCTCAGGACTTGTGGATCGGTTCCGGGAGGGATGCGAAGGGCGTACCGTCCCGAATGATCCTGTGATGGTCACCGAGTAGGCCCGCGTTCGCAGCGCGGGTCGGGAAGGCACGCCTGTGCTCAGCGTAGTCACCTCCGATGGCTCCACGCAGTCCGGCTACCTGATCGACGAGATCGTGCGCGAGGGCGCCCGCAGGATGCTCGCCGCCGCGCTGGAAGCCGAAGTCAACCAGTACATAGCCGAGTTGGCGGCGGAGACGGACGAGCGAGGCCGTCGCCTGGTGGTCCGCAACGGCCACCACCGGCCCCGGGCCGTGGTCACCGCCGCCGGGCCGGTCGAGGTCAGGGCCCCGCGGGTGAACGACCGCCGCGCCGACGAGGAGACCGGCGAGCGCAAGCGCTTCTCCTCGAAGATCCTGCCGCCGTGGTGCCGCAAGTCGCCGAAGATCTCCGAGGTGCTGCCGCTGCTCTACCTACACGGCCTGTCATCCGGAGACTTCGTGCCCGCGCTGGAGCAGTTCCTCGGCGGCGCGGCCGGCCTGTCACCCGCGACGGTGACCCGGCTGACCAGACAGTGGAGCGACGACCACGCCGCCTTCCAGGACCGGGACCTGTCGGACCGCGACTACGTCTACGTGTGGGCCGACGGTGTGCACCCCAAGGTCCGGCTCGGCCAGGCGCACTCGTGCGTGCTGGTCCTGCTCGGGGTGCGCACGGACGGCACCAAGGAACTGATCGCGCTCGCGGAGGGACTGCGCGAATCCACCGAGTCGTGGGCCGACCTGCTGCGCGACTGCCGCCGCCGCGGGGATGCGCGACCCCGAACTGGTCGTCGGCGACGGCGCGATGGGGTTGTGGAAGGCGCTGGCCGAGGTGTTCCCCACCGCCCGTCACCAGCGGTGCTGGGTCCATAAAGCCTGGAATGTCACGAATGCCCTGCCGAAGTCCGCACAGCCGGGCGCGACGAAAGCGATGCAGGAGATCTACAACGCCGAAGACCGCGCGCGCCGAGAAGGCGATCGAGGCGTTCGCGCGCACCTACGGCGCCAAGTGGCCCAAGGCGGTCGCGAAGATCACCGAGGACCGCGAGGAGCTGCTGGCGTTCTACGACTTCCCGGCCCAGCACTGGATCCACCTGCGCACCACGAATCCCATCGAGTCCACGTTCTCCACGGTCAAGCTCCGCACCGAGGTCACCCGCGGCGCCGGCAGCCCCGCCGCCGCGCTGGCGATGGTATTCAAGCTGGTCGAGTCCGCCCAGTCCCGATGGCGCGCGATCACCGGCGCCCACCTGGTCGCCCTAGTCCGAGCGGGAGCCCGCTTCGAGAACGGCGTCCTGGTCGAGCGCGACGAAGAGGTCGCCGCAGCCTGATCACACATCACCCAATTCACAACCCTTGACAATTGCTTCGGTGTTTTTCGGGTAACAGCCGCAACCGAAACGTCGGCGAAGACACTGCTTACCGATGTCAGGGCGGTTCACTCTAGGCGCACTGCCGCAGCAGCAGGCTGCCGAGCGTGGTGCGCCGGTGCAGAACGGCCTTCCCGGCGCGCGTCGTGGAGATCAGCCCGGCGCCGCGAAGGGCCGCTGTGTGGGCGGAGACCGTCGCGGCGCTGACATGGAGGTGTCGGGCGAGGTCGGTCGTGGTGCGGTCTTCGGCCAGTAGGTGCAGCAGCTCGGTGCGGGTGGTCCCGATCACCTTGATCAGCGCCTGCGGGCCGGTGGAGCCGCCGGGCTGCGGCGGGAAGCCAGGACCGGCCGGGTAAGTGAGCGCGACCGGGCGGTCCGGGAGGTTGGACAGCAGCGGCCCGCCGGACCAGTGGAAGCTGGGCAGCAGAAGCAGCCCGCGCCCGCCGAGGTGGACGTCCTGCGGCCGGCCTGGGAGTTCCCAGATTCCGCCGTGCAGACGGGCGCCCGGCAGCAGCCCGGCCAGCAGCAAGCCGACGCCGCCTTCGGCGAGTTGCACAGCCCGGCGCACGAACTCGGCGTGGTGCAGGTCCTGCACCTGCGCCCAGACCGGGCCAAGCAGCGCCTCGAATGCCGCGTGCTGCGCGCGGTGGATCAGGCGCCAGGCATCGGCGTCACCTCGGTGCAGGTCGTGGATCCACGCCGGCGTGGGCGTTCGCGTGGGTGCGTAGACGCGTTCCAGTTCGGCGCTGACCACCTCGGCCGGGGTCGAGCGGATCTGTTCCAGGGCCTCTGGGAGGGAGTCCGCCACCACGTCCAGGAAGCTCGGCGCCCGCCCGGCCGGGACGAGGTCCGCGAGCGGGTCGACCGCCTTCGGCAGGGCACGCAGCACTCTGCGCCGCCAAGGGCCGTGGAGCAGGTCGCCATCCCGGCGGCACATCATCGCCAGCGCCACGTTGAGTTCCTGGAGCGGGGCTGGCCGGGGCGCGAGGCTGACCCGGGCGAAGTCGTCCGGCGTGAAGTGGATCCGGAGCACGACGCCCCCTGCGTATCGGCCTGACAGTGTCCAGGGCGCCATCCTTGAGCCCCGAGCCTAAATGATCGCCCGCGCCGGGCCCGGCGGGACAGCATGCACGACATGACCTACGACTTCTCGATCAGCCGACGCGCCGTCACCAGGTCCGCGCTGCTGGGCTCCGCCGCGCTGGTGTTGGGCGTCGGCAGCCGACGTGCCCACGCCGACTCTCGTCCCACGGCGGCGGACCGTCCCACTACTGCGGATTCGGTCCCGGGCGACGCCGTGCTCACCCTGCCCGCGCCGACCGGCCGCCACCCGGTGGGGTGTCAGTCGGTGTACCTCGTCGACGGTTCCCGACGTGACCCGTGGGATCCCGCGATCCCGGTGCGGGAGCTGATGCTGACGGTCTTCTACCCGGCCCGCGAGGCCACTGGCCTACCCCCGGCTCCGCAGCTGCCGCCGCAGGCCGCGAGCGTGTTCGGACAGGTCACTCCGCGCAGCCCCCTCCACCTGCCCGCCGCCGGTGTGGACTGGGGCGCCACCCTGTCCCACTCGCATCCGGGCGCCGCGGCGCTGCCGGGCAGGCGTCCGGTGCTGGTGCACAGCCCGGGCGGCGGCGACCCGCGCGGCCTGGGGACGCTCCTGGCTGAGGACCTGGCCAGCCACGGAGCCGTGGTCGTCTCGGTCGACCACCCCGGCGACGCCGCCGCGGTCGAGTTCCCGGGCGTGACGACCTTCCGGGACGAGCAGACGCGGACGACGGTCTTCCGCGGCGACCCGCGGGACCAGCCGGCCGTCGCCCACACCATGATCGACGCGCGCATCGCCGACCTGCACTTCGTCCTCGACCGGCTCGGGCGGCCAGCCGACCTGCCACTGCCGCCCGGGCTCGCCGAGGCGCTCGACCTGCGCCGCGTCGGCGTGTACGGGCACTCGGCGGGCGGGAGCGCTGTCGCCGAGGTGATGTACGAGAACCGGCGGGTGCGCGCCGGGATCAACCTGGAGGGCTACCTGGACTACCCGCCCGCCACACCCGACGGCAGCGCCGAACCGTTCCCGGTCACAGTGGACGGAGTGGACCGTCCGCTGCTGCTGCTCGGCACCGATGAGTTCGACCGCCGACCTGAGCTGGATCGCTCCTGGTCGGCCGTAGCCGCCCGCTCGGGTCGGTGGGTCCGCAGCATGCGCATCGCCGACGCCAACCACTGGGTCTTCACCGACTACGCCGCGATGCTCCCCCAGCTCCAGGCGGCGGGGTTGATGACGGCGGTGGGGAGGGACAAGGTGATCGGCGACATCGACCCGACCGTCTCGGTTCCGAAGGTCCGCCATGCGGTGCGTGGGTTCTTCGCACGGCACCTGGCCGCCCGCTGATCCGAAAGAAACAGGTGCAACATCGGGATGGGCTGCGCCGCCCTCGGTCTGACGGTGCAGAACCCCGGCATGACCTTCGGGGCTGGCGCACTGGCCGCCCTGCACCTCGCCTCGACCGCCTGCATCGCCCGAGCCGAGCGGCACTACGCGTCTGCCGCGCTGGCAACGAGCGCGCGGCGACGGATGCTCCTTGCCTGGCGGGCCACACCGCAGTCACTGCGGGCATTGCTCCATCCACAGGTATTGACAATTACTCGTGCCGGCGTCGGGAGGCTCGGTGCAGCCATGATCGCCATGGGTGGGTTCTTCCTCTTCGGTACCGCATGCCTCGTACTCGGCGCGCTGGGCGTGCTTGGTCCCTGACGGCGGCCTCGTGAGAGGCCCCGCAGACCAGAGTAGAGCGCCACTGCAGCAGTGTGAGCTGTAGGCCTACGGAGTGCCCGTGGGGAAGGTCTGCGTCGTGCAGACGGCGCTTGACGGGCAGAAGGAGCGCACTGCGATGTCGAGTGGTTCGCGGATGAGGATGAGAGGGAGTGACGTGGAGCTGCTTGTGCGGATCGCGTAGACGTTGCCGTCCGCCGCTCGAAAGCGATGGTCGTTGACTTGCAGAGCTCCTTTGTCTTTGTCGTTGTAGCGGTAGGTGAGTTCCGCCCAGTCGGTTCCTGAGGCGCGGTGCAGAGCCTTGTAGCCGGGTTGGCTGGTGTAGCCGTAGTCGGGATCTTTCTCGGCAAGGCTGAGGGATTCCATGGGGCTGCTTTCCGCGGCCTCGAAGATCTGAAGTTGGCGCCCGTCTTCGGGAGAGTCGTAGTAGACCACCGGCGTCAGCTCACCCTGCACTTGCTTTCGGGGCCAGCCGCGTGGGACGACGACTGTGAATCCGGCTGGATCCCTGACCGTGTGATAGTCCGCGGTGACCGGCGTACTGGGCGGAGCAGACCTTGGAGCAGGTGACAGCAGACGAGCAGCACCGAAGGCCATGACAATGATGAGCAGGGCGGCAAACGCCATGCTGGTGCCCCCCCACCAACGCCTGGGAGGCTGCTCAGCCGCTGCCCCGACGTCGAAGGCCGTGTCCAGAGCGTGGAACGCGGTCGAAGCCGGCGCTGCGTCGGAGGCCGATGCATCGCCGTTCGTCTGCCTTCGATCCAGAGCTGCCGCCTGCGTCATCGGCACATCGAGGAGGGAAGCCAAATACCTTCGCCACAGCGCCCCCTCCCGTGACCGTCCCCGTTCGATCATCTGGTCAAGGGATGGAACATCGGTATCCGACAGTGACGCCCAGTACCTCTGCGCGAGCTTGCTCATGACTCGGCTGCCTCCGCCTCGTCCGGCAGAACGACCGGCTCACCTGTCTCTGCACTTGAGTGCGTCGTGGTGATCAGTGCCTGAAGAGTGCGGGCGTTGCCCAACTGCCTGAGCAACGCCGGCGCAGAAGCGCCGACGGCAACTGTGGCCAACGCTCCGGTGAGTTGTGGTGAAAAGATCCATCCGGCCCCAGCGCCAAGCGATAGCCGCGTCAGGGCCGCCATGGCGTCTGACGGGGGATCGACGAACTTGTCGAGCCTGGGCAACTGCTTTCGCCGTCTGTTCCCTTCGAGGGCACGGTGCCGGGCCGCCTGCCATGCTGCAACCCGTCCGTAGAAGACCACGACCTCCACGACGAGGCCGCCCACCGCACCGTAAGCGATGGACATCGTCTCCTGCATAACCGTCCCCCCGGCAATGGCACCGTCCAGCGGATGTAGCGTCCCAGACCAATCGGTGATCAGGCAGCCGGTTCCCGCACAACCCGTCGGAAGGACGTCCGGCACCAGGTCGCCGACCTCCATGAAGCCTTCCTGGAACTCGCCTGCCGCCTGATCACACGCCGACAGCTCAGCTTGCTGTGTCGGCCGTTGTCAGTCCCGCCACAAGGACCAGACGGGAGAGTCGACGAGTGAGGCGGCGTAGTCGCGGTACGGGACGGTGCCGTCGTTGATGTTGTCGGCGCCGGTCAGCACATGTTCGAGAGCGAGATGACTGGCATGATCGGCCTCCCGGGGGCGGCCGCGCGACGGAGACAGCCGCGCTCACTGACACGACCCATCCCCGATCCGGGCAGCCGCAGTTTCCGAGACATGCCCGCACGGCAACGGCCACAGGCGTGCCGTGGGCTTCAGCGCTGTCTGAGCTGCCCCTCCGAGCGGTCGTCAGCCGCAGCCCAGTCTCCAGCGGGCGCTGCTGCCCGCGAGCCACGCCGGACCGCGAGGAACCCGTACCGGACCGCTCACCACGCCGACTCACGCCGGCAGCTGCGGTATGAGGCTCGTAGCGCGGGCTGAGCCGGCGGTCTGTGCAGGGTGGACGTGCGTTCCTGCCCGTCACTCGATGAGGTAATGCGGATAACGCGGACGGCCGGCGCGGTCATGCTGTGATCGGTACAGGGCTTCGACCTGCCTGTGCCGCATCATGCGACAGTGAGGGGCGCTCCACATGACATCGAGGCGCGGCAGTGGCGACTTGGACGAGCAGGCGGTGTTGCTCGTCGCTGGCCTGACGGACCTGGCTGTCACCACGATCAGCTCGGCCGTGGGAACTGTCCACCAGTTGCTGCGCCGCGCCGACGGGCCTGACATCGCACGTGATGCGCAGCAGGACCTGATGGCTCGCGGCCGTATCGCGCTGGACCGTTGCGCTGCCGCTCCCGCCGCCCACCTCGAGGTGTTGGCCCAGCACGCACGGTCCCGGCAGACGGTTGCCGGCGGCGATGCCTGAACGCTTCGTCCCCGCCGAGTTCAAGAACACCATCGACACCGTCCTGACCGAAGTCCTTGCGGAGGAGGCCGAGCAGCTCTGCGCGATCGACGGCGCGCTCCAGCCGGTGGCCGAGCAGCTGCAGGCGGTGGCCGGGCACGGCAAGCGGCTGCGCGCGGCGTTCTGCTACTGGGGATGGCGTGCGGCCGGCCAGCCCGACAGCGGCCCCCTGACGCGCGCGGCAGCCTCCATGGAACTGGTCCATGCCGCAGCAGTGGTACACGACGACCTCATCGACGACAGCCCGCTGCGACACGGCCTGCCCACCGCCCACGTCGCGCTGCGGGCCGCCGTCACCGGCCGTCCCGGGGCCCGAGCTGCCGCCCGCTCCTTGGCCATGCTGGTCGGGGACCATCTGATGGCGCTGGCGGGGCAACTCTTCGCCACCAGCGGCCTGCCCGCCGCATACCTCGCCCGTGCGCGTCCCATGTGGGCGGAGCTGGCACGGGAGTTGATCGCCGGCGAGTGCCTGGAGATCCTCCACACCGGCGCACACCCGGACCCGGACGTCTCACTGAAGGTCGTGCGCTACAAGACCGCCAAGTACACCGTCGAGCAACCCCTGCTCATCGGCGGCCTGCTCGCCGGAGCCACCGCCCGGCTGCGAGCGGGACTGTCCGCGTACGGCCTGCCACTGGGCGAGGCGTTCCAGCTACGCGACGACCTGCTGGGTCTGTTCGGCGAGACCGGCCGCACCGGCAAGGCGAGCTTGGACGACATCCGCGGACAGCGGCCCACCGCGTTGCTGGCCACGGCCTGGCAGGCCGCCTCGCCCGCCCAGCGCGAGCATCTCGCGGGCGTACTGGGCCGCAGGGACCTCACCGAGGAACATCTGCGCGACGTGCGCGAGCTGATGGTCACGCTCAAGGCGCCCGAGCGGGTGGAGGCCATGATCGCTTCTCGGGTGCGGGACGCCGTCAGCTGCCTGGACGCGCTCGACATGCCGCACCCGGCCCGGGGGGCCCTGACCGACCTTGCCCACGTGGCCACCGACCGCCACCACTGACCCGCCTGCCCCGACGGCTCAGCGTCGAAGCCGTGCGGCTCACCGAGAGGGACTGCCGACATGACCTACACCGATGCCTCCATGGACGCCCTGCGCCAGTCGGGAGACGAACTCGCCGACGCGGTGGTGGCCACCCTGTTCGAACGGGGGGAGGTGGGCACGTTCAACACCCTGATGCGCTACGTCTCCAGCGCCGGAACCCCTCTGCCCGACGGGCTGCCCGACGTCGCCCGCGAGTACCTCCACGCCACCAGCGTGCCACCGGCCTGGGTGGACTGGTCCGAGATGGAGAAGGCCCGGCTGTTCTTCATCGACAACAACGTGCACATCTCCACCGCGCTGTCCTTCGCCTCCATGCCGGCCTGCTACGTCGTCCCCCACGTCGCCAAGCTGCTGTCGGCCACCCATGGGCTGAGCTACCCGTCCAAACGGATGGCTGAGACCGGGCAGTTCACCGTCTACCTGATGCAGCCCGACGCCTTCGAAGCAGGCAGCCGGTTCATCCCGGCCGCGCAGAAGGTCCGCCTCCTGCACGCGTCCATCCGGCACCACCTCAAGCGCGAGGACCGTTGGGACACCGAGACGCTGGGTGTGCCGATCTGCCAGGAGGACATGATCGGGGGACAGATGTTCTTCTCCTTGCTCGTCCTGGACTGCCTGCACCGCCTCGGCATCCACATGAGCGTCGAAGGCGCGGAGGCGTACTTCTACGCCTGGCGCGTCGTCGGCGCCATCCTCGGTGTCGACCAGGACGCCGTCCCCCAAGGCCTGGAAGACGCCAGGCAGTTCCTCGACCTGTACATGGTCCGCCACATGGGGCCCAGCGCAGAGGGCGCACAACTGACCCGACAGCTGATCGACCTCTACGAGGAAGTCGTCCCCGGAACCTTCTTCGACCCCATCGTCTCCGCCCTGATCCGCTACCTGATCGGCGACACCTGCGCCGACTGGTTGCAGGTTCCCCGCACCGCCTGGGACAGCGTGGTCAAACTCGCCCCAAGCCTGCTCGGCGTCCTGGAGACCATCGAGGACCGCTCCCCGCTGGGCGCCTGGGCTCTGGACCGCCTGGGCCACCTCACCACGATCTTCGAACTGTCCTCCCTCACCCGGGGTCGCGTCATGCACTACGCCGTCCCCGAACAGCTGAAGAAGGACTTCGGCGTCACCGGTACCGTGCCGCGCTCCCACCGCTGGACACCACCCGCGCCGTCCGTCGCGTCATGACGGTGGTTGCTTTCCGCCAGGGCCGGATCGCCCGGCTGGGTCGGACGGGTCGGACGGGTCGGACGGGTCGGACGGGTCGGGCGGGTCGGGCGGGGACGTGGGCATGACGGCGATCACTCACGCCGTGGTCCGCCGGCCGAGCCGGGCGTGGACGCGCGGCCCGTGACCACCGGTCCACCGCCTGGGATCCGTCAGCGGGCCAGCAGAATTGCGGCGGCCGACATGAAGACCACGGTTGCCGCACAAAAAGCGAGGTGTGAGCGTGGGTAGTCGTACCGCTCACGTGTCACTCCCTGGTTGATCTCGTGCGCCCACTCCGCGAACAGCTTGCGAGTCGGGTACATGCCGATCGTCAGTCCGATGAGCGCGAACGAGCACACGACGAGCATGCTCTCCTGAGCGAACCCTTGCCATGCGCCGTACGCCACGGCTCCGGTGCCGCACACCACCCAGATGAAGGGGTACACCGTCCAGAACCTCTGGATCGGTATCCATGTCGCCATGGCGGAGCAGTGGACCACGAGGGCTGTGATGGCCGACAGCCACGGCCACTCCGTGGAAACCGACGTGAGCACGGACTTCCCCCTGAGTCATGTGATCTGCAGAGAATAACAGCGAGGTGAGAGGCAGCCCGTTGACGGGCTCGCCTGCCTCGGCCGTTACGTGCTGGCTGAAAGCCACCGCGGCGACCTCGTACCCGAAGCGGGCCTCAGAAGAGACACTGTTCGGTCCCCGACCCCGAACCCGCAATGGAGCCGCAGCTACCCGGCCCCGACTTCGCTCGCGATATCCGCGGACTCGCGGCCTGCTGCGCCACGGATGCACAGGGGTCTGGGACAGTTCCCTGTCCCAGACCCCTGTGCAGGGTGCATACCGCTGGGCTCGAGGGTGAGCAGGCCGCCAGGCAGGCGAACCCGCTCGATCGAGCCGTACCGACCATCAGCTTTCCCGGGTCCCCGAGAAGCGGGCGGATCAGCGCAGTCCGGCGAAGAGGTCGTTCTCGGGCACGGCCGCGCCGGTGGTGTCCTGGACACGTACGAAGGTCTCGACGCCCATCAACTCGGTGAACTTCTTCTGGCCCATCTTGAGGAAGAAGATGTTCTCGCCCTGGCTGGCGTGCGCGGCCAGGGCATCGAATTTCTGACCGCCGAACGCAGTGGTGTCCACCCAGGTGGTGATCTCCTCGTCGGGAAGTCCGATCTCGGCCATCGCGGCGGCCTCGGCGGGATCCGGCTCCTGCCAGTCCGCACCGAACTCACGCATGGCCTCCCCGAACCGCTGCATCATCGAACGGGGCGCCGTCGTCCAGTACACCTTCGGCGTCTGCCCGGTCATCGCCAGCGCCGTCATCGTGATGCGATTGGCCTGGATGTGGTCGGGGTGGCCGTAGAAGCCGTTCTCGTCGTAGGTGACGACCACGTCGGGTTGGTGGCGGCGCAGGAGTTCCGCGAGTCGGGCGGCGCCCTCCTCCACTGGCGTCTGCCAGAAGGATCCGGGGGCGTCGTTGGTCGGCCAGCCCATCATCCCGGAGTCGGCGTAGTCCAGCGTCTCCAGATGACCGACCTTCAGGATGTTGCAGCTCGCCTCGAGCTCTTGGCGCCGCATCAAGGCGACGGCCGCCGGATCGTGGGCGGGGTCGTCCGGCTTGACACCCCCGGGTCCGTCTCCGCAACGGCCGTCGGTGCACGTCACGAGAACCGTGCGGATGCCTTCCGCCGCGTACCGTGCCAGGACACCTCCCGTTCCAGTGGCCTCGTCGTCGGGGTGGGCGTGCACCGCCATGAGCGTCAAGCGCCGGTCATTCATGAAAACAGTCCTCCTGTGTGAAAAAGCCTCGGTCCGAGTCTGCGGCAGGCGCATCAGGGGTCGCCCCGATTTCGGGTGACCGGGCGTACCGCGGACCGGGGGCCCGGATAGCGTCGGGGAGGACGATCTTTTGGTCTCTCTGGTCCCCGTCCGCGCGTGCCGGTCCCTCGGCTGGTGCAACAGTGCTGGCCGGACCGGCTGTTCCCGCCGAGCGCAGGGACATTTCCTGGCCTCGGCGCCGGCGCCCGTGTACTGGCCGCCGCGGATTCACGGTGACCCGTTCCACGGGATGCTCGTCGGAGAGCGAGCAGAACGGAATGCCCTTGCGACGGCATGCTCCTGATGCGGCGCCTCGGCATCGAGGACGCGGAACGCGGGAGGGCCGCCGCGGTGATGGACGCCGTGATCACACACCGTCTCCGAGCCGTCTCCGGGCTCGGGGCCTTGCGCGCCCGGAGGGGCAGCGCCCTCGTACTCGCCTACGTCGTCCAGGCCGCGCTCGCCGGCGACCTCCACATCCTGCGCACCACCGTCCAGTTCCTGGCGTACGTCTGCGGGGTCCCTGGTTCGGCTGCTCACCACTGGAGCCGGCCCGCCCGGCCGACCATGACGGGCTCGTGTTCGTCGAGGACGGTCTGCCGAGGCGGACGGTGCAGCGCCCCGCGCCCCCGCGGTGAAGACGAGTGTGCCCGCCCCGGCGGGGGCGGGCACACAGGCGCTGCGGAGGCGGCGGCGACGCCGACCTACTTCTCGTCCTCCAGGGGCTTCCCCAGCCGGACGATGGTCGAGCAGTCCAGTTGCTGCCGGTACTCCGTGGACTTCTCCGTGTACCAGAAGCGACAGCCGGACAGATTGCCGTGGATCGGGCCGGTGACCTTGATCCGGGCCACGTAGTACACGTGGGAGCCGGTCTTCGCCTTGACCGTCACGGGATGGCCCGCGTAGTTCCGCACCTTGAACAGGTCGGCCACGCTGCCCTTGCCGTCGGTGCGGGCGAACAGGACGTTGCCGTCGGTGTCCTCACCGTTGAGGGCCCGGTACTCGATGACCTTGATCCCCTCGGGGACGTGGGTGAACTCGGCCCTCGTGATCCGGACGTCGTGGCCGGACTCGTTCCAGGGCAGGGGCAGGCCCGCCCGTCTTGAGGCACTCGACGAGCAGGCCGTCGTGGATGGTCGCCGGCACCCTCGACAACGTGATCCCGTCCCCGGCCCGCTCGTTCGCGGCCGTCCCCGAACAACGACCGGCGGCCACCAAGTCGTCGGGAACGCCGGTCCACGGCGAACACGCGCCCCGGGGCGGCAACCGGCAGCTCGAACGCGCGATGATCCTGTTCGCGTTCGCGGCCCTGCTCGACCCCGCCTCCGACCAAAGACACAGAGGCACCCCCCGAAAGGCCGGGCCACCACACGTTCCCGGAGCTGAACAGGTTGTGGCATCCCGCCGAGGATCTGCGTCGCCCGGCCGCGTACGTCGTCGCCGCGAACAGCGATCTGTCTCTGTCGGCACACGGGCCGGTGATGAACCTGGCCGGAGCGCGGCCGTTAGGCCGGATGCCGTCTGCGGATGCATGCCGTGGCCGTCCACCGCAGCATCCTGATCATGCGGACATCTACTGTCATACGGGCCTGTCCTGTGCCGGTGCGGCGCGGTGGGGTGCGTCATGCCATATCCGTGGCTCTTGCCTGCGGTGTGCTGTTGGCGGGCACCGCGGCGTGCGCCGGAGCCGGCGGGCGCGGTAGCCGCGCCGGCGCACCGGGTCTCAACAACCCGGCGGTGTCCGGCTCCCTCGGACCGGAAGCGGCTCCCCGCCTCCCGGGCGTCGGAAGCCGCATGTGGAAGCGCGTGCCGGTCGACAGCCGCCAGGCGGTGGTCGTCTACGGCGACGGCCGGGACTCCGCCGAGAGCACCGTCGTGCTCTATGAGAAGCAGGGCACTGCCTGGAAAAGGACGGGCAGTTGGCCCGCGCACAACGGCAGGCTGGGCTGGACGACCGACCATCACATGGACGACGAGCGCAGTCCGGTCGGTGCGTTTTCCCTGACGGATGCGGGAGGGGCTCGCAAGGATCCGGGCAGCCGCTTGCGCTACTGGTACGACGACAACGCCTTCGCGTCCATGACGGAGGAGGGCGACGAGCACGCCCACGACTTCGACTACGTCATCGCCATCGACTACAACCGGCTCAAGGGCCTCCCGCCGTTCGACTGGAACCGTCCCCAGGGAGTGGAGAAGGGTGGCGGCATATGGCTGCACCTGGACCACGGCGACGGCACGTCTGCCTGTGTCACCGTTCCCGAGTCCGGGATGAAGACCCTGTTGGGCACCCTCGATCCCCGCCTTCACCCCGTCGTGGTGATGGGGGACCGTGGGCGCCTGAGCGCCTGACGGCGGGCCGCTTCGTCCGGGGCGGCGAGACGCGGCCCATCGTCAACGAGGCATGCGTCCTCCCCCCAGTTCTCGGCCACATCGGGCATCGCGCGTTCGCCGTGCCCCGCAGCAGGGGAGGGACGCGCGTCAGAGGACGTCGTGGGGCCGGGGGCTGCCCCGCGGGTCCGTGGCCGCCTGTCTGCCGGCCGTCGACGGTGCTGCCGGTTCCCGGCCCGCCCGGCCCCCCCGATCCCTCGCCGTACCGGGCGAGTTGAAGTCCGTCGTACATCAGGAACGCGGGCGCGCGTACGCCAGGGACGAGTTGCCCGCGGCGTTCGTCGCCGACACCGGAGAGGTGGTCATGGGACTCTCGGATCCGGACGAGGCCCGGCCCTTCCTCAGGGGCGACAGCCGTGCCGCCGCCTCCGACCGCCCGGTCCGGCGCCTGCCTCGGATCGCCAAGTTCTCGGCAGCCGTGCACAGTCGCACGGTCGGCGGTGCGCTGATGGCCGCCCTGATCTCCGCTCCCGTCCTCTACGTCGGCCCCGACGCCATGCCCTGGGCGCTCGACTGGCTTCTCTGCGCCCTGGCCGCGGTCCCGGTCGTCGTACTGCCGGTGCGCGGTATCGCGGAGGCCTCCCATGCCCTTCCGGACGGTGTGCGCTGGACCGTACAGGAGGAGTCGGACCCGTCGATCGCCTGAGGCGCGGCAAGACTGCCGGTGGCGTGTGCCGGCCCTGGGTCATGCGTTTCGACCTTGCCGTCCGGGACTGCGTCCGACCGGAGGACGATGCTGCCGCCGTCCGGTGCTTCCTCGGCCGGTACGGCCGCCGTGTCGAGGCCGATGACGAGCCCCCCGGCATGCCCTGCAGCGCGCCGTCCACGACCCACCCCATCCGCTGAGCAGAACCGCCCGCCCTGCCCCTGGGCGGGCATCGGGGCCATCGCCGAAGCGAGAAGAGGCACAAGGCGGTGTGACGTGCAGACCGTCGCCGAGCGCGGCCGACCAGCGCCGAGCGCGCCGCGACACGGTGCCGAGGCCAGGAACGACCACTCCAGGCTCAAACCAAACCGAATGCAGAAACACCTGTTCGGCCGATAAGGTGGCATAACACCCAAATCTGCACGTAAGGGTCGTACGGCCCTCGGTTCCGTCCCTGAGCAGGGCCAACCCCATGCGACCCGTCCGGAGGAGGACGCGATGGCGGACGCGGCAAGCAGCCGGGACGTGGTGGAGCGTCCCGCGAGCACCGAGCGGATCGTGACACTCACCGTGAACGGGCAGTCGCACACTCTGCGCCTCGACACCCGGGTCACCCTTCTGGACGCCCTGCGTGACCGGCTGGGGCTCGTGGGCACGAAGAAGGGCTGCGACCAGGGAGCCTGTGGTGCATGCACGGTCCATGTGGACGGCCGACGCGTACTGGCCTGTCTGACGCTCGCGGCCCAGGCCGAGGGCCGGGAGATCACCACCGTCGAGGGCCTCTCCGCCGGTGACGCGCCGCATCCGGTGCAGCAGGCGTTCATGGAGCACGACGGCTTCCAGTGCGGATTCTGCACACCCGGACAGATCATGTCCGCGGTGGCGCTCATGGCCGAGGGCAGGACCGGCTCCGACGAGGAGATCCGGGAGTTCATGAGTGGCAACCTGTGCCGCTGCGGCGCCTATCCCAACATCGTCGCGGCGATACGAGACGCGGCGTCCCGAGGAGGCCGCGATGCGCACCTTTGACTACGTCCGGGCCACCGACACCCGCGAGGCCGTCCGCATGCTGGCGGACGATCCCGCCGCCTCCTGCCTGGCGGGCGGCACCACACAGCTCGACCTGATGAAGGACGGGGTCCTGGAGCCGCCGCGGCTGATCGACATCACCCGGCTCCCGCTGCACGGCATCGAGCGCCGAGGCGAGACCCTGCACGTACAGGCGCTGGTGACCATGGAGGAACTGGCAGCCGACACCACGGTGAGCGAGCGGCTGCCCATGGTGCGTGAGGCTCTGCTGCTGGGCGCCTCGGTCCAGCTGCGGAACATGGCCACCATCGGCGGCAACCTGCTGCAGCGCACGCGGTGCCGCTACTTCCGGGACCCCACGGTCGGCGCGTGCAACAAACGCGCCCCGGGTTCCGGCTGCGCCGCGGTGAACGGGGTGGCGCGGATGCACGCCGTGCTCGGTGCGAGCGAACGGTGCATCGCGCTGCACGCCTCGGACCTCGCGGTCGCGCTGGTGGCGCTCGGCGCGATCGTGCACATCCAGGGTCCGTCGCGATCCCGCACGGTGCCGCTGACGGAGTTCTACGTGACGGCCGACGAGAGCCCGGAGCGTGAGAACGTGCTGGAGCACGCCGAGCTGATCACCGAGGTGGAGATCCCGCTGCCCCCGCCGGCCGCCCGATCCGGCTACCTCAAGGTCCGTGACCGGGCGTCGTACGAGTTCGCCCTCACGTCGGCCGCGGTCATGCTGGTCGTCGAGGGCGGCACGATCCGGCTGGCGCGGGTCGGCCTGGGCGGCGTGGGCACGAAGCCCTGGCGGGCCTACGAGGCCGAGCACGTACTGACCGGTGGCCCAGCGACCACGGCCACCTTCCGGGACGCTGCCGACGCGACGATGCGGGACGCGTGGACCGTACCCGGCACGGCGTTCAAGGTGCCGCTCGCCCGCCGCACCCTGGTGCGTGAACTGCAGACCGTTTCCGGAGTGTCCTCATGAGCACCGTCAGCAGCAGACCGCTGGTCGGCACGGGCGTCAACCGGGTCGACGGCCCGCGCAAGGTCACCGGCACCGCCCCGTACCCCATGGACTTCGACGTCCCCGGCCAGACCTACGGGGCACTGGTGCAGAGCACCATCGCCGCGGGGCGGATCGTCCGGATGCACACCGAGGCCGCCGAGGCGGCCCCCGGCGTCCTGACGGTCCTCACCCACGAGAACGCCCCGAAGGTCGGGACCGGTCCGGTGACCGCGCTCGGCGCGTCCCCCGCCACACCGCTGCGCAACGACCGGATCATGCATCACGGACAGCACATCGCCTTCGTGGTGGCCGAGACCCCGGAACAGGCCACCGCCGCGGCACGCCTGGTGCACGCCGACTACGAGGTCACGGAGCCACTGCTCGACCTCCACGACCCACGTGCCGAGCAGGTCGTCGACCCTTGGGACATGGACACCACACGCGGTGACCCCGCCGCGGCGCTGGAGTCCGCCGACGTGGTCGTGTCAGCCGTGTACACGACGCCGGACAACACCAACAATCCCCTCGGTCTCTTCGCCACGCTGGCCGCCTGGGAAGGCGACAGCCTGACCGTGCACGACACCAGCCAGTGGCCGTCCATGGTGCGCACCACCCTCGCCATGGTCTTCGGCATCCCCGAGAGTTCGGTGCGCGTCCTCGTGCCTTACGTCGGCGGGGGCTTCGGCGCCGGCCTGCGCGCGTGGCCGCACGTCATCCTGACCGCCATGGCCGCCCGGACGCTGAACCGGCCGGTCAAACTGGTACTGACCCGGCCGCAGATGTTCACCTCCGTCGGCCACCGCCCCAGCGGCGTGCAGTGGCTGAGCGTCGGAGCCACCCGTGACGGCCGGCTGGTCGCCTTGGACCACCGCAGCCTCAGCTCCCTGGGCATGGAGGACACCGACTTCGAACCGTTCACCTCGGGCACCGCGTACGCCTACCGGTGTCCCGACGTGATCACCCGGGACCGGCAGGCCCGGCTGAACATCGCCCTGCCGACGTCGATGCGGGCCCCCGCCGAGGCGCAGGGCAGCTTCGCGCTGGAGTCGGCCCTGGACGAACTGGCGTACGCGCTCGGCATGGACCCCTTGGAGCTACGGCTGCGCAACCACACGGAGGTCGATCCGCGCAATGAGCTGCCCTGGTCCGGCAAGGCGCTCCTGGAGTGCTACGACGTGGGCGCGCGGCGCTTCGGCTGGGCCGACCGTGATCCGCGGCCGGGCTCCATGCGCGACGGCAACTGGCTCGTCGGCTACGGCATGGCGAGCGCGATGTTCCCCTACTTCGCGCTGCCGTGCGCGGCGCAGGCCACCGTGAACAGCGACGGCAGCGCGCTGGTGCGCAGCGCGGCGACCGACATCGGCACCGGAACCTACACGGTGATGGCGCAGCTCGCCGCCGAAGAACTGGGCCTGCCCCTCGACCTGGTCCGGTTCGACCTGGGCGACTCCGACATGCCCAACTCGATGATGGCGGGCGGCTCCGGACTGACCGGTGCGCTGGGCAACGCCGTCCACGACGCGTGCCGGCGCCTGGTGCGGTCGTTCGCGGAACTCGCGGCCGGCGACGCCGATTCACCCTTGCGGGGCACGCCGGCCGAGGACGTGCGGTGCTCCGAAGGGAAGCTGCATCCCGTGGGCCGGCCGGACCGTGCGGAGACGTACGGCGCCATCCTCGAACGACACGGCCGGTCCGAGCTCACGGCGAACGGGAACAGCACTCCACCCGCCCCCACCGATCTGGGCATGTCCCTCGCCGGGGCCTACGGCGCGAAGTTCGTGGAGGTCCGGGTGGACGCGGACCTCGGCCTCATCCGGGTCGCCCGGGTGGTCTCCGCGATCGACGGCGGCCGCATCCTGAACGCGAAGACGGCCAGGAGCCAGATCATCGGCGGTACCGTCGGCGGCATCGGCATGGCCCTGCTGGAGGACACGGCCACCGATCCGTCCACCGGACGCATCGCGAACGGCACGTTCGGCGACTACCTCGTCGCCGTCAACGCCGATGTCCCGGACCTGGACGTGGTCTTCGTCGGCGAGCCGGACCGGGCCACCCCCACCGGGACGAAGGGCGTCGGCGAGGTCGGCCTGGTCGGGATCGCGCCCGCGATCGCCAACGCCGTGTACCACGCCACCGGCAGACGCCTGCGCGAACTTCCGATCACCCTGGACGCCTTCCTGTGACGTCACGTCAGGGCCTGGTGGTGCCGCGACGGCCGCCCGGGCCTGGTGGTGCCGCGACGGCCGCCCGGGCCTGGTGGTGTCGCGACGGCCGCCCGGGCCTGGTGGTGCCGCGACGGCCGCCCGCCCCGGCGCTGCGTCCGCGTGCGACTTCCGTCAGCGCGCCGCGTGGCGCAGGCCGGTGACGAAGCCGGCGCCGTTGGGTGTGCCGACGCCCGTCATGGTGTCGTAGCCCTTCACGGTGACCTGCTGGGTCTGGGCGCGGTCCTCGGCGTCGAAGACATCGATACCCGTTCCGTCCTGAGCACCACCGGGAGGGAGGTACGCACCCCGGTCCTGCTGGGGCATCGACGAACCGACGGGCAGGACGTCGTGGAACGCCCGGGTGCCGGCAAGCCGGTAGATGAGCGGGTTGATGAGGCCGAAGGCCGACTTCCTGCCCTGCTGAGCGTCGGCGACGAGGCCGGCGATCAGCGGGCACGCGAGGCTGGTGCCGGCGTTCACCATGGTCCGGTACGGTCCCGCCCTGCCGTGGCTCGTCGACGTGATGTACCCGGTCAGCAGGCCGGTGTCGGGATCGGCGTCGGCGGCGATGTCGGGCACGGCCCGCTCGGTGACGATTCGGTTGCCGATACGGACACGCGCCATCGCCGTGGGGCGACGCCCTTTTGATAGGCAGGCTGTGCGTGGACGAGGCTGATGCCTCCTCCTCCGCCACTGACGCCCAGGTCGGTCCACTTGCCGTGGTCCAGGGAGCCGTAGTCGTCGGACCACCCGGTCTCGAAGACCCGGCCGGTGAAGCCGACGGCGGCCAGCCGGGAGCGGACCCAGCGAGCGCGCAGCCGGGTCTCGGTCGCGGCCGCGGTGGACTCGACGAGTGCGGCGGCGCGTTCCAGGCCGGGGCGCTCCTGCGGTGACGCTTCTGTCAGCGCCTGACGCAGGACCGTCGCGACCACGTCCGCGTCCCGGATGGCCAGCACGAAGCCACGACTGCGGCCGCGCTCGCGAGAGCAGCAGTCGCGACGTGGACCCTTCCGGGGCGCAGGGCGGTGGTGGGCCGGCTCGACGTGCGGGGCATGCGCATGATGGTCTCCAGTCGCTCGGTGTGCCTCCACCGTCGCCCCGCGGAGAACTGCCGTGCGTGAGTGCACAGACTCAGAAATGCCCGCGTCGATGCTCAACAGGGCGCAGAACCGGGCCGTTTCCTTCGGATCATCAGTGGGTCGGTCTGGTCTGTGGTTGCCTGACGGCCAGCGGGCACGCATGGAGCCGTTGCTGCCGGACCGGACTTCGAAGCGGGTGGTGTGAACGTCGGCGCGTCCTCGACGCGACCGCGTTCAAGCACCCCACCGGGCGGCTTCCGTCGCCTGCGTCGCCGCCACGAGCACAAGGCCGACCACATCATCGGCCAGACGGCGTGACGGGAAGCTGTTGGGGCTCCTGCCGGGTGGTGAGGTCCGGTGCCGGATGTGAGCGCCTGTGCGCCTGGCACGCTCTCTGCCCGGACACGGCCGGTACACCGCACGGTCGAACGCATGGGGGATGGCTGGGAGCAGGAGTGTGCGGGTCGCGGGGATGGCAGCGGATGCCCGTACGGGGCGGTACTCGCGATCGATGTGGGGATCCCGGAGTACCGGTGCGATGACTGCCGACACTACTGGGAACTGGACGAGACGGAGCCGGGACGCCGGGCGGGTGATCATGATGCGCTGACCCAGCCGATGGGGGACCCGGGGGAGACGGGGCCGGGGACAGCAGCGTGAACCCGGTGGATCTCGGTGGGGGAGGAACTGCACGGTCCCGAGCAAGGATCCTCGCCGCGGTCCTGGCAGCAGCCGACGCCGACGACGATATCGACTGGGATCGTATCGGTGGACGCGAGGGCGTGTTGGTGCGGTACTTACGCACCTTGCTGGCCGAGAACAACCCTGTGGTCGGCCCATGGGAATACCCGTCGGGACAGCGGTGACACGGGCGTGGCTTCCGCTCAGCGGGCGCCGGTCTCAACGGACGGCTCGGTTGATCTCGTTGTTCGTGGTGGCGAGGTGTCCGTCTGCTGCAATTCGGCCAGGAGCTGGTTCCGCCCGACCAGAAGCTCAGTGAGGATGCGGCGAGCGGCACGCAGGAGTTCTGCTACGTCGCCGCCGGCGAGCGCGTACGTGACGGTGGAGCCCTCCCGGGTGGACACGACGATGCCCGCGCGGCGCAGGACGGCCAGCTGTTGCGAGAGGCTGGAGGGCTCGATCTCGATGTCGGCAAGCAAGTCTCGTACAGGGACCGGGCCGTGCTGCAGAAGTTCCAGGACCCTGATGCGTGTGGGGTGTCCAAGCATGCGGAAGAACTCTGCTTTGGCTTGATAGAGAGGGACCTGCATAGCGCTCTTCCTGCCTGTCTAGGTGGCCTGTCATGGTGCGGCGGTGCCCCGAGGACACAGCCGCACCATGAGTCCTACCTGTTCATTTTTCTCGGTCCGGGCGGATTCCGTTCATGAATTGTCGTCCTCTCCATGTGACGGATTGAAGAAGTCTTCAATTGGTGAGCGTGCGTCAACCCGGCCGGGAAGGGGCCTAGACCTCGAGCTGTCCTTCGACCCGCTTGAGCTGATGGCGGGCCATGGCCAGGTTCGAGCGGTCCTTGTCCATCACGAGGTACAGGAACAGTCCGTTTCCGTTCCGGCCGGTCACCAGCCGGATGAGGTGGTACTGCGCTCCCAGCGTGATCAGGATGTCCTCGATCTCACTCTTGAGCCCAAGAAGCTCCATGGTCCGGACCTTGGCGCGGATCACGTCCGTGTTGCCGGCCGCGGCGACCGTCAGATCCAGGTCCTTGCCCCCGCCCAGGGTGCCCAGAGCCATGCCGCTGGTGTAGTCGACGACAGCCGCCCCCAGTGCCCCCTCGATCCCGGTCATCATTTCCTTCAACGCCACTTCCACCGTCGCCATCGGCGCCCTCCCCTTGGTTGTCGGCTGCGGTCGGCCCCGTTTCCGGACCCGCCGCCTGTGATCGCACCGTATGCGCATCGACCCGAAGGGAGAGAAGCCTGTTCGAGAACGATCCAGGATGATCGGAAGACACTCTGATATGACAACGCGGCGAGCGGAATTGCCAGGTCGTCTGAGGCCGAAGGTGCGCCGAGCAGGAAACCGTCGACCGTTGAAGTGGTCCGGTAGTCCGGCTCGCACACGGCCCGGTGCCCACGGCGGCGCGATTCTGGGTCAGCCAGTTCGTGGTGGCAGCCCACGCCACGGCATAACGCCCCGTCGGCGCGGGGTCGACGGGGCGTCGTGCACCAGGCGCGGGCTCGAACGGTCAGCGGGCTGTGACTGAGCAAGACACCTGGCCGGGGCGGACGACTTCGATGCACCGCGTGGCTGCCCGCCCCGTGCGAGCCGGGTCACCACCGGGCGCGCAGCACACCATCGCTGTCCGGTAGGACGGCGCAGAACAGTGGGTGGCGTTCGTCGAGGTACAGGGGCAGGGCGGAGGCCGCCTTCGCGCCGGCCACGAGGGCCGCAAGCTCCTGGTACTCGGTGTCGTCGACGATCGCGTGGGCGATCGTCCCGTCCTGTGCCTCCCAGACGAACTCCACAGATCCCTCCTCGGGCAGCGAGGCGAGGACCGCGCCGACGTCGGGGGTCAGCTCTGGCCAGACGGTCAGCAGAGCGCGCGGGCCAAGACCGGCGCGCACCGCGTCGAGGTTTTCCTCCGTGAGGCGGTGCCAGCGTGCGGCGTTACGAACGTAGGCCTCCTGCAGAAGTGCCGTCCGGCATGACGCCAGCATCGTGCGCACGCGCGCCCAGAAGTCCGCGTCGGCGACCTCCGTCACGTCCGGTTCCTCAAGCTCCACGGCGTACGGCGACGTCGTCACCGATTCCGGGAAGAGGCCGAGTTCCCGTGCGCGGGCCACGGCGTCCAGGCAGGGCCGGTCGCTGCCTACGTACACGTACTGGTCCCATCCGACGTGCACGGCAAAGCTGTCCCCCGCTTCCAGCCGGCACCAGGCGCCCTGGTCGCGGAGCATGGCCCGCACCAGCTCCAGAGCCACCGGAAGGGAGATCTCCGCCCCGTCGTGGTAGCCGGTCAGGTCGGGCGGGAAGAGCCCGGCGAGACCATGTCCGGCAACCGGCGGCTCCCCACCGAAGTGGACGAAGCCGGAGACCGCGGGCTCCCGGATCTCCAGCCGGTCGATGCCGGAGGCCTCCGCGAAGGCGGCGATCGCCGCCAGGTACGCCGCCTCGACCAGCCCGTGGTCACTGACCGTGTCCTCGGCACCGGTGTAGTTGCCGTGCTCGTCACGGTCGGCGGGGTCGTACTTGGTGATCCGGTGGACGAAGGCTGGCGGCACGCTGCTCCTCGGACTGGGCGGAGGGGTGCCAGCGTAGTTCCCGGTTCCGATTCCGTAGTCCGGGGGTAGCTCGGGGGACGGCCCGGGTCAGCCGACCGGGCGCTGCCGGAGGAGATCCAGCGGAAGGTGTTGGAACTGCCGGCCGACCTCCCCCCGCCCCTTCGGGCTCTGCGACCGACCTGCGCCCTGGTCGAACTCAGAGGAGCCCTGCGTCACCACGGCACCGACCCGGCCCACCTGGGGGGCCTTGAGGGTCAGGTCCATCGCCCGCCTCGGCGTCGACGTCCGCGTCGACATCGACCCCACGATCACTGTCGCCGCGACCGCCTCCCGCCAGATCACCGGCCCGGGAGGCGTCCTCGCCATCACCTCCGAGCAGGCCGCCGAATGGGTGCGGGCACCCTGTCGGAGCGTCACGGCAACGCCGTGGAGCGCATTCCCACGCCGCACCGACTCGTCGACTGGCTGGCGGTGAACGGCCTCGCCGTGGACTCCTGCACGCCTGCCCAGCTCGACCTCGCTCGGGAGCTGAGGGAGTCGATTCACGCTGCCGCGACAGCGGCGGCGATCCACGACGCTCTCCCTGCATCTGCTGTCCAAGTCATCAATGACTGCAGCGCTCAGGGTCGGGCCGCGGCCATCCTGACGCCCGACGGTAAGCGGCGATGGCGGCTCAGCTCGGCTTCCTGCGTGGAAGATGCCCTCAGCGTGATCGCCGCCGACGCGATCAGCATCATCGCGGGCGAACGAGACGGAAGATTGGCCTTGTGTGCGTCACCAACCTGCCAAGCTGCCTTCTTCGACATCAGTCAAAGTCGCACCCGCAAATGGTGTGACATGAACACGTGCGGGAATCGTCAGAAGAAAGCGCGCTTCCATGCGAATCACGGCAAAAACCCTAGATCAGGGGAGTGATCGTTACCTCGGTACTTCCAAGTGGGCCCCACGCCTGCGACACGTCCGTCGCGTTGGGTGCACGCCAAGCCCGTCCGTGCAGGGCATCGCGCTTGCAGGGCCTGTGGTGCCGGTTTGAGCAGGAGATACCCAGCGGCGGCGGCAGTCCGTTGCGGTCGCCGATCAGGTGGATCTTCGATCCCGGCTTGCCGTGATGGGTCGGATTCGGTCCGGTCAGCCCCCTTTTGTAGCCCGAATGCAGACCGAGTCGATTGCGGATCCGTTCGTGAGAAAGAGGAAGGAGAACAAGCTCAGCTTTTGAGCACGATCCACACCGCGACGCCGAGGAAGATCCCGCCTCCGGCAAGCATGCTGATGTACATGGGCCGGAGGTGCCTGCGGGTGAACCCCCTGACAGCCTCGGGGTGTTCGGGCAGATGGACGACCGGGACATGCGTTCCAAGGTCCAGCCCCGTCCCCGTCGCCACAGACGTGAACCTGACGGGTCTGCCCTGCCGGTCGGTGAATTCGATGACGGGCGTCAAATCATCGTCCGCCGACGCCAGATACTGGTCCACCACCACCCCCTCCGGCGTGGACGCCGTACCGACGCAGCCGCGCTTGTACGGCACCGAGCCCGGTCACCAATCACTCGGGCATGGTCTTCGATGGCTTGCTTGAACTCTGGCCAGTGGGGCGACGCCCCGCAGCTCATCCCGGTTATGGAACGCATCCGTGTCCACCGTCCAGGTGGCGGGCATCCGCGCACCCGGCCCGACCACCTGGGCGGCGATGAGGCGCATTCCTCCCGGCGCAACCGCCGCTACCTGCGACGTAGCCAGATCAAGCACACCATTTCCGAGCCCCGAGATCAGCGGGCCCACCGCAAAAGACGCGGCCACACGCTTCGACAAACGCGCCTACGTCTTCCACGGACCCCCACCCTCGCCTGCATCCGGCTCTGGCTCCGCCCATGATCAGCCGGACAGGCCCTGGACTAGGGCTCGTCGGCGAGGGGATGCCTTCACGTTTCGGCGCGGCGGAACTTACGGTTTGTGGGTTACCCAGAGCAGTTCCGCCGGCCAGCGGTGTGCCCAGTCGGGTGGGTCGGTTTCGTTGTAGCCGTTGGGTGTCCCGAGTTCGGGCCGCGGCTCGATGAGGTCGTCGATGATGAGGCCCGCGCCGCGCAGGACCTTGACCCAGCCGCCGTAGGTGAGCTGATAGCTGGTCGCGCCGTCGTCTTCGGCGATGGTGTTCAGCCCGAAGTAGTCCTGCTGCAGCGTCGTGGTCACGCGGCTGGCGGCTTCGTCGTAGCAAGCTTCGAACCATGGGCTGGCGACGTTGAACACCAGGCGCCCGCCTCGGCCCAAGACGCGTGCGGCCTGCGGGACGGCCAGGTGCGGGGGTGCCCAGCTGAGCCCACCGAAGTCACAGAACACCAGGTCGAAGCTGTCGGCGGCGAAGGGGAGTCGTTCGGCGGCGCCTTGCACCAGCGAGTAGCGGGCCGCTCCCATCGCGCGGGCCGCTGCGGCCAGTTGGGCTTCGGACAGGTCGAGCCCAACCACGGTGGCGCCCTCGGCGGCGAGCGCCCTGGACCACTGGCCGGCGCCGCAGCCGAGTTCTAGGACGCGCTTGCCGGTGACGTCGCCGAGGGCGTGCAGGTGCGCGTCGGGGATGGAGTACATGCCCCATAGCCGGGGTGTGGCGCCGATTTGCGGGTCGTGCTTGTGCTGGTAGGCGCTGCTGATCTGGTTCCAGAGCCGCCGGTTGGCGGGGATGCTGTCCACGTGCCGACTCCAGCACTGCCTGCCGGGGCGGTCAACACGATCAGGGCACTGGCCGGCCCTCGCCTCGGTCCGGCCCCGGCTCGCCCTATAATCCGCCGGACGAGCCTAGGCGTCGGTGACGATCTGGTCCGCGTCGTGTGGAGATGCGCTGTTCGTCGGCTACTTCAGGTTGAGTGTGTCCCCGGCCGACACCTTCAGAGAAGTGGTTGTGGTGCCGGGAAAGTACCAGCGCCAGTCGCCTGCCGAGGTGACGGTCACCTGGGTGGTCAGCTTTCCGGCGTCGCCGGTCGTGACGGACTTGACCGTGGTGTAGTGGGCAGCGCCCCTTTTCCTGAACTGAAGCTTGACCTGCTGGCCGGTGAACCCGTGGTACTTCAGGTCTTCCCAGTTGGCCCGTGACAGTTTGCCGGTGATGGTCACCTTGGCGCCTTTGGCGACCTTCTCCGGGGCGATCACCGTGGTGAGCTGGGCGGCCCGCTTGACCTTGTACTCGGCGATGTGGTCGGAGATCCAGTAGTCGCCGTCGTTCGCCTTGACGGTGGCGTTGACCTGCCAGACGCCGGCGACCTTGTTGGTGTCGATGTCATCGCTGTCGGCGATCCAGCCGGGGTCGATGGTCATCGTGGCCCGGCATACGGAGGTGGTCGCGCTCTTCTTCTTGCAGAACGAGTCGCCGTCCCAGGTCGCGAAGGTGTAGGCGTTCGCCTTGTTGAAGGTGCTGACGTGCGTGAGGCCCTTCACCCCTGAGTTGTCCTTGATGGTGATGTCGATCGGGTAGCGGATCGGCTTCGACGTACCCACGATGACGTTGCCGCCGCGGTTGACGACGGTATTCACCACCCGGATGTCGCCCCGCCCCTCCGCGTGTGCTCCGGTCGCTGTCGTCAGCACCAGTGCCGCCGCCCCACCGGCCGCGGCCCAGGCCGTTCTGCCTCTCATGATCCTCCCCTTGTCGTCTTCGTGCCAGGAAGGCTACGTGATCAAAGACTTGTCACGTCGTCGGTTTGCAGGCTGCGGCCAGCGTCGATGCGAAGGCGTCGAAGTCGAGCCGCGAGGACCTCGAATCAGGGCGGCACTTTGGGCTGTCGCACATGCCCAGGTGCCCTCATCCAGCCGCCCGATCCGATACGCCTGCCGTATGTGGGGCGACCGACTGCGGGCTTGGGGTTGCCTGCTGCTCGCCACCTCTTGAGGAAGCCCCAGGGTTGTCGCTGATACTTCGTCCTGGACACCGGGGCGAGGCGACGGCTGCACGAACCCGCCCACAGACGGACCGATGCAGATCAACACCTGGTGCCGTCTGCCCATGCCGAGATGTCAGCGACGCCCCGGCGGACGGCTTCTTCCGGGTCCCGGGCGAGCTTCCCGCAGGCCGCCGCAACGTCCGGCGCACCGCCCGCTCCTTCCAGCGCGTCATGCACCCCGCTCTGCAGCCAGTCGGCCTGGTCGTCGTCAGCCGCGGCAACCGCGAGAGCGATGAGCCTAATTGCGTTCACCGTGCCCACCCGTGCCAGGGCCTCTGCCGTCCGCCGGGTCACCGCCGTGTCCTCGACATCCAGCAGCAGCCCCACCAGCGTTGCCGCGGCCTCAGGAGTATCAGCGAAGGAAGCAAGGTCACGCCCGGCACGAACACGTTGCGTCCACGAAGGAGACAAAGCCTCAGCCAGGGCCGCCTCCAAGCCCCTCATCATCTCTGACACGACCACACAGTAGGCCGGCGACTCGCAGCTTCGCTGAGCGCCACGAAGTGCGTCGGCCACTCCAGCGCCGCTCGGACCGCCCCCGCGCCGCGCCGGGCCGGCTGGTTCTGCAACCGCTCGAGGGACAGCCGCCCCGCGGCATCCCAGACGACCGATTCACCGTCCAGCGCGGTCGCGTCCGGAAACTGCACGGTTCCCACCAGGACCTCCGGAAACGAGGCCGCCATCTCGGTGTTGCCCTACCCTCCTCGAGCACTGCACCACCCGGCCCGCGTCGACGGAGACCGTCGCCCCGAACCCGTCCCTGCGTTACCCCCGCCCGGGTACGCGAAGTCCCTGCACACGTACGCCTGACTTCCAGGCCCTCATGGCTGCCTAGCCGGCCAGCTCCTCTCCTGGGAGCGGCGCTGGGAAACAGGAAGCCCCTTGGATTGGCCGACTGGCCGGGCCGGGGAGCACGTCATTCGGCCTGGGCGCCGCCCTGCTCAGGTGCGCTGGTGGAGGTGTAGAAGACCGAGGAGCCCTGCTTGGTGCGCTGGGCGAGGTTCTTGGCCACGAGTCCTTCGAGTGTGGTCCGCACGACGGTGGCCTTGGTCCCGCGGTCGGGGTGGCTCTGGCCGAGCGCGGCGGTGATTTCCGCGGCGGAGCGGGGTTCGCTTTGCTCGGCGAGGTGGCTGCGTACCAGTTCGACCAGGGTGGACTTGGTCGTCTTCGCGGTTGTGTCCGTGCTCTCGGGGTGTTTGGCGGCTGCCTTCCCGGCCGTGGTGCGCCTCGGTCCGGTGGGGGACTTGCGGTCGCGTGTCTGCTTGCCCGCCGCTGATTTGGCGGCAGGCTTGCGGGGCGACGGTACGGTGCTGTCGGCGCCGGCAGCGGAGTCAGCCGGCGCGGCCTGTCCGTCGAGTGCCTGCCGCACGTTCACCAGTACCGTGTGGTCGCGCTGCAGGGCGGCCAACTGTGTTTCCAGCGCGCTGATCTCCTCGCGGAGGCGGTCCTGCTCCTTGGTGTTGCGTTCGAGGTCACCGCTTACTTGGGCGATGTACTGCGAAGCGAGCTCGGAGGTGGGGGCGGGGGAGGTGCTTTTGGGCATGGAGTCCACTCTTCCTCGGTTTGCGAGAGCACGGGAAGGCACTGCTGGGGGAGTGCTGTGTTACAGCGGGTTGCAGCTGCTATCAGGTGCCCGGAGTAGAGATAGTACGGAGAGCGCGGCAGGTTGTTCCCCTTGCTGCGCCATTTCGGTTCAACAGTCCCGGCGAGACAGTGCCTGGGTAATGCCGCAGGTTCTCGGCGGCTGTGCCGAAAGGGCAAACCTCAGTGGGTAGTTGACATGCGCGAGAGCTCAAAAGAGCTCACCCGAGCACTGCGGTCACTCGACCGCGACGGATTCACTTCCCGAGACACCGACGCTGACTCTCCTGGCTACCGCCTCACCCTACTCGGACAGAGCCTCCTCGCCGTTCTCCTGGACGTCTACACCTGGACCGCCGAGCACTGGGACGAACTCGTCGACGCCCGCGAGCGCGGAGACCGTCCGGAAGCCGGTTCGCCTGTCAACAACGTGCTGGCCCGCAACAACTAGCCGCCGAGCAGCTCGCTGGCCCAGGCGGAGGACTGCCCGGACATTGGAGACGCCCCGTCGGGCGTCGAGGCCTGGCCGCCGGCCGGCGTGACGGTGTGTGTGTGGGGGGCCAACGCCACGCTTGCGGTGGTCGGCGTCCACCGTCACTTCGCGAGCCTGCGCGAAGCAGTCCCCGGCATTCTCGCCTTCGCCCGGCTGGACGGATCAGTCGGAGGGGGTGATCACCGCGTGGCTGGTGTGATCACGGCGTCGAGTCGTGCTGTATGGCACCGTTCACCGAGCTGAACTCGCGCAAGTTCGCCAAGCCGGTGTCCCTCCTGTGGCGCGCTGGCGCGGACTCGGTCCGCAGCGGGCGATCGGGGAGCCTGTCCCTGGAAAGGCCGGGCGCTACTGGGCGCGGCGTACCGGCGGACCATTTTTTCGATGCGCCAGCTCGCCCCGCGTTGTTCGGGGTGGAGAAGTCGGCCCGCCGACCGCATCATCAACGACCTCGAGCCCGAGCTCACGCTGCAGCCCGGCAAGCCAGTGCGCAGCTTGGGAATCGGTCAGCAGCAGCCGTTCCAGTCGCATCGCGGCCTCTGTCCAAGGCAGCGCAGCCCGGCGTGATGGCGGCTGGGCGGCCTGATGCCGGGTGTCTTCTCGCTGAGCGGAAGGCGAGGCATGCCGCCTGCAGCCCGGTTGCTCGTAAGGTGGCGAGCAGGAGACCTCTCGAGGAGCGGCGGAGGGCAGCTCTACTGCTCTCTGTCTCCTTGATCGATCTCGGCGGCCCTTGAAAGCGGGAGAGGCACCGTCGTCGCCTGTGGACTGTTGGGAGACTGAGGGGAGTTGATGGTGTACACGTAGACTCGGTACCGACCAGTCGTCTCGCAGTTGGGAAGATGTACCAGTGGCGAAGATTCCGTTCGGTTCCCTGTCCGCCGCGATCGCAATGCTGGCAACAGCACTTGGCTCGCTGACACTTCAACTTCGGGCAGCCGGCTACGAGCAGTACGTCGAATCTGTGGCTTGCGCTAGCGTTGTGATGTACGTCACCGCGGCTTTAGTGGTGGTGACGTGGGTCCGCGCTCGCGGGCTGTACTCGGACTGAACTCTTTGAAGGCGCGGCCGGTGCCCGCACCAGTCCGCCGTCGGCTGTGACGTCAAAGGGGGGGCCTCGCCGAACATCAGGCCGAGACGCCGTAGCAGAGCCTGCTCGCCCGCCTGGCATGGGTGATGTGCAGGAGGTGTGGGCCTGGCCGCTCGCGCGGCGCCTTCCCAGCAGACTTCACCTGAGCGCGGACGGCTGCTGCAGTCCGTCGGTCCTGGTCATCACCAGCGGACAGAGGGCGGACTGCATCCAGTCCGAGACGGTAGTCGGAGAAGGCCTCGGTCCCGCGGTTCAACCAGGGCACGCCGCGCGAGAAGCCCGACAGTCTCACCGCGGGCAAGGCCTACAGCAACGGCCCGTGCCGCGAGTATCTACGAAGTCACGGCATCCGCCACACGGTCGGACATGCTCGGCTCAAGCCCAAGGGTATGGCCGACCGCCGCGAGCAGTTCGAGCGGCAATTCCTTATCCCCCTGTCCTATGGCGAGCCCAATCCAGCGGCCGAGCCCCCGGTGCTGCCACGCCTGCGTGCTTCCAGCCAGCTGACTCAGGCAGTTGATCGGCTCCCGCATGGCCTTCCTCTCGAGGCCGGCTCGTAGATACGGCAGCAGGTCAACGACGAGCGGCTCGCCCCAGCGTGCCGAAAGAGCTGCGATCAGGGCGTCCAGGTAGGCCCGCAGCTCTGCTTCAGCCTCGCGCGCCGCCTCGCCGTCATCGTCATCCCAGAACTCCTGACGGGCCCGCAGGATGCGCACACGATGCTCAGGGCCACCGCACCCGGCGCCGTCATCGAAGTTGGCCTCCGGGAAGGGCTGAGCGAGCAGCTCGTCGATCGATCGACGGCTGCAGCAGGCCGCATACGACACCGCACCGGACCCCGGCGGCGTTTCGGCGCCGCGCCCCGTCGAAGTGGATCGGGCGGCTGACGGCTTCGGGAATGGTTCTACGCTGAGGCCATGCCGAGGATCAGGTTGAACAACGAAACTGAGAAGATACTTGCAGTCTGGGTCGAGCCGTTGGGTGAGGACTACTGGATGAACCCAGAGGAGAGGTTCACCATCGCCACAAAAGCCGAGAGCGGGGACTTGGACGAAGCACCCTTCGATGTCGTCTTCCACGACCAGGGGGTCAGCGTCTGGGTGAACGTCGGCTATGAAGCTGTCGTCCGTGACCAGTCCGGCACCGAAGTGAACTGCGGACACCAGCGTCCCCTCGAAGTCCTGAGGAAGTGGACGGAAGCAGCCGAAGCCGCAGCCCAGCGAACCACCGGCTCGCTCACTCTCCGCGAGATGACTCGCGGGCACGCCGAGGCCACCGACGAGCGCGCACAGGAGCGTCCACTGTCACGATGACCACGGGGTCAGTGGTTGGAAGACCCAGACTTTTCTGCGCTGGCGAATGAGCACCGGCCGAATGCGCCGGCGCTTCCCCGGACGCCGGCCCGGGCAGCGGGTGAACCCGGTCATACTCCAAGCGCATCCGCGCAGGATCGGCGTCCCTCCTCGGCGTGGCAGGGCCTCCGTGATCCGCCAACTCGTCCTCCTGGCGCCGGCCCTCCGTCATCGCAAGGGACTGCGGCTACCACGACAGGACCGCCGCCCGCCCCGTCCCGGAAGCCGGCGGAATCAGGAGCAGATGCGCTCCTGGGATCACGCACGATGAGGATCAGGCGCTGACAGGCCGTGCGATGCGAAAGCCCACATCGTCGACCTGGAAGGTCGGGTGGCTACGGCGGCGCACGGAGGCCCGGCAGCTCCAGTGTTCGTCGAACCAGCCACCGCCGCGCAGCACACGATAGGTGCCATAGACCTCGGCGTCGTACACGTCCCAGCACCACTCCCAGACGTTGCCGAGCATGTCGTACAGGCCCCAGGGGTTCGGCCGCTTGCCGCCCACGTCATGCACTCGTTCCTGCGAGTTGCCGCGATACCAGGCGATCTCGTCGAGCGGCCCGTAACGCGGTCCGGTCGTCCCGGCACGGCAGGCGTGTTCCCACTCGGCCTCGGTCGGCAGCCGGTAACCATCGGCGGACGGATCCCACTCGATGCCTTCATCCTCGGCAGCCAAGCGATAGGCAGGTGTGAACCCGTCACGCTGCGACAGAGCGTTGCAGAACCGGACCGCGTCCCACCAGGAAACACCCTCCACGGGTGACTGGTCCCCCCGAGAGGTTCCCGGCCGCTTCCCGGTGATCTGTGCGTACAGCGCCTGAGTCACCTGATACGCCGCCAGTCGGTAAGGCGCGAGATCGACCGACCAACTGCGTTCTGTCCGCCGGTCCGACAGCGTCACCTGCCCCGGCAGGACGGCGATCATCTCGCTTCCTACGCCCGTGTTCATGGACAGGTAATCCTAGTGCCCCTCACTGGCGGCCCGCACGGTCCATCACCATGCGGGCACCAGGGTCCGGCCGCTCAACACTCACTGTGATGAAGCCGGCGCGCCGCCTGTCGAGTTAGGCGACACCTCACCATGCGAGGTCACCGGTCTCGACCTCAGGCTTCGGCGCAGGTGCCGTGGTCGGTGCGGCCGCGGTCCGGCCGCCCGGTGTGGGCGCGCCCGCCCGGAGTGCGCTTCGCCCGCGGCAGGGTCCGCGCCTGGTGATGGTGTGGGAGGCGCTCGCTGATGCCAGGGCACCTGGCCAGGGCGCCGGCCGGCATGCCTTTCCCGGCACCGACGCCGACTTGAATCTGACACTGGTGTCAGGTTCTACCCTCCCGGCATGACGAGCTCATCCGCCAGGGAGGCAACGGTGACGAAGGAACTGTTCGGCAAGGTGGCACTGGTGACCGGAGGCAGCCGCGGCATCGGCGCCGCGACGGCGAGGCGGCTGGCCGAGGCCGGTGCGGCAGTCGCGCTGACCTATGCGCGGTCGGCGGGCCAGGCGCGCGCGGTGGTCGAGCGGATCGAAGCGGACGGGGGCCGGGCCATGGCCATCCAGGCGGACCTCACTCAGCCGACCACAGCGGCCGACGCCGTGGAGCGGACGGTGCAGGAACTGGGCCGCCTCGACATCCTGGTCAACAACGCCGGGTTTCTCACCTACGGGCCGCTGGCCGAGGTGTCTGTCGAGGAATTGGACCGTGTTCTGGCCGTAGACGTCCGTTCGGTGTTCCTGGCGGTTCAGACCGCGGCCCGGCACATGCCCGGCGGGGGGCGCGTCATCAGCATCGGGTCGTGCTTCAACGGCCGCGTTCCAGCTTCGAATTTCGTGCTCCAGGCGACGGCCAAGTCCGCGCTGATCGGCCTGACCAAGGGTCTCGCCCGCGAGCTCGGCCCCCGCGGCATCACCGTCACCGTCGTGGATCCCGGCCCTGTCGACACCGACATGAACCCGGCCGACGGCGACAGCGCGGACTTCCAGCGCGGTCTCACCGCTCTCGGCCACTTCGGCCAGGCGGAGGACATCGCCGCCGCGGTGGCCTACCTGGCAGGCCCCGGTGGCCGCTTCGTCACCGGTACCTCCCTCGCCGTGGACGGCGGCTACACCGCCTGACACCTCCCTGTGCGCTCAGCGTCCGCGTCCGACTTGTGCAGCGGCCCGGTCGGCGGCCCTCCTGTGCCCGTTCGGTGCCGGGTTCTCGTAGTGCGTCGCGTTGCTGCTGGTTCAGTTGGCGCACCTCTGTGAGGGCGGTCAGTCCGCGCTGGAAGGCGGCTGCCGCCTTCCCGGAGGATTCCCAGCGTCCGGTCGGGGCTGTGTGGTTTGGGTGAGGCCTTTCCGGGTGGCTTGCAACGCCGGGGCAGGTGCGGGATTGTTGCCGAAAGGCATCTATTTTTTCGTCGCAGGAAGGTGGTGAGGTGCGCACCGTGCGTGCCTCTGTCTGTGTCTGTTTCCCGCGGTTCTTCCGCCCGTCCCCCCGAAGTCGGCCCTGGGTTCGCCACGGTGTGGACTGAGGCGCCCTATCCCGTGCTGGTTGTCGACCGGCACGGCGGCTTGAAGCGGTTCAATGACGCCGCTCAAGCACTTCTGCCCGCGGCGGCCAGCGGTGACCGGCTGCACGAGGCGGTACCGTCCTGGCTCGCAGAAGCGCACCAACGCCTTGGCCACCGCTCGCAGGCCTGTCCCGTCGGCCCGCTGAGCGGTGCCATCAACGACCGTCACTTCGAGGCGCACCCCACACCCGCAGACAACGGGGACGTGGTGTGGTGGCTGGTCGACGAGACCGACCGGCGTCTGGCTGAGAAGGCGCTGAGCACCGTCCAGACGCGTTCGGAAGTCCTCTCGAAGGCCTCCAGCGCGTTGCTGTCCACGCTGAATGTCTCGCGCTGTATGGAAGTGGCTGCTTCCATGGCTGCGGAGCATCTCGCCGAAGCCGCAGTCCTGATCGCCCCGTCCCAGGGCCATCGCATTCCCCTCACCTACGCTCGCCGGGGCAGCCCCGTCACGCAGACGACGCGGACGGTCGACGTCGCAGACGTACCGGGCCTGGCCGAGGCATTGCAGGGCTTTCCCCCTGTCCCGGCCCGCTGGATAGACCCGGCCGCCCTGCCCGACTGGGTGATCCCGGACGGCTTCGCCGGGACCGTCGGCTCGGTGATCGTCACTCCCCTCCCCGGCCACGGGGTGCCCGCCGGAGCCCTGATCCTGCTGCGCTCCAGTACCGAGCAGGCCTTCACCGAGGGCGAGGAGGTCTTCGCCCGTCTGTTCGCCGCCCGCGCAGGCGCCGCCCTGTCCGCTGCCCGTCTCTACACCGAACAGGCCTCCATCACGGCGACGCTGATGCGTGAACTGCTGCCGCCTGTACTGCACAACGTCCACGGCGTGGACTACGCCGGCAGCTACCGCGCCTCCATGGACCACGAGCGTATCGGCGGAGACTTCTATGACGTCCACCCCGGTACCCGCCCCGAGGAGGAAACCCTCGTCGTCCTCGGAGACGTCGCGGGCAAGGGCCTGGACGCAGCAGTCCTCACGGGCAAGATCCGCAACACACTTCACGCCCTGCTGCCCTTGGCCGAGGACCACGAGCGGATCCTGAACCTGCTCAACGGCGCGCTGCTCAACTCTCACCACGCCCGCTTCGCCACCCTCGTCCTGGCTTCCGTGCGCCGCCGGGGCGGCCGGACCCACTTGCGGCTGACCAGCGCAGGGCACATGCCGCCGTTGATCGTCCGGGCCGACGGCGCGGTGGAAGAGATGGCCACGCACGGCACGCTGGTCGGTGCGCTGCCGGCCGTCACGACCCACACGGTCGAGACGGTCCTCGCACCGGGGGACACATGCCTGCTTTACACCGACGGCATCACCGAGGCCCGCGGCGGCCCGCTGGGCGATGCCTTCTTCGGCGAAGCTCGCCTCAAGCGGGCTCTCGGCGAGTGTGTGGGCCTGCCCGCAGAGGCCGTCGTGGAGCGGATCCACATGCTGGCCGCCCAATGGCTGGGCGCGGGCCGGCATGACGACATGGCCACCGTCGCCATCAGCGCTCCGAAGACGGGCCCGCCGACGATTCTCAACGGACACCGGGCCGACCAGCCCCGCAGGAGGAAGACGTGACACACCCCACCGCCGCAGACGCTCTCCCTGATCGGCTGTGGCAGGCAGTGGCCGACGGCGACGAGTACGCGGCCGCCGGCATCCTTCACAAGGCACTGGCCGAGGGCGTGCACGAGGAAGCGCTGCTGCTCGATGTGATCGCGCCCGTCCAGGAGAGAGTCGGTATCGAATGGGCGGCCGACCGCATCACCGTGGCCCAGGAACACGCCGCCACCGCCATCAACGAACGCATCATCGCCTCCCTCGCCCACAGCGGGCAGGCAGGCGAGCGCCGCAGGACGGACCAGGGGCGAGTGACGGTCAGCTGCATCGACGGCGAATGGCACGCTCTGCCCGCCCGGCTCGTCGCCGAGGTACTGCGGCTACGCGGCTGGCAGGTCGACTACCTCGGCGCCCAGGTCCCCACCCCGCACCTGATCGCCCACCTGCACCGGACCGACCCGGACGCCATCCTGCTGTCCGGATCGATCCCCACCCACCTGCCCACCGCGCACGCAGCCATTACCGCCTGCCGGGCCATAAGCGTCCCCGTCCTGGCCGGCGGCCGCGCCTTCGGTCCCGAAGGCCGCTACGCCCGCGCCCTGGGCGCCGACCGGTGGGCGGCCGACGCGCGGGGCGCGGCCGCCGTACTGGCCGAAGGCATCGCGCGACCGGACGCCTCAGCGGGCCGGCACGCGGTGGACGACCTCCCGCACCTGGACGACCAGGAATACACCTTGGTCGTCCAGTCACGTTCCCAGCTCGTCAAGCAGACTCTGGTCGATCTGGAGGATCGTTTCCCCGCCGTGCGCGGCTACAGCGTCGATCAGCGCGAACGCACCGCTGAGGACCTCGCCCACATCGTCGACTTTCTCGCCACCGCCCTCTACGTCGACGACCCCGACCTCTTCACAACGTTCCTCACCTGGACCGCCGACATCCTCCAAGCCCGCAACGTCCCCGCCCACTCGCTACTGGTCGGGCTCGACATCCTCGCCGGTCAGTTGCGCGACTTTCCCCGCTCCCTGAACCTGCTCCAGGAGGGTGCCGCCGCCCTGGACCAGAGCACAGTCCGTCCTGCCTCCGACCCCGACATATGCGCATGACCAACCTGCACCCCACCGACTTCACCTTCAGCGTCCGCCGCGAACCAGGCACCCTGATCGTGCGTGTGGCCGGCGAACTCGACTACGACACGAGCGGCGACCTGACCGACGCCGTCGTCGAGCACTTGGCCGACGCGGCACCTCTTCACCATGTACGACTCGACTTCAGCGAGCTGACTTGGCTCGACTCCACAGGCCTGTCCGCCCTGCTGATGATCCACCGCCGCACCAGCGCGGTCGGCGCCAGGCTGCACCTGGACCACCGACCGGAAGTGCTGGAACGGATGCTTCGCATGACCAACGTCCTGGAGTACCTCACCGGCCCCGCACTCGGTACGGACACGAAGGGAAGAAAAGAGGATGACGATTTCGCTCGGGGCTGACACCTCCTGACTGACCGCAGAAACCCGCCCCCGAACTCATTGCGCGCACGGAAAGGCGCGGCGGCCAGCCGAGCGCATCCGCGGCCTGAGCAGAGGGATCCTCTCGGCAGGTGACGGTCCCCTTCCAACGGTCGGCCGTCGACGGCTCCCACATCCGGGCGTTGAAGCGGGGTCACAGCACGGGCCGAAGTCCCAGTTGACCGGGGCGAAATGGGCAGCACACACCATCTGATCACCGATGCCACCGGCATCCCGCTCGCCGCCACCCTGACCGGCGGCGACCGGCGGCACCGCTGCGAGCAGCGGGATGAGCTGGTGACATCGTTGCAGGGGCGACCGCGGCTACGACCACGACAAGTACCGCCGTATGGTCCGGGATCCGGTGAATGCCCTCTCCACGACCCAGCGTTGGGTGCCCGGACCGAAGGCGGTTGCAAAGTTCGCCGCTGCCGGCGCGGAGATGACAGGCGACGACCCCGTCGCCGCGCGGGCGATTGCTGCGCGCATCCGGGGTGCGCTCGTCATGCACGGTCGCCGCAACCGGCTCTTCCTCGTCGGCAACGGCGAGGTGATCGCACGCGAGAACACGGGGAGACGGTTGCTCGTCCTCCAGGAGGTCGCCAATACGATCCCCGACAGTTGCGGTCGGCGAGGTCGCCGAGGCGATGCTCACGCTCGGATGGAGGACGGCAGGTGCCGTACAGATCTGGCTCCACGCAGCGTCGTCACGCAAGCGCGGCCACAACCGACCGAAGCACTCCCCACCACTCCCAAGTCAGCGACAGAGCCCCGAAATGATGCGGGATCACCCCTTCCCGGCCGCCGTCGGCGCAACCGCTCTTTCACCTGGTGTGACGAATCATCGGTTATGTGCTGTGGGGCGGGGGCAGAGGGCACTGTGAAAGGCGGTGATTTTGTGGACGAGAGGATTCGCAGGTACTTCATCCGTGCCTCGCTGGCGGGGTTGGTGACCGGCGCCATGCTCGGCTTCGCCTCGGGAGGTGTCTTCGGGGCTCTGGTGGGCGCGGGGATCGGTTGTGCCCTGGCCGCCGGCAGCGTCCTGTACTGGGGCGAACATGGTGGTGCGCGCCGCCGTCGGCCGACAGGTGCGGTACTGCCAGGCCGTTCGGACGGCCGGCACCTCATGAGGGCTCGCAAGGTACCCAACCAGAGGACGGGCACGTCGACCGGTTGGCCGCGCGCGAATTACTGACCTCGCGGTCGACTCGATTGGTTCCACCTCGTCATGCCAGGCCTTCTGTCCTCTGTGCACGGTCGGACAAGGCCCGACCCCGACGTGGCGGCCTGTGCCACCAGCCCGCTGTGCGCGACTTCGCTCAGCCGTGCAGCCGGCGGCATCTCGGCGTCGGGGTGGTGGCGCAGGCGGCAGCCGAGGAACGCGATCGGCACGATGCCGGTACGTTCCTCGGCGCGCAGGGTGCCCGGCGCGGCGGACACCACGCTCAACCGAAGCGGAGAGGGCGAAGCCGTGCTGCAGGAGTTCATCGGCACAGATGTGTTGTCTCCCGGTTGTCGTCGCGCTGCCTGGCCCAACTGCGGGAAGGCATGCTCAGCGGCCACTGAAAGGCTGTCCTGAGAGCGGTTGCACAGCTGCCCGCCGGTGGGCCCGGCGCCTCAGAGGAATGCCGGGGATGCGCTGTCGGGAGGAGACGCCCTCAGCGGGCGGGCTTGAGGTGGAGGTGCGCGGCGATCTGTTTGCCGGAGTCCAGGGCAGTGGTGTGCAGCTGGTCGCAGAGTCGGCTGACCAGGTGCAGGCCGTGTCCACCGACGCGGTGGGCGTCGTGTGCCCGTGGTACAGGAAGGTCAGGCGAGCTGTCACTCACAATGATGCGCAGCAGGGTGGTGTCAGGAGTCAGTTCCAGCACCAGTGCGCCCGGGCCGGGTGCGTGTCGCACTGCATTGGTGACCAGCTCGCTGACGACGAGCTGAGCGTCTTGGCTTGACCGGTGGTGGGATGCGTGACCGGCCTGGACCAATAGCGTGCGTACGGCCGCCCGGGCCTTGGCTATCGACACATCTGCCGTGTCCTCCCAGGCAGCGCTGTACCGCAGCGACGCCGCAGGCTCCTGTTCATCCGATGCCCGATCCTTCAGCGGGGTGACCATGAACCTCTTCCTATGGGTCGTTCCTTGTCGTCTCACACAGACTGTTGTTGTCGCGTATGCACCTGCCCGCTGACGGCGTGCTCATTGGGCGTCGGACGCCCCTAGCTGATCGACGCGGGACCTGTGCTGGCGATCGTGAACTGGTCGAGCGTGCCGCTGATGGTGAGAAGGCGCGTGACGGCAGGCTGCAGCGGGCCGAGAAGAATGAGGTCCCGGCCGGCGGCCGCATGACGGTGCCGGGCCATGAGGAGGGCGTTGAGGAGCATGCTGTCGCCGAAGACGACCCGCGACAGGTCCACTGCGGTGGTGGGTAGCCCGGCCTCGTCGGCCGCGTCCCAGACAGCCGCGAACTCCTCGGCGTCTTCGTGGTCCACCTCGCCGCTGACTGTGATCAGCAATACCTGCTTGTGCCGGGTGACGTGCAGTTTCCTTCCGAAGGACGCATGCATGGCCTCATTTTCACACCTGCGCGTGACAGGAAACCAGCGAACCCCATGGACCACGGGTCACCAATACGCCGAACGGACGGTCAGCAGTGTCGGCTGCTTCGTGGTCGCCGGACAGGGCAGCCAGCTCGGCCGCGGCTGCGCCCGCCAGGTCGTCACCGCCCCCTCGACGAGGAAAACTCGGGTCTTCCACAGCGACGAACTGATCCCCCCAACGGTGCCTGCTGGCGGGTTTCTCGGTAGAGCCGGCCGTCAGCGAGCGGGAGGACCGAGCTCTCCGGCGATGAGAGGTGGCCTCCGCAGCGCACGGCAACCGCGCAGGCACGGCCAGCGGCTGTACCGAATCCAGAGCCGCCTCGCCGCGAGAGGTGAGAACTGCCCACATCTCCAAGCCGTCCCCGCGGCACCGATCGATCAGCGCGGGAGCTATGAAGAGACTAGGGCCCGAAGCAGGTGAGGACGCACTTCAGCCCCAGGCCGAGTCCCCTCCCGGTAGCGATCCTCTTCGTAGATCAACGGCTCTCAAGTCGCCCAACGCCCGGCATGCCGGAGAGCGTTCGTTCGCAGGCCTTGGCCTCCGGTGCTGCAGGAACACCTCGGTGATTCACCTGCCGTAGGGCGATGCGGTCACGACGGCAGTTCGGTCCCGGTCTGCTCACGCACCATGTACTGGGCGTACCAGTCCGGCCAGTTCCGGTCCTCCGCACCGATGTCTGCCTCATGCTCCCCGTGCGCGGCCGCGGCGCGGCGCAGCGCGCTCGCCAACTCCTCGGCCGAGGCGAACGTCGTGGTCGCGGGATCGAGGCGTCCCGGGAGCCGGGTGGTCACCTCCTGGAGAAGCCAGCCGTTGCCGTCCGGGTCGCTGAAGGACAGGAACGAGCCGTAGCTGGTGCGCTGCGGATCCGGCCCCGGCAGCCGGGCCTCCGTCCCGGCGTGGTGGAAGACGCCGCCAGCGTCGTGGAACACCTCGCTCGGCTCGGCGCCGAGCCGTTTCAGCTCATCGTATGCGGCGCTGATGTCGTCCACGATCAGGTGCAGGCCCTGAGCCGAGCCCGGCCTCTGGGACGTGACAGAGGTGCCGAAGATGACCGACGTCGGCGAGCCCGGCGGCGTCACCTGCACCACCCGGAAGTTCTCGTCCGGGGCGATGTCCGCGTCCAGTCTCCAGCCCAATCGCGTGTAGAAGCTCCTGGCCCGGTCGACGTCGGACACCGGCACCACCACGACTTCGAGTTTCATGTCCATGACCGAGACTTCCTGCTCTCGTGCAAAATGCCGCTACGACGAGACTCGCACGGCCGGATGCGGGCCGCGCCCGGGAATCCGGCAGACGGTGGCCCGGTCCACGTGCTTCGGCCTCGGCCGGCGGGCGGCTTACGAACTCTGGCCGACGGCGCCGATGCCGAGTCGGCTGAGCAGCCAGAAGGTGATTGCGGTACCGGTGCCGTATGCGACGTGCGCGCCGAGATCCCAGGCCACGATCTTGGCGTCGTACTGCCAGATCGGCTTGTAGAGCCCTGCGATCGGCAAGGTCACGTAGTCACTGGCGAACACCGCGGCACCGAAAGGCACGCCGTACACGGGGGAGGGCCTGGGCAGTGATCCGGCCAGGATGCCGTAGGCCGCGCCGGCCGTTGATCCGTAGGCCCAGTGCGCGACGGTGCTGGTGAGCCAGGCGGCACCATCAGGAAGTCGGCGCTGGGTGAAGCCCTCGATCACCCGCTTCGCCACCTGCCCCGGATCAGGGGCCTTCTCCCAGCTCTCGACCGGGGCGAATTCCCAGGCGAGCGGGTTGTCCTTCCCCCCTGCGCGACGGTACTTCAGGTAATGGACGGCATCCAGGCACACCGTTCCCACCGCCCCGGCCAGCAGGCCGGCCGTCACCGCCGCGAGGGGAGTCAGCGGATTCCTTCGGGAGCGCATGACGCAATCTCCTCATCGATCGGGGCCGGGAGGGAAGGTCGATGGTGTTCAGCACTCGGACTGCAGGTTGGGAGGCATCGAGCCCGCATCGAGTATCCGGCGGATGGGACGCGCTCGCACGAGGGGAACGTGCGCGAACGCGAGTGGTGAGGGACCTGCGACGGGCGGTCCTGAGCGGTCCTTCGGAAGCTGACCGCAGGGGGCGCCCGTCTGTCTGAACCGCATACCTACCGGGACAACCTGAACGGGTGAGCCCATTCGTTCGTCTGCTTCGCCGTGAATGCACCGCCGACACCCGGTGCGTGGCCGGCCTGCACGACAACACCAACGGGGACCGCGACTACGACACGGTCAACCCAGAAGAGAGCGCTCTGCGTTCGCTGATCTCCAGCGCCACCGAGCACATCGAGATCTCGCAACAGGACCTCAACGCCACCTGTCCGCCGCTGCCCCGCTACGACACCCGCGTCTACGACGCCCTGGCGGCGAAGCTCGCAGACGGTGTCAAGGTACGCATCGTCGTCAGCGACCCCGCCAACCGCGGGATCGTCGGCAGCGGCGGCTACTCGCAGATCAAGTCTCTCTCCGAGATCAGCGACGCGCTGCGCAGGTGGCTCGCTCGGGTCACCGGGAACGAGCAGAGCGCCCGGGCGGCCCTGTGCGGCAATCTTCAGCTCGCCCCGTTTCGCAGCTCCGTGAGCGAGAAGTGGGCCGACGGGCACCCCTATGCCCAGCACCACAAGCTCATCGCCGTCGACGGCTCGGCGTTCTACATCGGCTCAAAGAACCTCTACCCGGCGTGGCTCCAGGACTTCGGATACATCGTGGAGAGCCCGGACGCCGCTCGGCAGCTCGACGGCGACCTGCTCCAGCCGCAGTGGACCTACTCCCGGCCGTCGGCGACCGTCGACTACGAGCGAGGGATCTGCCGCATCTGACACCGCACGCCTCGCCCGCCACCGCCCGGCCGGTGGTGGCGGATGGCGCCCGGCTCAGCCGCTCATCGCCCGGCGGACCAGGACACCGAAGGCCGCGGCGACGGCGGCGGGCACGACCGCGCTGTCGAGGTCGGCAGGCAGAGGGCCCGCGTCGCCTCATCGGCCGGCGCGGTGCCCTCGAACCGCGGTACTCCGCGCCGCACCCCGCCCGTCACTGAGACGTGTATCTGCGGGTTGTGGCAGGAACGCGAGCTGCCGGCACGCATCGGCTCGATCACGGGCCTGCCCGCCCGCCTCCACGGCCCACCGCATCCTGACCCGCACCGCCTTATCCACGCCACGGCACCCCCTACGCCCTGGGGAGCGGCGCCCTCACCGAGTTCGCCGCGGATTCGCCGGTCGGCGCCGTCGTGTGCGGCTGCGGCCAGGTACGAGGCCCGCACCCCAGCGTCCTGCCGACGCAGGTACCGCACCTGCGCGGCACTGGGGCGGGGATGGCCTGGGGGAATCGGGCACTGCGCGTCAGCGTTGTCGCAGCATGGGCGATGCATCCCAGTACGGCCATGACGAGCCCGGCCCGTCCGCCCTCTCGTCCGCCCGCGCACGCCTCGCGGCCGACCGCGCCGACACACTCGCGCGGGCGGCCGCGCTGAGCCGCGACTTCGACGGGATCGTCGCAGCGAACGCCTTGGTCGCGGTGGACGACGAGCACGACCCCGAGGGGGGCACCACCGCTTTCGAGCGGGCCCACGTCGCCGCCCTGATGGCACAGGCGCGCGAGCACCTGGAAGATCTGGACCGGGCGCTGGAACGACTCGAACGGGGACAGTACGGGCGGTGTGAAGGCTGTGGCGGGACGATTCCGCCCGAACGCCTGGAGATCCGTCCGGCGGCGACCACCTGTGTCCGCTGCGCCGGGTCCGGCCCACGGCGTGCTTGACCGCCACAGGCCCGGCGCCGGGCCCGCCGCGCAGGAACTGGCTTGGGTGCCGCCCAGGGCTGGCCGGGGCGGGGTGCCGGCCGATCACCAGCAGGGGGCCGTCGTCTGCTGACGAAGGCAAAAGGCCCGACGGTGCCTGGCTGTCCTGCCAGGCCGGAGCCGGGCGTGGGGCCGGGCTTCGGGGGCTGTGGGGCGTGATGTGGGCCATGCGAGCGGGATCACATCCTAAAGAGGGCCGTAGCCCCGGACCTCCCTGAAATGCACCGATCGCTGCCCATGTGAACAATTCGGGCATTTCTTCGAAAGTGGGTAGTAGGTCACATCGTTGCGTCCGGTCCGGGCGGCCGC
>NZ_JBIUBE010000026.1:0-85460 GCF_044593395.1 Streptomyces sp. NPDC052301 | reverse complement strand
TGCGGCTGCTGGGCGGTTCCCTCGGAGCGGGGGAAGAACTCGTACCACGAGCCGTACAGGGCCCGTTCACGCTCCACCAGCAACGGCATCGGATCAGAGGCGGTCACCAGCTCCCGCAGCGGATACCGGGCCAGCACCGACTCCACCTGCGGAGCCAGCGCAGCCGCGAGCCGCCAGGCGGCCGGGCGGTCCTCGTCACGCAGGGCCGCCACCGCGTCCAGCACGACCGGCCGGTCCGCGTCCGGGACCCCGGCGGCGGCACGCTCGTACAGCCGGGCGCCCTCCTCCAGGACCAGGCCGGTGTCGATGCCCGCCGGGATCTTGATCCGCGCGTGGTGCCGCCAGGTCCCGAGCGGGTCCGACCAGGCCTCCACCGTGTAGGTCCAGCGGCCGGGTTCGCCCGCGGTGACGGTGGCGCCCCAGCGGTCGGTGCCCGGGGCGAGTTCCCGCATCGGCGTCCAGGGGCCGGCCCGGCCCGCCGGGTCGCGCAGGACCACGTTGGCCGCCACGGCGTCGTGCCCCTCCCGGAACACGGTGGCCGACACCTCGAACGCCTCACCGGCCACGGATTTGGCGGGTTTGCGCCCGTGCTGCACCACGGGACGTACGTCGAGGACGGGAATGCGGCCGAGGGTGGTCTCCCCGGACGCCGGCGGGGGTTCGGCCGTGCCGCGGGCGCCGCCGGCCGGCTGTCCGGCCTTCCTGCCCGTGGCCTTCTCTCCTGCTGCCTTGGCCTTGCTGTCGGTCGGTGGTGCTGACGTGTGGTGCGTGGCGGGCATGACCGCTCCTGTCCGCGTCAACGAGGGTGTGGGCGGATGGATGTGGGGAGGTGGGTCCTGCGGAAGTGCTGTGGGACGCCTGTGGGGTGTGTACCGGTGGAGCCTTCCCATCCTCTTCGGGTGGGCAATCCGGCACTTTGTTAACTACTCACGCGTATGTCTACACACAAGACCGGCCCCTTTCTACCGGTTCCCGGTCATCGCCTCTTGACGCCCCGACACTCGCGCCGACACCCCCGCCGGGCAGGTCCCCACCGACCCCCGGGTAACCACTACCGTCGAGGGTGACGACGAGACGTACAGCGCCGTACGTCTCACCACGCAACGCGCCGCCGAGGTGGAATGTGAAGGCGATCCGTCGGTTCACCGTCCGTCCCGTTCTCCCCGACCCCCTCCGGCCGCTGAGCGACCTGGCGCGCAACCTGCGCTGGTCGTGGCATGCGGAGACGCGCGACCTGTTCCAGTCCGTCGACCCCGAGGCCTGGGCCGCCGCCGAGCGCGACCCCGTGCGGCTGCTGGGCAGCGTGCGTCCGGCCCGGCTGGCCGAGCTGGCCGGTGACCGGCGGTTCCTGCGCCGGCTCACCGCGGTCGCCGACGACCTCGACGACTATCTGACCGGCGACCGCTGGTACCAGGCACACTCCGACGGCCTGCCCGCCGCCGTCGCCTACTTCTCCCCGGAGTTCGGCATCACGGCCGCGCTGCCCCAGTACTCCGGCGGCCTCGGCATCCTGGCCGGCGACCACCTGAAGGCGGCCAGCGACCTCGGCGTACCGCTGATCGGGGTCGGGCTGCTGTACCGGCACGGGTACTTCCGGCAGACCCTCTCCCGGGAGGGCTGGCAGCAGGAGCACTATCCGGTGCTCGATCCCAACGAACTCCCCGTCACACAGCTCGAGGAGGCCGACGGCACCCCCGCGCAGGTCTCCCTCGCCCTGCCCGGCGGCCGGGCGCTGCACGCACGGATCTGGCTGGCACAGGTGGGCCGGGTGCCCCTGCTGATGCTGGACTCCGACGTGGAGGAGAACGACCACGGCGAACGCGGGGTCACCGACCGGCTCTACGGCGGCGGCGGCGAGCACCGGCTGCTCCAGGAGATGCTCCTCGGCATAGGGGGTGTGCGGGCGGTGCGGACGTACTGCCGGCTCACCGGGCACCCGGAGCCGGAGGTGTTCCACACCAACGAGGGCCACGCGGGCTTCCTCGGCCTGGAGCGGATCGCCGAACTGTGCGCGGACGGCCTGGACTTCGACCCGGCACTGGAGGCGGTACGGGGCGGCACGGTCTTCACCACCCACACGCCCGTCCCGGCCGGCATCGACCGCTTCGACCGGGAACTGGTCGCCCGCCACTTCGGCCCCGACGCCGAGCTTCCCGGCATCGAGGTGCAGCGGATCCTGGCCCTCGGCATGGAGACGTACCCGGGCGGCGAGCCGAACCTGTTCAACATGGCCGTGATGGGACTGCGGCTGGCCCAGCGGGCCAACGGGGTGTCGCTGCTGCACGGGCAGGTCAGCCGGGAGATGTTCGCGGGCCTGTGGCCGGGATTCGACCCCGACGAGGTGCCGATCACCTCCGTCACCAACGGAGTGCACGCGCCCACCTGGGTGGCCCCGGAGGTGCTGCGGCTCGGCGCCCGGCAGATCGGCGCCCAGCGCACCGAGGACGCCCTCACCGTCGGCGGCTCCGAGCGCTGGGACTCGGTCGCGGAGATCCCGGACGAGGAGGTCTGGGAGCTGCGCCGCACCCTGCGCGAACAGCTGGTGCTGGAGGTGCGTGAGCGGCTGCGGGCGTCATGGCGGCAACGCGGGGCCGGTGACGCCGAGTTGGGCTGGATCGAGGGCGTCCTGGACCCCGACGTGCTGACGATCGGCTTCGCGCGCCGGGTCCCGTCGTACAAGCGTCTGACCCTGATGCTGCGCGACCGTGACCGCCTGATGGAGCTCATGCTGCACCCGGAGCGGCCGATCCAGATCGTCGTCGCGGGCAAGGCGCACCCGGCGGACGACGGCGGCAAACGGCTCGTCCAGGAACTGGTCCGTTTCGCCGACGACCCGCGCGTCCGCCATCGCATCGTCTTCCTCCCCGACTACGGCATGGGGATGGCCCAGAAGCTCTACCCGGGCTGTGACGTCTGGCTGAACAATCCCCTGCGCCCCCTGGAGGCGTGCGGCACGTCCGGGATGAAGGCGGCCCTCAACGGCTGTCTGAACCTCTCCGTCCTGGACGGCTGGTGGGACGAATGGTTCCGGCCCGACTTCGGCTGGGCCGTCCCGACCGCCGACGGCGTCGGCACCGATCCCGACCGCCGCGACGACATCGAGGCGGCGGCCCTGTACGACCTGCTGGAGCAGCGGATCACCCCCCGCTTCTACGAACGCGGACGCGGCGGCCTGCCCGACCGCTGGATCGAGATGGTCCGCCAGACCCTCACCCTGCTCGGCCCGAAGGTGCTGGCCGGCCGCATGGTCCGCGAGTACGTCGACCGCCTCTACACCCCGGCCGCGCAGACGCACCGCGCCCTGACCCCGGACACCGCCCGGGACCTCGCCGCCTGGAAGGCCCGGGTACGGGCCGCCTGGTCCGGGGTGAGCGTCGACCACGTCGAGACGACCGCGACGACGGCCATGGCGGAACTGGGCGCGACCGTCGGCCTCCGGGTCCGGGTCGGCCTGGGCGACCTGACGCCTGACGACGTCGAGGTCCAGGCGGTCTCCGGCCGGGTCGACGCGGAGGACCGCATCACGGACGCGACGGTGGTCCCCCTGAAGCCGACGGGCACCCCCGACCTGGAGGGCCGCCTGCTGTACGAGGGCCCCCTCTCCCTCGACCGCACCGGCCCCTACGGCTACACGATCCGCATCCTGCCCACGCACCGGCTGCTGGCGTCGGGCGCGGAGATGGGCCTGATGACGGTACCGCCGGAAGAGGTGGTGGAGGGGGCGGGGGTGCTGCTGCGGTGAGGGTGTTCAGGCTTCCTCGGCCTGAGCGCACAGCTTCCGCAGGACCGTGCCGCAGCGGCGGGCGTAGGCGTGCTGCAGGCCCCGGGTCGCCGGGCCGCCCGCCTTCGCGTACCACTTGGCCGGTCTGCTGAAGGCCGCGACCGTCAGCCATACCGTGCCGTCGCCCGTGCGGTCGACCACGAAGGCCTCCTCGCCGCATTCGGGGTGGCCTTCGAGGGTGCCGTAGGCCCAGCCCGCGCGGCGGGGTTCCTCGGTCGCCCAGACGATGCGGCAAGGGGCCTTGATCAGGGCGGCCAGGGTGACCGTGACGTCGACGCCGGGGGCCGCGCGGTCGGCGGTCGCGTCGATGCCCACGCCCAGCTCCCGGTGCATCTCCCAGGTGAGGACCGCCTCGGCGGCCCGTTGGAAGACCTCCTGGCCCTCGCCGAGGCGGGTGCGGACGAGCATGGGGTGGAAGCCGGGCGGGCAGTGGGTCAGGTCGTCGCGGGTCGCGCCGACCGGCTCGTAGGTGAAGGGCGCCGAGGACATGGGTCACAAGAGTAGGGCGGCACCCGGAGCGTTCTCCGCCCGGGTGCCGCCCTGCCTCTGCTGCGGAAGCTTTAGTTGACGTTGACCGCCGACCAGGCCGCCGCCACCGTCTGGTACTCGGTGCTGGAGGAGCCGTACAGGGCCGACGCCGCGTTCAGGGTCGCCGTGCGGGCGGCCTTGTAGTTGGTCGTCGAGGTCATGTACGTGGTCAGCGCCTTGTACCAGATCTGCAGCGCCTTGGCGCGGCCGATGCCGGTGACCGTGGAGCCGTTGGACGTGGGCGAGTTGTACGACACGCCGTTGATCGTCTTCGCGCCGCTGCCCTCCGACAGCAGGTAGAAGAAGTGGTTGGCGACACCGGAGGAGTAGTGGACGTCCAGGTTGCCGACGGAGGAGGACCAGGAGTCCGCCGAGCCGCCGTCCTTGCTGGGCTTGTCCATGTAGCGCAGCGGGGTGCCGTCGCCGTTGATGTCGATCTTCTCGCCGATGAGGTAGTCACCCGGGTCGGAAGCGTTGTTCGCGTAGAACTCCACGCCGGTGCCGAAGATGTCGGAGGTGGCCTCGTTCAGGCCGCCGGACTCGCCCGAGTAGTCCAGGCCCGCGGTGTTGGCGGTGACGCCGTGGCTCATCTCGTGGCCGGCCACGTCCAGCGAGGTCAGCGGGTCGGTGTTGTTCGCACCGTCGCCGTACGTCATGCAGAAGCAGCTGTCGTCCCAGAAGGCGTTGACGTAGGCCCGGCCGTAGTGGACGCGGGAGTAGGCGCCGACGCCGTTGTTCTTGATGCCGCTGCGGCCGAAGGTGTTCTTGTAGAAGTCCCAGGTCTCCGCGGCGCCGTAGGCGGCGTCGGCCGCCGCGGTCAGGTCGGAGGAGGAGCTGGAGGCGGTGCCGGTGCCGAAGACGTTGGTCGAGCTGGACACCAGGGTGCCCGTGCCGGACGTCTTGCGGGCGAGGTTGTAGGTCTTGTGATTGCCCCGCGCGCTGTCGGTGAGCTGGTACGTCGAGCCCGACTGCACGGTGTTGAGGCTGACCGTGCCGGAGTACAGCGTCTTGCCGGTGCCGGTCGCGTTCTCGATGCCCTGGTACTCGTAGAGCTTCTTGCCGGTGGCCGCGTCGGTGATGACGTGCAGCTGGTTCGGGGTGCCGTCGTCCTGGAGGCCGCCGACGACCGTCTCGTAGGCGAGGACGGGCTTGCCGGAGCCGGCCCAGATCACCTTGCGCGCGCCGTCCGCGGTGGACTTGGCGGAGCCGAGGGTCTTGGCGGCGGACACCGCCTGCTTCTCGGCCTTGGCGGCGGTGATCTGCGGCGTGAGCGAGGCCACCTTGATGGTCGACTTGGTCGCTCTGGTGACGCCCTCGGTCTTGCCGGACTTGGCGGTGTGGACGACCAGGTCGCCGCCGAGCACCGGCAGGCCCGCGTAGGTGCGCTCGTAGCGGGTGTGGAGCGTGCCGTCGGCGTCCTTGACGACGTCCTTGACGACCAGCTTCTCCTTGGCGCCGAGGCCTATGTGCTGCGCGGTCTCCGCCGCGCCGGCCTGGGCCTTCTGGAGGAGGGAGGTGCGGGCCGCAGCGGACAGCGCGGTCGGCGCGGCGGCCAGCGGCTTGGCCGTGGCGGCCGGGGTCTGGGCGGAGGCACTGGTGGTCAGACCAGTGGAGAGCAGGGCTCCGGCGGCGACAGCGGTGGCGATGGCCAGAGTGGTGCGCTTGTGACGCGCGTAGAGGGGGCTCACTCAAAGCTCCTTCAAGTGGGGAGTCCGGTCAGCGTGGGGTTACTGGCCGGCGATATGGCGTTGTGAAGTTGCTGTGCTGCTGCGGCGGGTGGAGAGAGAGTGACATCAGGGCCGCGTACATGTCAGGACCCTGAAGTGATGTTGACTGAAAATCGACGCATCCATGAATGTTGCGGCTGTGTGAACCGCTGCCGACCGAGGGCGGCGAACCCTCGGTCGGCCTTGTGTTCGCGGGCCTGTGGCCTGCCGCTTACGGGAACGTCAACTTCCAGTCGTTGAGCGTCCCGGTGTCGTAGGTGGCTTGATCCTGCACCTTCAACTTCCACGTCCCATTGCCCGGTTCCGCGGAGGCGTTGACCGTGAAGGTCTGCTTGACGTTGTCCGCCGAGTCCGACGAGGAGAAGTTCTTCAGGCGGTACGCGGTGCCCGAGGGGCCGACGAGGTCGATCACCAGGTCACCCCGCCAGGTGTGCGTGATGTCGACGCTCACCTGCAGGTTGCTCGGCGCGTTTCCGGTCCTGCCGGAGACGGTGATGGGCGAGGTGACGGCGGGCCCGTTGTCCGGGATGGACACCGGCGTGCTGTTCTCGTACGTCGAGCCGCCGCCCCCGCCCCCGCCGGAGCGCGAGCCGACCGCCACGGCCGCCCAGGCGTCCTGCACCGCCTTGTACTCGGCGCTGGAGGTGCCGTACAGCTCACCGGCCGCCGCCAGGGTGCCGGTGCGGGCGCCCGCGTAGTTGGTGGTGGAGGTGAACTTGGTGGTCAGCGCCTTGTACCAGATCTGCAGCGCCTTGTCCCGACCGATACCGGTCACCGGCAGCCCGTCCGCCGTCGGCGAGTTGTAGCTGACGCCGTTGATCACCTTGGCGCCGCTGCCCTCGCTCAGCAGGTAGAAGAAGTGGTTCGCCACGCCCGACGAGTAGTGCACGTCGAGGTTGCCGACGCCCGAGTACCAGGAGTCGGCGGAGCCGCCGTCCTTGCTGGGCTTGTCCATGTAGCGCAGCGGGGTGCCGTCGCCGTTGATGTCGATCTTCTCGCCGATGAGGTAGTCACCGACGTCGCTGGAGTTGTTGGCGTAGAACTCCACGCCCGTGCCCATGATGTCGCTGGTCGCCTCGTTCAGGCCGCCGGACTCGCCGCTGTACTCCAGCCCCGCGGTGTTCGAGGTGACGCCGTGGCTCATCTCGTGGCCGGCCACGTCCAGCGCGGTCAGCGGGTCGTTGTTCCCGGAGCCGTCGCCGTAGGTCATGCAGAAGCAGCCGTCGTCCCAGAAGGCGTTCACGTACGAATTGCCGTAGTGCACCCGCGAGTACGCGCCGACGCCGTTGTTCTTGATGCCGCTGCGGCCGAAGACGTTCTTGTAGAAGTCCCAGGTGACCGCCGCGCCGTAGTGGGCGTCCGCGCCCGCGGTGGCCGCGTTCGAGGTGGTCCCGTTGCCCCAGGTGTCGTTCGACTGCGAGAACAGCGTGCCGGTGCCGCTGGAGCCGTGGTTCAGGTTGTACGTCTTGTGGTTGCCGCGCGCCCCGTCGTTGAGCGTGTACGTCGAGCCCGACTGGGTCGTCGTCAGGGTGACCTGCCCGCTGTACTGGGTGTTGCCGATGCCGGTCCTGATGCCCTGGTACTCGTAGAGCTTCTTGCCGGTGGCCGCGTCGGTGATGACGTGCAGCTGGTTCGGGGTGCCGTCGTCCTGGAGGCCGCCGACGACCGTCTCGTAGGCGAGGACGGGCTTGCCGGAGCCGGCCCAGATCACCTTGCGCACGCTGTCCGCGGCCTGCCTGCTGCCGCCGAGCGCCTTCGCCCGCTGCACGGCCTGCTTCTCGACGGCCGCCCTGGACACGGCCGGGGTGAGACCGGCGACCTTCAGCGTGGCGCCGGTGGCCTTGACGACCTCCATGGTCTTGCCCGTGCGGGCGGTGTCCACGATCAGGTCGCCGCCGAGCACCGGCAGACCCGCGTAGGTGCGCTCGTACCGGGTGTGGAGCGTGCCGTCGGCGTCCTTGACGACGTCCTTGACGACCAGCTTCTCCTTGCCGCCGAGCCCGATGGCGCGGGCCGTCGCGGCCGTGCCGGCGTCGGCGTGCCGGATCAGCTCGGCGCGCTGCGAGGGTGTGAGCCGGACGGCCAGATGGGCGGGGTTCGCCTTGCCGGCCGGCGGCTGTGCGGCCGGTGCGGCGCTGGCGGCCCCCGACTGGACGGCGGCGGCGATCAGGGCGGCGACGCCGGCGAGGGCGACGGTGGCGGTACGGCGGTGCGCGGTGGTGCGGTGCGGGGTGTGGGAGGTGCGTCCGCGAGAGGAATTGCTTCTCAACACTGACTCCTTCTGCGTGACCGCGGGTCGCGCGGCCAGGGGAGACCGGACGGTGGGTTGGGACGTCCGGGGCAGAACAGGGCGTTGCGCGGAACCACGTGCAGGCCGCTCAGAGCGGGTGAAGCTGTGGGGTTGCTGTGAGTCGGCCTGGGAAGAGTGGCAGGGGATCACGGTGCCTGTCAGGAGCGCGTCAGAAACTTGGCCGGAAATGGTTCGTTGACCGGATGTTCATGTTCGGTATGCGGATCGGCTGTCAGGAGGACGCATCCCCGTGCCAGGTCCCCCACAGCGCCGCGTACGCCCCGTCGGCCGCCACCAGCTCCTCGTGCGTGCCCAGTTCGGTGAGGCTGCCGTCCTCCATGACCGCCACCCGGTCCGCGTCATGCGCGGTGTGCAGACGGTGGGCGATGGCGATGACCGTACGGCCCCGCAGGACCGCGGCGAGCGCGCGCTCGGTGTGCCGGGCGGTGGCGGGGTCCAGCAGGGCCGTCGCCTCGTCCAGGATCAGCGTGTGCGGGTCGGCCAGCACCACCCGGGCCAGGGCCAGTTGCTGCGCCTGCGAGCCGTCGGTGGCCCGGCCGCCCGCGCCCAGGCGGGTGCCGAGGCCGTCCGGCAGTTCGCGGACCCAGTCGTCCGCGCCCACCGCCGCGAGCGCCGCCCACAGGTCGTCGTCCGTCGCCGTCGGCTCGGCGATCAGCAGGTTCTCGCGGACCGTGCCGAGGAACACATGGTGCTCCTGCGTGACCAGGACGACCTGGCGGCGCAACAGTTCCGGCGCCAGCTCGGCGACCGGCACCCCGCCCACCGTGACCGTGCCGGTGCCGGGCCGGTCGACACCCGCCAGCAGCCTGCTCAACGTGGTCTTGCCGGCTCCCGAGGGGCCCACCACCGCCAGCCGCTCCCCGGGCCGGACCGACAGATCCACCCCGCGCAGCACCTCGCCGCCGCGCTCATAGGCGTACCGCACCCCGCGCACGTCGATCCGGTCGTCCGCCGGGACCGGGGAGGCCGCGGCGTCCCCGCGCGGCGCCCGCGCCAGCCCCTCCACCCGGGCGAACGAGGCCCCACTGTCCTGGAGTTGCTCCACCCGCATCAGGATCTGGTCCAGCGGTTCGGTGAACTGCCGCAGATACAGCGCGGCGGCCACCACCGCGCCGGTCCCGACCGCGCCCCGCGCGTGCAGCCACCCGCCGACCAGCAGCACGCCCGCCACGGGCACGGTGTACGTCACCTCGACCGCCGGGAAGAACACCGTCCGCAGCCACAGCGTGTGCAAACGGGTCCGGCGGGACCTCTCCAGCGCGTCCCGGCTCGCCGCGACCCGCCGCTGCCGCAGCCCGAACGCCTCGACGGTGCGCGCCCCGGCCGCCGTCGCCGCGACGATCTCCGCGACCTCGGACGACGCCGCGCCCTCGGCGAGATAGCCGTCCCGGGCCCGTCGCAGATACCAGCGCAGGGCGAGCCAGATCGGTGTCAGCCCGAGCAGCCCGAACGCGCCGAGCAGCGGGCTCAGCAGGAACACCGCGCCCAGCACGAAGACCGCCTGCACGGAGTTGACCAGCAGTTCCGGGCCGACGTCCCGCAGCGTGGTGCCGACCGTCGCCACGTCCGCCGTGCCGCGCGCGGTCAGATCGCCGGTGCCGGCGCGCTCCACCACGGACGCGGGCAGCGCCAGCACCCGCTCCACGTACTCCTCGCGGACCCGGGCCAGTGTCCGCTCACCGAACCGGTGCCCCACGTACCGCGCCCAGCGGGCCAGCAGCAGCTGGGCCGGCGCACACAGCAGGATCCACAGGGCCAGCCGGTCCACCGAGCCGACCCCGTGTCCGGCCCTGACCTCGTCGACGATCCGCCCGACCAGCCACGGCCCGGCCAGACCCGCCCCGGCCGCCAGCGCGTTCAGCAGCAGCGCGGTGGCGAACGCCCGCCCGTCGGCCCGCACCAGTCGCAGCGCGGCCCGTCGTACCTGAGCCCGGTCCGCGACCGGCAGCAGTCCCTCGCCCGCCGTCACCGTACGACCCCCTCGGCGTCCTCGGCGTCCACGTCCCGGGCCACCAGCGCCCGATAGCCCGGCTCCTCGGCCAGCAGCCGCCGGTGCGGGCCGCTCGCCGCGACCTTCCCGTCGGCCCGCACCAGTCGCAGCGCGGCCCGTCGTACCTGAGCCCGGTCCGCGACCGGCAGCAGTCCCTCGCCCGCCGTCACCGTACGACCCCCTCGGCGTCCTCGGCGTCCACGTCCCGGGCCACCAGCGCCCGATAGCCCGGCTCCTCGGCCAGCAGCCGCCGGTGCGGGCCGCTCGCCGCGACCTTCCCGTCGGCCAGGAACAGGACCGTGTCCGCACGGTCCAGCACCAGCGGCGAGGTGGTCGTCACCACCGTCGTACGGCCGTGGCGCGCCTCCCGCAGCCGTGCGGCGACCAGCGCCTCGGTGTGCGCGTCCAGCGCCGAGGTCGGCTCCACGGCGAGCAGCACCTCGGGCTCTGCCAGCAGCGCCCGCGCCAGCCGGATGCGCTGCCGCTGGCCGCCCGACAGGCTGCGGCCCTGCCCGGCCACCGACGAGTCCGCCCCCTCCGGAAGCCCGCGGACGACGTCCTCGGCGGCGGCCGTGTACAGCGCCCCGCGCAGGGCGGCCTCACCGGCGGTGTGTCCGGCGGCCACGACCTCCCGGAGCGGGCCGGCGAACAGGTCGGCCTCGTTGTCCGCGACCAGGATGCGCCGCCGTACCTCGGCCAGCGGGACATCGTCGAGCCGTACCCCGCCCCAGGTGACGTCGGTCGGCCCGAACCGGCCGAGCCGGTCGACCACCGCGGCGGCCTCCGCGGGCCGGGCGGCGGCCAGCGCGGTGAGCCCGCCCGGCACCACCCGCACCCCGGACACCGGGTCGTGCAGCTCGGCGGGCCCTTCGGGGGCCGGCAGAACGCCCTCGTCCGGTTCCGGCTCCAGCCGCAGCAGCGTCACGACCCGGCGTGCGGCCACCACGCCCCGGTTGAGGTCGTAGGCGGTCTGCACGATGAACGCCACCGGCCCGATCAGCACGGCCGCATAGCCGTACACCGACACCAACTGGCCGACGGTGATCTCCCCTTGCGCGGTGAGGCGGGCCGCGAGCCAGGTGACGACCGCCAGGAACAGGGTGGGCAGGCCGACACCGAGCGCCTGTACCCAGCTGGCCACCGAGCCCACCCGGTAGCCCTGCGCGCGCAACCGCTGCGAGTCCTCGCGGAAAGCGTCCGCGAACAGCCCCTTCCCGCCCAGCCCGTTGAGGACGCGCAGCCCGCCCGCGAGGTCACCGATGCGCGCGGCGAGGACGCCCTGGCGCTCCCGGTAGGTGCTCTCCGCACCCTGGAGCCGCAGCGTCAGCGGCCCGGTGACCAGCGCGATCACCGGCAGTCCGAGCAGCACCACCGCCGCGAGCGGCGCCGAGACCGACAGCAGCACCGCGGCCACCACCGCGTAGACCACCACCGAGCCGACGCCCGGCCCGACCACGGTCAGCGCCGTCGCGATGGTCTTCACGTCACCGACGCCGATCGTCACCACCTCACCGGCCTCCGCCCGGCGCGGCAGCGCGGCCCCGAGCCGGACCACCTGCCCCACGACCACCTTCACCGTGCGGAAGTGGGCGTCCATCCGCACCCGTGTCATCGTGCGGTGCCGCATGATGCTCAGCCAGGCGTTCACCGACCCGAGCACGAACATCACCGCGCACCACGCGGCCAGCACCCCCGGCCGGCCCGGCACCAGCCCGTCGTCCACGGCCCGCGCCATCAGGTACGGCTGCGCGGCCAGCAGGACCATCCACACACTGCCCAGCAGCGCCCCGGCCGCCGACCGCCCCGGCTGGCACCGCACCAGCCACGCCAGATAGCGCCAGCCGCCGCGTGTGTCGGGCGTGCCCGGGTCCTCGTAGGCGTCGATCATCCGTCCCCCGTCCGTCGCGGTGCGCGGCACTCCTCACCCACGGCCACGGCGGGCTCGCGCACCGGAAACACGTCCACCGCGTCCTCGGTCACCGGCCGGAACCCGTCGAACGCGCAGGCCGCCCCGGTCACCCGGGTGGGCGTCGGCGCGGCCCCGTCCCGTGGCCGCCGCCGTCCCCGCTGCCCGGCGGACCGCCCGGACCGCCCGGGCCGCCGCGGGCCGGCACGGAGCACCACGGCCCGCGACTCGGCGATCACCTCGACGCCCGCCGCCGAGGCCGGCCGCGGTTTCCGGTCCGCCATGGTCCGTCCCTTCCTTCCCCGGGCCAGGTGACTCAGCTGAGGCTGTCCCGCCAGGCCCGGTGCAGGTCCGCGAAGCTGCCGGTGGTGGCGACGAGTTCGGCCGGGGGGCCGTCCTCCACGATGCGGCCGCCCTCCATCACCAGCACCCGGTCGGCGATCTCCACCGTCGACAGCCGGTGGGCGATCACCACGGCCGTGCGGCCCCGCAGCACCGTCGACATGGCCCGCTGCACCGCCCGCTCGCCCGGGACGTCCAGCGAACTGGTCGCCTCGTCCAGGATCAGCACGGCCGGGTCGGCGAGCAACGCCCTCGCGAAGGCCACCAGTTGGCGCTGGCCCGCCGAGATGCGGCCGCCGCGTTTGCGGACGTCGGTGTCGTAGCCGTCGGGCAGGGCGCTGATGAACTCGTGCGCGCCGATCGCCTTCGCGGCCCGCTCGATCTCCTCGCGGGAGGCGTCCGGATCGCCGATCGCGATGTTGTCCGCGACCGTGCCGGAGAACAGGAACGCCTCCTGCGTCACCATCACCACCCCGCGCCGCAGGGCCCGCGTGGACAGCTCGCGCAGGTCCACCCCGTCCAGCAGGACACGGCCCTCGGTGGGGTCGTAGAAGCGGGCGAGGAGCTTGGCCAGCGTGGACTTGCCCGCGCCCGTGGCGCCGACCACGGCGACCGTCTGTCCGGCCGCGAGGGTCAGGTCGAAGCGGGGCAGCACCTCGCCACCGGTGCGGTAGGTGAAGCGGACCCCGGCGAAGACCACCTCACGCCCGGGCAACTCTTCCGTGCCCGGCGGCAGTTCCCGCGGGGCCGACGGCTCCGGCACCGACGGGGTCTGGGCCAGCAACCCGGCGATCTTCTCCAGGGAGGCCGCCGCCGAGTGGTAGGAGTTCAGGAACATGCCGAGCCGGTCGATCGGGTCGTACAGGCGCCGCAGGTACAGGACCGCGGCCGCCAGCACACCCAGCTCCAGGGAGCCGGTCGCCACCCGGTGGGCGCCCCAGAGCACGATCCCCGCGATCGCCGTGTTGGCCACCAGCCGGGACCCCACCACGTAGCGGGCCATCTCCAGCAGTGCGTCCCCGTTGGTCCGCTCGTGCCGGGCGTTCAGCACCGCGAACTCGGCGTCGTTCGCCGTCTCCCGGCGGAAGGCGCGCACCGGCCGGATGCCGTTCATCGTCTCCACGAACTTCACGATCACCGCCGCGATCGCCGTGGACCGCGCCCGGTACACCCGCCCCGCGCGTCGCTGGTAGAGCCGTACGAGCAGGTGCAGCGGCACGAACGAGGCCACGGCGACCGCGCCCAGGCCCACGTCCAGCCACAGCAGCAGCGCCGAGATGTAGACGAAGGACAGCACCGTGGTCACCAGCTCCTGCAAGCCCTCGGCCAGCAGCTCGCGCAGTGACTCGACGTCCGTCGTGGAGCGGGAGATGAGCCGACCCGAGGTGTAGCGCTCGTGGAAGTCGATGCTCAGTGCCTGCGCGTGCCGGAAGATCCGGCCGCGCAGCTCCAGCAGCGCGTCCTGGCTGACCCGGGCGGAGGACTCGATGAACGCGAACTGCAGCCCGCCGGAGAGCAGGGCGCACAGCAGGTAGCCGACGGCCACCGCGGTCAGCGGGCCGTGCCGGTGGTCCCGGACGGCCGGTACGGCGCTGTCGATGGCGTACGCCACCAGCAGCGGGCCCACCTGCACCGCCGCCTGCTGGAGCAGCAGCAGGAGCGTGGTGAGCGCGACGCGCGCCTTCATGGGGGCGAGCAGCGAGCGCAGCAGGGCGGCCGTGGCGCCGGGCGGGGTGGGCAGGACGTCCCGGTCGAAGGGGTCGCCGGGGTCGGCGGGGCCGGGGCCGCCGCTGTTCGTGGCGGGGGCGGAGGACGTCGTGGTCGTCATGGGCGGTCCTCCTGCTCACCGGACATCAGATGCGCGTACTCGGCGTTGCCGCGCAGCAGTTCGTGGTGGGTGCCCACGGCGGCGATCCGGCCGCCCGACAGCAGCGCGACCCGGTCGGCGAGCAGCACGGTGGACGGGCGGTGGGCCACGATCAGGGCGGTGGTGTCGGCGAGGACCTGACGCAGCGCGGCCTCCACGGCGGCCTCCGTGTGCACGTCCAGGGCGGACAGCGGGTCGTCCAGCACCAGGAACTCCGGGCGTCCGACCACCGCCCGGGCCAGCGCGAGGCGCTGCCGCTGGCCGCCGGAGAGGCTGAGGCCCTGTTCGCCGACGCGGGTGCCGGTGCCGTGCGGGAGGGCGTGCGCGAAGTCCGCCTGCGCGATGGCGAGGGCACGGTCGAGGTCGGGTTCTCCGGCGTCGTCCGCGGCGCCCATCAGGACGTTCTCGGCGACGGTCGTGGAGAAGAGGGTGGGTTCCTCGAAGGCGACGGCGACCTTGGCGCGGAGTTCCTCGCGGGACATGGCGGTGATGTCGACGCCGTTCAGGGTGATACGACCCGAGGTCGCCTCGTGCAGGCGGGGGACGAGGGCGGTGAGCGTCGTCTTCCCGCTGCCCGTGGCGCCGACGAGGGCCATGGACTCGCCGGGGCGGATGTGCAGATCGATGCGGTCCAGCAGGGGCGGGGAGCCGGGGGGCGCGTCGGGGTAGCGGAACCGGACGTTCTCGAAGCGCAGTCCCGACCCGGCCGCGGGCACTCGTGCCGCCGCAGCGGTACGACGGTCCGCGGCCACGTCCTCCGGTACCTCGTCCATCACCTCGAAGTACCGTTCCGTCGCCGTCGCCGCCTCCTGGCTCATCGCCAGCAGGAAGCCGATCGAGTCCACCGGCCACCGCAGCGCGAGTGCCGTGCTCAGAAAGGCGACCAGCGTCCCCGTGGACAGGCCGCCGTCGGCCACGCGGCCGGCGCCGAGCACCAGGGCCGCACCGATCGCCACCTCCGGCAGGGTCACGATGACCGCCCAGATGGTGGCCAGCAGCCGCGCCTTGCGCAGCTCGGTGCCGCGCAGGGCACCCGTCAGCGCGCGGAACACGCGCGCCTGGCTGCGGTGGCGGCCGAAGCCTTTGATGACGCGGATGCCGAGCACGCTCTCCTCGACCACCGTCGTCAGATCCCCGACCTGGTCCTGGGCGCGTCGCGCCACGTGCGCGTACCGCCGCTCGAAGACCGCGCAGGTCCAGATCACGGGGATCGCCGGCCCGAGGACGACCAGCCCCAGCGCCCAGTCCTGCATCAGCATGATCACCACGCCGATCACGATCGTGACCCCGTTGACCAGCAGGAACGTCAGCGCGAAGGAGAGGAACTGGCGCAGCAGCATCAGATCGGTCGTGGCCCGCGAGAGCAGCTGACCCGAGGCCCAGCGGTCGTGGAAGGCCACCGGCAGACGCTGCAGGTGCCGGTACAGGGCCGCCCGCATCTCCGCCTCGACACGCGACAGCGGGCGCGCCACCAGCCACCGTCTGATCCCGAACAGGACCGCCTCGGCGATCCCGATCAGCAGCAGGTACAGCGCACCGCGCCACACCCCGGCCGGGTCCCGGTCGGCGACCGGCCCGTCCACCATCCACTTCAGGACGAGCGGGATCACCAGGCCCGTGCAGGAGGCCACGATCGCGACGAACGCGGCGGTGAACATCCGGGCGCTCGCGGGGCGGACGTACGGCCACAGGCGCAGCAGCACGCGAACGGCGGAGCGGTCCTCGGTGGTTGCACGTGTCGTGGGCATCATCGCGAGCGTACGGACCGGCACCGACATCGCCCACCGAGTTTCGGCCGGACCCGCGCGGCCGCCGCTCCTACGACCTGCGGGAACGTTCGAGGAGGCGAACGGTGATTCGGCATGGGGTCGTAGCGCGGCATCAACCGATCGGACGATGCCGCTTCGAGCGGGCCGGCCGATGTGCGAAGCCCCGCCCGCCCCGGATTCTTCAGGCATGGCATCCGTCATCGAAGTCACCGAACTGCCGGGCCGTGGTCGACGGCGTCTCCTTCGCCGTCGAGGAGGGCGAGATCTTCGGGATCCTCGGCCCCAACGGCGCCGGCAAGACCACCACCGTGGAGTGCGTCGAGGGACTCCGGGTGCCCCACGCCGGCCGGGTCCGGGTGTGCGGGCTGGACCCCGTCGCCGACCACGGGAAGGTCCCGCGGCTCCTCGGCGCCCAGCTCCAGCAGAGCGAGCTGCAGCCCAAGCTGACCGTGCGGGAGGCGCTGGAGCTGTACGCCGCCTTCTACCCGAACCCCGCCGACCGGCGGCCCCTCGCCGAACGCCTCGGCCTCACCCCCAAGCCGGGCACCCGGTTCGCCGAGCTGTCCGGCGGCCGGCAGCAGCGGCTGTTCATCGCCCTGGCCCTCATCGGCAACCCGCGCGTCGTCGTGCTGGACGAGCTGACCACCGGCCTCGACCCGTGGGCCCGCCGCGACACCTGGCAGCTGATCGAGGACGTCCGCGCGAGCGGGGTCACCGTCCTGCTCGTCACCCACTTCATGGAGGAGGCGCAGCGGCTGTGCGACCGGATCGCGGTGATCGACAAGGGGCGGGTGGCCGCCCTGGACACCCCCGCCGGGCTGATCCGCCGCTCGGCGGGCGCGACCGTCATCAGCTTCACCCCGCCGGCCCCGCCGGACGACGACGACCTCACCGGGCGAGGAGCTGTTCACCGCCGTCCGGGCCGCCGCCGAGGGCCGTACGGTCCTCTCCCCGGCCGTCGCCTCCCGTCTGGTCCACGCGGTCCGCGCACCCCGGCAGCCCGGAGCCGAGCCGCTGTCGGCGCGCGAGCGCGAGGTGCCGGCCCTGGTCGCCAAGGGCACGTCGAACCACGAGACCGCCCGCGAGCTGTTCATCAGTGAGGCGACGGTGAAGACGCATCTCACCCACCTGCACGCCGAGTTGGGCGTCAAGGACCGGGCGGCGGCGGTGGCGGTGGCGTACGACCGGGGGATCCGGGGCTGAGCCGCTGTCCCCTCACGGCACCCCCAGCTCGAACAGCGCATACCCCGCGTACGACCCCGAGGCCAGTGCGGCGATGCCGAGGAGGACGCACTGCACGGGCAGGCTGAGGCGGCGCATGGCGGCCGCGAGGGGGAGGAACAGCGGGAAGCAGGGCAGCAGATAGCGGGAGATGTTGGCGACGATCTGCTGGCTGCCCAGCACCAGGGCCAGGGTGAGGACCGTGTACACGACCAGCACGGCCGGCGGGCGCAGCCGCAGCAGCAGGGGCAGCAGGGCGCAGGCCAGCAGGATGACGGCGACCGAGATGACATCCGGGAAGGGGTACGCGAAGAGATAGTCGAACTTGCCCACCGGCACGGACGTCAGCACGTCCAGGGTCTGCTTGCCGTAGTCGAAGCTGTGCGCCCAGGCGCCTGACTGGAGCTTGAAGTAGCCGCCCAGGTCGCCCATGCGGTCGCCGACCCAGAGCAGATAGCCGAACAGGCCGAGCGGGGCCAGGGCCATGGCGAGCAGCGGGCGCAGGACGCCGTCCTCGCGGCGCCGGAGTGCGAGCAGCGCGGCGACGCCGAGCGCGGCGATCAGCGCGGCGGCCGTGGGCCGGTTGAGGCCGGCCGCGAAGGCGAGGACCCCGGCGGTGAGCCAGCGCCGGGTCAGCACCGCGTAACAGGTCCACACCGCCAGGGCCACGTAGAGGGAGTCGGAGTACACCGCCCACTCCACGCCCGAGCCCGGCCACACCGCCCACAGCCCGGCCGCGGCGAACCCGGCCCGCCGGCCGCCGAACCGCTCGGCGACGGCGTACACGCCGAGCGCGGCGGCGAAGGACGCGAGGACCGACACCAGTAGCCCCGCGCCGTACGAGCCGAGACCGGTGACGGTCATGGCCGTCCGGGTCAGCGCCGGGTAGAGCGGGAAGAACGCCGCCGAGTTGCCCTCCAGCGTGATCAGGCCGGTGGCGCCGGGCACGTGGACGAGCTTGGGGTCGTAGCCGTGCAGCGCGATCTGCTGGTACCACCAGCCGTCCCAGGTGGCCAGCACGTCCCAGGCGTGCGCCCCGCCGCCGAACCGGGGGTTCCTGGTGCGGTAGTCCCCGGTGGAGGACAGCAGGTACATGAAGGAGCAGAAACCGGCCAGCTTCAGCGCGCCGTACAGCGCGAGGACCGGCCCGTGCCGGCGGGCGGCGGTGCGCAGCCGCGGACCGGACAGCGTCCGGGCGGCGTCCGGGGCCGGGGTCCGCGGCAGGGTCGCGGTCATGAGGCGGCCGGGGCGGTACGGCGACGGCGGCGGGGCAGGGTACGCCGCATCCGGGCGATCCCGCGCAGGTCGGCCAGCGCGGTCGCGACGATGTCGACGCTGCTGTCGGGGTCGTCGACCCAGTCCACCGGGACCTCGTGGATCCTGAGGCCCGCCCGCTCGGCCAGCACCAGCAGCTCGGTGTCGAAGAACCACTCCCCGTCCCGCACCAGCGGCAGCAGCCGCTCGGCGACCTCGCGGCGCACCGCCTTGAAGCCGCACTGCGCGTCGGAGAAGCCGACGGCGAGCGTGCAGCGCAGCAGGACGTTGTAACAGCGGGAGATGACTTCGCGCTTGGCGCCGCGCACCACCCGGGCGCCGGGCGCGAGCCGGGTGCCGATGGCCAGGTCGGAATGGCCCGAGATCAGCGGCGCGACCAGCGGCAGCAGCGCCGCGAGACCGGTGGACAGGTCCACGTCGAGGTAGGCCAGCACGGGCGCCCGGGACGCCGACCAGGCGGCCCGCAGCGCCCGGCCGCGGCCCTTGACGGGCAGCCGCAGCGCGACCACCTCGGGCAGCTCCTCGGCGAGCCGGGCGGCGATGGCCGGGGTGCGGTCGGTGCTCGCGTTGTCGGCGACGGTGATGCGGAACGGGTAGGGGAAGGTGTCCCGCAGATGCGTGTGCAGCCGTCGCACGTTGGGCTCGAGGTCCTTCTCCTCGTTGAACACCGGCACGACCACGTCCAGGACGGGCTCGTCGTGGTGCGACGGCAGGGGCGCGCGGCGGGGCAGCGGTGCGGGAGCCGATGGCCGGTCAGGGCGGAGGTTTATCACGTGGTTCCCCGTTTGTTCTCGGTTGGATGGCATGCCGACGGCACGCGGGGCGGGCGGTGCACGGCGCGCTAGCCGGTCGGGCCGGTCGCCGGCAGGGTGGTGGTCGGATCCCCGGCGGCGGGGGTGGTCGTGTCCCCGGTGGCGGGGGTGGTCGTGGCGGGCGGTGGTCGGCGCGTCGCCGTCGCCGAACTCCCGGCCGTCGTCGCCGGATCGAGGGCCGTCGAGGTGTCGGTCGAGGCCGGGTAGGTGGTCGTCGCGGTCGAGGAAGGTGGCGCGCTCGGTGACCGGGAGGACGGCTGCGACGACGACGGGGAGGTCGTCGGGGACGGGCTCGGCAGGACCGTCGGACTGTTCAGGGGCCGGGGGTGCGGGGCGCTGGGCCGGTCGTCGGTGCGGCCGTGCGGCCACAGCAGCAGACCGATCCCGAGCCCGGCCACCGCCAGCGCGGAACCGGCCGCGCGGCGCGCCGCGCGCACCCGCTGCCGGGTGCGCACCCCGGCGCGCAGCCGGTCCCGGTGCCGGGCCTCGAAGGGCGTCTGCTCCCGGGTGGTGTGCATCAGCTGCGTCAGCTGCCGCTCGAAGGCGTCCATGCGTTCGCCGTCGTCCCGGCCCTGCGCGTGCTTCACGTGCTCCACGGGTTCTTCCTCACCCCACCGGCTCGATGACGTCGGCCAGGAGCCGGCGCAGCCGGGCCACCCCGCGCGCGGCATGCGACCGTGCGGTGCCGAGCGGGCACCCCAGGATCTCCGCGACCTGCCGGTCGGGCAGGTCCTGGTAGTAGCGCAGCACCACGGCGGCCCGCTGCCGCGCGCTCAGCTGGGCGAGAGCCGTCTCCAACCGGGAGCGCTCGGCCACGGCCGCCGACATGTCGCCGGCCGCCGCGACCTCGGGCAGCTCCTCGACCGGTCGCTCGCCCCACCAGCGGCGGCGGGCCGAGCGGGCCGCCGCCCGCGCCAGCACCTTGCGCACATAGGCCTCCGGCGCCTCGTCGGCGACCTTCGGCCACACGAACCACAGCTTGACCAAGGAGTCCTGCAACAGGTCCTCGGCGCGATGCCGGTCCCCTCCGGTGAGCAGACGGGCCAGATGGAACAACACCGACCAGCGGGCCGCCACGAACGCGTCGTACTCACCGGCCCGAGCCTGCTCCATCCTCACGGTCCTGTCCTCGCCGGCTGTCTACACCAGGAGAAAGGCCCTGGAGCCCCTCCCGCGCTGCACTCGGCGGGCGTGATCCGTGTCACGTACGGATCTCACGCAGGGTCAGACGACTCGGAGCAGCAGCACCGCCCGCGCCGGAACGGTGATCTCCGCGCCCGCCGGGTGGACCGTGCCCGGCGCCTCGGCCTGCTCCTCCCGCGAGGTGTCCACGACCACCTCGTACCGCTCCGCCCACGGCGGGCCGGGCAGCACGAAGCCGGTCGGGGCCTCGCCCGCGTGCAGCACCGCGAGGAAGCTGTCGTCCACGACCGGCGCGCCCCGCTCGTCCCGGCCCGGGATGTCCCGCCCGGAGAGGTACATGCCGAGCGTGGCCGCGGGCGCGTACCAGTCGCCCTCGGTCATCTCCGCGCCCCGCGCCGTGAACCAGGCCAGATCGCGCAGCCCGTCCGCCGAGTGCGCCCGGCCGGAGAAGAAGGCCCGGCGGCGCAGCACCGGGTGCCGGTGGCGCAGCGCGATCAGCCGGGAGGTCAGCTCGCACAGTGCCCGCCAGCCCGGCTCCCGCAGCAGGGACCAGTCCAGCCAGCTGGTCTCGTCGTCCTGGCAGTAGGCGTTGTTGTTGCCGCGCTGGGTGCGCCCCAGCTCGTCACCGGCCACCAGCATCGGCACACCGGTGGACAGCAGCAGGGTGGTCAGCAGGTTCCTGAGCTGCCTGCGGCGCAGCGCACGCACCCGCTCGTCGTCCGTCTCGCCCTCCACCCCGCAGTTCCAGGAGCGGTTGTCGTTCGTGCCGTCCCGGTTGCTCTCGCCGTTGGCCTCGTTGTGCTTGGCCTGGTACGACACCAGGTCGCGCAGGGTGAATCCGTCGTGCGCGGTGACGAAGTTGACCGACGCGTAGGGACGCCGGCCGCCCCAGGCGTACAGGTCGCTGGAGCCGGACAGCCGGTAGCCCATCTCGCGCACGTCGGGCAGTGCGTGCCGCCAGAAGTCCCGTACGGCGTTGCGGTAGCGGTCGTTCCACTCCGTCCACAGCGGCGGGAACGCGCCCACCTGGTAACCGCCGGACCCGATGTCCCACGGCTCGGCGATCAGTTTGACGCGCCTGAGCACCGGGTCCTGGGCGATGACCGCGAGGAACGGGGAGAGCATGTCGACGTCGTGCATCGAGCGGGCGAGGGCCGCCGCGAGGTCGAACCGGAAACCGTCCACGCCCATCTCCGTCACCCAGTAGCGCAGCGAGTCGGTGATCAGGCGCAGCACCTGGGGCTGGACGACGTGCAGGGTGTTGCCGCAGCCGGTGTAGTCGGCGTACCGGCGGGCGTCGTCCTGGAGCCGGTAGTAGCCGCGGTTGTCGATGCCCTTCAGGGACAGGGTCGGTCCCAGCTCGCCCGCCTCGGCGGTGTGGTTGTAGACCACGTCGAGGACGACCTCGATCCCGGCCGCGTGCAGCGCGCGCACCATCCGCTTGAACTCGCCGACCTGCTGTCCCGTCGTACCGGAGGCCGCGTAGGCGGCGTGCGGGGCGAAGTAGCCGATGGAGTTGTAGCCCCAGTAGTTGCGCAGACCCCGGCGCAGCAGGTGGTCCTCGTGGGCGAACTGGTGGACGGGCAGCAGCTCCACGGCCGTGACGCCGAGCTTCACCAGGTGCTCGATCGCCGCCGGGTGCGCCAGCCCCGCGTAGGTGCCGCGCAGCTCCTCGGGGATGTCCGGGTGCAGCTTGGTGAAGCCGCGCACGTGCAGCTCGTAGATGACCGAGTCCGCCCAGGGCGTCTTGGGACGGCGGTCGTCGGACCAGTCGTCGTCGTCGTGCACGACGACACCCTTCGGGACGTACGGCGCCGAGTCCCGGTCGTCGCGGACGGTGTCGGCGACATGCTGCTCCGGCCAGTCCCTGACGTGCCCGTACACCTCCGGCGGCAGCCGGCCGTAGTCGTTGCCCTCGGCGCCGTCCACCGCCCGCGCGTACGGGTCCAGCAGCAGCTTGGCCGGGTTCCAGCGGGCGCCGGTCCACGGGTCCCAGCGGCCGTCCACCCGGTAGCCGTAGCGCTGACCGGGCATCACACCCGGCACGAAGCCGTGCCAGATCTCGTGCGTCAGTTCGGTCAGCGGGATCTGCGTCTCCCGGCCCCGGTCGTCGAACAGACAGACCCGGACCGCCTCCGCGCCGGCCGCCCACAGCGCGAAGTTGGTGCCCGCCACCCCGTCCGGGCCGACCCGGAACCGGGCCCCCAGCGGGGTCGGCGCGCCCGGCCACACCGCGGGGGCGGGCGGTACGGCGCGCCGGGCGCCGTTCACCACGGACGCCGGTTGCCCGGTCCCGGCGGCCGGCTCTCCGGCCGGTGCCCGCTGCTCGGCTGCGCTCGTCACCAGTCGGCCCCTCTTTCAGTGGCGCGTCCGGGGGCGCTTCGGCCGCGCCGAACAGCCGAGGCTGCCCTGGTCAGGCACGCCCCGGCCACCCGGTACGGCTGCGCCCTGACGGCTCCGGCGTAGGCGCTGCGGCTCCCCAACGTGTCGTCCTTCCCTCTGTTCTGCCCAGTGCGTGCGTCGCACTCACGTTTCCCCGGGGCGTGCCCGGTCGTTGAGTCCCGCGTGAGGCACCTACAAGGACGCGCACGGCGCGCGGGGGCCGCGCTGGCCGCCGTACTGATGTGGACAGGGCTGCTGTCCGGCTGCTCCGCCGACGGCTCGGGGCCGCTGGGCCTGGGCGGAGCGCTCGGCAAGCCCCCAACTCCCGAGGAGGTCATCCGTGTCACCCCCGACGACGGCAGCAAGGCGGTCCGCCCCCGGCAACCGCTGCGGATCACGGTGCCGGACGGGCGCCTGGAGAAGGTGTCCGTCGTCAGGCAGCAGGACGCGCAACAGACGCCCGTCCCCGGGAGGGTCAGCGCGGACGGGCTGACCTGGCGGCCGGACCAGGACCAACTGGCGCTGGCCGCCAAGTACACCGTCGACGTGGTCGCGCTGGACACCCGGGGCCGCCGCTCGGCTCGGCACACCACGTTCACCACCTTCGTCCCCGACCAGCGGTTCATCGCCTACGTCACCCCCGAGAACCGCGCCACCGTCGGCACCGGCATGATCGTCTCCCTCGCCTTCAGCCGGGACATCGTCAACCGTGCCGCCGTCGAACGCGCCGTCCACGTCAGCGCGCGGCCGTCCGTCGAGATCCGCCCCCACTGGTTCGGCAAGAACCGGCTGGACTTCCGTCCCGAGCGCTACTGGAAACCCGGCACCGAGGTCACCGTCGACCTCGGCCTGCGGGACGTCGAAGGCGCGAAAGGCGTCTACGGCCTGCAGTCCAAGACGTTCTCCTTCACCGTCGGCCGCAGCCAGGTCTCCCTGGTCGACGCGGAGAGCCACACCATGGAGGTACGGCGCGACGGCCGGCTGCTCGCCACCGTCCCGATCACCGCGGGGGCCCCGAAGCACCCCACGTACAACGGGAAGATGGTGGTGATGGACATGCTGGAGGAGACCCGCATGAACAGCCAGACGGTCGGCTTCGGCGGCGAGTACGACATCCCCGACGTCCCGCACGCCATGAAGCTCACCGACTCCGGCACCTTCCTGCACGGCAACTACTGGGCGCCCGACGCCCCCGGCAACGCCAACGTCAGCCACGGCTGCGTGGGCCTGAGGGACGTCAAGGGCGGCGGCTCGGACACCCCGGCGGGCTGGTTCTTCGACCGCAGCCTCGTCGGTGACGTCGTCGAGGTCGTCAACAGCAAGGACAAAACCGTCTCTCCGGACAACGGCCTCAGCGGATGGAACATGACCTGGAAGGAGTGGAAAGCGGGCAGCGCGGTGAAATAACCAGGTGGGGGGCCGGGGTTGGACGTCGGTGCCGGGCGGAAGTTGCGACGGAACGGTGACATTCGCCTGACACCGCGCTCAAAACCGGGCGGTTAATATGCGCGCACCAGTGTGGTGGGGAGCGGGCCTGATCAGGCCCGGCGAGGGGAGACAACTTGAACATGCGGCCTGGACCGGGGGCGTCGGTGGCGGGGCGGCGGGGCCGCGGGGGACTGGTGTGCATAGTCGGCGCGCTGGTGCTGTCGCTCGCCGCGTGCGGCGGGGGAGGGGGCTCGGGTGCCGGGCCCGACGGCAAGGACAAGGAGGCCACCCAGCAGGGCAGGCAGTCCACGGCCGCCGTCAGCATCTCCCCGAAGTCCGGTGCCACCGGCGTCGACACCAGCGGCGCGCTGAAGGTCAGCGTGGCCAAGGGCAAGCTGACCGAAGTCACCGTCAAGGACGCCAGGGGCGCGAAGGTCGACGGCACCATCGGCGCCGGGGGCGCGTCCTGGACGCCGTCCACCCATCTGGCCGCCGCCACGAAGTACACCGTGCACGCGGTCGCCAAGGACCCGGACGGCCGCGAGGCCGCCGAGGACTCCTCGTTCACCACGCTGACCCCGAAGAACACCTTCCTCGGCACCTTCACCCCCGAGGACGGCTCCACCGTCGGCGTCGGAATGCCGTTCTCCATCAACTTCACCCGGGGCATCACGGACCCGCAGGCCGTGGAGAAGGCCGTGAAGATCACGACCGAGCCGGCCGTCGACGTCGAGGGCCACTGGTTCGGCAACGACCGCCTGGACTTCCGCCCCGAGAAGTACTGGAAGTCCGGCACCAAGGTCACCGTCGACCTGAACCTGGACGGTGTCGAGGGCCGTGACGGCGTCTACGGCAAGCAGCACAAGACGGTGAAGTTCACCATCGGCCGCAACCAGGTCTCGATGGTGGACGCCAAGAAGCACACGATGAAGGTCACCCAGGACGGCAAGGTCATCAAGACCATCCCGGTCACCACCGGCAAGCCCGGCTACGACACCTGGAACGGCCAGATGGTCATCAGCGAGAAGCTGTCGGTGACCCGGATGAACGGCGAGACGGTCGGCTACGGCGGCGAGTACGACATCAAGGACGTCCCGCACGCCATGCGCCTGACCACCTCCGGCACCTTCCTGCACGGCAACTACTGGGGCGGCGGCGCCTTCGGAAACTACAACGCCAGCCACGGCTGCGTCGGCCTGCGCGACGTGCGCGGCGGCTACGACGGCTCCACCCCGGCCGCCTGGATGTTCAACCACTCGATGATCGGCGACGTGGTGGTCGTCCAGCACTCCCACGACCGTACGGTCGACCCGGCGAACGGGTTCAACGGCTGGAACATGTCCTGGGCCGACTGGAAGAAGTGAACCGGCACTGACATGCGGGCCCGGTGCCGTGACCCACGGCACCGGGCCCGCCCGCGTACCGGGGCCCGTGACCGTCCGAGCGGCCCGGGCCGCCGTTGATCCCCGTGCTGTGCCTGCCCGGGGGCGGCCCCCGCACCCCCGGCCGGATGTGACCGACCGCACCGGCCCGGCAGCCGTTAATCCCCGTTAACCTGCCTGCATGACCGTCTCTCTCGAAGTCGCCGAAGGCGTCGGCACCCTGCGGCTCGACCGGCCGCCCATGAACGCGCTGGACATCGCCACCCAGGACCGGCTGAAGGAACTCGCCGAGGAGGCCACGCGCCGCGACGACGTGCGCGCCGTGGTGATCTACGGCGGCGAGCGGGTGTTCGCGGCGGGCGCGGACATCAAGGAGATGCAGAACATGGACCATGCCGGCATGGTCCTGCGCGCCCGCGCCCTGCAGGACTCCTTCACCGCCGTGGCGCGCATTCCCAAGCCCGTCGTCGCCGCCGTCACCGGCTACGCGCTCGGCGGCGGCTGCGAGCTCGCCCTGTGCGCCGACTACCGCATCGCCGCCGACAACGCCAAGCTCGGCCAGCCCGAGATCCTGCTCGGACTGATCCCGGGTGCCGGCGGCACCCAGCGGCTGTCCCGGCTGGTCGGCCCCTCCAAGGCCAAGGACCTCATCTTCACGGGCCGTCAGGTCAAGGCCGACGAGGCCCTGGCGATCGGCCTGGTGGACCGGGTCGTCCCGGCCGCCGAGGTCTACGAGCAGGCGCACGCCTGGGCCGCGAAGCTCGCCCAGGGACCGGCGATCGCGCTGCGCGCGGCCAAGGAGTGCGTCGACACCGGTCTGGAGACCGACATCGACACCGGGCTCGCCGTCGAACGGAACTGGTTCGCCGGTCTGTTCGCCACCGAGGACCGCGAGCGTGGCATGCGCAGCTTCGTGGAGGAGGGGCCGGGCAAGGCCAAGTTCGTCTGAGCGTCAGCTGTGTGAACTCCCGCGTAACTCCCGCGGGAGCCCTTGCAATTGACGTGTCGTCTCATCCGGGTCCCTCGATGGAGCGCTTTATGGGAGCCTTAAGGCAACCTTAAGCCCGCTCGGTCGAGGGAGCCTGACGATTGCCCGGAGATGGGTCGTCTCCGCAGGTCAACCATGCCGTACCGGCCAGTGACATGCCGTCGGCATATGCCGGACGGCGAGCGAAGATGGGGGGCGCGCAGGGGGCGCATTCCTCCGGAACGGCCCCCAGGACGGCTGCGGACGGCCATCATGGGGGCATGGCGGGGCTGGAGGGCATCGAACAGCCGCGGGGACACAGCCGTGCGGCCGCGGCGCGCTGGTCGCCCGGGGTCGAGGACGAACAGGCGCTCAAGGCGGTCGAACTGTTCGGGAACCCCACGGAGGCGGAGGTGCCGCTGCCGTCCCGCCCGGAGTCCGCGGCCACCGCCCGCCGGCTCGCCCAGGTCGTCGTCCTGCGCCACTGGCGACTGACCCCCAAGCTGACGGAGGACACCGTCTTACTCGTGTCCGAACTCGTCGGCAACGCCGTACGGCACACCGGCGCCCGGGTCTTCGGCCTCCGGATGCGCCGCCGCCCCGGCTGGATCCGCGTCGAGGTCCGCGATCCCTCGCGCGGGCTGCCCTGTCTGATGCCGGTCCAGGAGATGGACGTCAGCGGGCGCGGCCTGTTCCTGGTGGACAAGCTCTCCGACCGGTGGGGCGTGGACCTGCTGCCGCGCGGCAAGACGACCTGGTTCGAGATGCGGGTCGCCGACCGCTAGGCGCACCCCTCTCCCGGTGCGGCCCCGTGATGGCCCGCTTGGGAGCGAACGCACCCGTACGAGTGATTTTTCCACCGCAAACCGAACACATCCTCCCCGTTCGGGGCAATCACCTGTTTTCTTACCCAGCCCCCCTTAAATGGTGCGGGTGACCCCCACCGACCGACGTGAAGTGCTGCGCGCGGGTGCCGGGCTCATGGCCGGCGGCGCGCTCGCCGCCGGTTGCGGCGCAGGCCAGGCCGCTCCCACCGGCACCCCGTCCGCAGAGTCCGCCGACCCGGCTGCCCGCACCCCCGGCCACCCCACGGCCGGCGCCCGGGCCGCCCCCGCCCCCCGCGCCTATCCGGGCGAGCCCGCCCAGATCAGCCACGGCCCGCGCACCCGCCCCCAGGTCGCCCTCACCTTCCACGGCCAGGGCGACCCCGCCCTCGCCCACTCGCTGCTCTCCGAGGCCGAGCAGCGCGGCGCCCGGCTCACCGTGCTCGCCGTCGGCACGTGGCTGGACGAACACCCCGACGTCGCCCGCCGCATCCTGGACGGCGGCCACGACCTCGGCAACCACACCCAGCGGCACATCGCCGTCAACGCCCTCGCGGAGGCGGACGCCCGCAAGGAGATCACCGACTGCGCCGACCGCCTCGAGCGGCTCACCGGATCCATCGGCACCTGGTTCCGCCCCTCCCGGGCGCCGACCGCCTCCCCGCTGGTCGCCCGGCTGGCCCGCACCGTGGGCTACCCGCACGTGCTGTCCTACGACGTCGACTCGCTCGACTACACCCGCCCCGGCGCCGCCGCCGTCACCCGCAAGGTCCTCGCGGACGTGCGGAACGGGTCGGTGGTGAGTTTGCATTTCGGTTACGCGGACACGGTCGCCGCCCTCCCCGACGTCCTCCATGAACTCGACCGCCGTGGCCTGCGCGCGGTCACCACCACGGAGCTGCTGAGCTGATGCGAACCACGAAAGCCGTCCGCCTGCTGGCCGCCGGTGCCGCCCTCACCGCCCTGACGCTGCTGTCCGCGTGCGATTCCGGCTCCGAGCAGCACCCCAAGAAGGAGGCCCAGGTCACCAAGGCGCCGGTGCAGCCGCAGGTGAACCGGGCGCGGGTGGACGTGCTGCCCGGGATGCCGCCGGTCGAGGACCCGGCCGACATCTACTCGGCCGACCGCCCGAACCAGCTCTCGCCCGCCGTCCAGGGCTTCCCGACCCGGGTGTACGTCCCCAACACCAACTCCGACACCGTCACCGTCATCGACCCGAAGACCTACAAGGTCATCGACACCGTCCGGGTCGGCCGCCAGCCCCAGCACGTCGTGCCCTCCTGGGACCTGAAGACCCTCTGGGTCAACAACGACCTGGGCAACAGCCTCACCCCCATCGACCCGCGGACCGGCAAGGCCGGCAAGCCGGTCGACGTGCACGACCCGTACAACCTGTACTTCACGCCCGACGGCAAGTACGCGGTCGTCATGGCCTCCATGGACCGTCAGCTGGTCTTCCGTGACGCCCACACCATGAAGGTCGTCAAGGCCGTGCCGGTCAGCTGCTACGGCGTCAACCACGCCGACTTCTCCGTCGACGGCCGCTACTTCATCGTCTCCTGCGAGTTCAGCGGCGAGGTCCTCAAGGTCGACACCGCGAAGATGAAGGTGGTCCGGCAGGAGAAGCTGCCGCTGCACGGCGCCATGCCGCAGGACGTCAAGATCTCCCCGGACGGCAAGCGGTTCTACATCGCCGACATGATGGCGGACGGCATGTGGATCCTGGACGGCGACAAGTTCACCCGGCCCACCTTCCTCGCCACCGGCAAGGGCGCCCACGGCCTCTACATCAGCCGCGACTCCCGCGAGATGTACATCTCCAACCGGGGCGAGGGCACCATCTCCGTCTTCGACTTCGCCCAGAACCGGCTGACCAAGAAGTGGCGCCTGCCCGGCGGCGGCAGCCCCGACATGGGCGGCGTCTCTTCCGACGGCAAGGTGCTGTGGCTGTCCGGCCGCTACAACTCCGAGGTGTACGCCATCGACACCCGCAGCGGCACCGAACTGGCCCGCATCAAGGTCGGCAGCGGCCCCCACGGCCTCGCCGTCTACCCCCAGCCGGGCCGCTACTCGCTCGGACACACCGGCATCTTCCGCTGAAGCAGCAGCTCCGCCCCCACCGGACGGTAGCCGGCCGCCTGGAACGCCCGGGTGCTGCGGGCGTTTCCCGGCGCGACCTGAGCCCACAGCGGCTCGGTGACCAGATGCCGGGCCGCGGCCGCCAGCCGGCGCCCCAGACCCCGGTGCCGTACGTCCTCGTCCACCTCGACCGACACCTCCAGCCGCCCGGCGACCCCGCGCCCGGTCACCAGCACCCCGCCGTCCGCGGTCCAGGCGCGCACGTCGTCGCGGCGGCCGCGGGCGTAGCGGACCCGGGGATGGGAGGCGTCCCTGATCTCCGTCAGCGCGAGCGGCGGCGCACCCGGCAGCGGGGTGCCCGCCCAGACCGCGTCGACGGTCTCCGCCCGGCGTCCCGTGCGCTCCAGGAGGGCGGTCAGGAAGCGCGGGTTCATCGCGGCCGCCAGGGCGTCGCTGTCCACGCCGCGCAGGGTCTCGTGCACCCACTCCGGGTCCTCGTCGAGGAACACCACCGAGTGCGCGGTGAAGGCCATCACCCCCGCGTGCCGCTCCGACGGCTGCGGCACGACCGTCGTACCGCCGTCGGCCGGCGGAAAGACACCCTGGGCCGCCGCGTCGAGAATGTCCCGCAACGTCTCCACCACGCGCTCCTTGCGTCTTCACCCACTGGGAGGCCCAGACTCCCAGACATGACCGACGACGGCACCGGAGGCGGACGGTCGTGATCAAGGGCGAGTCCGGGCCTCCGGGGCATCAGGAGGAGTCCAGGGGGGTGGTCGTGGCGCTGAAGGCCTGGCCGGGCCGTTAATCTGACCAGCGTCAGTACGCCAGCACGGCATGAGAAACACGACCAAAAGGGGCGGATCGGTGGCGGACATCGAGGAAGCACGCAAGCAGTTCCAGCGGATCGACGCGGACGGTGACGGATTCATCACCGCCACCGAGTTCAAGTCCGCCCTCGCCCAGGGCGGTGACTGGAACGTCACCGACGCGGTGGCCGAGGCCATCATCAAGACCCGCGACCTCAACGGCGACAAGGTGCTGTCGTTCGACGAGTTCTGGGCCTACCTGAACAAGTGACGCGCGTCGTAGGGGGTGCCCGTCCCGAGGGGAAGGGCACCCCCTTCGTCATGCGCCGCGCCGGATCCGCACGCTCCACCGACCCTCGAGAGGGACGCGGAGCGCGCGGCGGCGGTGCCGATGGGCGAGCTGGAGGAGACGCCGGGGCTGCTGCGCGGCCGGGGCCGACCGGTCAGCCCCCTCTCCGGTACTGCCCCGGCGCCACCCCGTACTCCCGCTTGAAGGCCTTGGCGAAGGCGAACTCCGAGGCGTAGCCGACACGCCCGGCCACCTCGCGGAGCGAGAGGTCGTCGTGGCGCAGCAACCGGCCCGCGGTCGTCATCCGCCACCACGTCAGGTACGTCAGCGGCGGCTCGCCCACCAGTGCCGTGAACCGGCGCGCGAACGCCGCCCGGGACAGCCCGCCCGCGGTCCCCAGCTCCGCCACCGTCCAGGCCCGGGCCGGATCGCCGTGGATCGCCCGCAGCGCAGCCGCGACCGCCGGATCGGCCAGCGCCGCCGCCCAGCCCCGTGACCGCCCCGCCGCGAGCTCGCCCTCCCACCAGGCCCGCAGGATGAACAGCAGCAAGGTGTCCAGCAGCGAGGTCACGATCGCGTCGGTGCCCGGCCGCTGTTCCTCCAGCTCCATCCCGAGCAACTCCACCGCCGCCCGCAGCGAACGACGGGCCCCGACCCGGGCGGGCAGGTGCACGACCTCCGGCAGTTCGGCGAGCAGCCGGTGGGCGCGGTCGCGGTCGAGCCGGTAGGTCCCGCACAGCGTGACCGTGTCCGGGCAGCCCTCCCGCGGTTCCTCCGGGACCGCCCCGGCCCAGGTGCCGTCGGGCAGCAGCCGTACCTCGTGGGTGGGCACCCCGGGTGTGCTGACCAGCGCGTGGCCGAGCCCGTGCGCGAGGAACACGACGTCCCCCGGCGCCAGCGCCACGGGCTCGCCGCCCTCCGCGAGCAGCCAGGCCGAGCCGCGCAGCACCACATGGAAACCGGCCTCGTCGGCGGCGGCGAACCTCAGCCCCCAGGGCGCGTACTTGTCCCGGCGCGCGGAGTGCGGCCGCCCGGTCCGCATGGCCGCGACGACGTCACTGAGCACGTCCATGTCCCCACCCTAGCCACCGGGTTGTCACGGTGAAGACGTGTGAAGACGCAGGAAGACGTACGGACATGAAACCGAGACAGGAGAACATGGATCGTCTCTCCTCCCGGGCCTAGCGTCGACGGCATGACAACTTCCGCACGCAACGTGCTCTTTCACGAACTGGGTGGCCCCGACGTGTTCACGGTCGAGGAGATCGAACTGCCGGACCCCGGTCCGGGCGAGGTGCTGGTGAGGGTCGAGGCGCTCGGGCTGAACCGGGCCGAGGCGATGCTCCGCGCCGGGACCTACTGGTACCAGCCGACCCTGCCCGGCTCCCGCAACGGCTACGAGGCCGCGGGCGAGGTGGCGGCGGTCGGCGCGGGCGTGACGGCGTTCACCCCCGGCGACCCCGTCCTCGCCGCGGCCAACTTCGACCTCAGTTCCCACGGTGTCTACGGCGACCTCGTGCTGCTGCCCGAGACCTCCGTCGTGCCGCGCCCCGCCGGCGTCGACGCGGTCACCGCGGCCGCCGTCTGGCTCACCTACACCACGGCGTACGGCGCCCTGGTCGAGCGGGCGCGGGTGGCGGCCGGGGACCGGGTGTTGATCACCGGGGCGTCCAGCGGGGTCGGCAGCGCGGCGGTCCAGGTGGCCCGGCGGGCCGGTGCGGTCCCGATCGCCACCACGCGCACGGCGGCCAAGCGGCAGGCGCTGCTCGGTCTGGGCGCCGAGCACGTGATCGTCACCGACGCCGAGGACGTGGTCGAGGAGACCCGGCGGCTGACCGGCGGCCGCGGCGCCGAGATCGTCATGGACGCCATCGGCGGTCCGGTCTTCCGGGAACTGGGCGGAGCCGCCGCCGAGGACGCCACCATGATCAGTTACGGCTGGCTGTCCGAGCGGCCCATCGAACTACCGCGGAACTGGCCCGTCACGGTTCACGGCTACAGCAACTTCACCGTGACCGGCACCGCCGACGGCCGCCGGCGCGCCGCCCACTACATCGGCTCCGGCCTCGCCGACGGCACCTTGCGCCCCGTGGTCGCCGAGGTCTTCGACGGCCTGGACCGCATCGCCGACGCCCACCGCCTGATGGAGTCCAACCGGCACACGGGCAAGATCGTCGTACGGCCCTGAGCCCGTTCACCCGTTCGCCGCGGCGCCGGAATAGGTACCGGACCGACTGGGTTGTCTCCCGCAAGAACCCATGCACGTGCATGGAACGACCCTGGAGGGCCAGTCATGAAGATCGGCATCATCGGCGCGGGCAACATCGGCGGCAACCTCACCCGGCGGCTCACCGCCCTCGGCCACGACGTGGCCGTGGCCAACTCGCGCGGTCCCGAGACGCTCGAGGAACTGGCCGAGGAGACGGGCGCCACCGCGGTCCGGGCCGAGGACGCGGCCGAGGGTGCCGAGATCGTGGTCGTCACCGTCCCGCTGAAGGCGGTTCCGCACCTGCCGGCCGGCCTGCTGGACGGCGCGGCCGAGGATGTCGCGGTGATCGACACCGGCAACTACTACCCGAAGCAGCGCGACGGCCGCATCGCCGAGATCGAGGACGACGGCCTCACCGAGAGCCGCTGGACCGAGCGGCACCTCGGCCACCCCGTGATCAAGGCCTTCAACGGCACCTACGCCCAGGACATCCTGGACCGCCCCCGCCCCGCCGGCGATCCCGAGCGCATCGCCCTCCCGGTCGCCGGTGACGACCGGACGGCCAAGGCGAAGGTGCTCGCCCTGATCGACGAACTCGGCTTCGACACGGTCGACGCCGGCGGCATCGACGACTCCTGGCGCCAGCAGCCGGACACCCCCGTCTACGGCCTCCGCGCGGACACGCAGGGAGTCGAGCGCGCCCTCGCGGAGGCCTCCCCGGAACGCCCGGAGTCCTTCCGGTACTGAAACCGCCGGAGAGACGACGCGGCCCGTTCGCCCCCACGGTGACAGGGGGACGAACGGGCCGCAGGTCGTGCCGTCGTACGCGCTGCGCCGGCTGTGACGGCTAGTGGTCGTTGAGGTAGTAGTGCTGGGACTGGGACTTGTGGTCACCCAGATGGACGTTGACGCCGATGTTGGTGTTCTCGGGGAGGTTGACCGCAGCCCTGCTCAGGGCGTCGCCCACTCCCTCAGTGCGGCCTTGCTGGCGAAGTTGGCCACGTCCTTGTCGTGGGGGGTGCTGCTGTACTGATGGAAGCGCCAGTGCGCCTTGATGCGGGGGTGGCCCGCGGTGACGTAGTCGGCGATCCAGAGGCCGTCGCCGGCGTACGAGGTGGCGTCGATGTTCAGCCAGAAGTCGCGGTTGCAGTAGAGCACGACCCTGTTGTGCGGCCGTAGCCGCTTCACCTTCCGGAGGAACGCGTCCTTCTCCGCGTTGCTCGCGTGGGTGCCGTCGCCCGTGGTCTCCCAGTCGACCGCGAGGATGTCACCGGCGCGTTCGGGCGCGTGCTGGACGAAGTACTCGGCCTGGGTGGTGAGGTCGCCGGGCCACAGGAAGTGGTAGAAGCCGACGACCAGTCCGGCGTCACGGGCCCTCTTGGTCTGGGCGGTGAGCCGGGGATTGACGTACGAGTGCCCCTCCGTCGCCTTGATGAAGGCGAAGGAGAGGCCGTCCGTGTCGTACGCGGAGGACTGGAAGGCACTTACGTCGATGCCGTGCAGCATGTAGGGGTTGTGCCCCGCGGCGCCGTATCCGGAACCTCAGCCTCGGGTGGTCACCGAGCCCAGCACCGAAGCCGACTTCACCGACCAGTCGGAGGTGATGAGGCTGGCGTGGTCCTTGGCCAGCAGGGCCAGCCTGGCGGCGACTTCGGCGTCCGTCGGGTTGGTGGAGGAGATGGCCGGGGACACCCCGTCGGCACCCGTCATGATCGAGAAGTAGTGGTTCGCGGAGTAGAACGAGGTGTCGTAGCCGTTGTTCACGTACGTCGCCGCGTCACCGTCGAAGAACACGAACCAGGGCCGGATCGAGGTGTCGGAAGTCCAGCGGCTCGCCCGCGGATCGCCGTTCGCCGCACCGAGCACCGCGGGGAAGGCCTGGGCCTGCGCGATGTCCCCGGCCGCGTACAGGTCGCGCAGGTGGTCGCCGTACTCCTGGTCCGTCCAGTAGTGGTCGAACGGATTGGCCTGCTCCACCGTGCCCGGGATCAGCTCGAAGAGGAACTTCCCCTTGAGGGAGTCGCGGGCCGGCCAGGCGTTCGCCTTCGCGGCCGCGTCGAGCGAGCTGTACGTGCCGCCCAGCAGATCGGCCGGCTTGTAGACACTGCTGCCGAGCTTCTGCCGCACGAGGGTGTCGAACTCGTCCGGCCCCATGCCCGCGTTGTTGTTGAAGCCGACCTTCATCTCGACCTTGACGACGATCGGCGGATGGTCGGGATGGAGCTGGTTCCAGGCGGCCATGTTGTCCAGGCAACTGCCGAGGTCCTGGTTGCGGCTCTTGCTGTACAGCTCGCTCGGGGTCTTGGCGGCCTCGCAGTTGTTGTCGTTGCCCAGCGGGTTGCTGTGGCTGACCCGCCAGCGGTGACTGAGGCTGTCGACGTACACGTCCAGCTCCAGCAGCGAGGCGCCCGAGTCCAACGCCTGGGCGAAATAAGTGTACTTGGCCTTGTCGTACGCGTTGTGCGTGCCGATCGCCGTCGTCTCGGACAACTTGGGCGCCGCAGCGCGGGCGTTGCCCGGAACCACCAGTAACAGCGCGGCGGCCCCTGCGACCGCCGCCAGCCGTCTCACCAACCGCATGCGTGAACTCCCCATCGTCGATGCCTGGTCGGCGGCAGCGTAGGGGTTCGCGGTTACTTCACGGTAGCCCCTGGAGGAACGCCGGACGCGTGCGCCGCATCCGTCGGTGTCGGTGGCGACTTCACGACGATTGATTCACAAGTGCGGGAGGGAATTCCACTCGTCGTGGCGACTGGAGAGTCCAACGACCTTTCCACGCACGCCATTTGGAGCTTCGGACGCGGAATGTGTGGCTCTACTGTCAGGTCTTCGTACGTAGCGGCAACGGTGGATGGATCGACGCCCAGGAAAGAGCTTTCGCGAGCCGGCTCATAGCCGCTCCGGAACTGCCGGGATCGCGATCAGCGATATCGCCGGGTTCCGTTCGAGCGGCTTTCTGGAAGATCGTTCCCCGTCTTCCGTGTCGACGGCGACCGCCGGCCCGGAACGAGACACGACAGGCGGTCCCGGACTCCACCATCAGCCCGAGAACTTCCTTGTGGAAACGCCGGTCGGCAGGCCACCCGCTCCTCGAACGTGGGGCGCAACCCCCCAGCTGTTCGGTCTGGTGAGCACCGCCCCCGCCGAGGTGAGCGCCCAGGCGGAGTACGCCCTGAACCTTCGAGGACATCGACCTCCTCGACGGGGACGGGCACGTGCTGTGCACCCACATCGGGAACCGGGAGCGCGCCCGGATCCCGGCGAAGGCCGCCGAGTTCCTCGAGCCCTACCTCACCGGAGAGTCGTTCACCATGACGGACCTGCGGAGCAGGGCCGGCGAGAGGGGGGCGACGGTCCTCGTCCAGAACCTCCTGAAGGCCCACATGCTGGTGTCAGCGAAGGAGATGCCCCGTGGCAGTCGAGACCGGGGCGAACGCCTGCTGCCCCCCCACCGGTGTGGACGAGGCCGCACCCGGGCGCTCAGGAGGGGGTCACCGAACCGCTCAGCACTCGATGATGTTCACCGCGAGTCCGCCCCGGGCCGTCTCCTTGTACTTCACGGACATGTCCGCCCCGGTGTCCTTCATGGTCTTGATGACCTTGTCCAGGGACACCTTGTGCGAACCGTCGCCCCGCATCGCCATCTTCGCGGCCGTGACCGCCTTCACCGAGGCCATGCCGTTGCGCTCGATGCACGGGATCTGGACCAGGCCGCCGACCGGGTCGCAGGTCAGGCCCAGGTTGTGCTCCATGCCGATCTCGGCCGCGTTCTCGACCTGCTCGGGGGAGCCGCCGAGCACCTCGGCGAGGGCGCCCGCGGCCATGGAGCAGGCGGAGCCGACCTCGCCCTGGCAGCCGACCTCGGCGCCGGAGATGGAGGCGTTCTCCTTGAAGAGCATGCCGATCGCGCCGGCGGCCAGCAGGAAGCGGACCACGCCGTCCTCGTCGGCGCCGGGGACGAAATTGATGTAGTAGTGCAGGACGGCGGGGATGATGCCCGCCGCGCCGTTCGTGGGGGCGGTCACGACCCGGCCGCCGGCCGCGTTCTCCTCGTTCACCGCCATCGCGTAGAGCGTGATCCACTCCATCGCGTGCGCCTGCGCGTCGCCCTCGGCGCGCAGCTGGCGGGCGGAGACGGCCGCGCGGCGGCGCACCTTCAGGCCGCCCGGCAGGATGCCCTCGCGGGACATGCCGCGCTGCACGCACTCGCGCATCACCCGCCAGATCTCCAGCAGACCCGCGCGGATCTCGTCCTCCGTGCGCCAGGCCCGCTCGTTCTCCAGCATCAGGGAGGAGATCGACAGGCCGGTCTCCTTCGTGAGGCGCAGCAGCTCGTCGCCGGTACGGAAGGGGTACTTCAGGACCGTGTCGTCCAGCACGATGCGGTCCGCGCCCACCGCGTCCTCGTCCACGACGAAACCGCCGCCGACCGAGTAGTACGTCTTCGACAGCAGCTCCGTGCCCGAAGCGTCGTACGCCCATATGGTCATGCCGTTGGCGTGGTACGGCAGGGCCTTGCGGCGGTGCAGGATCAGGTCGTCGTCGAAGGAGAACGGGATCTCGTGCTCGCCGAGGAGCGAGAGCCGGCCCGCCGCCTTGATCTCCTCCACCCGCTCGTCGGCCGTCTCCACGTTCACGGTGCGCGGGGAGGCGCCCTCCAGGCCGAGCAGCACCGCCTTCGGGGTGCCGTGGCCGTGGCCGGTCGCGCCGAGGGAGCCGTACAGCTCGCAGCGCAGGGACGCCACCGAGGGCAGCAGGTCCTCGTTGCGCAGCCGGCGGGCGAACATGCGCGCCGCGCGCATCGGGCCGACCGTGTGGGAGCTGGACGGGCCGATGCCGATCGAGAACAGGTCGAAGACCGAGATGGCCACGGATGACTCCTCAATGCGGGGTGGTGCAAAAGTGGTACAGGGGGCGGGCACCGCGCACGCCGTACTTCCAGTGTGCGCGGTGCCCCGCAGAAGGTGACTTACTTGTTCAGACCCGGGTACAGCGGGTGCTTGTCGGCGAGCGCCTGCACGCGCGCCTTGAGGGCCTCCGCGTCGTAGGACGGCTTCAGCGCCTCCGCGATCACGTCCGCGACCTCGGCGAAGTCCTCGGCCGTGAAGCCGCGGGTGGCGAGGGCGGGCGTGCCGATCCGCAGACCCGAGGTGACCATCGGGGGCCGCGGGTCGTTCGGGACGGCGTTGCGGTTGACCGTGATGCCGACCTCGTGGAGGCGGTCCTCGGCCTGCTGGCCGTCCAGCTCGGACTCGCGCAGGTCGACCAGGATCAGGTGCACGTCCGTGCCGCCGGACAGCACGTTCACGCCGGCCTCACGGGCGTCCGCCGCCGTCAGGCGCTCGGCGAGGATGCGCGCGCCCTCCACGGTACGACGCTGGCGCTCCTTGAACTCCTCCGAGGCGGCGACCTTGAAGGAGACCGCCTTGGCCGCGATCACGTGCTCCAGGGGGCCGCCCTGGAAGCCCGGGAAGACGGACGAGTTCAGCTTCTTCGCGAAGTCCTTCTTCGCGAGGATGATGCCGCCGCGCGGGCCGCCCAGCGTCTTGTGGGTCGTGGAGGTCACCACGTCCGCGTACTCCACCGGGTTCGGGTGCAGACCGGCCGCGACCAGGCCCGCGAAGTGCGCCATGTCGACCCACAGGTAGGCCTCGACCTCGTCGGCGATCCGGCGGAACTCGGCGAAGTCCAGCTGCCGCGGGTACGCCGACCAGCCCGCGATGATCACCTTGGGGCGGTGCTCCTTGGCGAGCCGCTCGACCTCGGCCATGTCGACCAGGCCGGTCTCGACGTCCACGTGGTAGGCGACCACGTCGAACTGCTTGCCGGAGAAGTTCAGGCGCATGCCGTGGGTCAGGTGGCCTCCATGGGCGAGGTCCAGGCCGAGGATGGTGTCCCCGGGCCGGGCCAGCGCGAACAGGGCCGCCTGGTTGGCGGAGGCGCCGGAGTGGGGCTGGACGTTGGCGTACTCGGCGCCGAACAGCTCCTTGATCCGGTCGATGGCGATCTGCTCGGCGACGTCGACGTGCTCGCAGCCGCCGTAGTAGCGGCGGCCCGGGTAGCCCTCGGCGTACTTGTTGGTGAGGACCGAGCCCTGGGCCTCCATCACCGCGAGCGGCGCGAAGTTCTCGGAGGCGATCATCTCCAGCGTGGACTGCTGGCGGTTCAGCTCGGCGTCGACCGCGGCGGCGATCTCCGGGTCGAGCTCGTGCAGGGATGTGTTCAGGACGGACATACGGCTATGACTCCTCAGCCCGCGGTGAAGGCGACGTACTCGTCGGCGGAGAGCAGGTCGGCCGGCTCGTCGGTGATCTTGACCTTGAACAGCCAGCCGCCCTCGAAGGGGGCGCTGTTCACCAGGGCCGGGTCGTCCACGACGTCCTGGTTGGCCGCCACGATCTCGCCGGTGACGGGGGAGTACAGGTCGGAGACCGACTTGGTGGACTCCAGTTCACCGCAGGACTCGCCCGCGGTCACCGTGTCACCGACCTCGGGGAGCTGGGCGTAGACCACATCGCCGAGCGCGTTGGCCGCGAACTCGGTGATGCCGACCGTCGCGACGCCGTTCTCGTCGGCGGCCGACAGCCACTCGTGCTCCTTGCTGTAGCGCAGCTGCTGGGGGTTGCTCATGGCCTGAATTCTCCTGTACGCGCGGGAGTGCTGATGAAGGGGGGACTGCTGGTCCTGCCCGTGAGCAGGGAAGATGTGCGCAGGGTCACGTCCGGGGACGTTCCGCGCCCAGTGTCTACTTCTGGCGCTTGTAGAACGGCAGCGCCACGACCTGGTACGGCTCGTGGCTGCCGCGGATGTCCACGCCCACGCCCTCGGCGCCGGGCGCCGCGTGCGCCGCGTCGACGTAGGCCATGGCGATCGGCTTGCCCAGCGTGGGGGAGGGGGCGCCGGAGGTGACCTCGCCGATCACCTCGCCGCCGGCGACGACGGCGTACCCGGCGCGCGGCACCCGGCGGCCCTCGGCGACCAGGCCGACCAGGACGCGCGGCGGGTTCTGCTCGGCGCGGGCGGCGGCCCCGGTGAGCGCCTCGCGCCCGACGAAGTCACCTTCCTTCTCGAACTTCACCACCCGGCCGAGCCCGGCGTCGAAGGGGGTGAGGGAGGTGGTCAGCTCGTGCCCGTACAGCGGCATGCCGGCCTCCAGGCGCAGGGTGTCGCGGCAGGACAGGCCGCACGGCACCAGGCCGACGCCCTCGCCGGCCTCGGTCAGTGCCTGCCACAGCTCGACGGCGTGCTCCGGCTTCACGAACAGCTCGAAGCCGTCCTCGCCGGTGTAGCCGGTGCGGGCGATGAGGGCCGGGACGCCGGCGACGGTGCCGGGCAGGCCGGCGTAGTACTTCAGGCCGTCCAGGTCGGCGTCCGTGAGGGACTTCAGGATGCCGGGGGACTGCGGGCCCTGGACGGCGATCAGCGCGTACGCGTCCCGGTCGTCGCGGACCTCGGCGTCGAAGCCGGCGGCACGCTCGGTCAGCGCGTCCAGCACCACCTGGGCGTTGGAGGCGTTGGCCACGACCATGTACTCGGTCTCGGCGAGCCGGTAGACGATCAGGTCGTCCAGGATGCCGCCGTCGGCCTGGCAGATCATGGTGTAGCGGGCGCGGCCGACGCCCACGGAGGCGATGTTGCCGACCAGGGCGAAGTTCAGCAGGGCGGCGGCCTGCGGGCCGGTCACGGTGATCTCGCCCATGTGGGAGAGGTCGAACAGACCCGCGTTGGTGCGCACGGCCACGTGCTCGTCGCGCTCGGAGCCGTAGCGCAGGGGCATGTCCCAGCCGGCGAAGTCGGTCATCGTCGCACCGAGCGCGCGGTGCACGGCATCCAGCGCGGTGTGACGGAGTGCGGTACTGCTCATCGGTCGGTCGTCTCCCAGGGCAACAGGGATGGGGCGAGGAACGTTCCTCCCCATCTGTCATCGGAACCTGAGAGGTTCGCCATGACCGCCACAGGGACGACCACGGCTTGCACCTTGGGTGGAGCCACTGACACAGCGGCCCGCTTTTCAGATGTGCCTCGCCCGCGCGGTAACGGGGCCTGAGAGATTCAAGGGAGGGACTTGCTCCTTCGGCGCCCCGGCACCAGTGCTGCCGGGGACTCTCCCGCGCGGATTCAAACGGCCGGTATGCAGTTGGCGGCCACATCATTGCACGGCGGGCCGTCCCTCGTCAGGGCCGCACCTGTAACCGGGCTGTGGCAGGACGCGCACCGAACCGCGGGACTTCGCGCATTACCTTCTCTTTACGTTACACGGGCATGGGTATTACCGAGCATCGAGGGAAGGACGGACCACGGTGAAGAGGACCACGGCGTACGCCACCGCCACCGCCACCGCCACCGGCATCGCGGTGCCGAAGCAGCCCTCCGCCCCGGCGCGCGAGCGCTGCGCAGGACACCCCGCACCGGCCGTCCGCGACCTGCGCGACCGCGCCGGCCGCACCCCGCGCGCGCTGGTCTTCGGACCCCAGGACATCGCGGTGATCACCGGCCTGCCCGGCAGCGGCAAGTCCACCCTCATGCGCCGCGCGGCCGCCGGGCGCCGCATCGACTCCCAGGACACCCGCGACCGCTTCGCGGCCCGCCTGCCCCGCTTCCTGCCGTACGCGCTCTACCGCCCGGCGGTTCGCGTGGCCCACTACGCCGCCCTGCGCCGCGCGCTGCGCGCGGGCGGGGGCGTCGTCGTGCACGACTGCGGCACGCAGCGCTGGGTGCGCGCCTGGCTCGCCCGCGAGGCCCGCCGCCGCGGCGGCACCCTGCACCTGCTGCTGCTCGACGTCCCGGCCGAGACCGCCCGCGAGGGCCAGCGCGAGCGGGGCCGGGGCGTCTCCCCCTACGCCTTCCGCCGCCACCGCCGTACGACCGCCCGGCTGCTGGACGCGGTCGAGCGCGGCGAGACGCCCGCCGGCTGCGGCTCGGCGGTGCTGCTGGACCGGGCGGCGGCCGACGGCCTGCACCGCGTGGACTTCACCGGCTGAGCGGGGCGAGACGACTGTCACAGCCACCCGCTAGCCTTCTGGGTCACAGCAGCGGTTCCCAGCAGGCGGCAGGCACATGGACTTCTCGGCGGCGGACTTCCCGGCGGACATCCCGGCACAGGCACACCCCCACCCGCACGGCGGTTGGCCCGGCAACGAGCTGGAGGAGGTGCTCTCGGCCTCCCTCGGCATACCCGCCGCGGCCGGCCGGATCGTCGAGGTCCTCGGCCGCAGCTTCCTGTGGATCCCCCTGCCGAACGGCGGCGGCCCCGACAGCGGCCCGCTGGACCTGCCCACACTGGACGTCGAGGGTCAGGCGTACGTGCCGGTGTTCAGCTCCGAGGAGCAGCTGCGCCAGGTCGCCGGCTCCCACATGGCGTACACCATCGCCCCGGCCGTGGAGTTCGCCCGCGGGCTGCCCCCGCAGGTCGGCATCGCGGTCAATCCCGACGGAGTGGTCGGCATCCCGATCCCGCCGCAGGCGGTGGCCGAGCTGTGCCGCACCGGCCGCACCCCGCTCGACGGCCCCGGCGCCGGCGGCCGGGTCCGCCTCTTCGAGCCCGACTGGCAGGACGACCCGGTCGACTTCCTCGCGGCCGCCTCCGCGGAGTTCGCCGGCACCGGCGTGGTCCTCACCGCGCGCCGTTGTCTGGCCGCGATAGAGACGGCCGACCCGGTGATGTTCGTAGGCGTCGAACTCTCCCGGTGGGAGGGCGACCTGCGGGCCCTGCCGCTGGAGGCCCTCGGTAAAGCCCTGGGCAAGATCCCGGTGCGCTGGCCGGTCAACCTGGTCCTCCTGGACGTGGCGGACGACCCGGTGGCCGAGTGGCTGAAGACGAAAGTCCGCCCGTTCTATCAGTACGGTCACTGATCGGCCGACCGAGGAGCAGTCGACCGCCGAGGGGCGCGGGAACGGCGCGGCCGGCCACGGACGACCCGCACCCGCGCACGAAGCCGGCGGCCCCGAGCTGCTGGGCGCTTAAGCTGTTCACAAACGCGGGGCAACTCCCAGAAGGGCCGGTACAACAGGTGAGCGCGAGCCACAGCGGCAGCGTCGAGCACATGCTGCGCCAGGTCACCCCCGGACGCTACGACGCCTACGAGGCCCTGCTGCGCGCCCTCGCCGCCCCCTCCTCCGGCCAGATCTGGATGCTCCTGTGGCACGGGCAGGCCGGCGCCCCGGACGCCCAGTACGGCGACATGGAGGTCGGCGGCTTCCACTACGCCCCCTGCGTCACCTCCGCCCAGGAGCTGTCGGCCAGTGGCTGGAACCGCTCCTACGAGGTCGTCGACGGCCTCGACGTGGCCCGCACCCTCTACCCGGACCACTACGGCCTCTGGCTCAACCCGCACGCCCCGGGCGGCGGCGTCGGCATCCCCTGGCTGGATCTGCGCCGCATCGCCACCGGCCTGGACCGCCAGCCCGCCGGCCCCCTCCGCCTGACCGAACCCGGCATCGAGGTCCCGCAGTTCTACGCCCTGCTCGCGCAGAACGCCCACCGCACCCCCGCGCTGCGCTCCCTGCGCCGCGCCTGGGTGCAGCCGGCGCTCGGGGCGCCGTACCTCGCCATCGGCCTGGACGTGTACGACACCTCGCCCGCCGCGGTCGACTCGGTGCGCGCGATGATGCAGCAGTCCGTCGGCGCGGTCCCGGAGGGGCTGCCGGTGTCCACGGTGGCGATGACGGACGACTACGACCCGGTCGTGATGTGGATGCGGACCCACGCCCGCCCGTTCTACGACCGCGAGGCCCACGCGGCCCCGCCGCAGCCCCAGCTCCAGGCCCCGCCACGGACACAGGCCCCGGCCGCCGGGTACGGCTATCCGCCGGTGCACGGCGGCTACTGAGCCGCGACCTCGGGATACGTCGCTCCCGGGGCCCCTGGCCGGGGCGCTTGCGTCCGGTCACCGCGACTCGCTGTCCGTATAACAGGAAACGCCAGCTTGCATCACGGTTGCGCATCCATTCACCGTCAAGGCTGGCGGCTGATCGCGCAAGCGTTGAAGACTCCCCCTTCAAGGGGTTCGCCCCTGTGTACGACGGACTGTTTGATGCCGCTACCAGCGGCAAGTGCGGGCCGGCTACCGCCGGTTGAGAGGGGTCCCAGCCTAATGACGGCACCATTGCACGAGCCGACCGCGGAAGCGGCCCCGGGTGCGGCCGAGGAAGCGGCGGTCGCCGCCACCGACGCGAAGGCCGTTCAGGGCCGGTCGCTGGGCCGGATCGCCTGGGAGCGCCTCAAGCGGGACAAACTCGCCCTCACCGGCGGCGTGGTCGTGGTCCTCCTCATCGCCGTCGCGCTGCTCGCGCCGGTGATCACGGGGCTCGTCGGACAGGACCCGGACGTCTACCACCAGGGCCTGATCGACCCGCTGTTCAGCACCCCCAAGGGCTCCATGGGCGGCATGAGCGGTGACCACCTGCTCGGTGTCGAGCCGGTCAACGGCCGCGACATCTTCGCCCGCATCCTGTACGGCGCCCGGATCTCGCTGCTCGTCGGCTTCCTGTCCGCCGTGGTCGCCGTCATCCTCGGCACCATCCTCGGCATCCTGGCGGGCTTCTTCGGCGGCTGGGTGGACTCGCTCATCAGCCGTGTCATGGACGGCCTCCTGGCCTTCCCGCAGCTGCTGTTCATCATCGCGCTGGTCTCGGTCATGCCCAACCAGATGCTGGGCCTCACCGGTACGGGCGTGCGCGTCTTCGTGATGATCCTGGTCATCGGCTTCTTCGGCTGGCCGTACATCGGCCGCGTGGTGCGTGGCCAGACGCTCTCGCTGCGTGAGCGCGAGTACGTCGAGGCGGCCCGTTCGCTCGGCGCCGGGCGGTTCTACATCCTCTTCAAGGAACTGCTGCCCAACCTCGTCGCGCCCATCATCGTGTACACGACGATGATGATCCCCACGAACATCCTCACCGAAGCGGCACTCAGCTTCCTGGGCGTGGGCGTCAAGCCGCCCACGTCGTCCTGGGGACAGATGCTCTCGAGCGCGATCGACTACTACGACTCGGACCCCATGTACATGGTGATCCCGGGCGTGGCGATCTTCATCACGGTTCTGGCCTTCAACCTCTTCGGCGACGGCGTGCGGGACGCGCTCGACCCGAAGGCGTCCCGCTGAAGTGCCGTACCCCAAGCGTCCCGTGAGCTCATCCACGGGGTCTCTCATCAAATCCGGAGGATCCGAGATCGTGACTACCCAACGCACCTCAGGGCGGCGCAAGCAGGCCCTTGCCGCTGCCGCAGTGGTCGCCGGGCTGCTGACCACGGCGGCGTGCGGCGGTGGCAATGGCGACGGCGGCTCGAAGAACGGCGCTGCCGGCTTCAACGCGGCGGTCAACAAGGTCGCCCAGGCCGACCAGGTCAAGAAGGGCGGCACGCTGAAGTTCGTGAGCACGCAGGACGCCGACTCGTGGGACACCACGCGCGGCTACTACGGGTTCATGTGGGACTTCTCGCGCTACTACAGCCGCCAGCTGGTCACGTACAAGACCGAGCCCGGTGCCGCGGGCGCCGAGCTCACCCCGGACCTGGCCACCGACATGGGCAAGGTCTCGGACGGCGGCAAGACCTACACCTTCACCCTGCGCGACGGTGTCACGTGGGAGGACGGCAAGCCGATCACCTCCCAGGACATCAAGTACGGCATCGAGCGCGTCTGGGCGCAGGACGTGCTGTCCGGCGGTCCGATCTACCTCCAGCAGATGCTGGACCCGAAGAACACCTACAAGGGTCCGTACAAGGACTCCGCCAAGGACCACCTGGGTCTGAAGGCCATCTCCACGCCGGACGCGAAGACGATCGTCTTCCACCTGCCGACGCCCAACTCGGACTTCCTCCAGACCCTGGCGATGACCACGGGCTCCCCGGTCCGTCAGGACAAGGACACCAAGTCCAAGTACGGCCTGCACCCGTTCTCCTCGGGTCCGTACAAGTTCCAGTCGTACAACCCGGGCAAGGGCCTCGTCCTCGTCCGCAACACCAGCTGGAAGGCGTCCTCGGACCCGGTCCGCAAGGCGTACCCGGACAAGATCACCCTGGACATCTCCACCAACCAGGCGGACTCCGACCAGCGCCTCATCAACGGCGACTACGACGTCGACGCCTCCCAGACCGGTCTCGGCGCCCAGGGCCGCCAGATCGCTCTGAAGGAGCACAAGGCGAACCTGGACAACCCGGTCTCCGGCTTCATCCGCTACGCGGTCTTCCCGCAGAGCGTCAAGCCGTTCGACAACCTCCACTGCCGCAAGGCCGTGATCTACGCAGCCGACCACGTGTCGCTGCAGACCGCCCGCGGTGGCCCGGTCGCCGGTGGCGACATCGGCACCAACATGCTCCCGCCGTCGGTCGCCGGTGGTGAGGGCCAGAAGTACGACCCGTACCAGATCGCCACGAAGAACAAGAACGGCAGCGCGGACCTGGCCAAGCAGGAGCTGAAGGCCTGCGGCCAGCCGAACGGCTTCAAGACCACCATCGCGGTCCGCAACAACAAGCAGCAGGAAGTGGCCACGGCCGAGTCCCTGCAGGCCGCGCTGAAGAAGGTCGGCATCACCGCCGACATCTACCAGTACGACGGCTCGCAGTCCCCGGGCATCATCGGCTCGCCCTCGAACGTGGCGAAGAAGAAGCTCGGCATCATCATCATGGGCTGGGGCCCGGACTTCCCGACCGTCCAGGGCTACGGCATCCCGCTGTGGAGCAGCCACTACATCCTGCAGAGCGGTAACAACAACTACGCTCTGATCAAGGACAAGAAGATCGACGGCCTGTTCGACCAGTACACCGGCACGCTGGACGACTCCAAGAAGACCCAGATCGCCACGGACATCAACCATGCGGTCATGGAGGGCGCGTACTACCTGCCCTTCACCTTCGAGCGGCTGCTCAACATCCGCTCCTCGCGTCTGGCCAACGTGTACACGACGAACGCGTACAGCGGTTACTACGACTTCGTCAACCTCGGCCTGAAGTCCACGAAGTAAACCCGGCACACCCGCCGTACGGCACGAAAGGCAGGTGAAGGCCGGCGCGGCGCGACCGTGGGCCGCCGGAAGACCTCCGGCGGCCCGTGGTCCGCAGCGGGCCGTTAGCTGTGCTCGCTTACCTCATCAGGCGGCTGTTCGCCGCCGCAGTGATGCTGGTCGTCATCATCCTGGTGGTCTTCAGCATCTTCTTCCTCGTCCCCAAGTGGGCGGGCGTGGACATCGCCACGAGCTTCGTGGGCAAGCAGGCTGACCCTCACGCCGTCGAGGCGGTGCGGGAGAAGCTGGGCCTGAGCGACCCGATCTACCAGCAGGTCTGGGAGTTCTTCAAGGGCATCTTCGTGGGCCGCACCTACTCGGGCGGCGGCGACGTCACCCACTGTGCCGCCCCGTGCTTCGGCTACTCCTTCCGCAGTGAGCAGGCCGTCTGGCCGGTGCTGACCGACCGCTTCCCGGTGACCCTGGGTCTCGCGATCGGTGCCGCGGTGCTGTGGCTCATCTTCGGTGTCGCGGCGGGTGTGCTCTCCGCCCTCAAGCGGGGCAGCATCTGGGACCGTGGCGCGATGGTCGTCGCCCTGAGCGGCGTCTCGCTCCCGATCTACTTCACCGGCCTGCTCTCGCTGGCGATCTTCAGCTACGGGCTGCACTGGATCGACGGCAAGTACGTCTCGATCGGTGACAGCTTCGGCGGGTGGTTCAGCGGCATGATCCTTCCCTGGATCACGCTCGCCTTCCTCTACGCGGCGATGTACGCCCGTATCACCCGCGCCACGATGCTGGAGATCCTCGGCGAGGACTACATCCGCACCGCCCGCGCCAAGGGCCTCACGGAGCAGGTCGTCATCGGCAAGCACGCCATGCGCTCGACGATGACCCCGATCCTGACCATGCTCGGCATGGACCTCGGCGCCCTGATCGGCGGCGCGATCCTCACCGAGACCACGTTCAGCATCCCCGGCCTCGGCCAGGCCGTGCTGACCGCCATCAAGAACCAGGACCTTCCCATCATCCTGGGCGTCACCCTGATCACCTCCCTCGCGGTGCTCCTCGCCAACCTCGCGGTGGACGTGCTGTACGCCGTGATCGACCCCCGAGTGAGGCTCGCATGACCGACCTCAGCAAGACCGGAGCGGCCGTGGGCGAGCCCACCGGCTCCTCGCCCGCGCCGTCCTCCTTCCTCGAAGTGCGCGACCTGAAGGTGCACTTCCCGACCGACGACGGCCTGGTGAAGTCCGTCGACGGGCTCAGCTTCACGCTGGAGAAGGGCAAGACCCTCGGCATCGTGGGCGAGTCGGGTTCCGGCAAGTCGGTGACCTCGCTCGGCATCATGGGCCTGCACACCGCCGGCCAGTACGGCAAGCGCAAGGCGCAGATATCCGGCGAGATCTGGCTGAACGGCACCGAGCTGCTCTCCGCCGACCCCGACCACGTGCGCAAGCTGCGCGGCCGGGAGATGGCGATGATCTTCCAGGACCCGCTGTCGGCGCTGCACCCGTACTACACGATCGGCGCGCAGATCGTGGAGGCCTACCGGATCCACCACGACGTCGACAAGAAGACCGCCAAGCGCCGTGCGGTCGAGATGCTCGACCGCGTGGGCATCCCGCAGCCGGACAAGCGGGTGGACAGCTACCCGCACGAGTTCTCCGGCGGTATGCGCCAGCGCGCGATGATCGCCATGTCGCTGGTCAACAACCCCGAGCTGCTCATCGCGGACGAGCCGACCACGGCCCTGGACGTGACCGTGCAGGCGCAGATCCTCGACCTGATCCGGGACCTGCAGAAGGAGTTCGGTTCCGCGGTCATCATCATCACCCACGACCTGGGCGTCGTCGCCGAACTGGCCGACGACATCCTGGTGATGTACGGCGGCCGCTGCGTCGAGCGCGGACCGGCGGAGAAGGTGTTCTACGAGCCCCGCCACCCCTACACCTGGGGTCTGCTCGGCTCGATGCCGCGACTGGACCGCGACCAGCAGGAGCGCCTGACCCCGGTCAAGGGCTCCCCGCCGTCGCTGATCAACATCCCGTCCGGGTGCGCCTTCAACCCGCGCTGCCCGTACGCGGACATTCCGAAGGACGACGTCACCCGCACGGTCCGCCCCGAGCTGACCGAGGTCGGCAGCAAGCACTGGGCCGCCTGCCACATGTCGCAGGAGCAGCGGGAGCGGATCTGGACCGAAGAGATTGCGCCGAAGCTGTGAGTGAGAACGCAGAGGACAAGGCAGTGAGCATCCCTGCACAGAGCGACGGCACGGAAGAGAAGTCCGCCGGTACGGCCACGCTCACCAAGGACGCCGCTCCCGGCGAGGTCCTGCTGAAGGTGACGGGGCTGCAGAAGCACTTCCCGATCAAGAAGGGCCTGTTCCAGCGGCAGGTCGGGGCCGTGCGCGCGGTCGACGGCATCGACTTCGAGGTGCGGGCCGGCGAGACCCTGGGTGTCGTCGGCGAGTCCGGCTGCGGCAAGTCGACGATGGGCCGGCTCATCACCCGGCTGCTCGAACCGACCGCGGGCACGGTGGAGTTCGAGGGCAAGGACATCACGCACCTCGGCGTGAGCGGCATGCGTCCGCTGCGCCGCGACGTGCAGATGATCTTCCAGGACCCGTACTCGTCGCTGAACCCGCGGCACACCATCGGCACCATCGTCGGGGCCCCCTTCCGGCTGCAGGGCGTCGAGCCCGAGGGCGGCATCAAGAAGGAGGTGCAGCGGCTGCTGTCGGTGGTCGGCCTCAACCCCGAGCACTACAACCGCTATCCGCACGAGTTCTCCGGCGGTCAGCGCCAGCGCATCGGCATCGCCCGTGCGCTCGCGCTGAAGCCGAGGATGGTCGTGGCGGACGAGCCCGTCTCCGCCCTGGACGTGTCCGTGCAGGCGCAGGTCGTGAACCTCATGGACGACCTCCAGGAGGAGCTCGGCCTGACCTACGTGATCATCGCGCACGACCTCTCGGTCGTCCGGCACGTCTCGGACCGGATCGCGGTGATGTACCTGGGGAAGATCGTCGAACTCGCCGACCGGGACCTGCTGTACAAGTCGCCGATGCACCCGTACACCAAGGCGCTGATGTCGGCGGTGCCGATCCCGGACCCGAAGCGGAAGAACGCGAAGAGCGAGCGCATCCTGCTCAAGGGTGACGTGCCCTCGCCGATCTCGCCGCCCTCGGGCTGCCGCTTCCACACCCGGTGCTGGAAGGCGACGGAGATCTGCCGCACCACCGAGCCGGCGCTGATCGAGCTGAGGCCCGGTCAGCGGGTGGCCTGCCACCACCCGGAGAACTTCGAGGACCAGGCCCCGCAGGACACCGTGCTGCTGACCGCGGCGAAGGAGGCGGCCGAACTGGTCGCCGACGAGGTGCTCGCGGAGTCGGCGGAGACGTCGGCGGCGGTGGCGGCGGAGCTGGCCGAGGAGTCCTCCGAGGAGACCGCCGCGGAAGCCCCTGCCGAGGCGTCCGAGTCCGAGGCCGCCGAGACTGCTGAAGCCGCCGAGGCTTCTGAAGCCGCCGAGGCTGCCGAGGCGAGCGAGCCCGGATCCGAGTCCGGTTCCGGCTCCGGCGCGCAGGAGTCAACCGGCAAGTAGCACATGACAACTGGGCAAAGTCATGTACATGCCCGAACGGGAGAGCGCACAGTCGTCCGTGTCCGACCACTGATCGGTACACGCTCGAAAGGGACGACCATGGCACTCTCCCGTTCGGCACGTCTGGGGGCTGTCGCGACCGCAGCAGCCTCCTTCCTCGTCATCGGCGCCTCCTCCGCCCCGACCCCGGGCGCCCCCGGCATCGGTGACCCCTACTTCCCGAGGCTCGGCAACGGCGGCTTCGACGCCCTGCACTACGACCTCGACGTCGCCTACGCTCCGGACACCGGCCGCCTGGACGGCCGTACGACCCTCACCGCCCGTGCCACGCAGCACCTGTCCTCCTTCGACCTCGACCTCCAGCAGCTGCAGATCACGAAGGTCGAAGTGAACGGCAGGCGCGCCGAGTTCACCCGTGAGGGCGACGAGGTCACCGTCACCCCGCGCGCCGGCCTGCCGCGCGGCCGGACCTTCACCGTCTCCGTCACCTACGGAGGCGTCCCCCAGCCCCTGGGCGGCCCCATCGTGTTCGGCTCCAAGTACGGCTGGATGGAGACCGCCGACGGCGTCTTCGTCGCCTGCGAGCCCAACGCCGCCTCCACCTGGTTCCCGTCCAGCGACCACCCCTCCGACAAGGCCACCTACGACATCCGGATCAAGGCGCCCGAGGGCCTGACCGGGGTCTCCAACGGCCGGCTGGTCTCGACGTACGACAGGCACGGCGCGACGTACACCCACTGGCGCGAGTCGAGGCCGATGGCGACCTACCTCGCCACCGCCACCGTCGGCAGGTTCGACGTGCGCACCGGCCGCACCCCCGGCGGCACCCCGATCTACGTCGCCGTCGACCCCGTCCTGAAGGACAGCAACAAGGTCGACGTGTACGCCGTCACGGCCGCCGCGACCGACTACTGGTCGAAGGTCTTCGGGCCGTACCCGTTCGAGGAGACCGGCGCGATCGTGGACGACATGCCGGAGGCCGGGTTCTCGCTGGAGGTGCAGAGCAAGCCGGCGTACTCGGCCGTGCGCAGCGAGTCGACCATCGTGCACGAGCTGGCCCACCAGTGGTTCGGCGACTCGGTGAGCGTCGCGCGGTGGAAGGACATCTGGCTCAACGAGGGCTTCGCCACCTACGCCCAGTGGCTGTGGGCGGAGCACCAGGGCACCCGCTCGGCCCACGACTCCTTCCTCGCCGACTACACCGCCCGCCCCGCCACCTCCTCCTTCTGGCAGATCGAGGTGGCCGACCCGCGGCGGGACACGATGTTCGCCTCCGCCGTGTACGACCGCGGCGCGATGACGCTGCAGATGCTCCGGGAGCGGATCGGCGACAAGGACTTCTTCCGGCTGCTGCCCGCCTGGACGAAGCTCCACCGGTACGGCAACGCGGACACCGCCGACTTCATCCGCCTCGCCGAGCGGGTCAGCGGACAGCAGCTGGACGACCTCTTCGACACCTGGCTCTTCACCACAGGGAAGCCCGCCCTGTGAGCCTGGCATTGTAAGGTTCACACCTCTCGACGGGTGAGAATGTAGGGGTGCAGCTCCAGCAACTCTTCAGTCCCTCCGTCCAGCACACGCTCGATGTCGTCGGCATCTTCGTGTTCGCGATCTCCGGCGCGCTGCTGGCCGTCCGGAAGAACTTCGACGTCTTCGGCATCGCCGTCCTCGCCGAGGTCACCGCGCTGGGCGGGGGACTGTTCCGTGACCTGGTCATCGGGGCCGTGCCGCCGGCCGCCTTCACCGACCTCGGCTACTTCTTCACCCCGCTGCTCGCCGCGCTCGTGGTCTTCTTCCTGCACCCGCACGTGGAGCGCATCCAGACGGGCGTGCTGGTCTTCGACGCGGCCGGCCTCGGCCTGTTCTGCGTCAGCGGCACGACGAAGGCGTACAGCTACGGCCTCAACCTGACCGCGTCCGCGACGCTCGGGCTCGCCACCGCCGTCGGGGGCGGTGTGCTGCGCGACGTGCTCGCCAACGAGGTGCCCTCCCTGCTGCGCTGGGACCGCGACCTGTACGCGGTCCCGGCGATCGTCGGCGCCACGATGGTGGTGCTGTGCATCCGCTACGACGCGCTGACCCCCCTCACCAGTGGGCTCGCGGTCGTCACCGCTTTTGTGCTGCGCCTGCTCGCGATGCGGTTCCACTGGCGAGCTCCGCGCGCGTGGAACCGGCGGTCGACGGTGACCGAGGAGTAGTCCCGGTGGTTCCGGCGGCGCTCCCGGTGACAGGGCCCGTGCCGCCGGTGACAGATCCGTCGCGGCCCTGGGCGTGGTTCTGGCCCATCTGCAGGGTCAGCCAGCGGAACACCGTGTCCACCTGGGGCCGCCACAGCGCCATGTTGTGACCGCCCGCGCTGCGCGGCAGGAACACCACGTGCACGGTCGTCGGCGCCTTGGCGATGGACTCCAGCGCCACCCCCGCCTGATAGCCGTCACCGGACTCGCCGGAGATGTACAGCGCGATGCGCGGCGGGACGGCCGACTTCTTGAGGATCAGATACGGGTTGTTCTCCGCGCGCAGGGCGGGGCTCTGCGCGGCGAGCGAGTTGCGCTCGCCGATCGGGTCGTTGTAGCCGGACAGGCTCACCGCGGCCCGGTAGCGGTCCGGGTGCGCCACGGCCAGCTTGACCGCGCAGTGCGCGCCCGCCGAGTAGCCGGCGACGGCCCAGCCCCGCGGCGCGGGCTGGGCGCGGAAGTTGTCCACGACCATCTTCGGCACGTCGATGCTGAGCCAGGTGTCGGCGTTGACCTGGCCGGGGATGTTGGCGCAGCCGGTGTCCACACCGGCCAGCAGGTTGGTGCGCGGGGCGACCAGGATGAAGGGGGCCACCTGCCCGCTCCGCATCAGCGGCAGCAGCTGCTCGTGCACCTTCAGCGACCCGTACCAGGCCTTCGCCGAGCCGGGGTAGCCCGGCAGCAGCTCCACCACCGGGAACTTCTTGTTGCGGTAGGCCGGGTCGTCGTACTGCGGCGGCAGCCAGACGTAGACCTCGGCGTTCACCCCGGAGACCCGGCCCTTGAGCTGGGTGACGCGCACGCCGCCGGCCGACCCCATGGCGGGCCCGGAGGCCGCGGTGAAGGTCTGCTTGACCTTGGGCAACCGTTTCACTGCTATGCCACCGGTGCCGTCCCGGCCGAGGTCCTGCGCCTGCTGGACATGGTTGCCGGTGCCGAGCAGATCGGCCCAGTTGTCGTACAGGTTGTTCTGGTTGTTGACCAGGACGAAGATCAGCGTGACGGCGGTGCCCTGGGCGAACAGCAGCATCAGCAGCCGGGCCGCGGCCCGCAGGGGCTTGGGCCCGCGCACGCGCGACCACAGCACGAGTGGCAGTATCAGCGCGACCACGGCCAGCACGGCGGTCGAGTAGAGGAACGGAGTCCCGGTGAGGCTCATGTCCCCATAGAGGGGAATCGGAGGCCCGGGGTTGGTGACGTGTCCGGACACTTACCGAGAAATTGCCGGAGCCTCACCCGGTGGGGTCAGCCGGCTACCCCGAGCAGACAAAGCTACCGCTCAGTAATTTCCTGTTGTACCGTTCATTCATGCCAGAAGCAGCTTCCGCACCTGCGGCGTCGGCCGTGATCGGCGACAGCGAGTTCGACCGCGACACCGCGGTCAGCCGGCGCGAGCCCGGCGTCCACACCGTCGACCTCTCGGCCGGCTGGACCATCTTCAACGCCGTCAACGGCGGCTACCTGCTGGCCGTGCTCGGCCGGGCCCTCGCGGACACGCTCCCGCACCCGGACCCCTTCACCCTCACCGCGCACTACCTGACCGCCTCCCGGCCCGGCCCGGCGGTCATCCGCACGGAGACGGTCCGCACCGGCCGCACCCTGTCCACCGGTCAGGCCTCGCTCCTCCAGTACGACGACGAGGGCAACGAGGTCGAACGCATCCGTGTCCTCGCCTCCTACGGCGACCTCTCCGCCCTCCCCGACGACGTCCGTACGACGGCGACGCCGCCCGCGATCCCGCCGCTCGAGCAGTGCTTCGGCCCCGAGGACGGTCCCGCGCCCATGGACAGCGGCTCGGAGATCGCCGACCGCCTGATGATCAAGCTGGACCCGGCGACCCTCGGCTGGGCCCTCGGCGCGCCCTCGGGCAAGGGCGAGATGCGGGCCTGGTTCGGCCTCGCCGACGGGCGGGACCCCGACCCGCTCTCCCTCCTCCTCGCGGTGGACGCGCTTCCGCCCACCGCCTTCGAGATCGGCCTGAAGGGCTGGGTCCCCACGGTGGAGCTCACCGTCCACGTCCGGCACCGCCCGGCCCCCGGCCCGCTGCGGGTGTCGATCACCACCCGCAACCTGGCCGGCGGCTTCCTCGAGGAGGACGCCGAGGTCTGGGACTCCGACGACCGCCTGGTCGCCCAGTCCCGCCAGCTGGCCCGCGTCAGGCTCGGCTGAGCGGGGCGCGCCCCAGCCAGGCCGCCAACTGCTCGTGGACACCGGCTCCGTCGCCGGCCTCACGGCAGGCGGCGAAGTGGTGGTCGCCCGGACGGTCGCCGGGCAGGACCCGACGGGCGGTGGCGAGCGCGAACCCGGCGAGAGCCGGGTCGAGTTCGTCCGCCCGGCCGAGCGCCTCGGCGAGGTCCCAGGTGTGGGTGACGATCTCCATCACATAGCCCGAGAGTGCCGCGTGCCCCGGGACCTCCCCCCACGGAACCCGCACCAGGGAGGTCATCCGCTCGTCGCTCTCCCACGCCCTGAGGACACGGACGCGCACCTCGTCGTAGGCCGCGGCCCAGCCGTCGTCCCCGACGCCCTCGGCGAACGGGTGCACGGCGAGCCCGTCACCGCCCTCCCCGATCACCGCGTTCCGCAGGGTGCCGCCGACGATGTGGCTCAGCAGGGTCCGTACGTCGTACTCGGAACACGGCGTCGGGCCGCCGAGGTGCTCCGGGCGCACCGTCTTGATCAGGGCCGCCGCCTGCTCGGTGGCGCGGGCGTGGACGGGGCGGGGGTCGGTGAAGCCGGTGCTGGTCATGGTCTGCCTCTCGGTCGGTGCGCCGGGCCGGTGCGTCGGGTCCGTGCGTCTGTGGGACGAGAGTGTCCGGATAACCTGACAGTTTCCGTCAACATTTGCGCGGGCCCTCGCGAGGGCGGGATTCTTGGGCGCGTGAAGTCCGACCGGCTGCTGTCGATCCTGCTGCTCCTGCAGACCCGGGGCCGCGTCCCCGCGCGCGAACTCGCCGACCGGCTGGAGGTGTCGGTCCGCACCATCTACCGGGACGTCGAGGCGCTGTCGGCGTCCGGAGTGCCGGTCTACGCCGAGCGAGGCAGGCACGGAGGCATCGAACTCCTCGCCGGTTTCCGCACCGACGTCACCGGCCTCACCGCCGACGAGTCCCGCGCCCTGTTCATCCTGGCCGCACAGGGTGCCCATGCCGCGCTCGGTCTCGACGCGGCCCTCGGCTCGGCCCTGCGCAAGGTGATGGCCGCGCTTCCGGCGCCGCACCGTCCCGCCGCCGAGGTGACCAGCCGCCGGATCCTGGTCGACGCCACCCGCTGGAAGAGCGGCCCGCAGCAGGCCGTCGACCTGGAGGCGCTGCAGGACGCCGTCTTCTCCGACCGGCGCCTCAGGCTGCGCTACCGGCACGGCGGGGAGCGGGAGCCCCGGACGTACACCGTCGACCCGTACGGTCTCGTAGCCAAGGCCGGGGTCTGGTACCTGGTCGCCGACCGGCGCGCCGCGCCGCAGCTGTTCCGCGCCGACCGGGTGCACTCGGCCCGGCTGCTGGACGACCCCGTACGGCGCAGGCCGGGCGTGGAACTCGCCGACGTCTGGGAGGTGCTGCGCCGCCAGGTCGAGGAGCGGGGGGAGGGGATCGAGGTGACGGTACGGGTCGGGCGCGACCGGCTCGACATGTTCCGACGGATGTTCGCCCCGCAGCTGGCCGCCCTGCCCGACGACGACGGCGAGGGCGACTGGGTCACCGCACGGCTGACGTACCCGGCGCTGCCCGCGGTACGCCAACTCCTGGCCCTCTCCGACCGGGTGGAGGTCCTGGACCCGCCGCAGGCCCGTGCGGAACTGCTCGCGGCGGCCCGTTCCGTCGTGACCCTGTACGGATTGACAGCCCACGGACAGGGCGAGCCCAAGCACTCCCCAGGCACGGTTGGTTGAGTGCGGCTCCTCAGGACTTCCTCATCGTTCTCGGAGCTGACTCTCATGAAGCGTGCCCGCCTTCTGCCCGCCGTCGCCCTGCTGGCGGTGTCCCCGCTGCTGCTGACCGCGTGCGGTTCCGGCAGCCCGTCCTCCGCCACCGGCGGCGACTCCGGTCGGCAGCAGGGCTGCCGGGCGCCGTCCGGCATGCCGACGGGCGGCGCGTCCGGCCGACTGGGCGGGGCGCCGTCCGGTGCGCCTTCGAAAGCGGCTCCGGGGGTGCCGAGGGGGGTGCCGTCGGGCATGCCGTCGGGTGCGCCCTCGGACATGCCGGCCGGCGCGTCCGGCGGGCAGGGCGGTCCCGGTGGCGGCTGCGGGGGGCCGGGGGAGGGCCAGGCCGGGGGCCGGGCCCGGCAGGGGTGACCGCCGGGGGCGCACGGCCGCGGGTTCGGGGCCCTCAGCCGTGCCAGTGGCTGCGGCCGATGCTGATGAGCCGCAGCTGACGGGTGGCGAGCTGGGTGACCCGGTCCCGCTCCTCCGCGGGGGCCTCCAGCGCCTCCAGGAACAGCGAGGCGGTGATCAGCATCTGGTCGACGTAGAGATGCGCGAGCATCAGCAGGTCGTCGTCGTCCCACCCCTCCGCCTCCGGGTCCTTGGCCAACTCGTCCTTCACCTCCTCGGCGAACCGGACGAGTTGGGACCGGATGGCCTCGCGTACCGGCTGCACCCCGCCGTGCCGCTCACGGGCGATGAACCGGACGTGCGCGGGATAGGTGTCCACGTGGCCGGCGATCAGCTCGATGGCCCGGGCGATGCGTTCCTCGCTGTCGCCCGCCGTGGACACCGTCGTCCGCACCATCGGGTGCAGGCTGCCCAGCGCCTCGTCGACCAGCGCCACCCCGAGATCGGCGGTCGAACGGAAGTGCCGGTAGAAGGCGGTGGGCGCGACGCCGACGGCCCGCGTGACCTCACGCAGGCCCAGGCTGCTCAGGCTCTGCTCCTCCAGCAGCGCGAGCGCCGCGTCGAGGAACGCCTGCCGGGTCTTCTGCTTCTGGGCCTGCCGGATGCCGAGCGTGTGACTCATGTCATCCAGTTAACAACTGTTCTCTGGAATTGAAAAGCCGTGGGACGCGCTAGAGTAGAAGTCAGTGAACAACTGTTACTACAACTGTTCACTCAAACTTTACACGAGGCCTCGACAGGGCCTTCACACGAGGCATCTCGGAGGGGGGATCCAATCCCATGCTGTTCCTCGTCGCCGCACTCATGCTGCTCGGCGTCGTGCTGGGCACCGTGGCCCACGCACCGCTGACCGTCACCGTCGGCCTGGCCGCCGTCATCGCCGTCTGGCTCGGCGTCTTCGCGATCCGCGAGCGCTACGGCCGCCGGCGCCGCACCTCGGCCAACTGACCGTCCGTACGCACCCCCAGGAGCTGAGCACCATGCAACTCACCGCACCGGCCACACCCCGCACCGACACCCGTTCCCCCGGTCGCGACGCCGACGGCATGGCCGTGGCGTCCTTCATCCTCGGCCTCCTCGGCCTGCTCGTCCTCAACCTCTTCCTCGGCCCGATCGCCATCGCCCTGGCAGGGGTGTCCCTCTGGCGCGGCACGGCCCGCCGGGGCCGCGCGTATCTGGGCCTCGCCCTGGGCATCGCCGACCTGGCCGTCCTGGCGACAGCGATGCAGGTGTCCCACACGCTGTCCTGGAGCCTGTGAGGCAGAGAGGCGCTGCACAGGTCCCCGAGGACGACGGGGAACCGTGCCCGACCGCCGCGGGTAGGCCGGATCCGTCCGCGACGGGCCCGTAGAATCGGGCACACCATGGCTTACCTCGACCACGCCGCGACCACCCCGATGCTCCCGGAGGCGGCAGAGGCGCTCGCCGCCCAGCTGAGCATCACGGGCAACGCTTCCTCCCTGCACGCGTCCGGCCGCCAGGCACGCCGCACGGTCGAGGAATCCCGCGAAACCCTCGCGGAAGCGCTGGGCGCCCGCCCCAGCGAGGTCGTCTTCACCTCGGGCGGCACCGAGGCCGACAACCTCGCCGTCAAGGGCCTGTACTGGTCCCGCCGCGACGCCGACCCCGCCCGCACCCGCGTCCTGGCCAGCCCCGTCGAGCACCACGCCGTCCTCGACGCCGTGCACTGGCTCGGTGAGCACGAGGGCGCCACGGTCGAGTACCTGCCCGTCGACTCCCACGGCCGCGTCCACCCCGAGGCCCTGCGCGAGGCCGTCACCCGCAACCCCGGCGACGTCGCCCTGGCCACCGTGATGTGGGCCAACAACGAGATCGGCACGGTCCTGCCGGTCCGCGAACTCGCCGAGGTCACCGCGGAGTTCGGCATCCCCCTGCACGCCGACGCGGTCCAGGCCTTCGGCCAGGTCCCGGTGGACTTCGCCGCCTCCGGCCTCGCCGCGATGACCGTCTCCGGCCACAAGGTCGGCGGCCCCTACGGCATCGGCGCGCTCATCCTCGGCCGCGAGTACAGCCCCGTACCCGTGCTGCACGGCGGCGGCCAGGAGCGCCACGTCCGCTCCGGCACCCTCGACGTCCCGGCCATCGCCTCCTTCGCGGTGGCCGGCCGCCTCGCCGCCGAGCGGCGGGAGTGGTTCGCCCGTGAGATCGGCTCCCTGCGCGACCAGCTGGTGGACGCCGTGCGCAGCGCCGTACCGGACGCGATCCTCGGAGGGGACCCGGCCCCCGGGGGCCGCCTGCCGGCCAACGCCCACTTCACCTTCCCGGGCTGCGAGGGCGACTCCCTGCTCCTGCTGCTGGACGCACAGGGCATCGAGTGCTCCACCGGCTCCGCCTGCACCGCGGGCGTCGCCCAGCCCAGCCATGTGCTGCTCGCCACCGGCGCCGACCCGGACCTGGCCCGCGGCACCCTGCGCTTCTCCCTCGGTCACACCTCCACGGAGGCGGACGTCGAGGCGGTAGCCAAGGCCATCGGCCCGGCGGTGGAACGGGCGCGCGCGGCGGGACTCAGCTGAGGCCGGACCGCACACGACAGCGACCTACGAGGCGGGTTCCCTTCGCCGGTATTGTCCGGATCAGGTAATAGGGGTCGCCTTCCGGTCCAGTCCTTGCGACCTTCCGGCCTCTCAGCCCGAGCGTCGACGTCGGCACCAGCGGAGATCGTTGTACCTCTCGTTGAAGAGATTCTCTGTTCTCTCGCTGACGTCGGCTACTCCGCTTGAACTCCCTCACTCGTCTCGTAGGTCTGGCCTTCAGGATAAAACGGTCACTGCCGGACAAAAAAGGGGTTACGCCTTGATTTTTTTCAGATATCGCTCCCAGTCCCAGTGCGGCCCCGGATCCGTGTGATCCGTGCCCGGCACCTCCACGTGCCCGACGATGTGCTCGCGGTCCGCGGGGATGCCGTAGCGCCCGCATATCGCCGCCGTCAGCCGCGCCGAGGCGGCGTACATCGCGTCCGTGAAGGAGGAGGCGTCCTCCACGAAACCCTCGTGCTCGATGCCGACGCTCCGCTCGTTGTACGCGCGGTTGCCCGCGTGGAAGGCCACGTCCAGCTCCCGGACCAGCTGGGTGATCCGGCCGTCCTTGCGCACGATGTAGTGCGCCGCCGCTCCGTGCGCCGGGTCCTGGAACACCTTCACCGCGCTCGCGTAGCCGCCCTGCGTGACATGGACGACGACCCGGTCGACCGGATAGTCGTCCGGCCGGTCCGCCCGCCGGTAGTTCGCCGGGGAGGCCGCCACCCAGCGCGCGCCCCTGAAGTCCACCGCGCCCGCCACCCGGGGCTTCTCCACGCCCGGCAGCCGCCACCACAGGTGCGACAGCTCCTCCCGGGCCAGCACGGCGGTGCCCACGGCCGCCGCCGCCCCGCCGACCAGCAGTGCCCGCCGCCCCAGCCGCCGGTCCTCGTCGCCCCGCGCGGCTCCCGCGCGCTCCTGAGTCGCCCCCATGTGATCTCCAACGGATATCCGGCGGACCCGGTTCCCGCGGCCCCGTACCCTGGAGGGGCTATGACTGAGACCCCGCAGCGCCCCCTCCGCGTCCTCGCCGCCATGTCCGGTGGAGTCGACTCCGCCGTCGCCGCCGCGCGTGCCGCGGAAGCGGGCCACGACGTCACCGGCGTCCACCTCGCGCTCTCCGCGAACCCGCAGTCCTTCCGGACCGGCGCCCGGGGCTGTTGCACCATCGAGGACTCCCGCGACGCCCGCCGCGCGGCCGACGTCATCGGCATCCCCTTCTACGTCTGGGACCTCGCCGACCGCTTCCGTGAGGACGTCGTCGAGGACTTCGTCGCCGAGTACGAGGCCGGCCGCACCCCTAACCCGTGCCTGCGCTGCAACGAGAAGATCAAGTTCGCCGCGCTGCTCGACAAGGCCCTGGCCCTCGGCTTCGACGCGGTCTGCACCGGCCACTACGCCCAGGTGATCGTCCGCGAGGACGGCTCCCGCGAGCTGCACCGCGCCTCCGACATGGCCAAGGACCAGTCCTACGTCCTCGGTGTGCTGGACGAGAAGCAGCTCGCCCACGCGATGTTCCCGCTCGGCGACACGGTCACCACCAAGGAGGAGATCCGCGCGGAGGCCGAGCGCCGGGGTCTCGCGGTCGCCAAGAAGCCCGACTCGCACGACATCTGCTTCATCGCCGACGGCGACACCCAGGGCTTCCTCGCCCGGCGGCTCGGCAAGGCGGAGGGCGACATCGTCGACGAGTCCGGCGCCAAGGTCGGCACGCACGAGGGCGCGTACGGCTTCACCATCGGTCAGCGCAAGGGCCTGCGCATCGGCACCCCGGCCCCCGACGGCAAGCCGCGCTACGTCCTCGACATCTCCCCGGTCGACAACACCGTCACCGTCGGTCCCGCCGCCGCCCTGGACGTCACCGCGCTGACCGCGATCAGGCCCCGCTGGTGCGGCACCGCCCCCACCGGCCCCGGCACCTACACCGCCCAGCTGCGCGCCCACGGCGGCGAGACCGAGGTCACCGCGGTGCCGGCCGACGGCGAACTGCGCGTCACCTTCACCGAGCCGGTCCGCGGGGTCGCCCCCGGCCAGGCGATCGTCCTGTACGACGGCACGCGCGTGGTCGGCTCGGCGACGATCGCGTCGACCACGCGCGCGACGGCGGCGACGGTGTAGCGGGCACACCTCCCCGGCGCCCCGGGCTGCGCCCCCTCCCTCATCCCTCCGTCAGGAACTCGGCCAGCACCGGCCCCAGCACGTCCGGCTCCACCATGTGGGTCTGCCCCTCCAGGACCCGGCAGGCGCCCTCGGGCACCGCCCTGGAGATCTCCCGGTTCACCTCGCGCATCCAGTCCGGACTGGCCCCGCCCGCGACCACCAGCACGGGCACGGAGATCCCGGCGAGCCGGTCCCGGGGCAGCAGGCCGTCACCCATCACCGCGTCGTCGTACGCGAGACTCGGCGCGACGGCCTCCATGCCGGCCCACATCGGCGACTGGCGGGCGCCCCGGATCACTTCCTCGGCGAGGCCCGTCAGCCGCAGGAACAGCTCCACCGCGTCCCCGCGGCGACCCTCCGAGAGCGCCTTGTTCAGCTGCTCCTTGTAGACGGCCTCCCGCTCGGCGCCCCCCTGCAGGAAGTCCGCGTACGGCACCTCGTAGACGGCGGCCCGGCAGGCCGGCACCCCGCTCGCCGCCGCCTCGAGCACCAGCGCGCCGCCGGAGGAGACCCCGAACAGCGCCGCATCACCGCCCACGGCGTCGATCAGCGCGGCCAGGTCCTCGACCTCGCGCTCGACCGCGTACGGCTTCGTGTCACCGCTTCCCCCGCGCCCCCGCCGGTCGTAGACGACGGCCGTGCACCGGTCCGCGAGCCGCTGGGCCAGGGGCGCCACGGTGCCCCCGGTGGACATCGCGCCGCTCACCAGGATCACGGTGGGCCCCTGGCCGATCACTCCGTATGCGAGGGAGGTGCCGTCGCGGGAAGTCGTCTTCTTGTCCATGCCCGTGCAGACTGCCGCACCGGCGAGGACTCATCGGGTCACGACACGTCGGTTTCGTAGAAGCAGAAGTGATCCTTGATCCCGGCGACGTCCGGCTTCGGATCCGGGTACGCCCAGACCAGGTCGGGCGCGTCCGGCAGCGACCAGTAGGAGGCCGTGCCCTTGAAGGGGCACTCGGTGTGCGTGTCGGAAGGCGTCAGCAGGTCGACGCGCACGTCCTCGGCGGGGATGTAGTACCGCGGCGGACAGCCCGTCTCGCGCAGCACCAGGGGCCGGTCCGTCTCCGCGAGCACCTGGTCGCCGTGCACCACGCGCACGTGCCGCTCGCCCTGTTCGATGGTGATCGTGTGTCCTCGGGTCATACCGGAACAGCACCGGCGGGCCCGTGCTTCTTCCCGCCCGCGGCGGGGGCCGTACGGTGGGGGCCATGAACATCTGCGTCTTCCTGTCCGCCGCCGACCTCGACGACCGTTACACCCGTCCCGCCCGCGAGTTCGCGGAACTGATCGGCAAGGCCGGTCACACCCTCGTCTGGGGCGGCTCCGACAGCGGTCTGATGAAGGTCGTCGCCGACGGTGTGCAGGAGGCGGGCGGCCGGCTGCTGGGCGTGTCGGTGGAGTTCCTGGCGAACAAGGCGCGGCCCGGCACCGACGAGATGTTCGTCGCCGCCGACCTCGCCGAACGCAAGAAGCTGCTGCTGGAGAAGGCCGACGCCGTGGTGATCATGGTGGGCGGCACCGGCACGCTGGACGAGGCCACCGAGATCCTGGAGCTGAAGAAGCACGGCCGCACCGCGAAGCCGGTCGTCCTGCTGAACACCGCGGGCTTCTACGACGGTCTCCAGCAGCAGTTCCGCCGCATGGACGAGGAGGGCTTCCTGCCGCGCCCGCTGTCCGAGCTGATGTTCTTCGCCACGGAGCCGGCGGCCGCGCTGGCCCACCTCGAGGAGTCGCTCTCCGCCCGCTGATGCGAGCATGGCGGGCATGGCTACTCATGTGATCACCGGGGCCGGTTCCGGCATCGGCGCGGCCGTGGCCCGCCGTCTGCACGCGCGCGGGGACGAACTCGTGCTGCACGCGCGCGACGCGGGCCGGGCGAAGGAACTGGCGGCCGAGTTCCCCGGCGCCCGCACCCTGGTGGGCGACCTGGCCGACCCCGGCAGGCTCTCCTGGGCCTTCTCCCACCAGAGCCTGCCGGACCGCGTCGACTCCCTCCTGCACGTCGCCGGGGTCGTGGACCTGGGCCACGTCGGCGAGCTGACCCCCAAGTCCTGGCACCACCAGCTGAACGTCAACCTGATCGCCCCCGCCGAACTGACCCGGCACTTCCTGCCCCAGCTGCGCGCCGCCCGCGGCCATGTGATCTTCGTCAACTCCGGTGCCGGCCTCAATGCCCACGCGGGCTGGTCCGCCTACGCCGCCTCCAAGCACGGCCTGAAGGCCCTCGCCGACTCCCTGCGCCACGAGGAGCACGCGGCAGGCGTCCGGGTCACCTCGGTCTACCCCGGCCGCACGGCGAGCCCCATGCAGGCCAAGGTCCACCAGCAGGAGGGCAAGGAGTACGACGCCTCGCGCTGGATCGACCCCGAGTCGGTCGCCACGACGATCCTGACGGCCCTGGACCTCCCGAGGGACGCGGAGATCAACGACCTGACGGTGCGGCCGGGGCGCTGACCACCGCGGCACCGGCCGGCCGCACCTACGTAGGCTTCACCCGTGAACGAGAACACGCGCTTCGGCGCCGCCACCGGGGTCGGGTCCATGCCGGGAACCGATGCCCGGGAAGCCGCCAGGACGGTCACCGGCAGCTTCGAGGACTTTCCGTTCCTGCCGGAGCTGCCCGCCCGCGGACCCGGTGCCGACATGATCGGCCGGACCGCCGGGATGCTCGTCGAGCTGTACGCGCGCGTGGAGCCCAGCGGCTGGCGGCTCGGGGACCGGCCGGGGCGGGACACCAAGCGGGCCCGGTCCTGGCTGGGCGAGGACCTGGACGCCCTGGAGGAGTTCACGCAGGACTACGAGGGCGATCTGAAGGTCCAGGCGGTCGGGCCCTGGACCCTGGCCGCCGCGCTCGAGCTGAGGAACGGCGAGGCCGCCCTCTCCGACCCCGGGGCCTGCCGCGACCTCGCCGCCTCCCTCGCCGAGGGCCTCCGGCTCCACCTCGCCGAGGTCCGGCGGCGCGTGCCCGGTGCCCGGATCGTGCTCCAGCTCGACGAGCCCTCCCTCACCGCCGTGCTGCGCGGCCAGGTCCGCACCGCCAGCGGCTACCGCACGCACCGGTCCGTGGACCGGCAGATCGTCGAGGCCACGCTCCGGGACGTCGTGGGCGCACACGACGGCGGACCCGTGGTCGTCCACTCCTGCGCCCCGGACGTGCCGTTCGCCCTGCTGCGGCGGACCGGTGCGGCCGCGGTCTCCTTCGACTTCGCGCTCCTCACCGAACGTGACGACGACGCGATCGGCGAGGCGGTCGAGGCCGGCACCGGACTGTTCGCCGGTGTCGTGCCGGGCACGGACGGCCCATTGTCAGACCCTGCCGGTAGCGTCATGGGTGTCAGGACGCTGTGGCGCAGGCTGGGCCTGCGTCCGGGGCTGCTCGCCGAGGCGGTCACGGTCACCCCGGCGTGCGGTCTGGCGGGCGCTTCCCCCGCCTACGCGCGCCAGGTGCTCGCCCACTGCGTCCGGGCGGCGAGATCCCTCGCGGACAACCCAGAGTAACGGGAGGACGACACGGTGGCCGGCGACAAGCAGCAGGCGGAGACGGCAGTGCCCGCCGAGGCACGTGAGAAGCACGCGCAGCTCGCTGAGCAGATCGAGGAGCACCGCTTCCGGTACTACGTGAAGGACGCTCCCGTCATCAGCGACGCGGACTTCGACAAGCTCCTGAAGACCCTGGAGGCACTGGAGGAGGAGTACCCGGAGCTGCGCACCCCGGGCTCGCCGACCCAGAAGGTCGCGGGGGCGTACGAGACGGAGTTCACCGCGGTGGAGCACCGCCAGCGGATGCTCTCGCTCGACAACACCTTCAACGACGACGAGCTGGCCGCCTGGGCCGACCGCATCGCCAAGGAGCTGGGCGACCAGGAGTACCACTTCCTGTGCGAGCTGAAGGTCGACGGCCTCGCGGTCAACCTGACGTACGAGAACGGCCGCCTCACGCGCGCGGCCACCCGCGGCGACGGCCGCACAGGCGAGGACATCACGCCCAACGTCCGTACGATCGCGGAGATCCCGGACCGGCTGCACGGCGACGACGTCCCGGACCTGGTGGAGATCCGCGGCGAGGTCTACTTCCCGATGGAGAAGTTCCTCGAGCTCAACGAACGCCTGGTCGCGGCCGGCGACAAGCCGTTCGCCAACCCGCGTAACGCGGCGGCCGGTTCGCTGCGCCAGAAGGACCCGCGCGTCACCGCCACCCGCCCGCTGCACATGGTCGTCCACGGCATCGGCGCCCTGGAGGGCTTCACGGGCATGACCCGCCTGTCCCAGGCGTACGACCTGCTGAAGACCTGGGGCCTGCCCACCTCCCCGCACAACCGCGTGGTCGACGACCTCGACGGCGTCCGGGAGTTCATCGCGCACTACGGCGAGCACCGCCACTCCGTGGAGCACGAGATCGACGGAGTGGTCGTCAAGCTGGACGAGATCCGCCTCCAGGGCCGCCTCGGCTCCACCGCGCGGGCTCCCCGCTGGGCGATCGCCTACAAGTACGCGCCGGAAGAGGTCAACACCAAGCTCATCGACATCAAGGTGGGCGTCGGCCGCACCGGCCGTGTCACGCCGTACGCCCAGGTCGAGCCGGTCACGGTCGCGGGCAGCGAGGTGGAGTTCGCCACTCTGCACAACCAGGAGGTCGTCAAGGCCAAGGGCGTGCTCATCGGCGACACCGTGGTCATCCGCAAGGCCGGTGACGTCATCCCGGAGATCCTGGGCCCGGTCGTCGACCTGCGGGACGGCGGCGAGCGGGAGTTCGTGATGCCGGGCGAGTGCCCCGAGTGCGGCACCCCGCTGCGGCCCATGAAGGAGGGCGATATCGACCTCCGCTGCCCCAACGCCCGTACCTGCCCGGCCCAGTTGCGGGAGCGCGTCTCCTATCTCGCCGGCCGCGAGTGCCTGGACATCGAGCACTTCGGCCAGGTGGCCGCCGCCGCGCTGACCCGCCCGCTGGAGCCGGCCGACCCGCCGCTGGTGGACGAGGGCGACCTGTTCGACCTGACGGTGGAGAAACTGCTGCCCATCAAGGCCTACGTCCTCGACCCGGACAGCGGCCTGCCCAAACGCGACCCCAGGACGGGTGAGGACAAGGTCGCCACCGTCTTCGCCAACAAGGAGGGCGGACCGAAGAAGAACACCCTCGCCCTGCTGGAGAACATCGAGGCGGCCAAGTCCCGCCCGCTGGCCCGCTTCCTCAACGGCCTCTCCATCCGGCACGTCGGCCCGGTGGCCGCGCAGGCGCTGGCCCGCGAGTTCCGGTCCATCGACCGGATCGAACAGGCGACCGAGCAGGAGCTGGCGGCCGCCGACGGCGTCGGCCCGATCATCGCCGCCGCGCTCAAGGAGTGGTTCGCGGAGGACTGGCACCGCGAGATCGTCCGCAAGTGGAAGGCCGCCGGAGTCCCGCTGGAGGACGAGGTGTCGGGCGAGGACGAGGGGCCGCGTCCGCTGGAGGGGCTGACGGTCGTCGTCACGGGGACGCTGGAGCGCCACACCCGCGACGGCGCCAAGGAGGCACTGCAGAGCCGGGGCGCGAAGGTGACCGGCTCCGTGTCGAAGAAGACCTCGTTCGTCGTGGTGGGTGACAACCCGGGATCGAAGTACGACAAGGCGATGCAGCTGAAGGTTCCGGTGCTCGACGAGGACGGTTTCGCCGTCCTTTTGGAGCAGGGCCCGGAAGCGGCGGCCGAAGTCGCGCTTCCGACCGGGGAGTAGCGGTTGAAGGCCACCCGATCGGCGCATATCAGATGCATACGGGTGGCCCGGGCGTATTCGGGCAACCGTCGACGACCGCTGCCCGTGAAAGCCTTCCGCGGCCTACTGTTGAGGTGTGCGCCTGCCGTGCCCAGCTGCGGTCGGGGCATCTTCGTGCCCTTCGGGGGCGCGGGGAAGGTTTCTTCGACGCGGAGCTGCTGATGGTTGTCGGACATCGGGCCGCGTGGCGTGGGCACCGCCGGCTGTGAGAGGGACGGGAATGGAACCGACCGAGAGCGTCGCCCCGGACTCACGGCTGCGCCTGCGCCGCCGTGCGGGTGCCTGGCGGGGGACCCGGTGGACGGCACGGGGCGGCGGGCGCGCGGGCATGTCGCCACGCCCGGCCGGACCGGCACCCGACGTCCCCACCCACATACCCCTGACCGTCGAGCCCGCCCCCGGCCTGGCCGGCGCCGACACCGACGCCGAACGGCACCTGTCCTGGCCCGCGCTGCCCGCCGCCGTGGTGGCCGCCGCGGGGTTCGTCCTGGGCGCCGGTTTCTACCGCGCCTTCACCGGCCACCACGCTCTCTTCCCGTGCGGCACGATCGGCTGGTCGCTGGCCCTGCTCACCGGCGTCATCGTCGGTCACCTCGTCATGCTGGGCCGCGCCCGCTGGTGGGGCGGCACCGGCTCCGGCGCCGCCCTCACCCTCGCCGTGCTGCTGCTCTACGGCTGGGTGCCGGCCGGCATGGTCAGCCTCACCGTCGTCGTCCTGGTCGGCGTCGCGCGGCGCCACCGCTGGCGGCAGGGCGTGCTGCACGGTGCGGTGGACATCCTCGGCATCGGCGCCGGCGCCCTGCTGCTCGGCGCGTTCGGCCGGGTCCCGAGCGTCGAGGAGCCCTGGCGGCCCGGCAGCTGGAGCGTCGCCACCGCACCCGAGGTCGTCCTCGTCGCGGTCGCCTATCTCGCCGTCAGCCGCGGCCTGCTGTGGTACCTGCACGCCCCGCGAGGCGGCGGGGTGCCCACCATCGCCCGCACCGCCCTGGTCAGGCAGGGCCTGGTCGCCGTCGCCCTGCTCGGCATCGCGCCCCTGGTGTGCGTGGTCGCCGACGCCCAGCCGATCCTGCTCCCGCTGTTCGCCATCCCGCTCATCGCGCTCGACTCCACCCTGTGGATGGCCCGGGCCCGCGCCGAGGAGCAGCTGCGCGACCCGCTGACCGGACTGCCCAACCGGCAGTGGCTGCTGGAGCGGATCTGGACCGCCCTCGACGACGCCGAGCGCATCGGCGCCCGCTCCGCCCTCATGCTGATCGACCTCGACCGTTTCCGGTCGGTCAACGACACCCTCGGTCATCTGGCCGGTGACCGGCTGCTGCTGCAGATCGCCGACCGGCTGCGGCTGGCGCTGCCGCACGGCGCGGAGGCCGCCCGGCTCGGCGGTGACGAGTTCGCGGTGTTACTGCCCGTCGCCGACTCCACCACGTCGGCCACCCGGGTCGCCCGCGGCCTCGTCTCCGCGCTGGGCTCCCCGCTCGACCTCGACGGGCTCACCCTCGTGCTGGAGGCCAGCGCCGGCGTCGCCGTCTTCCCGGACCACGCGCTGGACGCGGAAGGGCTGCTGCGGCGCGCGGACGTGGCGATGTACCAGGCGAAGAGGGACCGTACGGGCGTGGAGGTGTACGAGTCCAAGCGGGACTCCAACACCCCCGACCGGCTGGGCCTGCTGGGCGACCTGCGGCGCGCTCTGGACGCGCAGGAGGTGCAGCTGCACTACCAGCCCAAGGTCCGCTTCGACGGTCAGGTCGCCGGGCTCGAGGCGCTGGTGCGCTGGGTGCATCCGGAGCGCGGGAAGGTGCCGCCGGACGAGTTCATAGCGATCGCCGAGTCCTCGGGGCTGATGCCCCATCTGACGGAGTACGTCCTGGAGACCGCGCTCGGGCAGGTCGCCCGGTGGCGGGCGCAGGGCCTGCGGGTCCCGGTCGCCGTGAACGTCTCCCCGCGCGATGTGCACACGCCCGGCTTCGCGGGCTCGGTCGCCGCCCGGCTGGCCCGGCACGGGGTCCCCGCGGGGGCGCTGCAGCTGGAGATCACCGAGCACGTCCTGCTGGAGGACCCGCAGCGCGCCGCCGACACGCTCGCCGGACTCACCGGGCACGGCGTGAAGATGTCCCTGGACGACTTCGGCACCGGGTACTCGTCCCTGGTGCATCTGCGGCGGCTGCCGGTGAGCGAGCTGAAGATCGACCGGTCCTTCGTGGCCCGGCTCGCGGTGGACACCGAGGACGCGGAGATCGTGCGCTGCACGGTCGACCTGGCGCATTCGCTGGGGCTGCTCGTGGTCGCCGAGGGCGTGGAGGACGACGAGACGTGGGAGCGGCTGCGGGACCTGGGCTGCGACGCGGTCCAGGGGTGGCTCGTCGCCGCGGCCATGCCTCCCGAGGAGGCGACGGCGTGGCTGCTGGCGCGGGGGTCGCGCGGGTGGCAACGGCCGCGAGCGGCTCTGCCGGCGGCCGAGTAGTCCGCCCGGCCGGAGGCTTCCCCCTTCCCACGGGGCACCTCGCCGCAGGCGGCTGCCCGTCCTCAGCCGCCCGCGAAGTACGCGACCAACAACGCAAGCCGTCGCTCGTGCCGGTGCTCCGGCAACCGTCCGCTCCTCATCAGCGTCGCCAGCCCGTGCAGCCCCGCCCAGAACGTCTCCGTCAGCAGGCCCGGTTCCTCCCCGTCGGCTGCGACCGGATCCACGACGGCGAGCAGCTCACCGAACGCGTCCTCGAGCGGTGCCGGGGCCTCCTGCGTGGCGAACGGCAGATCCACCAGGTGGGTGAACATCGCGTCGTAGAGTGCCGGTCGGCGCCGCGCGAAGGACGTGTACGTCTCCGCGGCCGCTGCCAGCGCCTCCCGCGTGCCCCGTGCGGCCGACCGCGCCGCCCGCAGCTCCGTCGCCAGGTCGGCGCAGCCCTGCACCGCGACCGCCGCCATGATCGCGTCCTTGCCCTCGAAGTGGCTGTAGAGCACGGGCTGGCTGTAGTCGATCTCGGCGGCCAGCCGACGTGTGGTCACCGCGCCCCAGCCCTCCGCCTCGGCCAGTTCCTTGGCGGCCGCCACGATGAGCCGCTCGCGCTCCGCTCGCTCGCGCTCCCGGCGCGTCTGGATCGTCACACCAAGGAATCTAGCAGCGCTAGCGCTTCTGTCGACGCTCTGATAGCTTCGCTCTTGTTCCTAGCGTTGCTAGAAATCGGAGGGGTCATGACCGTCACCGCGTACACCCTGGCTGTGCTGCTCGACCTGTTCTGTGTGTTCCTCGGCTACCGCTTCTGGTTCCGGCCCGGCCCGGCGGCCGCCGGCTACGGCGTCCCCGCCGACCCGCACGGCGACGCCGGCGCCTACCTGTCGATCAAGGGGCTGAGGGACGGCACCCTCGGGCTGATCGGCCTCGCCCTGCTCGCCTCCGCCGGTGCCCGCGCCGAGGCGTGGTTCATGGTCTGCGTGGCGCTCATCCCGTTCGTCGACACCCTGATAGTCCTGCGTCACGGCGGTGCCAAGGCCGTCGCCTACGGGATCCACTTCGCCACCGCGGTCGTTGTACTGATCAGTGCCGGACTGCTCTTCGCGGTCTGACGGCATCACTACGTGCGACACCACTCGGCACGACACCACTCAGGGGGAGATCCAGATGTCACTGTTCGTACCGAAGTTCGACGAGACCGTGCTGGTCCGCGGCGCCGAGGCCGAGGCCGTCGGCGGGGACCCGGTCGCCGTCAGGCTGCTGGCCGACAGCAGCGCCTGCGGCGGCGCGCTGTCCACCGTCCGTGTGACCCTCGCCGAGGGCGCCGACGGAGCCCGCCCGCATGTGCACCACAACTCCGCCGAGATGTTCTACCTGCTCGACGGCGCCGCCGAGGTCCTCTCGGGTGACGACGTCGTCACCGCCGAGCGCGGTGACCTGATCATCGTCCCGCCGGACCGGCCGCACGCCTTCGCCGCCGCTCCCGGCGCCACCGCCGATCTGCTCATCGTCATCACCCCGGGCGTCGAGCGCTTCGAGTACTTCCGCCACCTCCAGCGCATCCGGCTCGGCGAGGCCACCGTGGAGAGCCTGCTGGAGGTCCAGGAGCGGTACGACAACCACTTCCTCGAGAGCGACGCCTGGGACGGCCGGCACCGCTGAGCGCGGGGGGCCCGGCAAACCGTTTCACGGGCACCGGCCCCCGCCCCATAGGATTGGGCTCAAACCACACACACTCACCCCAGAGGAACGCTGCATGCCTGGCATCACGCGCGAGGAGGTCGCCCACCTCGCCCGGCTGGCGCGTCTGGAGCTGAAGCCCGAAGAGCTCGATCACTTCGCGGGACAGCTGGACGACATCATCGGCGCGGTCGCCCGCGTCAGCGAGGTCGCCGACCAAGACGTACCGCCGACCTCGCACCCGCTCCCGCTGACGAACGTCATGCGGCCGGACGAGGTCCGTCCCTCGCTCACCCCCGAGCAGGCGCTCTCCGGCGCCCCGGCCCAGGAGCAGCAGCGTTTCAAGGTGCCGCAGATCCTGGGGGAGGAGTGACGACCATGACGGACAGTCCCATCATCAAGCTCACCGCGGCCGAGACCGCCGCGAAGATCGCCTCCGGCGAGCTCACGGCCGTCGAGGTCACCGAGGCCCACCTCGCCCGCATCGAGGCCGTCGACGAGAAGGTGCACGCCTTCCTGCACGTCGACCGCGAGGGCGCCCTCGCCCAGGCCCGCGCCGTGGACGAGAAGCGGGCCCGCGGCGAGAAGCTCGGCCCGCTGGCCGGCGTCCCGCTCGCACTCAAGGACATCTTCACCACCGAGGGCGTGCCCACGACCGTCGGCTCGAAGATCCTCGAGGGCTGGATCCCGCCGTACGACGCGACGCTCACCAAGCGGCTGAAGGCCGCCGACGTCGTCATCCTCGGCAAGACCAACATGGACGAGTTCGCCATGGGCTCGTCGACCGAGAACAGCGCCTACGGCCCCACCGGCAACCCCTGGGACCTCACCAAGATCCCCGGTGGCTCCGGTGGCGGTTCCTCCGCCGCGCTCGCCTCCTTCCAGGCCCCGCTCGCCATCGGCACCGACACCGGCGGCTCGATCCGCCAGCCGGCGGCCGTCACCGGCACGGTCGGCGTGAAGCCGACGTACGGCGCGGTCTCCCGCTTCGGCATGGTGGCCTTCTCCTCCTCCCTCGACCAGGGCGGTCCCTGCGCCCGTACGGTCCTGGACGCGGCCCTGCTGCACGAGGTCATCGCCGGCCACGACCCGATGGACTCCACCTCCATCGACGCCCCGGTCCCGCCGGTCGTCGAGGCCGCTCGCAACGGCAGCGTCCGGGGCATGCGGGTCGGCGTGGTCAAGCAGTTCCGCGGCGAGGGCTACCAGGCCGGTGTCATCCAGCGCTTCGACGAGTCGGTCGAGCTGCTGAAGGAGCTGGGCGCCGAGATCGTCGAGCTGGACTGCCCGTCCTTCGACCTCGCCCTGTCGGCGTACTACCTGATCGCGCCGTCCGAGTGCTCCTCCAACCTCGCCCGCTTCGACGGCCTGCGCTACGGCCTGCGGACCGGCGACGACGGCGGCCACTCGGCCGAGGAGGTCACCTCCCTCACCCGCGAGGCCGGCTTCGGTCCCGAGGTGAAGCGCCGCATCATGCTCGGCACCTACGCCCTGTCGAGCGGCTACTACGACGCCTACTACGGCTCCGCGCAGAAGGTCCGCACGCTCATCACGCGCGACTTCGAGAAGGCCTTCGAGCAGGTCGACGTGATCGTCTCCCCGACGACCCCGACCACCGCCTTCGCGATCGGCGAGCGCGCCGATGACCCGATGGCGATGTACCTCGCGGACCTGTGCACCATCCCGACCAACCTGGCGGGCAACGCGGCCATGTCCCTGCCCTGCGGTCTCGCCCCGGAGGACAACCTCCCGGTGGGCCTGCAGATCATCGCCCCGGCGATGCAGGACGACCGGCTGTACAAGGTCGGCGCCGCCGTCGAGGCCGCCTTCGTGGAAAAGTGGGGTCACCCGCTGCTGGAGGAGGCTCCGTCGCTGTGAGCAAGTTGTCCAAGGCCAAGGACTTCAAGAAGTCCAAGTCCGGTACGTACCTGTCGATGGCCACCACCGCGTTCGGCGCGCTGGGTGTCGCCAAGCAGATCAAGAAGGCCCGCGCCGAGCACGACACGCTGCGGCTGATCGACGCCACGGTCTCCGCCGTCGCGATCGTCACCGGCCTCGCCATCCTCTACCGCGAGCTGAAGCGGCTGGGCGACGACGACGTCCTGCTGGGCTGAGAGGGAAGTTTTCACCGTGACCACCACGACCGACCTGGTGTCGTACGAGGACGCGCTGGCGTCGTACGACCCCGTCATGGGCCTCGAGGTCCATGTCGAACTCGGCACCAAGACCAAGATGTTCTGCGGCTGTTCGACGGCGCTCGGCGCCGACCCGAACACCCAGACCTGCCCCGTCTGCCTCGGCCTGCCGGGCGCGCTCCCGGTCGTCAACGCGACCGGCGTCGAGTCCGCGATCAAGATCGGTCTCGCGCTCAACTGCGAGATCGCCGAGTGGTGCCGCTTCGCCCGGAAGAACTACTTCTATCCGGACATGCCGAAGAACTTCCAGACCTCCCAGTACGACGAGCCGATCGCCTTCAACGGCTACCTCGACGTACAGCTGGAGGACGGCGAGACCTTCCGCGTGGAGATCGAGCGCGCCCACATGGAGGAGGACACCGGCAAGTCGACGCACGTCGGCGGCGCCACGGGCCGTATCCACGGCGCGTCCCACTCCCTGCTCGACTACAACCGCGCGGGCATCCCGCTCATCGAGATCGTCACCAAGCCGATCGTCGGTGCCGGCGAGCGCGCCCCCGAGGTGGCGAAGGCGTACGTCCGTGAGCTGCGCGAACTCATCCGTGCCCTCGGCGTGTCCGAGGCCCGCATGGAGATGGGCCAGATGCGCTGCGACGTGAACCTGTCGCTGATGGCCAAGGGCGCCGAGAAGTTCGGCACGCGCTCCGAGACGAAGAACGTCAACTCCCTGCGTTCGGTGGAGCGTGCGGCCCGCTTCGAGATCATGCGGCACGCGGCCGTGCTGTCCTCCGGCGGCACGATCGTCCAGGAGACCCGCCACTTCCACGAGGACACGGGGTCCACGACCTCGGGCCGCGTGAAGGAGGAGGCCGAGGACTACCGGTACTTCCCGGAGCCCGACCTGGTCCCGGTCGCGCCCTCGCGCGAGTGGGTCGAGGAGATCCGCGGCGCGCTTCCCGAGATGCCGCTGGCCCGCCGTACCCGGCTCCTGGCCGAGTGGGGCATCTCCGCCACCGACATGCAGGCGATCCTCAACGCCGGTGCGCTGGACCCGATCGTCGCCACGATCGACGCCGGTGCCGACGCGGCCTCCGCCCGCAAGTGGTGGATGGGTGAACTCGCGCGCAGCGCCAACGAGTCCGGCAAGGCGCTGGACGAGCTGGCGATCACCCCGGCACAGGTGGCCCGGGTCGCCGAGCTCGTCGTGAAGGGCGACCTGAACGACAAGCTGGCCCGCCAGGTCATCGAGGGCGTCCTCGCGGGCGAGGGCACTCCGGACGAGGTGGTCGACAAGCGCGGCCTGAAGGTCGTCTCCGACGAGGGTGCGCTCACCACCGCCGTCGAGGAGGCCATCGCCGGCAACCCGGGCATCGCGGACAAGATCCGCGGCGGCAAGGTGGCCGCGGTCGGCGCCCTGGTCGGCGCGGTCATGAAGGCCACCCGTGGCCAGGCCGACGCGGCCCGCGTGAAGGAGCTGATCCTGGAGAAGCTGGGCGTCAGCGAGGGCTGATCCCGCACTCCGCCGTACGGCCCCGGAAGGCTGCCTTCCGGGGCCGTACGTCTGTCTCCCGGCCGGAGGCGCTACGCTCGCCCGCCATGAGTGGACGCACCGATTCCGACACCGACCCCGCGATAACCGAGGCCGCGAGCGACGACACCCCGACGACCGACCCCGCGGCATCCGAGGCCGCGGCGACCGGGGCCGAAGAGGCGGAGGAGTACATCGGGGACGCCCGCAGAGCCCGTTGGGCCGCCGCCGGCACCGGGGGACTGCTCACCCTCGCCGGGCTGGCCGCCGCACTGCTCCGGCTCACCGGCTCCGCGCCGGCGCTCGTGCCCGCCGCCTACGGACTCGGTGCCGCCGTCTGCGCCCTCGCCGCGGTCCTCGGCGCCAGGGGCCATACACGCAGGGCCTTGTGGCTCCTGGTCGCGGGGACGATGGTCATGGCGTTCGGAGACCAGTCCGACTGAAGTGCCGCGGGAGGCGACAGGGTTCGCCGAACCGTCCTGTGACGTCCCTCCCACTCCTGCGAAGAGGCCGAGGAACGCGGCAAACGATCACTTTTGCCTGCGAGAGTATCTTTGATTGCTCATACATTCTTTGCGGGCTGTTCAGTTCATGGACGATTTTTCCCGGCCAAAGATCTACAAATCGTCCTCTGGGAGCACGTCCGTGGCAGCCCTCGCGCGTTGGTGTGTCCGGCATCGGTTGATCGCCGTCCTGCTGTGGCTCCTCGCCTTCGGCGGGGTCACCGCTGCCGCCGCCGCAGCCGGTTCCTCCTACTCGAACGACTACGAGGTCCCCGGCACCGAGGCCGGGCGCGCGACCGAGCTGCTCCAGGAGGGTTTCCCGGGCCTGGGCGGGGACGGCGACACCGTCGTCTGGCACACCGCCACGGGCACCGTCCGCGCCGACTCCGTCGAGCGGACCATGACCCGCGCCCTCGACCGGATCGCCGCACTGCCCGGCGTGGCCTCGGTGTCAGGACCGTACGGCGGCCAGGGCGCCCACCGGATCAGCGAGGACGGCCGTACGGCCTACGCCGACGTCACCTTCACGGAGCAGGCCGAGGACATCGGCAAGGACGAGGCCCTAGCCGTGGTGGGCGCCGCGAAGTCCGCCGAGGGCGACGGGCTCCGAGTCGAACTGGGCGGCAGCGCGATCGGCCTCACCGAGCCCCCGCGCGAGCACACCGCCGAGGCGGTCGGCGTGCTCGTCGCCGCCGTCGTGCTGTTCCTCGCCTTCGGTTCGCCCGCCGCCTCGGCCCTGCCCATCGGCACCGCCCTCGTCGGCGTCGGCACCGCCTACGCCGGCATCGGGCTGCTCGGCCACGCGATGACCGTCGCCGACTTCGCGCCCATGCTCGGCATGCTGATCGGTCTCGGCGTCGGCATCGACTACGCGCTGTTTATAGTGACCAGGCACCGGCGCGGGCTGAAACGCGGCCTGAGCGTCACCGAGGCCGCCGTGAACGCCGTGGCCACCACCGGCCGCGCCGTGGTCTTCGCGGGTGCGACGGTGTGCATCGCTCTGCTGGGCATGCTGATCCTCCGTCTGAGCTTCCTCAACGGGGTCGCCGTGGCCGCCTCCCTGACGGTCGTGCTCACCGTCGCGGCCTCGGTCACGCTGCTGCCCGCCCTGCTGTCGTACATCGGCCCCCGCGCCCTCAGCCGCCGCGAGCGGCGCCGGCTCGCCGAGCACGGGCCGCGGCCCGAGCTGCCCACCGGGCTCGCCGCCCGCTGGTCCGCGCTGGTCGAACGGCACCCCAAGCTGCTCGGCTCGCTCGCCGTCGCCGTCGTCGCGCTGCTCGCCCTGCCGACCCTCACCCTCCACCTCGGCACCTCCGACCAGGGCAACGACCCGAGCACCTCCACCACCCGCAAGGCCTACGACCTGCTCGCGGAGGGCTTCGGACCCGGAGTCAACGGGCCGCTGACGCTGGTGACGCGCGTAGACGGTGCCGACGACAAGCTCGCCCTCGACAACCTGGACACCACCCTGCGCGCCACGCGGGGCGTCGCCTCCGTCACCCCGGTGCGTTACGGCAGCGGCGGTCACACCGCCTACCTCACCGTCGTCCCGGACTCCGCACCCCAGTCGCGGGACACCAGCGACCTCGTCGACCGGCTGCGCACCGAGGTGCTGCCGGGGGCGGAGAGCGGCACCTCCCTCGGCATCGAGGTGGGCGGGGTGACCGCCGGCCACGACGACTTCGCGGCTGTGATCGTGGGCAAACTGCCGTTGTTCGTCGGCGCGGTCGTCGGGCTCGGCTGCCTCCTGCTGCTGGTCGCCTTCCGCTCGCTCGGCATCCCGCTGAAGGCCGCCGTGATGAACATCGCCGCCGTCGCCGCCGCGTTCGGCGTCGTCGTCGTGGTCTTCCAGTGGGGCTGGGGCAGCGAACTGCTCGGCCTCGGCCGCGCGGGCCCCATCGAGCCCTTCCTGCCCGTGATCATGGTCTCGGTGCTCTTCGGGCTCTCGATGGACTACCAGGTCTTCCTGGTCAGCCGGATGTACGAGGAGTGGCTGGAGACGGGCGACAACCGGCGCGCCGTCCGTGTCGGCCTCGCCGAGACCAGCCGAGTGATCAACTCCGCCGCGGTGATCATGATCTCGGTGTTCCTCGCCTTCGTGCTCAGCGGCGACCGCGTGATCGCCATGTTCGGCATCGCGCTCGCCTCCGCCGTCGCCCTCGACGCGTTCGTGCTGCGCACCCTGCTCGTGCCCGCCCTGATGCACCTCCTCGGTGCCGCCAACTGGTGGCTGCCCGGGTGGCTGGAACGCCGGCTGCCCCGCATCAGCATCGAGCCGCCCGAGTGCCGCGCCGCACATGAGAGGCTCGGCCGGGTCCCCGTCGACGAACTGCGGAAGGAACAGCAGCACGATGTACACGATGTCCCTGGGTGACGACGGCGCCGAACTGCGCCCCCTGGAGGTCTGGCACGCCGAGGAGTTCCTCGCCCACCTGGACCGGGGCAGGGAGTTCATCGGGCAGTTCATTCCGTTCGGCTCGCAGGTCACGGACGTGGCCTCCGCGCGCGAGACGCTGCGGCGGTACGCCGAACTGCGCGCCGCCGACACCGCCTCCTACCACGGCATCTGGCTGGACGGGAAGCTCGTGGGCGGGGTGCTGACGCTGAACTTCGACGCCGAGCGGGGCAACGCCGAGGTCGGCTGCTGGCTGGAGCCCGCCGCGACCGGGCGCGGACTGATCACCCGCGCGATGCGCATCCTCATCGACTGGGCCGTCGAGGACCGGGGCATCCACCGCGTGGAGTGGCACGCGGCGTCCGGCAACCTGCCGAGCATCAATGTCGCCCGGCGGCTGGGCATGTCACGGGACGGGGTGCTGCGCGAGAACCACCTCCACGGGGGCGTCCGCCACGACACCGAGATCTGGTCCGTCCTCGCCGCCGAGTGGCGCGCGGCACGCGCGCGTACCGCTCACAACGATCATTAAGAGACCTCTCAGACAGCGTCCGTACGGTGCCAGGCATGGCAACGAAGACACAGGAAGGCGCCGAGGCCGGCACCGAGGCGCAGGGCGACGAGACGATGGTGGACGCCGCCACCGAGAGGGAGGCCGCGCAGACGGACGCCGTCGAGGAGGAGACGGCGGGGGAGCAGGACCCCGCAGCCGAAAAGGAGCAGGAACCCGGCGCCGCGGGGGAGCAGGAACCCGAGAGGGAGAAGGTCCCCTCCGGGGTCGGCCAGGGCGCCGGTGCCGTCGTCGCGGCGGCGCTCGGCTTCGTCTCGCTCAGCGGCGGCTGGATCGGCACCGTCGCCGGGGCCCGTGAGCAGCTCGTCGGCCAGCTGCGGACCTCCTCCACCGCGAGCGTCGCCACCCAGATCAAGGCGGTCTACGGCAACTCCTGGCACACCACCGCCCTGTGGGCCGGCCTGTTCGCACTGGCCGCGCTGCTCACCGGCGTCGTGGTGCTCGCCCGGCCCGCCTTCGGCACCCCGGGACGGCCGCAGGCCCCCTGGATCAAGTCGGTCGCCTGGGCGGGGGTCGCGCTCGGCGTCATCGGTCTGCTGCTGGCCGTCCTGAAGTACTCCGACGCTCTGCTCGCCCTGCCCTCGGCGAGCTGAGAAACCGCAGGCCTGAGGGGCCTTAGGGAATCCATGCCCGCCTTACGGGCTCCCTAAGGCCCCTTACGGGCGCGTAAGGCCCCGGCGCCGCCCGAAGATGCGGAACTCTCCCGATGTGGCGCACCCCTCTGGGAGACGAAAGTGGAGGCATCGCGAACAGCGAACCGCCACACCGACTCTCCCGAAGGGCACACCATGTACCAGTTCGAGATCCACGAGATGCGTTCCGCCGAGCTGCGCCGCGTCGCCCAGCGGGAGCGCCTGGCCCGCGAGGTCGCGCGTTCCCGCCGCGCCGCCCGCCGCACGGCCTCCGCCGGCGCCGACATCCCGGCCGCCGAGTCCCATATCGACCGCCCGCGCCGGAACCGGCTGCCGCGCACGGCATGACCACCGTGCCCGCGGCCGCCGGTCGCGCCGGTGACGACGGAGCGGCGGGCCGCCCCACGGGGGTGGGCGGCCCGCCGCAGCAGGGCCGTACGGCTTCCCAGCGGAGTCGTACGGCCCTTCCGTACGGCGGTACGACTCTCCCGACCGCCGGTACGACGATCACACCGGATCTGTGGAAAAGCGCTGCCCCGGCGCCCGGACCTCATGCGATGCTCGGGCCCGTGGAGAACAGGTCCGTGAGTCCCGTGTTCGTCGGCCGCAACGACGAGTTGGACACCTTGAACGAGGCGTTCGCCCGTGCCGCCGCGGGAGAGCCGCAGGCGCTGCTGCTCGGCGGCGAGGCGGGCGTCGGCAAGACCCGGCTCGTCGAGGAGTTCACCGACGGCATGGCCCGGCGTGCCGTCGTGGCCGTCGGCGGCTGTGTGGAGATCGGCGCCGACGGTCTGCCGTTCGCGCCCTTCTCCAGCGCGCTGCGCGCCCTGCGCGACGCCCTGCCCCAGGAGTTCACCGCCGCGGCGTCGGGACAGGAGGAGGAACTGGCCCGGCTGCTGCCCGACCTGGGCGAGACCACCGCCGGCCGCCACGACGAACAGGGCATGGCCCGCCTGTTCGAGCTCACCGCCCGGCTGCTGGAGCGGGTCGCCGCCGACCACCCGGTCGTCCTCGTCCTGGAGGACCTGCACTGGGCCGACGCCTCCACCCGCCATCTGCTCGCCTACCTCTTCCGCACCCTGCGCGCCGGCCGGCTCCTCGTCCTCGCCACCTACCGCTCCGACGACATCCACCGCCGCCACCCGCTGCGCCCCCTGCTCGCCGAACTCGACCGGTTGCGCACCGTCCGCCGCATCGAACTGGCCCGCTTCACCCGCGAGGAGGTCGGCCGCCAGATCGCCGGCATCCTCGCCGCCGAACCCGATCCGGCCCAGGTCGACGACATCTTCGAACGCTCCGACGGCAACGCCTTCTTCGTCGAGGAGCTCGCCGTCGCCGGCTGTGACGGCAACTGCACCGGCCTCACCGACTCCCTGCGCGACCTGCTCCTGGTCCGTGTCGAGGCGCTGCCCGAGAGCGCCCAGCGGGTCGCCCGGATCGTCGCCGAGGGCGGCTCCACCGTGGAGTACCGGCTGATCGCCGCCGTCGCCCAGCTCCCCGAGGACGACCTCATCGAGGCCCTGCGGGCCGCCGTCGGCGCCAACATCCTCACCGTCACCCCGGCCGGCGACGGCTACCGCTTCCGGCACTCCCTGGTCCGCGAGGCCGTCGCCGACGACCTGCTGCCCGGCGAACGCTCCCGGCTCAACCGCCGCTACGCCGAGGCCCTGGAGGCCGACCCCACGCTCGTGGGCGCCGACGCACGCGTGATGCGCCTGGCCAGCTACTGGTACCACGCCCGCGACGCGGCCAAGGCCCTGCCCGCCGTCCTGGCCGCCTCCGTCGTCGCCCGCCGCCGGCACGCCTACACCGAACAACTCGGGCTGCTGGAGCGGGCGATGGAGTTGTGGGACAGCGCCCCGGAGGAGGTGCGCTCCGCCCTGCGCCCGGTCGACTACACCGAGGTCTATCCCCCCTGCGGCTGCGACCCGGCCACCACCCCGCTGCGCTATCTCGACCTGATGGCCGAGGCGGCCGTCGCCGGCCGCTTCGGCGGCGAGCGCGAACGCGCCCTGAAGATCACCAAGCGGGCCCTGCGCCTGCTCGAGGACGAGCCCGACCCGCTGCGTGCCGCCTGGTTCTGGGTGCAGCGCTCCCGGCTCGTCCAGGCCCAGGCCCGCGGCGACGGCTGGCACGAACTGGCCACCGCCCAGGACCTGGTGCGCGGCCTGCCGCCTTCGGAGGTGCACGCCGAGGTACTGGCCCTCGCCGCCAACTGGTCCATGCTGCACCGGCCGGGACCGGAGGCCTCCGCCGCCGCCGAGCAGGCCGTGGAGTACGCGCGCATGGTCGGCGCCCGCGACATCGAACTGCACGCCCGCCTCACCCTGGGCTGCCTGATGGTGGACGCCGGCGACCACGAGTTGGGACTCACGGAGCTGCGGCAGGTCCTGCGGGACACCCTCGCGGAGGGCGTCCACCATGTCGCCGGCCGCGCCTATGTGAACCTGCCGTCCGAGCTGCAGAGCGTCGGCCGCGACCGGGAGGCGGCCCCCCTCCTGCGCGAGGGCATCGCCTTCACCCGGAAGTACGGGCTGCTCGACTCCGAGGCCTGGGTGTGGGGCAACCTGTCCGACGCGCTGTACTCACTCGGCCAGTGGGAGGAGGCCGCCGAGGCCGCCGCACACGCGACCCGGCGCGGGCACAGCGCCAAGCCCCGCGGCGCGGGCGCCCTGAAACTGGCTCATCTCGCCCTGGCCCGCGGCGACTTCGCCGACGCCGGCCGGTGCCTCGCCACCGCCCGCGCCCACTACGGCACCCACGACCCCATGCCCCAGCAGTCCCTGCCCCTGGCCCGCATCGCCCTCGGGGTCGCCGCCGCGGAGGGACGCATCGACGACGCCCGCGCCGAACTGCTCCGGGCCCTGGAGATCGGCTTCCCACCCGGCACCCACCGCTACGGCTGGCCCCTGCTGCTGGCCGCGGCCACCGCCGAGGCCGACGCCTGCTCCCTGCCCGCCGCCCTGCCCGGCCGCGCCGAGATACTCGACCACCTCACGCGGACCGCCCGCACACTCACCACCGCCGCCCCCCTCTGGGACGCCTACAGCCAGTACACCCGCGCCGAACTCCTCCGCGCGGAGGGCCGGGACACCGTCGACACCTGGACGCCGGTGGTCGCCGCCTTCGAGTGCCTGGACCGCCCCTACGACCTCGCCCGGGTCCGCCTCCGCCTCGCCGGGGCCCTCCTCGCCGTCGGCGGCGAGAAGGAACGCGACCGCGCAGTGCAACTGCTCCGGTCGGCCGCGGCGGTCGCCGCCCACCTCGACGCCCGCCCCCTCGCCGAGGCCGTCGCCCGGCTCGCCCAGCGCGCCCGCCTTCCCCTGCCCCGCACCCCGCAACAGGCCCTCGCCGCCGCCGACCCGGCCGCGGCCCTCGGCCTGACCAGCCGGGAGCGGGACGTGCTGCGCCTGGTCTCGGCCGGCCGTACCAACCGTCAGATAGCCGAGGAACTGTTCATCTCCCCGAAGACCGCGAGCGTCCACGTCTCCAACATCCTGAGCAAGCTGGGCGTCGCGGGCCGCGGGGAGGCAGCGGCGGTGGCGCACCGGCTGGGGCTGTTCCCGGCCGAGACGCTCCCTGCCGGAACGGCGGGCTGAGACTACGCTGAAGAGACCGGCACAGGGGAGAGGACGGGGGAGGGGCCGTGTTCAACGCCTTCGAGGAACTGTTCGCGCCCGGCCGCAAACACACCCGGGACGAGCAGAACCGACTGGAGCTGACCCGCGAGGACGTCGGCGATGCCGACCCCGGCTCCGGTCCCATCGACCTCACCTCGGGGACGGTGGTGATACGGCTCCCCGAACCACCGCCCGCCGAGGCGGAGCCGAGCGAGGACTGAAGGCGTGCGCAAGGGCTGGGACGCGGGTGGTCCTCCGCCTTGCGATGCAGCGCACCGGACGCCGCGGCCTGATCCGACCTGATCCGAACGAAACCCCCTAGCTCACCCGCACCTCCAGCACCCGGTCGTCTCCCTTCTTCGGCGTCCCCCGTCCGTCCGTGTTGCTCGTCACCAGCCAGACCTTGTCGCCGCCCGCCGCGAGCACCGTGCGCAGCCGGCCGTACTCCCCGGCGAGGAAGGCCTGGGGTGCCGCAGAGGCCTCGGTGCCCTTCAGCGGGATGCGCCACAGGCGCTGTCCCTTCAGGCCCGCCATCCAGATCACGCCCTTCACGTAGGCGATGCCGCTGGGAGAGGCGTCGTCGGTGTGCCACTGGGCCATCGGGTTCTGGAAGCGGGCGTCGGAGGCCTTGCCCTCGGCGTCCGGCCAGCCGTAGTTGCCGCCCGGCTTGATCGCGTTCAGCTCGTCCCAGGTGTCCTGGCCGAACTCCGAGGCGAACAGCCGCTGTCTGCCGTCCCAGGCCAGGCCCTGCACGTTCCGGTGGCCGTAGGAGTACACCGGCGAGTCCGGGAACGGGTTGCCCGGAGCCGGGTCGCCCTCCGGGGTCAGGCGCAGGATCTTGCCGCCCAGGGAGTCCTTGTCCTGCGCCAGGCCCCGCTTGCCGCTCTCACCGGTGCCCGCGTACAGCATCCCGTCCGGTCCGAAGGCGATCCGGCCGCCGTTGTGGATCACACCCTTGGGGATGCCCTTGAACACCGTGTCCGGGGCGCCCAGTTGCTCACCGGCCGGCTTGTGCCCGTCGTACAGCATGCGCACGATGCGGTTGTCCGAGGCCGAGGTGAAGTAGGCGTAGATCATGTGGTCCGAGGCGTAGTCGGGGGAGAGGGCGATGCCCAGCAGGCCGCCCTCCCCGGCCGGGGAGACCCCGGAGACCGTGCCCAGTTCGGTCTTCCGGCCCGTCTTCTCGTCGATCCGGATGATCGTCCCGTCGTCGCGCGAGGAGACCAGGAGGCCTCCGCCGGGAAGCGGCGCCAGGCCCCACGGGGTCTTCAGTCCCTCGGCGACCGTGCGCAGCACCTTCACCGAGCCCTTGGCCGGCGGGGTCGTCTCGCCGGCCCCGGCGGAGGGAGAGCTGCCCGGTGCCGTGCCTCTCGACGTCACACCCCCGCCGGTGCCCGGGGGGCCTGGGCCGTCGGAGGAGCAGCCGGCCGTCAGCAGGAGGGCGGCGGTGGCCAACACGGCCGACACAGCTCGACGTTGCACGATCATGGTCCCTTCGAGGCAGCGGGCGGTCCCCTTCGGGACCGCGGTCCGGCGGCAGGTTCTACCTCTCATACACCGCTCGCCCCGCCCGGGTTCCCGCTCCACGAGGAAGTTTCCCGAGCCCGGGGAAAGCACCCCGGGCCGCCACCGGCAGACGCGGCTGCCGAACCGGTTGGGCGGGCCGGGGCTGCCCTGCGGTTCCGCCGGCCCGTGCTGCCTCGACCGGCTCTGTCGACCCGGTGCGCCTGTGCCGGACCGGTCGGACCGGCGCGCGCCTGCCGGTTCCGTGGTCCGGGTGGCTCCTGCGGCAGTCGCCCGCGGGCTGCCGTTGCGGGACCGGTCGGCTCGGAGTGTCTCTGTCGGCCTGTCGGCCGGGAGCGCCCTCGCGGGATCAGTCGCCGGGAGCGCGCCTGCCGGACCGGTCGGCTCGGCCTGCCCCGCCGGACCCGCGGGGCCCGGCTGCCACTGCGGTACGAGCCGTTCGGTAGCGCCTCCGGCGGATCCGTCGACCCGGCGAGCCCCGCCGCATCCTGCAGCCCCGCCCATCTCTGCCGGCCCCGCGTCCCGGGCCGCATCCCCGGGACCTTCCTGCCGGCCGCGAGCCCCGCCGCATCCTGCAGTCCCGCCCATCTCTGCCGGCCCCGCGTCCCGGGCCGCGTCCCCGGGACCTTCCTGCCGGCCGCGAGCCTCGCCGCATCCTGCAGTCCCGCCCATCTCTGCCGGCCCCGCGTCCCGGGCCGCGTCCCCGGGACCTTCCTGCCGGCCGCGAGCCTCGCCGCATCCTGCAGTCCCGCCCATCTCTGCCGGCCCCGCGTCCCGGGCCGCGTCCCCGGGACCTTCCTGCCGGCCGCGAGCCTCGCCGCATCCT
>NZ_JBIUBE010000025.1:64622-86546 GCF_044593395.1 Streptomyces sp. NPDC052301 | reverse complement strand
GGCTCGCAGCGACGACAGCCATGATTAGCGGCCGCCCGGACCGGACGCAACGATGTGACCTACTACCCACTTTCGAAGAAATGCCCGAATTGTTCGCATGGGCTGGTATTGGTGCATTTCAGGGAGGTCCGGGGCTACGGCCCTCTTTAGGATGTGATCCCGCTCGCATGGCCCACATCACGCCTCGCCAAGCCCCCAGGCCCCGAAAACTACACAGAGCCGCCCCGATCTCCCCCCTTCCGACGTCACGTACTCCCGGCAGCCACAACCAGAGTCCGACAGGGGGTCGACGCCTCGTACGGCACTCGGTCACCACAGCGACCTGCGCGTGCTGCGCAGTGCCTACCGCGTCCAGCGGCGCGTGGCGGCGCGCTGGGATACTTCACGCTCTTTCTGGTGCTGTCCGCGTTCGCCCCGTCGCTGATGGCGGGCGCTGTCTCGGGCGGCCTGTCCCTGGGGCTGCTGCTCGCGCTCGTGCAGGTACCCGTCACCTGCCTGTCGGTCGGGTTGTACGAGCACACCGGCGTCGCAGGGTCGACCCGATCGCGGACCGCATTCGTCAGCAGGCCGAGCTGGACGCGAAGCGGGGAGTGGCCCTGCTGACCCTGACCGGCGGCACACTCACCACCCTCGTCCTCATGACCGGCACCAACCTGGTCTCCGGCTGCCCCTTCTCCGCCTTCCCGCACTCCGACTTCAACTGGTTCCCGTTCACCACCACCGGCCTTGTCTCCATACCGCTGGGCTTCTCTCGGCTGGATGGGAACAAGGATCTCCGGGCGGCACAAGGCGGAGGAACAGCGCCGTCAGTACGAGGCTGTCGAAGCATGGATCCTGGCAGGGGCGGTACGACGAAGGAACTGACACCCCCCGACCAGTCTGTTGTGACTGAGCGCGGTGGTCGGCCCACGAGCCCCGAGCAGGACCGTGGCAGGCAGGCCCTCGCAGACCGCCGAGCAGGCCCGTCTACCCTGGCCGAATGATGGATGCGGGGGACTTCCGGGTCGGGGACGTGCTGTCGGTCGCTTGCCCCTACACGGTCACCACGGTCGAGCAGGGTGTCACCTGGAACCACGTGTCGGTGCGATGGCCGTGGTGGGAGATCGACAACGACAACGCGTTCGCGCACTGGAACGGGATCGTCGCCCTCGGCGTGCACAACGGCGCAAGCGCCCAGCCTGAGGTGGAGGCCGAGCTGTTTCGTACGGACCCTCCGCCCGAACAGCTGAAGGCGGGAGATCTCTGCAGAGTCGGCGTGCCACCCACCGTTGTGCACGTGACGGCCGTCGACCACCATGATCCCCCGCTGGAGACGGCCTGGCTGCCTCATCCCACACAGACCGTGACCGTGCTGCGCCGAGGTCTGTCCTATCGCGAGTTCCCGGACGGGAGCCATCTCGACGGCTCGGGATACCCCATCCACCCTGGCGACGGAATCCCCTTCACCTTCGACCTGTTGATGCGTCCGTACGCATCTCTCCAGGCGGGCGACGAAGTCGCCGACGCCGTCGGCCGGGCATGGCGGTTCGACGGACCCTGGGACTGGACCGCCTTCGACGGAGAACCGGTCGGCGCGGGCCCCGTGTGGCCCCTCATCCTGCTCACCCGAGCAGGAACCCCATGCTTCGCCGAGGACGCCGAGGCAGTGGCTGCGAGCACAGCGAGCGGTTCGCACCAGGAGACGATCCGAGAGTGGATGTCACTCACCGACGCCTCACCCACGCCCTGACCGCTCGGGACACTTGCGGCATCTCACCCGTGGCCGAACACGAAACCCGGCCCGCCGGGCCACCCGTCGAACACAGTCACTTCTGAGTACGAGACTGAGGAGGGCGACGGTGCCGTCGGCCCGGGTCGCGGTGTTCGGATGGCTTCATGACGCCGACTCCTTCCGCCGCTCCCGCGGCATCCGCTTCCCACCGCCGGTTCAGGCTCCCGGGGCTGTGCGTCGCCGGGGCACTTGTGGTGTTCCCGCTCGTGGGCTGCACCGCCGTGGCGGGTGGTCCAGTCCGTTCCGAGGCGCAGTCTCTCAGCACGTACGCGACACGCGCCTTCGCCGCGGTGAACCTGGCGGTGATCGGGTTCTGGGTCCGCGACCGGCGCGCGGGGCGGGCGGACGCCCGCGGGCCCGCCGCCGCCGTACTCCAACTGCTGCTGCCGGCCCTCGGACTCGTCGTGAACGTGGCCCTGTGGATCAGCCTGGACACCCCGGCCAAGATCGTGGGCGTCCTCTGGGCACTGGCAGGCGTCGGGATCCTGGCCCTGCGCTCGGGCGGATTCCGCCACCCGATACAGACACCGGACCTGGCGGAGTAGACCCCCTCGCCGTCACCGGCCGACGGCAGGGACCATCCGCAGCGCGGCCGAACAGCAGCACGCAGCCGAGGGGGAGCTGGTGCAGGATGCGGGTCAGGAGTCCGGGGCCGGCGCCGACCGCGCCGACGGAAGACACTGATCCGGTGTGCCGGGGGGTGGCCAGGGAGGCGCCGAGGCGGGCAGCGAGGTCTTCGACGAAGGGCCAGTCACCTGGCGGCTGGGGGACGGCGGGCGTCGCAGGAGAGACAGAGTTCCGTCAAGGCGCCGTCCAACCGGATCGCTCTGGCCTGCCGGGCCATCGGACTCGACGGTATCGGTACCGTCACGCTGAGCCAGCGACGGCATTCCGGCAGCCCGTGCCACATGGTTTTCCGCCGGAACGGCAATCCGAAGGGGCGCCGCATACGTAACCGAAGTACGGCTGCAACCTGGGATACGTCCCTGTTCGGCTGGTTCCCGTGCAGCGGGGATCTTGGATGCGAGACATGCTCCTCGAACGCCCGGGGCGACGCCCACGACCGTGCCGCGCCCTCGCGGCCGCGGTCATCCGCTTCGTGCCGCCAAAACGACGTCGGCCCGGCCGCACGGGCCGACGCAGCAGAAGGAAGAGTGCATTCATCATGCGAGTAAAAGGCGCTAGGCGTCTCGTCGCGACGTCAGCTGCCGTTCTGATGGCCGGCGGCGCTGCGATCGGCGCGGCCGGCATGGCCGCAGCAGCAGCCCCTGCCGTGCACACCCATGTGACCGCCGGCCGATGCTTCGGCGACGACTGGCGCTGCTTCGACCACGGATTCGACCACGGCGGATTCCGCTTCGGTCACCGCTTCGGCCACGATCGCTTCGATCACCGATTCGACGGCGGACCTGTCCTGATCATCGTGGGCCTGTAATGGCCGCCGCCGGTGCCCAAGGGGGCGCGCTCAGCGCGAGCGCGCCCCGGATCCCCCTCGTTGCGCACCGAAGTGGCATCGGCGCAAGGGTCGGCAACTCCCGCTCACTGTGGAGGTCGGGATGAGGGTCGTTGTCGATCTTTCCCGATGTGAAGGGTATGCGCAGTGCGCGTTCCTGGCTCCGGAGGCGTTCCGGATGCACGGTGAGGAAGCGCTCCTGTACGACCCGAACCCCGATGACGTCCTGCGCGACAAAGTGCTACGCGCCACGGCTGCCTGCCCGGTCCAGGCGATTCTGGTCGACCAGCCGGAGGCGCGGCACGCACCGGCGGAGGCGTCGCCGCCGTGACCGGTGCCGACGACCTGCAAGCCTTCAAGCGCGACGGCCGCATCGTGGTCGTCGGGGCGTCGCTGGCGGGACTGCGGGCCGCCGAGGCGCTGCGGGACGAGGGCTTCACCGGATCGCTGACCATGATCGGCGACGAGTTGGGCGAACCCTACGACCGGCCTCCCCTGTCCAAGCAGGTACTGTCCGGGTGGGTGCCGGCCGGGGGTACCGCTTTGCCCCGCCGTCGTGGCCTCGATGCGGAGTGGCTGCTGGGCGTGCCCGCCGGCGCGCTGGACCTCGCGACGAAGCACGTGCGACTCGCCGACGGACGCGAGGTCCCCTTCGACCGGGTGCTGATCTGCACCGGCGTACGGGCACGTCCCTGGTTCGTCGAGTCCGAGGGGGCCCTGGACGGCGTGTTCGTCGTACGTACACGCGAGCATGCCGACGGCCTGCAGCGAGCCCTCGCCGCCGGGCCTTCCCGCGTTCTGATCATCGGAGCGGGATTCACCGGCTCCGAGATCGCCTCCATCTGCCGGGAACGGGACATCCCAGTGACCGTCGCCGAGATCGGGGCGGCCCCGCTGGCCGGGGCGCTAGGTGCCGTGATCGGTGAGGTCGCGGCGGACATGCAGCGCGCTCACGGCGTCGACCTGCGTTGCGGTGTCAAGGTCACCCGGCTCGGGGGCGACGCACAGGGACGGTTTCGCCGTGCTCACTTCGACGACGGCAGCTCGGTCGACGCCGATGTGGCGGTGGTGGCACTCGGGAGCATCCGCAACACCGAGTGGCTGCGGGAGTCGGGAGTGGCGGCGGGCGTGTGGGGAATCACCTGCGACACGGGCTGCCGCGCGCTCGACATCAAGGGCCGCGCCCTCGACGACGTCTTCGCCGCGGGAGACGTGGCACGTTGCCCGAACCCCATCTATGAAGACCGGCTCCTCTCACTCGAGCACTGGGCCAACGCCGTGGAGCAGGCAGAGGTCGCGGCACACAACATGGTCAGCGCTCAGTCGGACCGCTGGCCCCACCTGTCCCTCCCGCTGTTCTGGTCGATCCAGTTCGGCGTCAACATCAAGTCCGTCGGCGTGCCGACCTTCGCCGACGAGGTGGTCATCACCCAGGGATCGCTGGACGACCACCGTTTCGTCACCGCATACGGCTATCGGGGCCGGGTCACGGCTGCCGTGAGCTTCAATGACGGAAAGTGGCTCAACCACTACCGACGATTGATCGAGACGGCCGCGCCTTTCCCGCCCCCCTGCCCCACGCCGGACCGGCCGGCCGACCTGAAACCGATGCCCGTCGACTTCCCCGGCCCCGCCCTGCTCGCTCAGGGCGCTACCGCGGTCGTCACGAGTCGTGAACCGGCTGAGCGCCGCGTCACGACCGTGCCCCGCCGGCATCGGCCGGCGGAAGGCCGGGTGACCACGACCGAGACGCCCGGCGCGCTGCAACGGATCTTCGACTACTCCGCCCGGGCCGACCCGTACCCGCTGTATGCCGAGTTGCGCGAGACGCCGGTGGCGCGACAGGAGGACGGTAGCTACGTCATCAGTACCCATCGCGAGATCACGGCCGTACTGAATGACCCGCATCTGAGTTCTGACGTGCGGAATCTGTCGCGTCCGATGCCCTCGGCCGAGGGAAGGGCCACGTCGTCTTTCATCCACATGGACCCGCCCGAGCATGATCGCCTGCGGCGTGTGGCGATGCGTCACTTCGGTCCCCCGCACACCCCTGGGCTGGTGACCGGGCTCGACGGCTTCCTGACCGCCACCGTCGGCAGCCTGATCGACGATGTGGCGGGCATGGAGCGGATCGACATCGTCGACGATTTCGCCTCCCTGTTCCCCCTGACCGTGACCTGTCACCTGCTCGGCGTGCCGCGCGGGGACGAACCGAGGTTCCACCTCTGGGTGAACGACATCATGAACTCGATCGACTACGACCCCCAGACCGATCCGAAGGAGAAACTGGACAAGGGCGTACAGGCTCGCAAGGACTTGCTCCAAGCCCTCGGCACGCTTGTGGAACAGCGCCACAACCGGCCGGGCGACGATCTGCTGGCCCGGCTGGCCAACGACGACGGGCCCGACGGACGGATGACCGACACCGAAATCGCCGCCACCGCCAAACTGCTGCTCATCGCCGGCCACGAGACAACCGTCAACCTCATCGCCAACGGCATGCTGACGCTGCTTCGCCACCCGCACGTGCTGCAGCGACTGCGCGACGAACCGGACCTCGTCGTGCCGCTGGTGGAGGAACTGCTGCGCTACGAACCCCCGGTGCACATCATTCCCTGGCGAGCGGCGTACAGCGACATCACCGTCGCCGACACCCTCATCCCCAAGGGCTCGCAGATCATGCTCATGCTGGCCTCAGGCAACCGCGATCCGAAGCGCTTCCACCATCCCGACCGCTTCGACCCGGATCGGCGTGACAACCAGCACTTGGGGTTCGGCAGCGGCATCCACCTGTGCTTCGGCGGCCCGCTGGCCCGGAGGGAAACCCAGATCGCGCTGACCGAGCTGGTACGCCGACTCGACCGCCCCAGGCTGGTCACCGACCCGCCGCCGTACCGGCGCAGCCCCGTTCTTCGAGGTCCGATCCATCTGGACATCGAGCAGGGTGACGGCTGACGGGGCAGCCGAGGCCGGCCCCTGATCCTCTGCACGAGTACGACCGCCTCGGCCCGGCTCATCTCCCCTTCGGCCATCAGGTGCCTCAGCCAGACACATGATCGGCCCGACAGGCTCTGGCCAGCCGATCCACGGCTGGCGGCGAACGGCTCAGGAATGTGCCCGCTGCTGCTTGTCCCACTGAGCCCGCGAGAGGGCGGTGGGCCGCGGGAGCAGGACGCCGTCCACGTACAGGTCGACGTGCTCGTTGTAGAAGGCGACCATCCCTGCGATGGCGGCGCACGACACCGTCGGGAAGTCGTACGCCCAGGCAAGATCGTCATGGACGACGGCCCCGCCCACGAACGACCAATACTCGCTGGTCCTGCCCTTGTACGGACACGCCGTCACCGTGTCCGAGGAACGCAGCAGGGTCCAGTCGACATAGGCACGCTCCAGGTAGTAGCGGGTCGGCAGGCCGGTTTCGAGGAGCTTCACCGAAAACGGTGCATCCGCCAGGACGGTGCCGCCCACCTCGACGCGCACGCTGCTGGACGAACGCAGCGCATCCACCCGGCTGTACGGGCTCCTCGGGTGGACGAAGACCTGTTCTTCCTCCTCGTACCACGCGTCGATCGCGTCCCACCGGAAACGGGCGGTGCCGATGAGTGCGGCAGGGGCCCCCTCGTCCCAGACCCATGCCGCACCCTCACGGACCTCGGAGCCGACCCGCAGCGAGTGCCGTCGTGCGGGCCCGGGGCCCAGCCGGCCAACGCGGCCGTCGTCGGTCAGGACGCCCGCAGCCAGATCCCGCAGCGGAATGCTGTACTGCGGATAGCCGGGCCACTCCCACACGTACAACGCACGCCGGGTGTCGCATACCCACCGGCCGCCGACCTGGGCACGGATACGCCTCGGCACCGGCTCGACATGCCCCACCGGGACGATGAGACCTGGATAGTCGACACTTTCATCCGCCATCGGCGATCACCCCACTCCGCTCGGCCGCACTCGTACGTCCAGCTTTCCCGGCGAACGCTCGAACCGCCGCCCGTGCCGTCACCCGACAGGCACTCCGTCGAATGAGGGACGACGACCTCGACAGCGCCACGTCGAAGCGCGCCCGATTTGGTACGGTGCACCAACTTGGATCGCTGTACCAAATGTGCGACCCTCGAGGTATGACCACGCGAGCAGGCCGGCCACAGCGGCGCAACCAGGTGCTCTCCCGGGAGCAGATCATCGACACTGCGGTCGAGATGCTCGATGCGGGCGGCGAGAGCGCGCTGACCATCCGGGCGCTGACCGAACGGCTGTCCACCGGTTCCGGGGCGATCTACTACCACGTGGGCACCCGTGACGACCTGCTCGACACGGCGACGGAAACCGTGATCGGCGCGGCGCTGGCGACCCGGCCCGCCGGGACCGCGGACACGCCCGGGGACGAGATCCGTGTCGTCGCGCTGGCGCTGTTCGATGCCATCGCCGCACACCGGTGGCTCGCCACGCGGCTGACCCTCCAGATCATCCGGAATCCGGTCGGCCCGGTGACGGTGGGGATCTTCGAGCGGATCGGCGGGCAGATGGGCGCCCTTGGCGTGCCACGAGTCTCCTGGTTCGACGCGGCCTCGACGCTCGTGCACTACATCCTCGGAGCCGTCAGCCAGAACGCCCGCATCGAGGGGGACACCTCAGGGATCGACCCCGACAGGGATCGCGACGAGTTCTTCGACGCGGCGTCGACCGCTTGGCAGGGGCTCGACCCGGAGACCCACCCGTTCATGCACGCCATCGTCGGCCAGATGAGAGAGCACGACGACCGCGAGCAGTTCCTCACCGGCATCGCCGTCATCCTCGACGGCCTCACCCATCTGCGCTGACCCGGCCGATCCGGCCCGGCGGACCCGTCGTTCGTTCCTCGAAAGGACACCTCTCATGCATGACGTCGTGATCGCGGGCAGTGGCCCGGTCGGCCTGTTCCTGGCCGGCGAGCTGGCCCTGTCCGGATGCTCGGTGCTGGTCCTCGAGCGGGACCCGGAACTCACCTCGCCCCTGAAGGCGTTACCGCTGGGGCTAAGGGGTTTGAACGCCGGGTCGGCCGAGACGTTCTACCGCCGCGGCCTCCTGCAGGCGATGGCGCAGGCTTCGGGAGTCGACCCGCAGCAGGTGGGTGCGGATCCGGAAGCGGTCGAGGCGCCCGACCCTCGTGGGCTAAGCCATTTCGCGGGCATGACGCTCGCCGCGGCCGGCATCGACATAGCCGCCCTCCCGCCCCGGCTGCCCAGCCCGGCGATGGAAGGGTTCATGACGAGCCTGGAAGCGGCCGGATCCGTTCTGTGCGAGCGAGCCACCGCTCTAGGAGTCGAGATCATCCGGAATGCTCTCGTCACGGCCGTGGCGCAGGACACAGAATCCGTCCTCGTCACGGCAGGCGGCCAGGAGTACCAGGGGCGCTGGCTGGTGGGTTGTGACGGCGGGCGCAGCACCGTACGTCAGCTCGCCCGCTTCGAATTCGTGGGCACCGAGCCGCTGTTCACCGGCTACGTCGCCAAGGTCACCTTCGCCGACCCCGAGCAGCTGCCGCTCGGGTTCAACCTGACGCCGAACGGCATGTATCTGCGTACGCCCCTCGAAGGGCATGTGGGCATGATGGACTTCGACGACGGCACCTTCGACCGCTCGCAGCCGCTGACCCGCGAACACCTCCAGACGGTCCTGCGCCGCATCAGCGGCACCGACGTGACGCTGAGCGAGGTCCATCTCGCCTCCAGCTTCACCGACCGCGCGATGCAGACGACGACGTATCGCGAGGGCCGAGTGCTGCTCGCCGGCGACGCAGCACACATCCACTCGCCCCTGGGCGGCCAGGGCCTCAACCTCGGCATCGGTGACGCCGTCAACCTGGGATGGAAGCTCGCCGCCACCGTGCGCGGCTGGGCACCCGAGGGCCTGCTCGACACCTACACCACCGAGCGGCACCCCGTCGGCGCCGCCGTGCTCGACTGGTCCCGCGCCCAGGTCGCGACCATGAAGCCGGGCCCCAACGCCCCCGCGCTGCGTCAACTCGTCCACGACCTGATGCGCACCACCGACGGAACAACCCACGTGTACCGAAGGACGTCGGGGCTGTTCAACCGCTACGGCCTGGGCGGCGAACAACCCTTCGTCGGCCGCAGCGCCCCGGACTTCCGCTTCGAGGACGGCACCCGCCTCGGCGAACTGCTGTGCCATGGGCGGGGAGTTGTGCTCGACTTCAGCACCGACCGTGCGCTTCAGGCCGCGGCCAAAGGGTGGGAGAGGCGGATCTCCTACACGGCCGGCCGGGCGCGCAACGACCTCGGGCTGGGTGGCGCGCTGATTCGGCCCGACGGCGTCGTGGCCTGGGCGAGCGAGCCCGCCCCGGATCGCGACGCGTTCGAACAGGCGGCCGCCCAGTGGTTCGGCGCGCCGCAGAACTAGAACGAACGGCTGCTACCCGGCCCCGTGTCAGGCGCGGTGCCGTTCACTCCCCGCGGATCGGCCTCCCGTGCGCCGGCAGCATCGCTCCGGAAGCCCAGGACCGCCGATGAAGCCAAGGCGCCCCTCCACCGCATCGGGCAAGGCCGCCCCGCATCGAACTCCTCGAGCACCGACACCTCAAGCACCGTCGGCATACCCGACAGCCGAAGGGCAACGACCGTGAACAGCTCCGTCAACGCCCCCGCCAGTGCCGAAGGTTCGACCCCGCACACAGGTGCATGGCTTCGCCCCTGGGGCGCCTCCCCGCAGGCACCGAACAATTCCGTCAGCTGCGTCGAGCCCTTCGAGCACGCGACACTGCGGCAGATCACGACGCCACCGCCCGCAGGCTCGTGGCCGCTACGCGACCGAGCCCGCCACCGACCTCGGCTGAAGCCGACGGGCACAGCACGGCCACACCCCTATCGAGTCATCCACTTGATCGGTTGGCAGGCCGAAGCCGGCAGCCAGGACGAGGCGGGGCGGCCCGTTCCGGGAGTGCTGCCGGACTTCGTGGTGCTCATCGACCCTGCCCAGCTGCTTCACCATCTTGACCAGGCTCGGAGGGCTGGAGCATCTCCGTCACGGGGAGCCGGGTAGGGCCGGCCGGTGCACTTCGCCGGCTCCCCCTGTCCCTCCTGGCTCCCCGCAAGCAGGCAAGGCGTTCAGTACTGTTCGGTCTCCATGAAACCCGAGTTCCCGTCGTCGTCCGAGCCGAAGGCGTCGGCAGCGGCCGTGGGGTCGAATCCGGGCGGGCTGTCCTTCAGGGCCAGGCCCATGCCGGCCAGCTTCGCCTTGACCTCGTCGATGGACTTCGCACCGAAGTTGCGGATGTCCAGCAGGTCGGCCTCGGAGCGGGCGACGAGCTCACCCACGGAGTGGATGCCCTCACGCTTGAGGCAGTTGTAGGAGCGGACCGTGAGCTCCAGCTCCTCGATCGGCAGCGCGAGGTCGGCGGCCAGGGCGGCGTCCGTCGGGGACGGGCCCATGTCGATGCCCTCGGCGTCGATGTTGAGCTCGCGCGCCAGACCGAACAGCTCGACCAGGGTCTTGCCGGCCGACGCCATGGCGTCACGCGGACGCATGGCCTGCTTGGTCTCGACGTCGACGATCAGCTTGTCGAAGTCGGTGCGCTGCTCGACACGGGTCGCCTCGACCTTGTAGGTGACCTTGAGAACCGGCGAGTAGATGGAGTCGACCGGGACACGGCCGATCTCCTGGCCCACCTGCTTGTTCTGCACGGCGGAGACGTAACCGCGGCCGCGCTCGACCGTCAGCTCCATCTCCAGCTTGCCCTTGCCGTTGAGCGTGGCGAGGACGAGGTCGGGGTTGTGCACCTCGACACCGGCCGGCGGCGCGATGTCGGCGGCGGTGACCAGACCCGGACCCTGCTTGCGCAGGTACATCACGACCGGCTCGTCGTGCTCCGAGGAGACGACCAGCTGCTTGATGTTGAGGATCAGGTCGGTGACGTCCTCCTTGACGCCCGGCACGGTGGTGAACTCGTGCAGCACGCCGTCGATCCGGATGCTGGTGACAGCAGCGCCGGGGATCGAGGACAGGAGGGTACGGCGCAGGGAGTTGCCGAGGGTGTAGCCGAAGCCCGGCTCCAGCGGCTCGATCACGAACCGGGAGCGGAACTCGTCGACGACCTCTTCGGTCAACGAAGGACGCTGAGCAATCAGCACGAGGTATTGCCTCCAGGGTTTGGCGCCCGCTATATAGCGCCGTGGACACCACGAGGGTACGGGCGGTGCCGCCTCCGATGGCGCCGAACCGCCGACCCCGCACCCCTGCCAGCCGGTCGGCAGACCCTGAGACGTCGCTTCCTTCGGCCGGCGCCCCGCTGTCGATCGGTGAGATGGGTGTCGGTGCGTTGGCGGCCCAGCCGTTGTGAGGACTCGATGCCCTCGCGGGCGATGCGATGGTGGATTCGAGGTCCATGGAGCCATCGACGCAGGTGGTCATAGCCGTATCTTCTTGTCGGCGTGCAGTTTCGCAGGCCGTCACCAATCGCTGCTCGGGCCCCCTGGGTAAACCGCTGGCAGCTGGGTCCTCGCCGGGGCAAAGATGCAGCCATGCGTCATGCCAACACCGACCCCGAGCTGATGGACCTGGTCCGACGATTCGTCACGCCCGGCCGACGGTACCTTCGGCTGGGTGGAAGTTCGCTGCGGTTGAGCGGGTCTGAGCGCGAGCTGTTCGTGAGGGAGCTGGTCCAGGCTGCCGGGGAGATCACTCCCGCTGAGCTCGCCATCCTTTTCGAGGGCGGGTGACGAGAGCGCAGGACTGCCTCCTGGCTGGTTGCTGTTGCCGGCAGGACCGAGTTCCGCAGCCGCATCGGCGAACTGCTGCTGGCCGGCGGAGGCCCCTACAGCGGGGCCTACTGCATCACTCTGGCCACATTTGGCACCAGCGCGGACGCCGATCTGGTCTGCAGATACCTTGATCGCTACTTGCTTCGACCCGACCTCGGCTACGACCAGACCATGGCTCTCAGCACACTGCTTCACCTCGATGCCGCCCTTGGGGCCGAGCGGGCATCTCCCTACCTCGCCGCCGGTGGCCTGTGGCAGCAGTGGACCGATGCCAGGCCGAGCATAATGCGGGATCCGCAGGAGTACCGGCAGGTCGTGGACCAGCTCTGTTCCTTCGCCGGCGAGTGCGCTGAAGTCTTCGCCACAATGGAAACCAGGCGCTGACGTCCCCACCTGACCCCCTGGACGCCGACTGCTTCGGACCCCTCGGTTGGGTCTCCCGGCGCTCAGACGGTCCGTCGCACCCCTGGCCGGCGGCAGAAATCATCCCGTGGCCGTCGGCACTGGCTCCAACCTCGCGAATCTCCCATCGGATCCGCAGACGGCGGAACCAGTCCAAGTGAGCGAAGGTGCGTTCCGCGACCAGGCCTGGGCGCCCAGCCCGGAGCCGTGCCCGGCGCCCCGGCGGGCAATGAGCGGCTTCACGCCGAGGTCCCAGACCAGTCGGCGGTACTTGTCCTGGTCGTGGACCCGGCCTCCCAGCACCACTTCGGGGCGGCTCCGGGGTCGGCCTCGCCTGACCCGCACCGGTGGCACTGCCTGGAGGAGCGGGATCAGCTGAGTGACGTCGTTGCGGTTCCCGCCGGTCAAGGTGGCGGCGAGCGGGATGCCAGTGGCGTCGGTGATCACGTGATGCTTGCTGCCGGCCTGCCCAGCTCAACGGGACTTCGTCCCGTCTTGGAGCCCCCTTTAGTGCCCGGATGTGCGAGCGTCGACCGCCGCCCGGGAGAAGTCCAAGACGTTTGCGTTGCGGAGCTTACGAGTCGGGGAGCGATAGTGCTCGGGGCAGGCCGGCCTGCGGGTTCCGGCTGGGGTGATCAGCAGGCTGTCGGGCGGGCGTCGCGGACGAGGACGAGTTCCTTGCTGGTCTTGCCGCGGGTGGCCCGGCGGGCGGAGCGGTCGTAGACCAGGCCGGTTATCGCGGCCTGGACCTCGGGGAAGTCCTCACGGTCCCCGGTGTGGCGGCGCAGCGGTGCCCATTGCTTCTACTCGGCGTTGGCGTGCTCCACGCAGATCCGGTCGGAGCACTGTCGGCGGCGTTCGTTGCGCCAGGCGTGGTGGTCGCCGAGCGGGGCGTTGTCCTTCGGTTTGCGCGGCGGGGCGACGACCTGGCCGGGGAACGCGTGGATTGAGAATCTCTGGTCAGCTCACCAGGGCGCCGGGCCCTCATCGTCGGTGAAGGTGCCGGTCGGTCCGTCGGCGCCGATGGTGGCCATGCGGACGGCGGCCACCGCGCCTTCGGCCGGCGTGCGGTGGCCGCGGTGGCCGTTCAGGTCGGTGGCGACGTAGCCGGGGCAGACGGCGTTGACCTTGATGTCCTCGGCCAGCAGGTCCCAAGCGTATTGCAGGGTGAGCGCCGTAAGCGCCGTCTTCGATGTGACGTACCCGGCAGAGACCGGCATCAGCGGCGGTCCGTCGGTGCCTTTCAGGTCTGCGTTGATGCTGAGCGAGCCCACCGAACTGGACACGTTGACGATCCGCGGCGAGGCTGATCGGCGCAGCAGCGGCAGCATCGCGTTGGTGACGGCGATTATCCCGAAGTAGTTGGTCTCGAAGACGGCGCGCAGGACGTCCATGTCCGCCGTGCTCGGGCGCTGGTGGCCCAGGTCGCTGCCCGGAGGGACGCCGATACCGGCGTTGTTGACCAGGGCGTCGAGCCTGCCGTAGCGGGCTTCGATCTCGGCGGCGGCTGCGGCGGCCGAGTCCGGGTCTGTCACGTCGAGCATGACCGAAGTCGCATCAGCACCGCTTTCCCGCAGCTCGGTGGCGGCCTTCTGGCCGAGTTCGGTGTTGCGGGCGCCGACGACGACGCTGTGGCCTAGGGCTCCGAGCTGGGCGGCGATCTGGCGGCCGATGCCCTTGTTCGCGCCGGTCACCAGGGTGATCATGGTTTCGTTCATGGGCCCAGCACACCACCGCACCGAGCGCGCCGGCCAACACTGGTAGCGTCTCGACCGATACCCTGCGGGTATGGATGTGCCGGAGACGCGTGAGCTCGCCTACTTCGTCGCCGTCGCCGAGGAACTGCACTTCGGCCGCGCCGCACAGCGCCTGGGCATGGCACAGCCGCCGCTGTCCCGCGCCATCGCCCGGCTGGAGCGACGCATGGGCGTGCAGCTGCTGGAACGCACCAGCCGATCGGTGAACCTCACCGGCGCCGGCCAGGTCTTCCTGACCGAAAGCCGCAAGGCACTGGACGCGGTCACGGCGTCGGTCCGGCGCGCGCAACGGGCAGGACGGACCGATCCGAAGCTCACGCTGGCGATGAAGCCCAACGGGGATGCGGGACTGCTGGAGTCGATCCTGCAGCACTACCGCCGCGATCCGGACGCCGTCGACATCGAGGTGATCGTCTGCGGCATCGGGGAGCAGGCTCCGATGCTGCGCGACGGCAGGGCCGACGTCGCGTTCCTGACCGCTCCCTACGACGACCTCGCGGGCTTCGACACCGAACCGCTGCTGACCCAGGACCAGATGGCCATGCTCCCCCGGGCCCACCGTCTCGCCGGCCGCGCCGCCTTGACGCTCGCCGACCTGACCGGCGAACAGCTGCCCCGATGGCCTGGCGACGATGAGGACGCCACCGATGGCCGTCTGCCCGAGCTGCGTGACATCTCGCAGGTGATGCAGCTGGTCGCTCTGGGCCAGCTGGTCGCGGTCCTGCCCGAGTCGGTGCGCCAGCGCGCCTGGCCCGACGTGGCGTGCGTGCCGCTGCTCGACGCGCCGCCCACCGCGGTCGTCGTCGCCTGGCCGGAGCGGACGACATCACGGGCGGTGGCCGCGCTGATCCGCGCCAGTGCGGAGGCGGCGGAGGTGGCAGGAGCGGGCGCGGAGCGCCGAGGTGAGATCAGGTATCAGGACACGCTGACGTGAACTGGGCACGCTGCCTGCCCCGAGCACTAGCGCTCCCTTCTCCGCCCGGCTGAACCGGCAAGAAGCCGACGATGTTGGATGGCTCCATGGTGAGAGGAAAGCGGGAGAAGGAGAAGCAGCCTCCCTTCGGCATGCCGAAGGGCATCGTCCTGCTGACGACGCCGGAAGGCTGGCGCCACGGTGTCCTCACCGTGGAAGGCGGAATACTCTGCGGGGACCTCGCCGACGTGCCGATCAACGCCGACCCCGCCGAGGCGCGGACCGCTGCGGCCGCCATGGTGGCGGGACTTGCGCAGGAGTTCCACCCATGCGACGCCGAAGTGGCCTGGGATCCGTCCCGAGACCCCCGGTCCTGGACCGGCCATGTCACCCCGGTCGCACCCCCGCCGATTTCCTGTGATTGAACGACAAGCCGAGCTTAAGCTTGTCCTGCAACCTGCCGTGTCTGCTACGCCCTTCAGGCGGAGGGTGGTGCACTGGTCGGACGTCTGAGTCTGTCCATGAGGCGGCGTGCGACAGAGTGCTATGGAGTGAGCATGTGGGACGGCCCCTTCTATCGAGTCAGGCGTGACGGATACGAGATCTGCTTCGTGCCCGGTGCGGGAGAGGACCTCGATATGGTCTGCAATGTGGACATGTGGGTCATCCGCGATGACGGCGATCGCTGGTCCGGAACTGTGTTCACGCTGGATGAGGTGCACCGAATCATGGACCGCCAGCAGCAGGCAGGCGAGCCAGAAGGCGACTACTGGTGGTGCTGGGACGGCCTCATCGTCCGCGACGCAGGTCTGCCGTCGATGGTCAAGGTCATCGACGGGCTCGTCGCCGCGGGCGAGCATGAGACCGTCCTTCGCCACGTGGGACCCGAAGAAGACATTTGATCTTGTTGACTCCGGCTCACAAACCGATGACCCGGACGTGATCCTGGGGCGCGCCTGATGCCGCGACCGTGCAGGTCACCGACCGCTCTGGCACCGCTCGTGCGATGGCCTGGAACCCCGTCCGATCGCCCAGCAGGCCTTGCGCGGCAGGTCGAAGAGCAGCCCGAGCACCAACCGCCGGACCCGTCGGCGGGGCTCCACCTGCGCGCAACGACTCGTGATCCGGCTCATCAGGTCTTCGAATGCGTCCTGCCAGTGGATCGGTTCTACGCTGTGCTTGCGACCACCGCTCGATCTTTTGTTGTCATCACAGACCACGATGACCGCCGGTTGGCCGCGTCTGTAGCCAGTCGGACTCGTCCCACCACCACTATCCCCCGTGTGGAGAGGAATTGGGCCAGCGATGGAGATGTCCTCCCGTGACGTCCGCATGCCTCTCAGCGAGGTCGTGGCGATCCTGCAGGACCTCAACGAGTTCGTCGTCTCCCTCGATCGACTCGGATCCCTGCAGGACTTCGGGACCGCCGACGAGTACACCGTCGGCAAGTTCATCGCCGACTGGGATGTCGCTCGACGATTGGCTCATGCCCGGCACGTCATCGGCATCGCACTCGACGCGCAACTGAGCGAGGAGGAGATCACCGAGATCGATTCCCTCTGTGAACAGGGCCGGTTCTTCGGTACGGGGAGCGACGGCAACGACCCTACGGACCAGCCCACCTGAGACGGCCCGAGAGCCGTGCCCGCCCACTCGTACCGGGGATCAGACCATCCAGGGCGTGATGCCCCAGCAACAAGATCATTGTCTATAAATGGACTACCGGACCTGTCGGACGGGCGGCAGCGGACGTAATCCGCTGGCCACCTTCTTCGTGACGTCTCTAGGGTCGCTGGAATGATGCACAACATTGTGGATGCCGCGACGATCACCCCGGAGATGGCTGTTCAGATTCGTACGTGGCGATGCGAGGAGGACTACTCCTGGCGCGCTGTGGCCCAGGCCGCGTCAGAGCTGTGGGGCTCCGAATGGGGCAGCAACCAGCTCTACGGCGAACACCTTTGTGTGAGCGCAGCGAAGGTGCTCGGTGAGAATCCCTACAGAGAGCCGTGGAACTGATTTCCGTCATGTGGGCTCCCAGGGCTCAGCGGGCGGACCAAAGGACGATGCCTACGATGTGAAGGGCCGGGTGCGCGCTCACCCTGGGCACGCGCGGAGCGGCCATGACGTGCTCGAACGCGGGCGCATCATTCGCCTGGCCGGGCGTGAGGACACAGCACGACGGTCGGCAAAGGCTGTCCGCGGCAATGTGGATCTTCATGATCAGCCCCCTGCACACACCTGAGCGTCCGATCGCGTGGTGTCCGGGCTCGGGCGGTAGGGCCCCCTCCTGCGGCCCCTACCGCGTGCTGGTGAGCGTGCACGACGGTAGGGTCGACCGCGACAGCCCAGTCCAGGCCTCCTTCGGCGTGGGCCTGGACGAGCAGAGCGGTGAACTGCTCGGCAGCCGTGTGGTCGCGGGTGGGCACGAGGACGCCGTCCACGATGAGCACGGTGTCCTTCGCGAACCGCTGACGCGGTCGGAGCGCGAGCAGCGGCCCGAACTGGGCGACCACGCGGTCCGCGGCGGACTTCGAGACGCCGACAACAGGGTCGGCTGGCGCAGCGTCAAGTTCGTGCGCCACTACGCCGTGACCAGCAGCAGCCGGTCTTCCAACGGCAGGCTCCACGGCCGGGCAACCTCTAGTACTCCAGCTGTAGATCGTGATCTTCATGCCTGGGCGGCTTGTCGCTGGTAGTGGCTGGCCTGGGATCGGGCTTGGTGGCGGCGTCGCCAGGCGGACCAGCCCAGTCGATGGGCAACGTCGTGGACGGGTTGGACGACCAGGGCGATGAAAAGGCGTTGGATCTCGTTGCAGGTGAGCGGTATGAGGGCGTCTCGTGCAGGACGGCGGGCGTGCTCGTCTGCTCGGACGATGGCGGGGAAGGCGTGCGCGAGCATGCCCAGGGTGACCCAGCGGGACCAGGACGCGTAGCGGCGGACCTGATGCTCGTCCAGGGCGGCCAGGCCCTTTCCGGATTGGAAGAACTCTTCTACTCGCCATCTTGATCCAGCGACTCGCACCAGCGTGGTCAGCGGCACCGGTGTGGGCGAGTAGCAGCGGTAGTAGGCGAGTTCGCCGGTGCTGCGGTTGCGGCGGATCAGCAGTTGGCGACTGCCGGGCCTTGGGTCGGCGAGGTCGATGACGGCCCAGTCGTAGAAGCGATGGCCCTTGGCTCCGGCCCCGGCGGAGAGCTTCTGCCAGGTCCGTTTGGGCACCTTCTTGGCCAGCTGTCCGCACGGAACTTCCCCGCGCCGGTGGTGACTTCGTGCGAGCAGGCCACCGCGAGGATGTAGCCGGTGCCGCGTTTCTCCAGCGCGTCTCGCAGCTTGGGGTTACCGCCGTAGACCTCGTCGCCCGCGACCCATGCGGCCTGATGGCCGGCGTCCAGGAACCGGGCGACCAGCTCCGGTTTGGTGGCGAAGGGAGTCTCCCCGCCAAGCCCGGCGGCGCGGCAGCGGTCGGGGCCCTCGAACGCCTCCTGCCAGCGGGCAGGGTCTACGCTGTGACCTGCGGCCACCGCATGATCTTCAGTCTTCACACACCGATGATCAACAGTGGCCGCACCGTCTCCACAGCGCGTCAGGGTCGCGCAGCGTCCGCCTGCCGTCCCGTGTCAGGAGGACATGTGCAACGTGGCGAAGTCTGGTGGGTCGAGTTCGACGAGCGGCGGCTGGTCGTACTGCTGGGAGACGACGAGTCCGGGATCCGGGTGATGCAGGTCGTCGCTCCGGCGGGCGTCGACATCAGCGGTCTGGGCGTCGAAGTGGTAGTAGGCGCCATGGAAGGACTGCCCTTCGAAGGCGTGCTGCGGTTCGCGTTCCCGCGTCCAGGCTTTACCCCTTGCACGTGGCTGACCACCGTGTCCCGAGACGACCTGATCGAGCGGGCGGGCGCCCTGTCCTCAGCGAAGCTCAGCGAGATCGAGGATGCCTTCCGACTCGGTGAACAGGAGAAGGAGTGGACCCCGGCGACGACCGCGAAGCTCAGCGAGATAAGGGACGCCCTCCGTCACGGCGGACTCGCGTAGGCCGAGAAGGAACGGACGCCCCCGATGGCGTGGCCGATCTCGTCCAGACGATCGACGCTGGCCACCTGTCTCCTCGGCGCCCCTCACCATCGAGATCACGATCTACGGCTGGAGTACTAGTTGATGATTTCGGCGCGGTCATCCAGCCGGATTGCGGCCAGCCGGTCTCGCCACATCTGGAGAGCTTCGGGTGTCTGTCGCGTCCAGTCGGTGACCTCGCCAACGATCCGGAGCGGTTCCCTGCTGCGATAGGAGCGGGTGGGATTGCCAGGGAACTTCTTGTCAGTGACGTTGGGATCGTTCTCGAACTCCCCGGTCGGTTCGACGACATACACTCGCGGTGTCCCGTCGCCGGCGGCGAGTTCGGCGGCGAGTCCCGCGCCGTCACGCAACGCAGTGAAGTAGATGTGGTTCATCACGATTTCGGGCCGGTAGTTAGAACGGAAACCGGCGGTGAGGTGATCACCGACCTGCAGCTCGGCCTTTGTCCCGTGGAAGAACGGCCCCTCGTCCAACACCTCGTCCATCGACACAGGTTATCAAGCCAAGCTGTAGCGACGGCGAACTATAGAGGACGGCTCGGACGCCGTGATCACAGCAGCCATTTCATTTGGGGAGTCTGCGGTAGCAGATGAGGGAGGCTGCCGGCGCGGTGAAGGCCAGGAAGTGGTCGGGCTTGCGCTCGTAGCGACGGCGCAGGCGGCGGCAGCCGGTGAGCCAGGCGATGGTGCGTTCGGCGACCCAGCGGTGTCGGCCCAGGTGTGTGGAGTTCTCGATGCCGCGGCACCGCGATGCGAGGGATGATGCCGCGCGTGCGTAACCATCGCCGCAGGTGGGGATCGTCGTAGTCCTTGTCCGCGTGCAGCTTGGCTGGGCGTCGGCGTCGTGGCCCGCGGCGTGAGCGGAGCGGCGGGATGCCTTGCACAAGGACCTGCAGGGCTTGGCTGTCATGGGTGTTGTCTGCGGATATCCGGGACGCTCACCGAGTCGATGGCGCACCGCGACCAGTCCAACTCTCCCCGGCTGCCGGGTTCGTCGAGGATCAGACGATGCAGTCTGGCCCACACGCGAGCTTGCGACCACTCGGTGAACCGGCGGAAAGCAGTGACGCCCGAGACTCTGCTGCTTAATTCAGGGTTGGGTGTGGCTCTCTCCTCGCGGGACACGTTGAGCTGCTCGTTGGGTGACGGGGGTCTGCCCGGCTCTCTGCTGCGCTCCTCGCGGCAGCAACCGGCTACCGCGGCTCCCGCTTCACCGTCGCGTGAGCACGCGGAACTCGTTGCCGTCGGGGTCGGCCAGCAGCACTGCGCCGTCCCTGCCGTGCGCGGAGTCGAGACGCTTCGCCCCGAGGGAGAGCAGGCGCTCGACCTCCGCTTGCTGATCGTCGTCCGGTGCGAGGTCGAAGTGCAGGTCCTTGCCGGGGTCCGGCATGAGCGGCGGACCACCCCACGTGATCTTTGTACCGCCGTTCGGTGACTGGATGGCGGTCTCCTCGTCCTGGTCCCACACCAGCGGCCAGCCCAGCGCCTCGCTCCAGAAGTAGCCCACGGTCTGCGAACCATCGCAGGCGAGCGCTCCGATGAAGCCGCAGCCGGCGAGGAAATTGTTGCCCGGCTCGATGACACAGAACTCGTTGCCCTCAGGGTCCGCGAGTACCACATGGGACGCGTCCGGTCCCTGGCCGACATCAGCGTGCTGCGCACCGAAGTCGAGTGCCCTGGCCACGGTCTCCTGCTGGTCCTCCAGGGAGGAGCTGGTCAGGTCGAAGTGCAGCCGGTTCTGGGCGGCCTTCTGCGTTTGGGAGGGACGGAAGCCGAGGCGGTAGCCGGCGTCATTCCCGGACAGCAGGGCGACGCCATCGTGAGAATCGTCGGCTCTCTCCAACCCCAGGACGCCGGACCAGAAATGCGCTAGGCGCTCGGGCTGGTGCGCGTCGAAGGAGATTGCGAAGAGTCGGCTGCTCATTGCGTCACGCATCCTCGGTCCGTTGAGAGCCAACGGTCGGCAGGGCGCCGTGTCAGCGCCTCGAACGAGGATCCTATGAGCGGGTCAGCCTCAGTTGCAGCCGAGTATTCCGCTGCCCCGGAGCCGGAGCTGCACCCTTGGGGGTTCGGGCTGCGAGTTGGTGGCTGATGCGGGTGAGTCTGCTGGTCCGGGGCGTGAAGGAGGGTTGGCCGGGGTTCCAGTGGGCGTCGAGGCGGATGACGTTGACGGCGGTGGCGGAGAAGGCGTGTTGGAGGCGGACCTTGGGCAGTCCGCGGTAGCGGGCTCGGCGGAGGCCGGTGACGTCGAGGGCCTGGTTGATGGTGCCCTCGATACCGGCGCGGAGTGCGTACTTGGCCATCCATGTCTTCGTGGCCTGCTTGGCCCGGGCATTGGCCAGGGTCTCGTGGAGTTCCCGGGGGCGGAGGCTGAGGATGCGGATGCCGCGCGCTGAGGTGGTGCACTTGTCCTGGGCGGGGCAGGCGTGGCAGTCGGTGCGGGCGAATTGGACGACGATGGCCTCGCGGCCGTGCTGCCGGACGGGGAACCAGCCGGTGCTGGTGCGGCCCTGCGGGCAGCGGGCCTGGCGGGCCTTCCAGTCGATGCGGAAGGCGCTCTTGTGGAACCCGGCGTCGGCCTTGGCCTGCGGTGAGTGGTCGAGGAGGGCCGGGGTGACCATGGTGATGCCCTGGCGGGTGGCGTCATGGATCAGGTCGGCGGACGGGTAGCCGGCGTCGAGGTAGTGCTCGCCCGGCGTGAGGCCGCGGTCGGCGAGGTTCTGCTGAACGGGTCTGGTGGCCTTCACGTCCGGGACGCTCGCCTTGGTGGTGAAAACGTACGTGATCAGCCGCAACGGCAGGGCT
>NZ_JBIUBE010000025.1:0-64522 GCF_044593395.1 Streptomyces sp. NPDC052301 | reverse complement strand
TCGGCTTCGGCTTCGGCTTCGGCTTCGGCTTCGGCTTCGGCTTCGGCTTCGGCTTCGGCTTCGGCTTCGGCTTCGGCTTCGGCTTCGGCTTCGGCTTCGGCGGGAGTGTCGCAGGTTTCGGTGAGGTGGACCTTGTAGCCGCGCCAGAAAAGGTCGTCGCCCTTGGCCGCCCACCGCGCATCAGGGTCGTAGGGAGAGGCCAGGCGGAGATGACCGGGCGGGACGCCCTCCGTGTCGGCCTCCCGCTTCACGACCACCTCCCGTCCCCGCGCGTCGGTGGACACGTAATAGGTCTGCACGAGCATCCTGCGCAGGAACGCGACCGGCTCGATCTCCCGCAGCCATCCCGGCGCCCCGGGTGCCCAGACCGCCCGGCACAGTGCCAGCGCATCCTGCCCGAACACCACCGCCAGCCGGTCCCGCTTCGACTTCGACGACGGCATCGTCCACCCGTTGACGCGTTCCCCGTAGCGGTGCACGAACTCGGGAATGTCCACCGCGTCGGCCAACCAGCCCGGAGCCGCGACCGCAAGGGCCTCTAACGCCACTCGCACGCTCTCACCTGCGAGTTCGGTCTGGTTCAGGTCACGAACCGCGCTGATCACATGAGCGGAGTCAGTGCGCTGCTTGCCGCCGGCCCCGACCAGGCCCTGGTCACGGCACACTTCCAGGAGTCGGTCGAACACCACCCGCTCCATGCCATGCTCGGCCAGCCGGGTCCTGAACCGGGACAACACGGTCGCGTCAAAACCGGTATCGGTCAGTTCCGCGCCGATCGCGTACTTCCAGTCGATCGCGCGGACCGCCATCACGGCGGCTTGCCGGTCGGTCAGGTTCTCCGTGAACTGCAGCACCGTGACCAGAGACAACACCGCCGGCGACAGGCCCGGCGCCCCACGGTGTCCGAACGCATCGATGAACGGCTCATCCGCAAACACCGCGCCCAGCCGGTCCCGCACCCGCATCGCCAACGTCCCATGAGGGAACGCCGCCCGCGCGACCGCCACGGTCTGTGCCGGGATCTCTGGCAGCCTCTTCGGCCGTAACGACATGGACTCCACTCCTCGTGGCCCACGACGCGACCAGGGCCACAGAGGCGATCATGCCGCACCCGCGACGCTCACTCAGCCAAATTGCGCAGCATAGTCGCCCGACGGGCCAAAGCCGGGCGGAAGCTGGTTCCAGGTGCATCCTGACGTGGCGACGAACACGATGGCCGCCAGGACCCACCGATGCCGTGCCGTCCGCGACCACCACCCTGCGGTCGCACCGGAGCTGGCGGCACCACCCGCTGGAACAGCTCCCACAATCCGTCCGGCGCCGTCCGCTCGGCCAACTCGCTCGACACGCGAACAGCATGCCGCAAGATCACACCAATCGAGACCAGTTGCTAGGCGTCGAGGTAGCGGTAATCCCCATCCGGGAGGCCGATCACAAGGTCACCGTTGTGGACCCTCCACTCCCTCATGCCGTCGACGTCGTGGCTGACCAGAAACAGCCCTCGAGGCCTGTCGTCGTACTCGCCGTCCTGGTAGGAGGCCGGGATCCGGGCGATCTGACGCAACCTCTCCTCGAACCAGTCGAGGGACACCGCGCGGATGTCACCCCCGTAGAACGCCCACCTGACGTAGTTGTACTGCCGAGCGGGGAAGGCCCAGCCCCCGCTGTAGGTGCGCTCCGGATCGTCTGCTCCCACGATCTCCTTGATCTGGGCCAGCTGTCCGTCGTCACACTGCAGCCAGCCCCTGACCGAGACCATGGTTCCCACGGCGGTTGCTCCTCATGCGTGTGGCGCGCTGTCCTGGCGCACGTTCCTATGCGCCTGCACGCTAGGGGCGACCTGCTCGTGCGCGCAAAGGGATTGAGGGGTGGATCAGCTGCCTCGGGCGGGAGCGCGCCATCCCCATCCGGTCGGCCCTCGCGATTTGCGTTGGGCCCGGGTAAGTACGAGAACGGCCGACACAGGCTGGCCACGCCGCCCCAGCACGATGCAGAGGCTGCTGCGAAGCGCACGCTGGGGCGCCGACGGGGCGCGCTCCTGACAGGTGGACCACCTCGGCGCGGGGATGGCGTGTTGGTCGTGGACGAGACAAGGATCCTGCAGAAGGGCCTGCGTTCGGCTGGCGTGCTTGACCCGACTTCTGGATCACCGTCGGACGGATGTCACGTCGCTGGCCTCGGCGTCCGGCATCTCGGAGAGAGAACTCCGCTCGGTGGCCTCAGGTGCACCGCCACTGACTTCGCAACTCGACGACCTTGCCCGCGCTCTTGGTCTTCAGGCAGACGACCCTCTACGTGATCGCCGGCGTCCCGGCGCCGGAAGCCCGCATCCCCTGGGACCTACGGCCGGATCGGGAACCGCGAGCCTCTTTTTTGACCTTGCGATGTGGTGGCGTCACCACGCGACCGCCGGTCTGCGCGCCCATGCCCTGATAGCCGGCATCCTCGGGGATCTCCATGAACGGACCGTCGGCCAGGAACTGGGCCAGTCCCAGCTGTCGTGCCTGGGTGATGTCGGCGCAACTGCCCGGCTGGACCGGGCTGCAGGACATCACGCGCCCCTCGGCGTCCGTGAGGACCATGGACTTCCCCACGTTCTGCTCGGTCTTTCGGAGACGAATTTGCTCCGGTGCTGTCGGCCTGCCGCCGGGCGCCGCACACGGATCTCCGTGCCATCAATCAGGGTCGTCCCGCCGGCGAGCAGGACGAGTGGCGCGTCGGCCCCTCGACAACGTCGAGGAGGTGGTGGCCAAGGACGACGGCACCCGAGCGGACAGTCCCCCCTCGGGCAGGACCCAGCGGCCGTCGGGGTCCTCGGAAGACGCCCACGTGTGCAGGGCTTCACCGCCGGTGCCCAGACCGGGGGCCGAGCCGGGGGTCGGGCCGGGTGACGAAGCCCTCGAGAGACACCGAGATGTCAGCGATGATTCGAGTCATGCCGGGACAGACCCGGTCCGCCGCCAAACTCATCGCTCACGCAGGAAACGTGGGGCACACGCGAACTCGACAGCACGACGCGTGAGAGGGCATGTCGAGGCGCATATGCACAGGTCAGCTCTCCGCCGGCCTTCCCTGCCTGCCGCAACGGAGATGCTCACCGAAAGTGAGTAACAGCCACCGGGTCCGAACCGACACCGGACCTGCCCCGACCTCCACCCCCGGCAGTGGAGCCGGCGCGCGGAGCAAGCCCATGGGCGCCCACGTAGGCGCACAGACGCCGGCTGCAGCCAGCGCGAGTCCGTCAGCCGATGTGCCAGGAGAAGCTGCCGCCGTTGTTGGCGGCGACGACGAACATCACGATCATGAGAACGATGTCGACCACTCCGAGACCGATGTCCCACTTCGCCATCACGGAGCCGGTCTGACGCAGCGCCACGGCGCCGAAGATGACAGCCAGCGGCCCCAGGATGATCGGCAGGATGAAAAGGCCGACGATGCCGCAGACCAGTCCCGCGATCGCCAGTCCGCTCGCCCGGCCCGTCTTGTCTGCGCCTGTTCTGCTGTAGGACGACATCGGTATCTCCTAACCTGTCGTAGTCAGCTTCTTTTCTCTTCTTCGGTTCCCTTCTGGTTGCCCACCACAGCCGGGTCATGCCTCAGACTGCGCGAACAACTCCCGGCGCACGAACGGAAGTCGACATGCCCCCCGCGCTCGCCCGTACTCCCCTACCGACGAGCAAGGGGCGATGCTCGCCCGCCCCGGAACAATCCGTCAGGCCCGCCACCTGACCGGCCACCCGGAGGCGAGCCTCAGACGGTCCGTGACGGCGGCACGGAAGCTGTAGAGGCCCAGGCAGTTGAGGTCTGCGTGAGGCAGCGGGAACGAACCTCTCGATCCCGACCACGGTGATCACTACCCGGGCTGGAATGGCTGCGACGACCGCACTGCTCACGATGACGGCGGCAATGATCGTGCGGATGCCCTTGCTCCTTTTGCCCGCACCGCGATAGCAGCCGTTGCCCTGCGCCCCGGCATGTCGCGTGCTTGTGCATCGCCGTGCTGCTGCCAGCGGCTCATCAGGCGCAGGTGAGTGCCGCGTCCTCGATCGGGAACTGTCCACAGCGGCTGCCCGCACACGCCCCAGCGTTCCAAGAGCGCGTTGGCAGCGAGGAAACCAGTGGTGGCGGCCCGTTCCATCAGTGCTACGGGCAGATCGACGCGTACCAGGTCCCCGGCCATCACCAGGTGCGGATCCGGGGTGCGCACCGGTGGGCGGTCGGCATGGCCACCCACCGGGAACAGCGGGCAGTCGGCCCTCCACTCGTGGCGGGCGTCGACGACTGTGGCGTTCCGTGTTTCCGGGTAGATCCGGTGCAGTTGGTCGATCAGGTGTTTCTGCTCCACGTCGCGGGGCGTGTCCGGCCTCAGTGCGTAGGCGTGGAGTTCCACCACGGATCCGCCGGTGCGCGCCGCCCAGCGGGCCGCTTCGTCCTCCCAGCGTTCCGGGACGCTTACGTTGTCGAGGCTGCCGTATCCGCTGGTGCCGAGGAAGCCGGGGCGGTCCGCAGCCACGGGCTGGTCGAGCCACAGTCGTGTGACCAGGAACGGTGGGGCGGTGCGCAGGTGGGCGATGCGTGTCCGCCACGCGGCGTTGCCGAGCCGGTCGGAACGGCCGACCAGGGAGCGCAGCCCTGCGGTGTCCAGGGCCAGGACGACGGTGTCATGACGTTGTCGGCCACGGGTGGTGCTCACCTCGTAGCCGCCCTTCGGGAGGGGGGTGATGTGCTCCACGGGCGTGGAGACGCGGACGTCGGCGCCGTGCTGCAACAGGTACGCAGCGAGAGGATTCCACAGGGCCTGCGGGAAGGGCGCGCTGGGCACGTCGAAGAGCAGGCCCTCGGCGGATCCGAGGAAGTAGATGTGGAACATGAGCGCCATCTCGGCAGCCGAAAGCCGGCGGGGGTCGGCGAAGAAACTGCGGGAGAACACCTCGAAGGCGAGGTGGCGGGCTTTGCGCGGGAAGCTGATGTCTTCCAGGAAGTCGTGCGCGCTTCGGTGGTCGAGGCGTGCGTAGATCTCGGGGACGCGGACATCGAGGAGTGGCAGGGCCGCGACCGGGTTCATGCGGAGCAGGTCGCGCAGGCCGAAGCAGGGGCTCAGCGCGGCGAAGCCGAGGGCGCTCCACGGGGGTGTGCGCGGAACGCGCCGGAAGCTGTCCTGCAGTCCGCTGCTGTGCCGCAGCGGGTAGTCCGGCAGCGCCGTGAGCCGTTCGAGCCGGGGATCGGTGCGGCGCAGCAGGGCCCGCAGATTGTAGTACTGACGGAAGAAGGCGTGGAAGCCGCGGCTCATGGTGCTCTTCGTGCCGTCCTTCAGCTCGACGGACCATCCGCCGATGCGACCGCCCAGGAAGCTCTCGCGCTCGTACAGTGTCACCGCCACGCCTCGTTCGGCCAACGCGGTCGCGGCGGCCAGGCCGGCGATCCCTCCGCCTACCACCGCGGTGGTGGGCCGTTCCCCTTCGATCCTCGGCACGCCGACCGGTGGCGGCAGCATGCGGGCCTGGCGGTCCCGGCCGGGGCGTGCCGGTTCCTGCCCTCGTCGGCGCGGGCGGGTCATCGCGCCTCCTCCGCGTCGGCGTCGGCGCGGCGGGCGACGAACGTGTGCGTGATGCCCGTCTGCCAGCCAGGTAGGGGCAGGACGCGCACGCGGTCGAATCCAGCGGTGCGCATCCGGGCGGCGAAGCGGTCGGTGGTGTCGAACTCGACGACGCTGCGCCACAGATGCCGGTACAGGTCGCGGTCCCCCAGCGCGCCGGCCAGGGGCTGGACGATGCCGCGGCACACGAGGGTCCACACGGCCCGGTGGGCGCGGTGTCCGCTGAGCGTGTACTCGTGCACGCCGAGCCTGCCCGACGGGGCCAGGATCCGGTGCACGGTGGTCAGCAGGGCGTCGGGGTCGGCGACGTTGCGGAACAGGTAGGCGGCGAAGACGGCGTCGAACGGGCCGTGCACACCGGCCTCTGCCAGCCGTTCCGCCGGTGCCTGCACGAAGGTGACGTGGGGCGGCCAACGTTTGGTGGTGGCGCGCGCGAGCATCCCGGCGGAGGCGTCCACGGCGGTGATCTCCGCGTTCGGCAGCGCAGCGGCGAGGGCGGCGGTGGACGCGCCGGTTCCGCAACCGAGGTCCAGGATGCGCAGGCCGCGTCCGTGATCGGGCAGGCCCAGCCGACGTACCGAGCGACGGAGGTGAGAGTGGTAGCCGGGGTTGACGGCGACCAGCGCGTCGTAGGTGCGTGCGGCGTGGTCGAATGCGGCGGTCAGCTCCTGGTCGTGCAGCAGGGCCATGCGGTCTCCCATGGGGGTGGGTGGTGGGGCGTCAGGTTTCCTCGAACGGCCGACGGGGCAGCAGGGGCAGCTCCAGCGCCGAGCGCAGCATCGGTCCGATGGGGGCGTGCAGGCCGACGGCGAGGTCCTGGTGCAGGTGCGTGCGGCCGTCGAGGAACAGCAGGAGTCGCTTCATCGGAACCCGTGCGAACAGCTGGGCAAAGAGATCGGGGCCATTGGCCCGGCCGCTGTCCAGGGCGCGCAGAAGTACGGCGTCCATGGCGCGGGAGCGGGCGGAGTGGGCGGGAGGCGGCACGGGCCGTCGGCCCCGGTACAGGGCTGTGGCCACGGCCCGGGTCTGCCGCTGCAAGCCGGCGAAGGTGTAGCCGGTCGAGGGGCGGGTGGCTCCACCGGCGGCACCGATCCGGAAGACGGACGCACCGACCTGCCGGGGCAGCGGGCCGTCCGTCATCGCGATGGCTCCGGTCTCGGTGGAGAGCACCTCCAGGCCGCCGAGGCCGAGCACGTCCCGGGTGTAGTGCCGCACCGCCGCCTCGTAATCGGTGGCCGACAGGACGCGCGGAGAGAACTCGGTGTACTCCACCAGTGCCTCGCCGGGAGTGAGGGGCAGAACGTACCCGAAGGACAGGCCGTGGTCGGGTTGTGGGGTACGGAAGTCCATCAGTTCGGCCGTGGCGGGGTCGAAGGTGGGGCGGGTGGTGCGGACGAACCAGCCGTGGAAGTGCTGCAGAAGCGTGGTGCGGGCGGCGGGCAGGCTGCCGAGCGGGCGTGAGTCGAAGACCCAGCGGGCGCGGACCGTCCGGTGGCGGCCCTCGGTGTCCTGCAGGTGAATCAGGCCTCCGCCGTGGACGTCCTCCACCGTCTCGACGGTGGCTTCCAGCCGCCGCAGGGCCGGGTTGCGCGCCACCTGAGCAGCCACCAGTTCCTCGAAGTCGTCCGACCTGATCATCTTGTACCGCAGGGGCGCGATGTCTCCCTCGATGACAGTTCCCGTACGGGACCGCACGCGCAACTGCCGCCACGACGCCCTGACCGCCGCGTCGAAGCACCCCTGGCCGGCCTCCCAGAAACACCAGGTCCGGCGGGGCGGACGCAGCGGGCCGGGCGGGGCGTCGACCAGGAGCACCGACAACGCGCTCGCCCGGAATCCGGGTGCCGAAAGGCGGTGCGCCAGGGACAGACCGGCGGCTCCCGCGCCGATGATGGCGACATCCACCTCGCGCACGAGCGCTTCCTCCCTCCAGGTCGTGAGCACCAGTCGTTCGGTCTTCGGCACACGCGCGCCGCACCTTCAGCATTCCTGTCCCGGCGTCCGAACGGATGCAAGCCACCCGCGCGGGTGACAACGCCGCTGCGGCGCTGGGCAGGGCCGGGAGGGGGAAAACATGGCACCAGCCATTCGTTCCGCATTTCGCTCCCTGCGCATCCGTCTGCGCTTCCGAGCGCGAAGCGAGTGAGGACGGATCGCTACGCGAACACGAGGAGTTGAACCGGAATGCGTCCCACACCGGCGACGGATCAGCCCACGGGCGGATCGGCGTCCCTTGCCCCGGTGGCTCCGCCGGACTCCCCCGCCCGGGTGCGGCCGAACGGCCCGGCGAGGGACCTTCCACGCGCCGCCTCGCCGCGCCCGGAGACCGCGGACGCCCGCGCCGTCGACCAGGACGTCCGCGCGGCCGTCGCCCGTGTCCTCGACCGCTTCCTGGCCGAGCATGTCAACCGAGCACGGACCATGAGCACGGTGTTCGCCGACGACGTGGCCGAACGGGTCGCGCGCTTCAGCCGGGGCGGCAACCGCGCCCGCTCACAACTGCTCTGGTGGGCCCTGCGCGCCTGCGGCGGCGAGGGCCACGCCACGGTGACGGCGGCGCTGAGGATCGGCGCCGCCCTGGAACTGCTCCAGACCTGCGCGCTCGTCCACGACGACGTGATGGACGGCTCCACGCTGCGCCGGGGCCGGCTCCCGGTGCACGCCGACGTCGCCGCACAGTACGACAGCGCGACCTCGCCGGACCGTGCCGCATCCTTCGGACAGGCCTCCGCGATCCTCGCCGGTGACCTGGCGCTCGCCTGGGCCGACGACCTGCTGGCCGAAACCGCCCTGCCGTCCGACACCGCGTCCGCCGTGCGCCGCCTGTGGAGCGATACACGCACGGAGATGGTGGCCGGACAGTACCTGGACGTCCACGGGCAGGCTACGGCGGCCCGTTCCCTGCCTCGCGCGCTGCGGACGGCTTGCCTCAAGAGCGCCCGCTACTCCGTCGAGCGGCCGCTCGCGCTCGGCGCTGCCCTCGCCCGCGCGGACCACGTCACCGTGCGGGCGCTGTGCTCGGCCGGCCGGTGCGTCGGCATGGCCTTCCAGCTGCGTGACGATCTCGATGATGTGTTCGGCGACCCGCGGCGGACCGGCAAACCGGCCGGCGGTGACATCCGTGAGGGCAAGCCGACGTATCTCGTCGCTTTTGCCCGGGCGCGGGCCGAGGCCGCAGGTGACCGCGGTGCCCTCGACGTCCTCGAGCACGCGCTCGGCCGCCGAGATCTGTCACCGGCCGCGTTGGAGAAGGTGCGCGAGGTCCTGGTGGCAACAGGAGCCCCGGAGGCAGCCGAAGCCCGCATCCGCCGGCTCCTGGACAAGGGCTTGCACCACCTGGACAGCGCGAGGCTTGAGGCCGAAGGCGCCAACCGGCTCCGTGACTTGCTGAGCCGCGCGGCCGGCACCACGGCAGGCGGCGGTCACCGTGAACCACAGGCGTTGCCTGCGGCCTGGGTGCCGCCCACCGCCGAGCGGGTCCGACGGTGATGCGCACGGTGCCGGGAGGCACCGACCACGTGGTGGTGGTAGGAGCTGGGCTCGCCGGACTGTCGGCCGCGCTGCACCTGCTGGGCGCGGGACGCCGGGTGACCGTCGTGGAGCGTGCCCCGCTGCCGGGCGGCCGCGCCGGCCGCCTCGACCTCGACGGCTACCGCGTCGACACCGGTCCCACCGTGCTGACCATGCCCGACCTGGCCGACGAACCTTTCGCCGCCGTCGGTGACAGTCTGCGGCAACGTGTCGACCTCGTCCCGCTCCACCCGGCCTACCGCGCATGCTTCGCCGACGGAAGCAGCCTCGACGTGCACACCGACGCCGAAGCGATGGCCACGGAGATCGAGCGCTTCGCCGGAGCCGGCGACGCCGCCGGATACCTGCGGCTGCGCAGCTGGCTCGAACGGCTGCACCGCGTACAGATGCGCCGTTTCATCGACGCCAACTTCGACTCGCCGCTGGATCTGCTCACCACCGATCTCGCACGGCTGGCGGTCCTCGGCGGGTTCGGCCGGCTGGAGCCGCGCATCGGCCGATTCCTGCTGGACGAGCGGCTGCGCCGCGTCTTCACCTTCCAAGCCCTCTACGCGGGAGTGCCGCCGAGGCGGGCCCTGGCCGCGTACGCAGTCATCGCCTACATGGACACCGTCGCCGGCGTGTACTTCCCCCGAGGCGGCATGCACACGCTGCCGCAGGCCATGGCGGACGCCGCCGCCGACGCGGGCGCCGACCTGCGCTTCGCGCAAGAGGTGAGGTGCCTGGAACGTACCGGCAGCCGGGTCACTGCCGTCGTCACCGAGGTCGACCGCATTCCTTGTGACGCCGTGGTCCTCACTCCCGACCTGCCCGTCGCCTACCGGCTCCTGGGCCGGCCGCCCCGGCGTCCCCTGCGGCTGCGGCACTCGCCCTCCGCGGTGGTGCTGCACCTGGGCACCGCCCGCACCTGGCCGCAGCTCGCGCACCACACGATCTCTTTCGGCGCGGCCTGGCACCACACCTTCGACGAGCTGACGCGAACGGGACACCTGATGAGCGACCCGTCGCTGCTCATCACCCGGCCCACTGCCACCGACCCGTCGCTCGCCCCGCCAGGCCGGCATCTGCACTACGTCCTCGCTCCCTGCCCCAACACCGACGTCGGTCCACAGCCCTCCGCCTGGGACGACCTGGCCCCGCGCTACCGCGGCGAGCTCCTGCGGGAACTTCAGCGGCGCGGCCTCGACGGCATCGAGGAAGCCATCGAGAAGGAGTGCATCGTCACACCGGCAACCTGGCACGCCGAAGGGCACAGCGCCGGTACGCCGTTCTCGGTGGCGCACACGTTCCCGCAGACGGGTCCGTTCCGGCCCCGCAACCTCGTCCGCGGCACGGAGAACGTCGTCCTCGCAGGCTGCGGCACCACTCCCGGCGTCGGTGTCCCGACCGTGCTGCTGTCAGGGAAGCTCGCTGCGGCACGGATCACCGGATCCACCGCACGCGCCACCGCCACCAGGCGCGGCAGCCGCCTTCCTGCGCAGGAGGCCTCCGCATGAGCGACCGCGAACTCGATGCGGCAGGCATCGCCGACCCGGCCCTGCGTGCGGCGTACCGGCAATGCCGCCGGCTCAACGCCCGCCACGGAAAAACCTACTTCCTCGCCACCCGGCTGCTGCCCGTCGAGCACCGAGCGGCCGTGCACGCCTTGTACGGCTTCGCACGCTGGGCCGACGACATCGTCGACACCCTCGATCCCGCGATCGGTCCCGCCCGGCGTGACGCTGCATTGTCCGACCTCCACCACGAGCTGCTGTCGAGCCTGCAGGAGCACAACAGTCGTGAGCCGGTGGTGCTGGCCCTTGCGGACACGGCACGCCGCTACGCCATCGACCACGGTCTGTTCGCCGATTTCATGACCGCGATGCGCTCCGACCTGCGGGTCACCGACTACGCCACCTACGCCGATCTGCGCGGCTACATGCACGGTTCCGCGGCCGTGATCGGGCTGCAGATGCTGCCCGTCCTGGGCACGGTCGTCCCGCGTGAGGAGGCCGCCCCGCACGCGGCCGCGCTCGGTGTGGCTTTCCAGCTCACCAACTTCCTCCGTGATGTGGGCGAAGACCTCGACCGGGGCCGGGTGTACCTGCCGGCCGACCTGCTGCACGCCCACGGCGCCGACCGCCGGCTGCTCGAGTGGAGCCGCACGACAGGCCGCACCGACCGGCGCATCACCGCCGCGCTGCGCGAATTCGAGGCCCTCACCCGCGGCGTCTACCGAGAGGCGGCACCCGGGCTCCCCATGCTCGCCCCGCTCTCCCGCCCGTGCATCCGCACCGCGTTCGTCCTGTACGGCGGCATCCTGGACGCCGTGGCCCGGCAGGGTTACTCCGTGCTGCACCGTCGCGCGGTCGTGCCCCGAGTGCGCCGCGCCGCGGTCGCCGCCGACGGGCTCCTCCGGGTGGCCGCCGCACACCTGCGTGCCCCAAGGCGCCCCGCTCCTGCGTCCCCTCCTTCACTGGCGTGTCCCGGCGAACCGTGCCGACCGGTGCCCGAGGAGGTCGCGTGATGCCCCGCCCGGCCCTCGGTGGCGGACGCCTCCCCCTCCTCGTGCGCAGGCGGCCGGTGTCCTGGGACCGCCAGCACCCCACGTGGCGCGAAGCGCGCCCCGCCGTGATCGCCGAAGCGCTGAAGCGGGCGCAGGCACGCCCGTCCGGCAACTGGTACGTCGTGGGTGCCTCCCACGGCCTCGACGCGGACCGGCCGCTGGCCCGGACCGTGGCGGGGCGCGAAGTGGTCGTCTGGCGCGGCGCCGACGGCCGTCCGGTCGCCGGCCCCGGCATCTGCCCACACCTGGGCGCGCCACTGCGGGACAGTCCCGTACGGTGCGGACGCCTCGTGTGTCACTGGCACGGACTCGCCCTGGACGGCGCCCCGTTCGGTGGCTGGAATCCCCTGCCGGTCCACGACGACGGCGTGCTGGTGTGGGTGCGCCTGGACGACGTAGGCGGCGAACCGCCACTCGAGGCACCCGTGCTGCCGTCCCGTCCCACGCCGGCAAGTGCGGTGTCGGCCGTCTACGTCGGCGTGGCAACGTGCGAGCCCGAAGACATCGTGGCCAATCGCCTGGACCCCTGGCACGGCGCCTGGTACCACCCCCACTCGTTCGTCGACCTCACCGTGGTCGAGGTGCCCGAAAGTGCCGCTGACGGGAGCGACAACGGCTTCACCGTCGACGTGTCCTTCAAGGTCGCGGGACGACTGGTCGTACCGGTGCGAGCGGTGTTCACCACGCCGGAACCCCGCACCGTCGTCATGCACATCACCCGCGGCGAGGGCACGGGTTCCGTGGTCGAGACGCATGCCGTCCCCCTCGGGTCCGACGACCATGGCCGACCGCGCACGGCGGTCGTCGAGGCCGTCATCGCAGTCTCCGACCGCACAGGTTTCCTCCTGGCCCGCAAGGCTGCCCCGCTGCTGCGCCCGCTCGTCCGCGCCGCCGCGGGACGCCTGTGGCGAGACGACTTCGCGTACGCCGAACGACGCTGGCACCTGCGGTCGACGGGACGCATCCCCGCCTGATCACCGTGCGAGTGGTGCTGCGCGGACGTCGCCGGCGAGCGCATGGATGACACCGTCGACGACCGCCGAAGACGAGTCCCGTGACCTCACCCGGCCCCGACTGTCCTGGCGGCAAACCCGCTGCCTTCCGCACATGGCACGGCCGAGGCGATCCGGGGGCGGCTGCTGATGCGGGGATGCCCTCCGTGGTTGAGAGGATTGCGGCGGAGTCATCGGTGGTGCTGATGCAGGCCGGCCATACAGCCACGCTCGAGCAGCTTCCGGTGCTGATCGCGGAGTACGCCGCTGTGGCCGGGATGCGGGGCGTGGGGCTGTTTTCGTGGTGGACATCCGGGAGACGGTGCTGCGCCAGTTCACCGGGCGGGGCTCGATGCGGGAGATGGCGGTCACGAAGTCACCGTGCAAGGCAGCCTGCCCGGCGAGGCCTATCAGCGGGTGGATCTGCTCGCAGAGCGGGACAGGACGGGTGCGCGCCGGAGCGGGCGGTGGTGGGTGGCCGTCACCGACGGTGTGGAGCGGCTGGGAGTGCTGCGGGCCGAGGCCTGATCACCGCCGACCACACGACACGTTCACGATGCCGGGGATCGTCACCCCCTTCGACCAGCCGACCGCCCGCCACCTCGCGAGTTTCCGCTTCCCGGCCCGGCCGTCGTACGCAGTGCCGCCTCGGCTGCGCGAGTGCGCCATTCCTCCAGTGTGTTCTGCTGTTGCCGGGCCCGTTCCAGCAACGTGTCGAGCTGTGCAGGATCAAGGCGCTGCTCAATGGTGCTGAGCCGGCGCAGGGTCTGCCATCCGGCCGCCTTGCCCTCCACCGCGAGCCGCAGCGCCTCCAGCTCCAGCACGGTGCTGAGCGGTGAGCGCCGCATCAGGCGCCCGTTGCCCTTCAACCGCCCCAGTCTCTCGGCCGCCCAGCCCGCACAGACCTTGTAGCGGCGGACGGGAACGCCCAGGTCCCGCATGATGCCCAGCAGCGCCGACCGGTCCTGTGCAATCTCGGCGGCGACAGGACCCGCCGCCCGGCCGAGGGCGGAGCCGCGGGTGGTCCGCGCCAGGTAGCTGGCTCGCAGCGAGCCCGCGGTGGCGCCGGCCAGATGGTCGTTGAGATAGATGCCGAGCAACTTCATGTCCGCGCCACGAGCCGGCGGAAGGCGTCGAGACGTGTCCGAGGGTGAGGGAGCATTCATCCTGGGGCCTCCTGTGTACGCGTGCCAGTCGGGGAGCGTTGGTGAACGCAGCCAAGCCCGGGTACCCGGGGCGGCACCATGAAGCACGCGCTGGGGCAGGGCCTCCTCGCGGGTGCGGCCGGGGTCACGGTGATGACGTTCGGCGAGAAGGCAGAGCAGCGCGTGTCCGGTCGGCCCGGCTCCCAGGTGCCTGCACGCACCCAGCGCGGGCGACCCGTCGCCGTTCGGTGCGCAGCGGCTCCGAGCCCGCGACCGCTTGCAATCACCGCAGCCCTCGGTTCCTGGCCCGTTCTGCTCGTCGCCGGGGCCGCCACCCAGGGGGATCTTTCCGCTGCCCGCGCTCAGATGGGATGAGATCCGGCGCTGAAGCTGCTGGAGCGGCGCTGGGCGCGGGCCATGGGTGTGCGGTTCGCCGTGGGCGCCGTTTCCGGGTGGAACGCCTTCGCCGCCCCGCAGCTTGGCCGCCCACGTGTCGTCCTGCGTGCGCTTCACCGCCCGCTCCTCCTCGGTGGCAGGGGCTGGGGAGAACGGGGCCGGGATGTGCCCGTCAGGCAGCCCTGGACCGGGTGCCGCTTCGACGGAGGACGGGAGGAAGAGAGCGGTCTGCGTGGTGAAGTGTGGGCTTCTGACAACTCCGACGGCAGGGAGCGTTTCTTCCGATGACCGCACAACCCGCACGCCCTGAGCACAGCGGTCCCGAGACCGCCTCGGTCATGGATGTCTCGCCGTTCAAGCCTTCTCTCGTCAAAGCGGTGTTCAGGGACGTGACCCGGATGCATGTCTCTCGGTCGGCCGCGTGGGCCGCCGCGTCGGTGACGCGGACAGTGCTGACGGAGATCATCGGCGGCGCGAGGAGAGCGGCGGCGGAGCAGGCCCGGAAGAAGCTGATTCCCGGGGACCTTCTCTCGGCGATCGACCGGAACGTCGAGCTCGAGGTGGGGGACAAGTGGTACGACCACAGCCCGACGTTTCACGGCCTGACCGGTGTCCTGTACGACGCCGAGGGTGTCGTCGTGCCTTCTCGTAAGCGCAGCAGGTCGCGCAAACCGAGTGCTGTGGTCGGCGCCCACAGGTTCGAGGCCGGGGTCAAGAAGCTGCTGTGGAGCCAGGGGGTGACGGCCGTCCCGGCGATGGTCCGCGACCTGGACGGAATCGCGAGCGTGTTCCTGACGGACCTCGCCCGGGACGCGGCCATGGTCGTCCGCGAGGGCGGGGTCAAACGTTTCGGAACGGCCACCCTGGTGATGCCGGGCGAACCGGCCCCACCCCCGTTCCTCAAGGATTCCCTCCGGGCCCTGTCCGCCCGTAGGGGGGACGGGCGGACCATCGGCAGGGATGACATCCTGGCCGCCACCACGATTCAGTTGTTCGGCGGCAACCTCAGGCAGCGAGCCCTCACCGAGGCACGCGAGGCGACACGGGACACTTCGGCCAGCTGAGCGGTGCGGCCGACATCGCCGCCTGCACCCTGATCCGATACCCGGGGACTCGCCACATGAGATGGCCTCTCGGAGTCCGCGAACAGCGGCTCGATCCGTGACCACCCGGTGATACGAGTGGGGCGACCTCGGTGCAGGATGGGCGCGTGCTTCCTCCACGACTGATGTGGCGTGATCCTCGGCCCATCCCCCGGTTCAATCGGCAGGAGCCGGTGACCCAGATCGTCCGTGATCCCAGCTTCTACGAGCCGAGCGATGAGGACGGCTGCTCAAGGTACGGGTACTTCTGCCAGACTCATGACCGCCACTACCGGCACGAGTCCTGCGGGGAAGGACCGCATCTCATCGCCCTGTACTGCCAAGAGCACGGGCTGGAGAGCATGTGGCCGCAGCCGCTCATGCTGATGTTCCCAGAAGGGTTCGACCCGCCGCTGAGCGACGCGCAGCTGGCCTGGGCGCGGACGGACGACGACGCTGTCCAGGCATGATCCGAGAAAGACGGCCTGGACCCATTGGCAGCTCATGGCGGGCAGGCCTTCTCCGGAGGCGTTCCAGCCGCAGACGAGGACGTCCAGTCGGTCACAGTCCGACCGGGTCGAGGTACGTGGCCGGGTGGGTGGCACCGTCCTGCTTGAGGATCTGGCCGCCGAACGGCCACTTCAGGGTGACGTGCTGCGTCTCGTTCGGCGGGGTGACCAGGAACTTCGCCGGAACGAACTTCTCCTTCTGCGGCGTGGACCTGGCCACCGGGAGCAGGGCTCCTGCTCGCCCGGAGCGGCCGGTGCGCGCGTGTTCCGGCGGGGCCGACGATGCGGGAGCTCACGGCCACCCGGCGCCACCGACTCCGGATGCGGCACGCGCGGATCGCCGCTCCAGCCCCGACGGCCCGGACCGATACGGCGCGACAGCTACGCCTTCGTCCGCTCGTGCGGTGCAGCTGCCGTCTGTGACATCGCGGCCGGGGCGGTGAACAGCGCATGGACGGCGGCCCGCACCTGGTCGGCGACCACCTCGGGGGTGGACGTGTCGAGCTTGCCGTCCAGGTGCAGGAACGCCAGGCCGTGGACGAGGGCCCACACCGTGGTGGACAGCGCCTCCGCATCGGCACCGGGGAAGGCACCGCGGACGACACTGCGGACGTATTCCGCGATCGCAGTGGTCGCGGCAACCCGTTCCTCACTGTTCGGATCACAGGGCTCCGCGAACATCACCCGGAACAGCGCCGGGCGCTCCAGCGCGAAACGGACGTAAGCCACGGCGACCGCCGCAAGCTCATCGCGAGTCGTGGGTGAGGGTTGCGCCGCGGCCAGATGTTCGGCGAGTTCGCGGTAGCCCTGCGCGGCGACCGCGGAGACCAGAGCGTCGCGGTCCGCGTAGTGGCGGTAGGGCGCCGTCGCCGACACGCCGGCCCGCCGTGCCACCGCCCGCAGGGACAGTCCGGCACTGCCGTCCTCCTCCAGCAGTTCCCGCGCGGCGCGCAGACAGGCGGCGCGCAGATCGCCGTGGTGGTACGTGCCGCCCGTTTGCGGCATAGGTCACACTCCCTCATGTTTACGTTGCTTACACGGCTGCTCTAATGTGAACGCTGCATACATCGTAAGCGACTGATACTGAGAGGAGAACTCGGATGACCAGCGAGCTGTTCTCGCCCTTGTCCCTGCGCTCCGGGCACGTGCTGAACAACCGGATCGCCAAGGCGGCCATGGAGGAGAACATGGCCGGCGACGGCCAGCTCCCGGACAAGGAGCTGTTCGGGCTGTACCGGCGCTGGGCCGCCGGTGGCACCGGACTGCTGATCACCGGCAACGTCATGGTCCACGCCGAGGCACTGACCGGCCCCGCCGGCGTGGTGCTCGACGAGGCCGCGCCGCTTGAGCCGTTCATCGAGTGGGCCAGGGCCGGCAAGTCCGGCGGCGGGGCGATCTGGATGCAGATCAACCACCCAGGCCGCCAGATCGGATCCGACATGCCCGGAGTCGTGTGGGGCCCGTCCGCGGTCGCCGTCGACCTGGGCAAGCACAGCAGCCGCTTCGGCCGCCCCGTCGCCATGACCCCCGAGCAGATCCAGGCCACCGTGACCCGGTACGCCGTCACAGCCCAGCGCGCCGAACAGGCGGGCTTCGACGGCGTGGAGGTCCACGCCGCACACGGCTACCTGCTGTCGCAGTTCCTGTCCCCCCTGGTCAACAAGCGCACCGACCAATGGGGAGGATCACTGGAGAACCGGGCCCGGATGCTGCTGGACGTCGTCCGCGCCGTGCGCGCCGCCGTCTCCCCGACCTTCGCGGTCGCCGTGAAACTCAACTCCGCCGACTTCCAACGCGGCGGCTTCGATGCCGACGACGCCCGCCAGGTGATCGCGATGCTCGCACCGCTCGGCGTCGACCTGGTGGAACTCTCCGGCGGCAGCTACGAGAGCCCGGCGATGTCGGGCCGCCCCGCCGACGCGCGCACCCAGGCCCGCGAGGCCTACTTCCTCGACCTGGCGAAAGACCTGGTCGAGACCAGCCCGGTGCCGCTGATGCTCACCGGCGGCATCACCCGGCGCCACACCGCGGAGAGGGTCCTCGACAGCGGTGTGGCCATCATCGGGATGGGCACGGCCCTCGCCGTCACCCCTGACCTGCCCGACCGCTGGCGGCGGAGCCGCGAGGCCGACGAGCAGCTGCGGCCGGTGACCTGGTCCGACAAGGCCCTCGCCTCGGCCGCCGGAATGGCGCAGGTCCGCCACCAGATGCGCCGCATCGCCCGCGGGAGCCGACCCACGCCCCACACCCACCCGGCCTTCGCCCTCATCTCCGAGCGGCGAAAGCAACGACGAGCCCTGCGCCGCTACCGCGCCTGGCTGTCCGCATCACGGGACGCCGCGTAGGCGTGCCACGGGAAGGACCCCAGGTGCTCGTCGCTCAGCGCGACCACCTGGGGCTGCCTGCGCGAGCGCCGCAGCACTCGGCCGAGCATGGCTGAGCTGCTCCTGGCGCGCTGCGCCACTCAGAGGCAGGGGACGTTGGCGTAGCCCGGGTAGAAGTAGCGCCCGGCCGGACCAGCACTGTGGACGCAACGGTCGGTTTTGAGGCTCTGGGGCTTCGAGCTCTCGGCGGCGGCGGTCGCCGCCGGAGCGACCAAGACGATCACCCCAAGGGTCATTGCCGCCACCACCGATTTCTTGCCCGGGATACGCCTCCGGAATGTCTTCATTGCCGCCCTCCTTCGGGCCGAGACGGGAGCGCCGCACGCTTCACAGGGCGACAAGCCGACGCTCACATTCCGCTTATCGTCATATGCCGCAGACATGACGTCAACACCCCAAATCCGGGCATTCGTCCTGAAGGCTCGCCATCTCGTGCGGAGTTGGAAGATCGCGCATGCGGATCCGTGCTCACCTGGCGCGACACTGCCCTGTGCGCACGCAAGCGACTCGCCGTCGTTTCCCATGGCTCCGCTTCGGTCGGCGACCGGCGGGGGGGAAGGGCGCAGCACCGCAGGCCGTGAAGTTGGTCTTGGCACCGGCATCGAGTTCGTCATGTCCGCCGTGGTCTTCATGACTGCCGCGCCGCGGAGACCGACCTTCGGTACGAGGCCGGGGCATGCACGGTCAGCGTTGCACTGCGAGACCGGGACGATGACGCCGCATCGCGTCCAGGACCGCCTCAGGCGGTACCGGCAAGGTGTTCGTGGCCATGTTGGCCGGACCGAAGCCGAGACGTGCATTCATGGAAGCGGTGCTGCGGACGAGCTTGGGTGCTCGAGCCAGATAGGCGTCCGGGTCGTGCAGTACCAGCTCGATGAACCGCTGCGAGGTGTTACGTACCCGCTGCTCGCGGATCCGCACGGCGGCTATCTCGTCCCAGCCGAACCGGCCCAGCCCCACGTGGTCCACTCCCGCGTCGTCCAGCACCAGCTCCGGTCGGCCGCGGAGCAGGCGCTGGATAATGATCACCGAGCAGAACCCGAAGAAGGGCACGGCCAGCGCCCCCGCCACTGTCATCTTCACGGTGCTGTGGACGACCAGGAAAACGATGCCCAGAGCGACGAAGACCAGGGAGCCGGCCAGCATGGCCCACACGCGTCCCTTGGCGAATGGGTAGACCGTCGGGGGCAGTGCATCGCCGTTTCTGATCACGAGCTCAGACGATAGGACCAGAGCCTTCGTCAGCGGAAGCCTTTCGCCGACAGTGAGGGCGGCGTGTGCGACGACTCGGGCCAAGCTTGTTGGGGGCACCTGGTGATGCCCCCCCCCCGGAAACCTCACCACGCCGGCGACGTTCGGCTCGGCGTGGGCCATACTTTGCGTCGGCCACCACCTCGCGGATCACGTGAACCCGCAGACCGACCACCGAGCCGGGAGCAGGGCGGCGCCATCGGCGGATACAGGCGTGTTCGTGCGGTCAGGGAGTCCCGGAGACAGCTGCTGACCGGTTCGACCCGCCGTCCCGCGCCATCCACCACCAGCCACGGCGATGACACCGACGTACCAGCAGCGACCGCCCCGACCCTCGACAGCCGTCCACGGCCATCCGTCAGATCTCGATGTACGCGGGCGGACTCGTGCGACGACGTCACACCCGGATGTTCCTGACGTCCGCCGACCGAGTCGAGCCGTGGCCTGAGTTACTGATCGTCTCAGGACATGGCGTCATCTGAGGGCGCCCGGCCCATGCCGCGCGCTCCCCGCGTCGGCTGTGAAAATCGGTGTCCGATTGCCGGAACGCGGTGATAGAGAGTCAGAGTGACAACGACTCTTGAGTTCCCGATTCTGCTGCGACTGATCGACGAACGGTCGACCGCCTTTCGCGCCGCGGTCGCCTCCGCGCCCCACCTCGATCTGCCGGTACCGACCTGCCCCGAGTGGACGCTGTTCGATCTGGCGCAGCACATCGGCGAGGGGCGCCGCGCCTGGGCCGCCACCGTCGCCGCAGGGCCGGCTCCGGCCAAGTCCGTACCGGAGGGCGCCCCGGCTGCGCCTCGGGAGCGCGAGGCCGTGCCGGCCTGGTTGGCCGCGTCGACGCAGGAGTTGCTGGACGCACTGCGGGAGGCCGGCCCGGATCGCGGTTGCTGGACGTGGTGGGGTGCGTCCCAGTCGCCGCAGACCTGCGGCGCCGTCGCCCGGCACCAGCTCCAGCAGATCGCGGTGCACACCTACGACGCCCAGGTCACTGTGGGTGCCCCGGAGCCGCTGCCGGATGAGGTGGCACTCGACGGTGTCGAGGAGTTCCTGTTCACCTGCGTCGCAACGACGAGCGCCTGGCCGCACAAGCCCACTGCCTTCGACTTCCACGCCACCGAGGGCCACTCCTGGCGCCTCACGGTCGACGGCGACGGCGCACGCTCCACCCGTATTTCCGTGCCCGGCACGACGCCTGCCGCCGCTGCCGACGAGGGCCCGAACGCGGCTGGCGTCTCCGTTCGCGGCACGGCCAGTGAGCTGGTCCTCTTCGTGTACGACCGTATCCCGGCGGAGTCCCTGCAGATCGACGGAGACGCAGATCTCCTCGATCTGCTGCGCGCGTGGGAGCCGGAGGAGTAGGACGTGACGGTGCGCCACCTCCTCCGCCCCGAGGGCATGCCTCTGGCCGACGGCTACAGCCGCGCAGGGCTAGGTTCTGTCTCTTTGGTCAGCGTCGGGACCAGACGAGGATGCCCGCGAGGTGGAGTGCGGCCTGGTAGGCGATGGCGAGTTTGTCGGTTCGTGTGGCCAGGCCGCGCCACTGTTTGAGGCGGTTGATGCACCGCTCGACGCTGTTGCGCTGTTTGTATGCCTCGCTGTCGAAGCCGGGCGGACGGCCACCGAGTCGGCCTTGCTGCAGGCGGTGGCCGACTTGGTCGGACGGCTGCGGGATGACCGCACGGATGCCCCGGCGCCGCAGGTGGCTGCGGATGGCGCGTGAGGAATACGCGCGGTCGGCCAGAACGGCCAGGGCCGGGTCCGGGGCCTGCCCGGGCCCCTGCGGGGCACGCGGATCCGCGACATCACCGTCTCGAAGGCGGGTGCATCACCTGCCTGGCCTGCGGTGACGGTGAAGGCGAGGGGCCGTGCACGGCCGTCAGCGGCCAGGTGGACCTTGGTGTTCAGGCCGCCGCGGGAGCGTCCGAGCGCGTGATCGGCGGGCTCGCCGCGGTAGAGCGCCCCCTTTTGAGCGCTCCGGCAGCGTGCTGGTGGGCCCGGACGACCGTGGAGTCCACCGACACCGTCCAGTCGATGTCGTCGCCGGCGTCCGCCGCCGCCAGGACGGCGGCGAGGATCATCTCCCAGGTACCGTCGACGGCCCACCTGATCAGCCGCTTGTGAGCGGTCTGGAACGAGCCGAGCTCGTCGGGCAGGTCCCGCCAGGGCGAGTTGGTGCGGTACTTCCACGCGATGGCCTCAAGAGTGCGGCGTGCGCCTCGGCGGGACCCTGGTCCGCGTGGCGAGCAAGGGCCTTTCTGAGGGCGAGCCCTACGACGATTTCGCGAGGCTTCAGACTGATCGGATCAAGCAGACGGTTGAGGGGAAGGACGTCGGAGGCTGAGGGCGGCACGAATGAGGACTGTCAACGGCCAGTTCGTTCGGCTTTGATGCGCTTTCTGTGGCTCGGTGACGTGCCGTCGCAGGCGGGTGCAGGGGCGGTCGTTCGTATGGGTGCAGCACCGGCCGCTTCCCAGTCGTCGAGGTGCGACCGGCACGCTCCCGGGTCGCCGTCCTGGAGAAACCCTCCAGCCACTCCGCAGCGTGCCGCGGGCCTGAAGCGGCACTGCGCGACTTCGGGGCCGAGTGGTCCCTTCTGCCGGCTCCTTGATCGCGGCGGGGCGCTGTCCCCACTGGGTGGCGAGGGTGTCCATCCAGCGCATTGCCTGGCTCAGCGGTTGCACGTCGGCTTCGTAGCGCACCTCGCACCCGGCCCGGTGAGCCCGTACCGGCCCCGCCCGGTCGAGGACGGACAGGTGTTCGGCCACCGCCTGGGCCCCGGCCGAGCCGGACGACTTCCGCGTGACCGAGGAACCGGGCAGATGCTGGCGGTGGTCCTCAGCGCCGTACGCAAGGACCCGTGGGACGCATACGTGCGGCGCATCGGGGTGGCGCCGGACGGCACCGCGAGAGTCTGATCGTCCGGGAACGGAGAACCGGCACCCACGCGGCCCCTCCCCGACGCAACGACGCGAGCCACCCCCCGGGGGCTGGCCGGTCGGCGCCGGGAGCGTCTCAGGGGCGGGGCTCCAGCACCTCCAGCGCGCCGGTCTCGGTGTCGTAGCTGCGTAGGGTGATCAGCCGGACCGACAGCGGCGGTGCCGGCAGCAACTCGGGGACCCGCCGGCCGGCGAAGGCGCCAGGGCGCCGGGTACGGCCAAGGGTGATGTGCGGGCTCCAGCGCCCAGGTTCATGGAACGGGTTGAGGGTCTCGGGCGGGCTGTCCGAGGCCACCGCCTCCCACACCCGGCGGTGCAAGTCGGCCAGTGCGGAGTCGCACTCCAGCGCCCACGCCAGCACCGAGGTCGGCCGCTCGAAGCGGACGACGCCGGTGAACCGCACCGGCAGCGGCAGACCGGCGGCCACCTCAGCGAGTTCCCAGCGGATCGGGGCGGTCAACTCTGGGCAGGCCGCCAGGGTGAGATGCGGGCTGTTGCTCGGTGAGCGGTGGCGTGCCTGGCTGGGCAGCCCCGCGTCCGCGAGCCGCTGCCACGCCTCCCGAACCGCTGACTCCGCCGCCTCATTCAACAGAACCTCGACCGTACGCACCGCCGCAGCCTACCTGCGTGGGCCAGACCACCAGCAGGTCCGGCTCGGTGCACGGGAACCGGCGCAGCAGGGACGCGACGCCGAACCGGAACGGACCGCGCAGCTCTCCCCCATCGGCATGCGCTGGACACGGAAGGCGCACGGACTGCTGCTTTTTGGCGTACCGTCGCACCGGGTTCCATGGGCAACGGATTGATCAGGACCGCAGGTTGGGGTGGAATCGCCTCGGACGAAAAGTGATCGCCGGACACGGCCACTGGCTTCTCGGTGACACCGCACAGGGGGATTCGCATGACTGACAGCAGCCACGGATACATCAGGGACCGACGTGGGTGCCGTCACTGGGGTCCGCACGGTGCCGCTGGGCTGCTGCTGCGCAAGGGCTCCCGGATTCTGCTCCAACGCCGCTCCTGGCGGGTGCACCACGGCCGCAGTTGGAGCATTCCCGGTGGTGCTCTGAGAGCCGGGGAAAGCCCGTTGGACGGGGCACGTCGGGAGTTCGCCGAAGAACTCGGCGCCGTTCCGGCCCTACGGCACCTCCTGACGCACGTGGACGACCACGGCGGATGGGCCTACCACACCGTCGTCGCGGACCTCGTGGGACCTCTCTCCCCGCTGCGTGGAGACGGGGAAGGAACCGCCTACCGGTGGTGCGACGCCACAGAGATCGCCGGGCTGCGCCTGCACCCGGGTTTCGCGGCCACCTGGCCGCGGTTGCCGGCAGAGCTACGCAGAACCGGTGATACGCCAACACCATGAGGACAGTCACCCGTGCGGGAGGGATGCCGACGGGTCGCCGGTCCGAGAACACCGGTGATGGATGTCGGGTCCCACGACCGCAGAAAAGCCGTTCACCGCAGGTGCCCTGACGGCTGATGGCCCGGCTGTGCTACGACGTCGAACCTGGGGTCGCGGTGTCGCCGGACGGCGCGACAGCGTTCACCACGGTGGCCGACAGGCAGCCTGTCGGCCACCGTGGTGAACAGCCGTCCGTTTCACTGCTCGCGCTTGGCGTTCCAGACCAGGAGGGCCACGACGACCACCACGAGCAGGATGATGACCCAGACCCACACATCGCCACCGCCGCCGGATCCGTGGCTCCCGTAGTGGTGGTAGCTGCTGTGGTAGCCGCCGCGCCGACCGCCCAGGGCGAGTACGTCGGACGAGCTGGGCCACATGGCAGTGATAGGCATGCTCATGACCGGAACTTTAGGTGAGCATTGCACGCCGTGCGGGCGCCCGTTGCGCGCCCGTGACAGAACCTCCGCTCTCCGGGCACAAGCGGCCGCGCAGCCGACCCGTTTCGGGACAGTGTCTCCGGTCGCCCTCGAGCTGGATCTGCTCCGCCAGTGGCTCGTTCGTCGCCGCCTACTCGTCGACCGCATCCGCCGCCGGCGATGGCGTCGTGCGGTCCGCGACGCGGCGGCCACGCATGATGCCCCATCTCACCAGCGCCGCAGTCAAGACGGTGAGCGCGAGGCCGGCCCAGGTGATCGCCTCGTGGAACGCCGTCGTCTGGCCAGTGCTCCACCTCCTCGTGGCGATCTCGCCGGTGAAGAGCGCTGAGAGGATGGTCCCGCTGACAGCGATGCCGATTCCGGTCGCGACTTCGCCGGCGGTGTCCACCAACGCCGCGCCGACGGTGGTGCGGTTGGCCGGGAGGCCTCGCATCACGTTGGTCCCGGCGACGACCCCCACGATGCGCATGCCGATGGCGACCAGGACGAGCGCGACGGCGACCCCCACATACCCGAAGCGGCCCAGCAGTCCGTAGACGGCGAGCCCACACACGACAGCCCCGGCGCTGAGCCATGCGGCCTTGTCGAGACCGACGCGCGTGACCAGCGGACCGATGAGAGCGCCGCCGACGATGAGCACGACGACCTGCGGCAACATTCCCAGAGCTGCCTCGGCGGGCGTCCAGCCCCAGTCGAGCTGGAGCTGCAGGGTCACGAGGTAGCCGAGGCCGGCGGTCGCAAGTCCAGCGGCGGCCTTGAACGCCAGGCCACTCGACACGAGCGGGCGAGCGACGAGCTCGAGGTCGAGCAGTGGATGGCGGGCGGAGCGCTCGCGGACGACGAACAGCAGCGCCATCACCACGGCCGCTGCCGTGGTCAGCCACGGGAGAGTCGACGCGGTACCTGTGTCGACGAACAGCGTGGGTGCTGCCAGCGCGAGGACGATCGCGGCCGTGCCCAGCAGGGCACCCGCGCCGTCGATCGGGTCGCGGTGCAACTCGTCCGCCCTGTCAGCGGGGATACCGCGTCGAATGCCGATGAACGCGAGTACGGCGACCGGCACGTTCACCAGCAGCAGCACCTGCCACGGAGCGACCGTGAGCACGAAGCCACCTGCCGTCGGCCCGACCGCGAGTCCGACCAGGCCCACGGTCGAGATCAGCGTTGTCGCACGGACGCGGAGCCCGTCATCGTCGAACAGACGGAACGCCAAGGCGAGTGAACCCGGCGTCGTCATCGCGGCCGCGACGCCCATCGCCGCGCGGATCGCGATGAGTTGCTCCGCCGTGGTGACGAACGCGATACCCAGACTTGCCACGCCCAGGAGCACCAGCCCGACCAGCATGACCTTGCGGCGGCCGACCCGGTCAGCCAACGCCCCGAGGGCCAGCATCAGCCCTCCGAACACAACGGCATACACGCCCGTGACCCACTGCAGCACCGTCGTCGACGCCGACAGCTCGCGGCCGATGGTCGGCAATGCGAGGTTGAGGACCGAGTTGTCGAGCATCTCGAACAGGAACACCGCTGAAAGCCCTGCGAGGGCTACCCCTGCTTCGCGCAGGGAGCGCGGCATTGGAGAGGCTCCGGTGGCGGTGCCGACGCTCTCGGCAGCCCCATTACGACGGACATTCACTGCGCACTCCTTCGGTGTGAAGAAGTGGCGGCTCGTCCGAGACCGCGTATGCGCGTGTGGCCCCTACTCCATCAACCGGTGTTGATGCCCAGCAGTGAACACACGTTTCTACTTCCAGTGCTCTGAGGCTACATCATCGCGCCGGGAGACCGCGGCGCTCCGCTGATGCAGCCCTGCATGCCTCTCACGGCGCCCGGGAAGCGGGGCACACCGGGGAACGTCAGGTGACGGTGGGCCATGCCCGCAGCAGAGCGGCGATCTTCCCGGCGGTGCAGGCGGGGTCGAGGAGCAGGTCCTTGAGGGCGATGGCGTCCTTGCGGGCGGGCTTGACGGGAATTCCCGCCGCTTCGAGGTACATGACGCCGGTAGCGGCGGCAACGGCGAGATTGGAGCGCTCCAGCCAGCGGCACCGGCCCAGCGTGTGCACCAGGGCGGCGGCTTTTGCGTAGGGGCCGTCGTAGACGGGGTGCTCGAACAGTTCGGCCCGGTGGCGGGCGACTGCCGAGATGGGAACGCCGAAGTCGTCAGGGGCCGGATCGTTGGCCCCGGCGGCCTCGGTGACCTGCAGGATCCAGGGAACGTCGATGTGCAGTTCCATCAGGCCGCGCGCGATCCCTGAGACGTCTGCTGGGCTTCCTCTGCCTCGTCGAACACCGCCTGGTGTTCGGCCAGGAAGCGCGCGGCCGCGTCCAGCGCACGGACGCGCAGTCCGCTGGCGTCATCCTGCACCAGCCTCGCGAGGTAGTCACCGACGCTCAGCCCGAGGTCGGCGGCGCGCTTCTTCGCCAGCTCCGCGACGTCCTCGTCCACCCGCGCGCCCAGCTGTGTCTTCGCCATACCGGCATGGTAACAGTTGTTACCAAGCGGCCGTGAGGTCGTCGTCGTCCTGGCCGGCCGCCAGGGGCGACGCCGCCCCCGCCGCAGGCAGTCGCGGACGCCGCGTGAGGTTCGACCCGCCCGAGGCAGCGGACCCGCCGGCACCCGGAGGTCGGTCCTGGCTCAGCCGCCGCCCCCGTCGCGCTGCCACATTGGCAGAGCTCCCAGGGCTGTGAAACGCTCGATCAGTGGCACATCCGGCCTGCACTGCCAGACGATGGCGCACGAGGGAGCCGGCCTGTCTACCGGAGTCCCGATCCTGACTTCCGCTCGGGAACAAGGAACAACCATGAGGACCACCGAGCACATTCACGACAGCGACGGACACAGCGACCCGACCTTGTACCGCACCCCGGCGGACGCCGTCGCCGCACCCCCGGAGAAGCTCGCCTACGTCGTCGGATTCGACCCGACCGCACGGCACGCGGACGCGTTGTTCACCGTCGACACAGACCCCGAATCCCCGACGTACGGCCGCGTGGTGTCCCATGCCGAGACGCCCGACCCGGGCAATGAATTGCACCACTTCGGCTGGAATGCCTGTTCGAGCGCGCTGGCGCATGCCGGTCATCACCACCCTGCGCGGCGCTACCTCATCGTTCCGGGGCTGCGTTCGTCCCGGCTGCACGTCTTCGACACCGTCCCCGATCCCGTCCGCCCTCGCCTCGTCAAGGTGGTCGCGCCCGAGGAGCTGGCCGCCAAGGCCGGATATTCGCGTCCGCACACCCTGCACTGTGGTCCCGACGGAGTTTTCCTGTCCTGCCTGGGTGGCGCCGACGGCGCGGACGGGCCTGGCGGCGTGGCGCTCCTGGACCATGAGAGCTTTGAGGTGCTGCGCGGCTGGGAGAGCGACCGCGGGCCGCAGCGGCTCGCCTACGACGTCTGGTGGCATCTGCGCCAGAATCTCGCTGTGACCAGCGAGTGGGGCACGCCCGCGATGATCGAGGACGGCCTTGTCCCCGAACTGCTGCTGGGTCGTCGCTACGGCCACTGCCTGCACTTCTGGGAGCTCGACTCCGGTCGGCACCTCCAGCGCGTCGACCTCGGGGACGAGCACCAGATGGTGCTGGAACTGCGCCCTGCGCACGACCCCGAGGCAACGTGGGGGTTCACCGACACCGTGATCAACGTGGAGGACCTGTCGGCATCGGTGTGGCTGTGGAACCGGGAAGGCCAGGATTTCCTGGTCCACAAGGTGATCACCATCCCGGCCGAGCCCGCGCCACCGGAGGACCTGCCCCCGGCGCTGAAGCCGTTCGGCGCCGTGCCCCCCTTGATCACCGACATCGACCTGTCGGTGGACGACCAGTGGCTCTACGTTTCCGCATGGGGTACCGGCGACCTGATCCAGTACGACGTGAGCGACCCCTTCCGCCCGAGGCAGACCGCGGCCGTGCGTCTCGGCGGCATCGTCGGCCGGCAGCCGCACCCCGCCGCACCCGACATGCCGCTCACGGGCGGAGCGCAGATGGTCGAGCTCAGCCGCGACGGACGGCGCGTATACCTGACGAACTCCCTGTACGCCGCATGGGACGAACAGTTCTATCCCGCGGGCATTGATCCGTGGATGGTCAAACTCGATGCCGACACTTCGCGCGGAGGGCTCTCGGTCGACAGCCGCTTCTTCCCGTACGGCTCGGACTTCCTCGGCTTGCGTGTGCACCAGACGCGCCTGCAAGGCGGCGACGCCTCCTCTGATTCATACTGCTACCGCCACTGACGAAGCCGGTGCGCCCGGGCGCTCCAGACGTACGCCCGCCGCTCTCGCAGGAGCAGACAGGCTCTCCCCGTCTTACGCAGTGCGCGCCCAGACCGCAGAACACCCCGGATGGCAACTGCCAGGCGTGGCTCCACTGGTGATACGGCGGGCCGTCAGGCCGGTCATGGCCAGGTGAATCATGGCTTCGGAGTGAACCGGGCAAGTCTCGAAGTCGCCGACCGGGGTCACCGCCCACTGTCATCGGCTGACGTGGGCCGTCGGCCGTCCGGGCCAGTAAGTTCCTTCCATGAGCGGGCGGCTGAGCGGGCGGCGCGGGATCGGAGTCGCGGGAAGCGGCTCCGATCCGCAACGCTGTCAGCGTGACCCCTCTTGTCCACTGAGAGTCCCACGGCGCCCGTGCCGCCGTGGAGTTCGGAGTTCCGGCAGTGCTTTTCGACGTCACCCGCAGCGAACTCGCCGACATCTTCGGCGAGGACCGCATCGCGACCCTGCCCGCCGCCGCCTTCCCGCCCTTCACCGCGCGCACTGAGGGCGCCCGCCTCCTGCAGACCGTCGGTGTCCCCACCGGCACGCTTCACCTGCGCGAGCCCGACGAGGACACCGGCCGACTGCCCCTCCTCCAGGACGTCGTCGACCCCGAGGACTTCGAGGACGCCTCGGAGGACACGGGCCGATGGCCCGTCATCGGCTGGCTGCTCAACGCCCACCTCGCCCTCGACCCCCGTTCCGGAACGGTGCACGCCTTCGACGCGGACGCGGACACCAGGCAGGAACTCCACACCGACATCTCCTCCCTCATCCAGGTCACCCTCCGGTTCCAGCGCCTGCTGGAGGAGTTCACCTTCAGCGGCGACTACGGCGACGAGGAAGCCGGCTTCGAGCGCCTGGAACGCGAGGTCGAACGCATCCGCCAGGAGACGCACAGCATCGACCCGCTCCCCTTCCAGGACGACGAGACAGCCTGGTCGGTGGTCGGCGACGAGATCGCCTCGGGCCAGCGCTTCAAGGGCAACAGCCCGGGAGCCCGCTCGCTCCACGGGTGACCGCCTCCCTGCGGACCGGTCTCCTCCTCGACGTGCCCGGCCCCGGCCCAGTGATCTTTCACAAAGCCGTCCGCCCGAGACGTCGGGCCCATGCAACGATACGTTCGATCACGGGCCCAGGGGGGATGACGCCAGATGGAACGGGCAGAGTCTGCGCGAGATCTCGTACTCGGTTACGTCCGCGCTCTGAAGGCGATTGATGAGGCCATGAAGGTGGCGCTCCCCTCCCTTGAGCGGCTGGTGGACATCGTCGGCCTGGCCCGTACCCGCCGGATCTGCCGCAGTGATCACATCGGCACCTACTTCTGCAAGGTCCATGGGGCGGGGTGCCGCTTCGTCAGCGGCAACGGCACTGCGGTCGATGTGGACTTCGCAGCCGACGGGAGGGCGATCTTCGACCTCTGGCGGCTGCGCTGGTATGGCCTGAGTCTGCCGGAGCCTCTTGACCTCACCGATCAGGACGTGCGGTCCGCAGTGCAGTCGCTGCAACCTCTTCTGACCGAGGTGCGGCCGGGGTGGTTCAGCGTATCCGACTGATCATCTCAGGATGAGGCCCGACGTCCCGCAGCGGCAGGAGTCGAGTGACGTCGTGTTCGGCGTGCTCTGCGCGGTGCGGGGGTTCAGCGGATGGTCGTCGCTGGTGTCTCGGTGTCAGGGCCGAGGTGAGGGTGGGGCGTCGCCGGCGAAGCGGACGGCGAGGGAGGTGACGACCGGGTTGACGGTGAAGCCGGTCACCGCCGCCAGGTCGGCGCAGCCCTCGCCGTCGCGGTCTTCGGCGCCTTGCTGGCCGGATCGGCCCGCTTCGAGCACGGCCTGCGCGCCAGCCTCTTCTATCACCGACGCCGTCGGGTGCGTCGCCGCGCCGGCCGCCACCCGCATGACCGCGGCCGGGCCGGGGGCCGACCGCTCCGCGAACAGCAGCGCACGAGAGTTGCCGTCCGTTCCGGCACGAGAGCGGCACGGCCCGGGGACCGTAGAACCAAAGGGCGGATTGACCGTCTCGCCTGTCACACACCGGCCGAGCCGTCCCCAGCGTGCACAGCTCGCAGGCGGTGTCGAGCTGATCACGCCGAGCGCGTCGTGCTCGGCAGTCCAGCCCTCTCGAGGCGCTCCGCCCTCACGGGCGCTGCTTCTCCGTCGGTCCAGCTCAGGGAACTTGGTGTGCATATGGCGATCTTGCGGGGGCACACGACTTGCCGGAGGCAGTTCGTGCTCCCGCTCCCCTGTGGTGTCACCTGGCGGGGGTGCGCTCACGTACATGTCGCGGCCCGATGAAACGGGCCGCCCTGCGAGAGAGGTTGTCGCTGTGCTGCTGCCTGAGGAGAGGGAACTGCGCGCGGTGTTGGCCCGCTTCGCCGATGCCCGCTTCCGCCACGACCTGCAGCCCACCGGCCGCTCGAGCCGAGAACTGGAAGACACCTCCCACCTGCTGTGCGTCATGACCGGCACGCAGTCGGTAGAGCAGGCCCTCACTGCCGCCGACGCCCTCCTGGAACGGTTCCGCGCGGATCGCCGTGCGACCTCCCAAGCGACCCAGACCTTGGCTGCCTGACCGGACAAGCGTCTCCAGGGACTGCTCGGCCGAACATGCTCTTCAACGCCTTTGGCGGCGCCTCTGTGAGGCCGGTACGTTCTTCGCGGTGACTTTGATGAAGACGCAGGGTCTCGAGTCGATGACCGACGAGAGGCAGTTGTGCTGGACGGCTCTGGGAGACACGGCTCGAAAGCCGGCCAGGTCCTGATCCACTCAGCACCCGCAGGCGCTCGGCGGACCGACCGAGGATGATGGCGCAGTGTTGGTCGAGGTAAAGGCAGCGCAGCCCGCTTCATCAAGGCTATGAATGTCGATGACGACGCACCACGAACGAACCAACGACGCCGGCACTTTGCTGACACGACCTAGTCGCGCTTGGGCCAGATGAGGCCCTGATCGGTCCAGATGACACCTTTGTTGCGGCAGAGGCAGAAGGGGTGGCCGATGGGATCGGAGTAGACGCGGAAGCCGTAGCCGTCGGGGCCGGTGCAGTCCCGCTGCAGGGTCGCGCCGAGGGCCAGGACGCGGCGCTGTTCGGCCTCGATGTCGTCGACTTCGAAGTCGAGGTGGAACTGCTTGGGGTGCTCGCTGTCGGGCCACTGCGGGGCGCGGTAGTCCTCCACCTGGATGAAGGCCAGTTCGATCTCGCCGAACTGGATACCGGCCCAGTTCTCGTTACTGCCCTCCTTGACCGGGAGCCCCATCACCTCGGAGTAGAAGGCTGCCAGCTTCATCGTGTCCGGGCAATCGATGATGAAGTCGGTTAGTCGTAGCATCCAGCGATCTTGCCACAGGGTCAAATGAGCCTGACTTTGAGCCAGGCCCTAGCCCATCCGGCGGGTTGTGAGTGCGCCGGTCAGCGCTCAACGCGGTCCACGGGCCCTCCCGTGCTTCCATCGCGCCAGGAGGTACATACCATGGCTGACCCGCGGCAGCAGGACACCCACTCCCGACCCACGGCAACCCGGCGCAGGCTACTGGCCGCTGCCGCCCTTGCGCCCGCACTCACCGGTGCGCCGGCCGGAGCCCGCGCCCTGTCCGCCGGACCGAAGGGCCGCGCCCCGGCCCGACCGGTCATGACCACGCTGGCGGACTGGGCGGATGTGCGCTCGGCCCTCGGCCGACCCGGTGACATGAAGCGGTTCATGTACCACACGGGCCTGCCGCGCCGGGACCTCACGGTCTTCTCCCACGGCATCCGGATCAATCCCGCCCTCGCCCTGGGCACGCACGTGTCCTTCGTCCGGTACGCAGACCACAGCACGCTCATGATGGGCGACGCCGTGGTCACCGAAGGCGAACTGCAGCACTTCAGTGACGTCCTGCACGAGCACGGGATCATGCAGACCGCGATCCACAAGCACCTGCTCGCCCACAAGCCGGATGTCTGGTGGGTCCATCTGCACGCGCACGGCCATGATCCGGTCACCGTCGCCCGCGGTCTGCGCGCCGCATTCGACTGCACAGCCACCCCTCCCGCCCAACCCACCACCCCCTCGCCGCCCGTCGACCTGGACACCGCCGCGATCGACGCCGTCATGGGCGTCAAGGGCTCCACCGACGGTGAGATCTACAAAAGCACCTACGTCCGCCGCGAAACCGTCGTCGACGGCCCCGTGATCCTGCCTCCGGGACTGGGCGCCACCACCTCCGTCAACTTCCAGCCTCTCGGCGGCGGAAGAGCCGCCCTGAGCGGTGACCTGGTCATGATCGCCGACGAGGTCCAGCCCGTCCTCGTGGCCCTTCGACGCGGTGGGGTCGAACTCGTCGAGTTGCACCACCACAACCTCACCGACGAGCCGCGCCTGTTCTTCGTCCACTACTGGGCGGTCGGCGATGCCGTCAGGCTCGCCAAGGTCATTCGCCGGGCCGTGGACATCACCAACGCCGTGCCCATGCCGGGACAAGTCGGCTCATGACCGGGGGCGTCGATACGATCATCCGCCCGTTGGACTTCAGTGGGGCCTGGGAGTTCGACCCAGCGCCCCGATACGCCATGGAGCGCGATGGCACCGAGCGGTGATGCGGCCGCCCCTCCATCGTCGCCACGAGCGCAAGGCCGAGCACTTCCTCGGTCGGCCTCGCAGCACTTCTCGAACCGGTCCGACGCTGCGGACATGCTGTCAGTGGCGGCCGGCAGCATGTCCGCATGACTCGCGACGATCTCGACAGGCTGTTCGCCTCCCCGCGGCCTTGCTCGCTGCCGGCGCCGAGGCCCTTCGGGACCTGCCCGCCGCGGGCGGTGGAGGGGGCCGCGAGGCCTATGCCCAGGCCGTCACGATTCTCGACGGAGCCGAGGTGACGCGGGTGGAGTTCGCCTCGTGGCTGCACTTCGGCGCGACACCTGTTCGCAGCCATCGTCGAACTCAGCCCGTGGGGCTTCTGACACCCGACGACCCGGCACGGACCGGCTGCCCGTACAGGGTGACGCACGCGGACACGGCCGGCAGGGGACCGGCGTCGCAGTGCGCGACTGTGGCACGGCGCGACTGCGGCACGGCAGTCCATCGACCTCCGTGCCCGGTCGCGGGCGGGCCCGACGAGCGGTGATGCTGCTCGGTCGGCTCGCCGTCTCGCCCTCAGTTCTCTGCGACGCGAACGATCGTGCGGCCGGGGACGCGTTGCCGTGAGGCGAAGGCGGCGGCCGCCTCGGCCAGCGGCCGAACCGCGCCGACCCGTACCCGAAGCCGGCCGTCCCGCAGGCGCCGGGTGAGGTCGGCGAGGCGTGCGCGGTCGGGTTCCACGACGAAGAAGAGGGCCCGCCCGTCGTCGGGGCGCACGGTGGGCGGGTGGGCGATGGTGACGAGCGTGCCGCCCGGGCGCACGAGGGCGGCCGAGTGGTCCAGGATGTCACCGCCGATCACGTCGAACACGACGTCGACCCGGCCCGCGTCCTCCAACCGGTCGGCCTCCAGGTCGAGGAACGCGTGCGCGCCCAGCTCGAGGACGGTGTTCCGGTCGGCGGAGCGGCCCGTGCCGACCACGCGGGCCCCCGTTTCGTGAGCGAGCTGGACTGCGATCGAGCCGACGGCGCCGGCGGCGCCGTGGATCAGGACGGTCTGGCCGGTGGTGAGTCGAGCGTGGTCGAACAGGCCTTGCCAGGCGGTCAGTCCGGAGATCGGCAGTGCGGCTGCCACCGTGTGGTCGATGTCGGCGGGGAGCGGGGCGAGGTTGCGGGCCTCCACGGCGACGTACTCGGCGAGCGAGCCGTCGCGGGTCCAGTCGGTCAGTCCGAAGACCCGCTGGCCGACGGTGAGGCCCGTCGTTCCGTAGCCGAGTTCCGTCACCACCCCCGAGACCTCGTGACCGGGCACGCTCGGGGTGCGGTCGCGGCCGGCTCGGTCGGCCCAGGTTGCGGGCCAGTCGAGCTCTCCCCGGGTGAAGCCCGCGGCGTGCACCTGCACGATGACGTCGTTCTCGGCGGCGTGGGGACGGGGAAGGTCCTCGAGGGTCATCCCCGTGATCCCGGCCGCACGGTCCCGGACAGTGATGGCTCGCACGAGCATTCCTTTCTGGGTGTGGGGTGAGAGATTCCCGGCACAGGGAGCAGAGGGGTGAGGGCGCACTCGCGGCCGCCCTCAGTACGACGGTGGTGACCGTCGGCACGACGAAGGCGGCACGTCGGCTCGGACGAGAGGCGGTACGGCAAGAAGTGGCGGTTGCATCGACTCGACCTGGCCGCTGCCGGGTCGCCGCGGCCAGGGAGCATCGAGGATGCGCTCCACCATGGACGTACGGCGGAAACCGGGAAGGAAGAGTCCGTGGCGTCCGCGACGGCCGAGGTCTCCGGTATTTCCGCCCCTGCGATGATGTCGGTCATGGTGTCCGTGCTTTCCGATGCGATGTGTTTCGAGTGGACCGTGCGTCCGTTCCCCACGGTGCCGACCACGCGGCCCTCGGCGCCGCCTCGGTCCGGCCATGAACCACTCGAATCCAGTCATCCCAGGATGGGCCTGTGAGCTCCGAGATGCATCGGGTGGCGATCCCGTGGTCGACCCGGTCGATGACACCCACCGCGGCTGGATGAACCGGCAGCTCACCGTGCAGGAGTCCCGCCACCGGCCGTCCCGCGCGATCCGCCACGGCGGCCGCGGCCAGATCCGCCAGGCGTACCGGGGGGCCAGGGGGACCAGCTCGCCGCCCTCGGTCTGGTACTCAACGCCGTCGTCCTGTGGAACACCCGCTCCCTGGATGCCGCCGTCACCCAGCTCCGCGCCGAGGGCCAGGACATCAGGGACGAGGACGTGGCCCGCCGGATCGACGGCGGACACCCGGCACGCTGGGCCATTCGTTGCATGCCGTGGAGGCCAGGCGCCTGACGCTCCGGGGCCGAGGCGAGGATCGCCGAGCTGGGCTTGGTGCTGGCTCAACGACCTCGCGCAGCCCTAAAGGGCACGCTCCTGAACGGGATCCCGGGATTCCTGGTGATCGGAATCATCGGCCGGGGCGGCGGCACGCAGCGCCGCCGTGACCCGGCGGTTGCTGGTCATGGTCGCGGTGACGGTGGTCATGGTGAGGAGGAGGCCGGCGGCGGTGTAGAGCGGGGCGCGTACGTCGTAGGTGGTGGCCAGCCAGCCGCCGAGGAAGGCGCCGAACGGGGCGGCGCACATGGCGAGCATGCGGGAGGTGGAGGCGACCCGGCCCATCAGGTGGGCGGGGACGATCGCCTGTCGCAGGGAGGGGCCCAGCACCATCGTGGCGCCCATGCCTGCGCCACAGACGGCGAGCGCGAGGCCGGCGACGTACGGGTTCGGGGCGGCGGCAAGGCCCAGGATGGCGAGTCCCTCGACTGCGGCCGTGCAGGTCAGCGCGGCGCCGGTGCCCAGTCGTCTGCCGAGGAAGGAGGCGATGCCCGCGCCGAGCAGACCTCCGGTGGCCTCCGCCGTGAGGAGCAGGCCGAAGCCGAAGGTGCCGATGCCGAGACGGTCGTGCGCGAAGAGGGCGAGTACGGTCTCCACGGCGAGGAAGGCGATGTTCCCGACCGCCGGACGCAGCGCGAGCCCGAGCAGCAACCGGTCCCGGAATACGTACGAGGCGCCGGCCCGGGCCTGCCGCAGCAGCGACTCGCGGGCCTGCGGTACGGGGCGGGGTGCGGCAGGCAGCGAGCGTACGAGCAGTGCGGAGAGCGCGAACGACACCGCGTCGGCGAGCAGCGGGACCGCCCTCCCGAGCGCGAGCAGGGCGCTGCCCGCGGGCGGCCCGGCGAAGCCGGACGCGGCGGTCTGGGTGCCGCGCAGGCGGGAGTTGGCGCGCTCCAGGAGCGCGGGGTCACGGCCGAGCAGATCCGGTAGATAGGCCGTGGCGGCCGTGTCGAAGAAGAGTCCGCCGAGGCCGAGGAGGAAGGCGACGACCGCGAGCAGTGGAATGCTCAGCACGTCGAGCGCGGCTGCTGCCGCCGGCATCGCGAGCAGCACGGCACGCGCCGCGTCCGTGACCCACATCGTGCGCCGGCGGTCCCAGCGGTCCACCAGCGCACCGCCGAGCACCCCGAAGAGCAGCCACGGCAGCGTTCCGGCGGCCGTGACTACGGCGAGCGCCATCGGATCCCGTGTCAACGTCAACGCGAGCAGCGGCAGCGCGGCATGCGTCACCCCGTCGCCGAGCGAGGACACCCCCTGTGCGGTCCACAGTCGTCCGAACCCGGTCGGCAGCTTCCGAACGTCTGAGGTCACTTGGCGTCCCCTTCGGCCGGCTTGAGCGATGCGGGGTGGAACAGTGCGAAGACGAGTGACGCGTCCGGCAGCGACGGATCGGACAGCTCCCGGTACTCGTCCGCCAGTGCCTGCAGCCGCGCCCCCAGCTCCGCGAACTGCTCCTCGGTGAGCCGCAGATGGGCCATCCGCACGTGCCGCTCGGCATCCACCGGCGCTGCCTCCAGGTCCGCCACCGCGTGCCGCATCAGCACATCAGGGCCTCCCTCGCCCGGATCCGGCAGCACGATCGCCCGCGCGGCCATTGCGTAGTACCGCTCGGTGACCCCCCGGACCTTCCGCGTTCGCACCACCTTCACCAGGCCGGCCCGTTCGAGCAGCCGTACGTGGTAGCTGGAACTCCCTTTCGCCAGGCCCACTCGTTCGGCGATCTGCGTAATCGTCGCGGGCTCGAAGCGGAGCACGGCCATGATCCGGTGACGCGTGAGATTGGAAACGGCGCGTAGCTGCTCGTCAGTGGTGACGTGGAACGTCTCTGGAAGATCATCGGTAGGCATGACCCCAATGGTCAACACTTCTTGACCATTGGGCAAGGGGTTTTTTCGGCCGTCCGGAATCGGCCGTCAAGCACGTGGGATCTTCGCTCCTGCACTCACGAACTCATCGTGATCGGCGCCCAGGAGGGCCTCGCCGCCGCCCGCGCCCGCGGACGGGTCGGCGGACACCCCGGCGTCGCCCCCGAGGAGATCATCCGGGCCCCCGGCATCCGAGACCGTCCAGGCAGCCGTCACCACACACGCCTGAGCCGCCGAGGCCGTGCGGTACGAGGTGGACCAGGCCGTTGAAGAAGGTTGTGCGACATGCCCGGACAGACGCGGCCCCCGAGCCGACGACGGACCTTGGCTGACCGGACCAGGCGGCCGGCATGCCGTCTGCGCATTCGCCGCCGAGGACGACGTGGACGCCGGGCGCACTGCAGCACCGCACGCGCGGCGTTCGTGACCCACATCGTGCGCCTGACAGAGGTAAGTACGGATCGAAGATTCATCTGATCTGCGACCGCAACGGCCTGCCGAACTCGGTCGCCATCTCGGGCGCCAACCTGCAGGACAGCCAGGCCCTGGAACCCTTGGTGATGGGCATCCCGCCCCTTCGATCCCGCCGGGGACCGCGCCGTCGGCGGCCTGCCAAGCTTCACGGCGACAAGGGCAATGACTACGACCACCTGCGGAAGTGGCTGCGCAAACGCGGGCATCGTCCTACGAATCGCGCATCGGGGGGCGACGGCTCAGCCCGCCTCGGCCGTCACTGCTGGGTGGTCGAGCGGACCATGTCGTGGCTGTCCGGGTGCCGTCGGCTGCACCGGCGCTACGAGCGGAAGCGCGAACACTTCAATGGCTTCACTGCAATCGCGGTCATGCTCATCCGCCTGCGGTGTCTCGGTGTCAGCGCCGGCCGGTAGCGTCTGCCAGGTGACCGACGACGCCGTCATCTGGAACCAGCTCGCCGCCTTGCTGCCGGAGGCCGAGGCCCAGGAAGTCAAAGACTGCTGGGACATCGGAGAGCAGGAGGCGGGACTTGGCCTGCTCGTCTCCGGCATCCTCGGCCACCAGGTGCCGATCAGTGAGACGGTCAGGGCCCAGATCTCCGTCCTCGCGGAAACCTGGGGCGAGCGGGAGACGCTCACACCGCGGATCCTTCAGTGCCGTGATGACGGCACATCGGGCCACCTGAAGCTGATCGAAGTCGACGCAAGCACCGTCCCCGAGGCTATAGGTAGGGCCGAACAGAATCTGGCCGGTCTCGTCCTCGTCCCCTGGATCGCCTGCGTGAGATGCGGCCAGGTCCTCATGCGCGCCCATGCCCGAGAAAGCTGGGGAGATCTCTCCTACCTGGCGCGGCACTACATCATCACGACGCCGAACCGAGCCACCGTCCTGCGGCTGTTCCCTGCCGACTCCGCCGGCGTAGCCTTCGCTGCCCTCCAGCGTGCGTGTTCCGACGTAGCACGAGAAAAAACGTCTTACTGATCGTTTCAGAATGATCTTTGGAGTCGGCGGAGGCAGATGATGCTGGCGGCGAGTTCGAGGAGTCCTTGGTGGAGGTCGGCCCGGCGTTCGTAGCGGGTGCGGAGGCGCTTGAACTGGTGGAGCCATGCGAGGGTCCGCTCGACGCCCCACCGCGTGCGGCCGAGCCCGGACCCGTGGGAGACGCCACGGCGTGCGATCAGGGGCTTGATGCCGCGCTTCCACAGGCCTTCCCGGCCCCGGAGCCGGGAAGGCCGCCACTGTGACCGCTACGGACCTGTTCCAGCCCGGCACCACCGCCGTGCGCCGCGACGTCCGCACCGACCGGGTGTGGACCGCGATGCCCCGGCGGGTGCTCGACGACACCGTCCTCGTGCTGACGCTGGCCTACTGGCCGGGGATCGAGATCCTGGCCCCGACGACCTGAATTCGGCCAGCTCCTCGGCGGACGGCGCCCGGCCCTCGGCCCAGCGCCGGTACAGGCCGGCGCGCGTTTCACCATCCGGGGTGCGGCACGGTCCCGTCGTGGTCGGGCCCCCGAGGCGGGACCACGACGGGACCGGCCGGGCCTGTCAGTACGAGGCGCTGGTGGCGCACCGGCCGGTGTTCCCGTTGCACACGACGACGTACGAGGTGATTCCGGCGTCCAGGAGCTCTGCGGTCCAGGCCGTGGCACCGGTGGTCGACGCGCCCGAGTGCCCGCCGTTCGATTGCCGGAGGTACACGCTGCAGTAGTCACCGGTGGTGGAGGTCACGTAGCCCTGCACGTAGTCGTGCCCGTCGTGGAACGAGACCACCATGCCCCCGGCACAACCGGGGACGTTGGCCGTGTAGGTGGTGCTGGCCGACGCCATCCCGGCGCTGAGGCCCAGGCCGGCGGTGGTGGCGACGACGAGAGCGCCGAGGCGGACGGCGGTGCGCTTCCTGATCATGAGTGTCTCCTGGTGTCGGGTGGTTGACTGCCTCGACCCGTCGTGACCGGGGGTGCCGAGTGCGGACACCCGCTCGTGGGCTCTGGAAGTCGAGGTCGTTCTTCGAGGTCCGGGGGCATTCGTGGGTGAGCCCCCGAGGTGTCAGGTGCCGGTGCCGGGAAGGGTGTCGTCGTGGAGCGTGGCGGTGGACACCGCCGCGTCCTTGGGCGAGGCCCGTTCCCCGACTCCAGGGAACCGGATGACGGGCCTGCCCCTCGAGTGATTCGATCAGGTTCGAAGACTCGTGACGCCGACCGCTCGGGCGGCCGACAGCTGACCTCGGGGGGTGTCGTGCTCCACCTCGACATGGACCGCGCCGTACTCGCGAACACCCGGTTCGCGATCTCGCCGCTCAGCACCGCAATCGGCGCGCTCCGCCTCCTGCGGGACGACGAGCGGCCGGGCGGCGGAGGTTGGCGGTGCAGGGTCCAGGAGACCGTCCGTGACCGGAAGCTCGTTCTGCTGGGCTCGCTGTTCAGCGGTTCGTGGGACTACGTGCCGGACTTCCTGACACCGCAGCCGCAGGCCCCGGAGAACGGACTGCAGGAGGAACTGCACGCGGTCGCCACCACGGATCGCGCCCGTCTGAGCTGGGAGCTGCAGGTCATGGCCCAGGGGGTCGACGAGGAACGGCTGGCGGGCCGGGTGGTTCCCGTGGTCCTTCGCGATGCCCTGGAGCGGGGCGAGCGGGACTTCGCCGAGCGGGTGGCGGCGGAGCTGCACCGGCTGTGGGAGCTGGCCGTCGCCCCGCGGTGGACGGACCTGCGTACCCGCATGGAGGAGGACATCACCCACCGGGCGCGGACCACCGCCCGCCACGGCCTGTCCGGCATGCTGACCACCCTGCATCCCAGGGTGCTGTGGAGCGACGACCGACTGAGTCTGGTCAGCCGCTTCCGAGGCCGGATCTCCGGCAGCACCGGCCTGGTCCTGACTCCTTCGGTGTTCACCGCGGATTTGCGCGTGGTCATCGACTCGGTGCCGGGACCTGCCACGCGGCAGCCCATGTTCGCCTACCCCTGTCGGCCCGGGCCGCAGACCCGCCCCGGGCCGACGGTCCACGCCCTGCTCGGGGTGACCCGGGCACGCCTGCTGTCCGACCTGCACACCGCCCGCACCACCGGCGAGCTGAGCGAGCGGCACTTCCTCTCCCCCAGCACGGTCTCCTACCACCTCGGCATCCTGCACCGCACCGGACTGATCACCCGCACCCGCACCGGACAACACGTCCTGTACCAGCAGACCCGGCGCGCCACCGACCTCCTGGCTACCCCCCGCCTCCGCTGACGATGTGACGGCGTGTCGGCACGTCCGTGTCGCGGCGTTCGTCGCGGCGTTCGAGGAGGAACCGCGGTCCGTGGCCAGGATCGAGGAGGCCCTGCGCGTCTGCCGGCTCATCGCCTCGAGGGCCGGACAGGCCGGTACGCCGCCTTATTGATCGTTTCCGAATGACTTGGGCTGAGGGTCTTGCGCTTGGGTGATCTTGGTCGGCAGGGTGTCCGAGCGCGTGCTGATCTTGTTCCGGACGATCTGTGGGAGCGTGTGGTTCCACTGCTGCCGCCCGCTCCCGAGCGGCGTCGGCGCTATCCCGGGCGACTGCGTGTCCCGGACCGGGCAGCACTCGCAGGCGTGATGTACGTGCTGCGAACCGGTGTCGCCTGGCGCGACGTTCCAGCGGACGCCGTGGGCTGCTCAGGAGTGACTGCCTGGCGCCGGCTACGGGACTGCACCGAGGCCGGCGTCCGGCCGCAGCTGCCCGAGGCCCTGCTGGCCGAGCTGCGGGCCAACGGCCGCCTGGACATGGGCGATTGCGCAATCGACGGCTCCCCCATCAGGGCGTTCAAAGGGGGGACCGCGTTGGCCCCTCGCCCGTCGACCGCGCACGGCCGGGTTCCAAGCACCGTGTGATCGTGAACCGTCACGGGACGCCGCTGGCCGTGTCCGTGACCGGCGGAAACCGGCACGACGTCACGCAGTTGATCCCGCTCCTGGACGCGATACCCCGCATTCGGGGCCTGCGCGGACGACCCCGCAATAGGCCCCGACGGCTGTTCGCCGACCGCGGTTACGACTTCCACAAGTACCGCCGCCTCCTGTTTGAAGCGCGGCATCAAGCCCCTGATCGCACGCCGTGGCGTCTCCCACGGGTCCGGGCTCGGCCGCACGCGGTGGGGCGTCGAGCGGACCTTCGCATGGCTCCACCAGTTCAAGCGCCTCCGCACCCGCTACGAACGCCGAGCCGACCTCCACCAAGGACACCGGCAAGTCGCGATCCAAACGGCCCCCGTCTCCTCTCCGGTCGGGAGAGGGGGCGGGGGCCGCGTGGTGTGCCGTCAGACGGTGGGGTCAGCTGTCGGTGGTGTGGCGGCGGCGCCACCAGACGAGAGCTGCCCCGGCCGCGAGGAGCGCGGCGGCGATCCCGGCGACGGTGAGCACCTGGGTGCCGGTGTCGGCGAGACCGCCGCCGTCATCGTCCTTGGGCGGCTTCGGTGCGCCGGTGGGACTCAGGGTCGCCGTGGGCTGCGGTGCCGGAGTGGACGTGCCGGTCGGCTGCGGGCTGGGCTTACCCCCGCCGCCGGTGTGGGTCGGAGCCGGGGTGGGAGGGGGTGTGGGCGTGCCCCCTCCGCCGCTGGTGTCGATGCTGCCGCTCCCGCCGAGGTAGGTGGTGTCGGAGTCGCGGGCAGAGGTCTGTGACCGTACGGAGTCCTTGGTGGTGCGGGGAAGCGTGCGGTGCTGGGTGGTGAACTCGACGCGGGTCACGTTCCGCTTGGGCGCCTTGGAGAAGTCGACGCCGCCCACACCCTGGTTGTAGGCCTGGCCGCCGTATTCGAGCTTGAACCACTCGATGCCCTCGCGCAGGGACTTCATGTACCGGTCGTAGACGGACTGCTTGGTCCACGTCGCGTTGGGGGCGCGCAGCGGCCAGCGCTTGACGTTGTTGGAGTTGATGATGGGGTGGAAGTCGGTCGGCTTCTTCGCGTCCTGCTGACGGATCCACTCGGCCGCGACCCGGGAAGCGTAGACGCGGCGCAGGTCCTTGTAGGCGTCGCCGGTGTTGACGGCCTTGTCCACGCCGGGCATGACGTACTGGCGCAGCAGACGCTCCGACTGGCGCTTCTGGTCCTCGGTGAAGGTGCAGGTACGGGCGCCCGGCGCGTGCCAGGCCATGTCCATCCACTCGGTGGACACCTTCAGCGGGGCGTCCAGGATGTAGATCCCGCCGTCCTGCTCACGCACCTTCGCCGGCTTGGGCTCGATCCACAGCCGCACCTCGGGGAAGCAGGGGATACCGTCCTTGTCCTTGACCTCTCCGTCCCAGAAGTTCTTCGCCTCCGGGTTCTTGTCGGGGTTCATCTGGTGGGCGAAGTCAGCCTTCATGGCGAGGTCGGCTTCCAGCAGGATGCGGCCCGCATCGGTGGAAGCGAACGTGGAGTCCATGATCTTGTCGGGCTGGTCGGGGTTCAGGTTGACCCAGAACTTGTCCGGCGTCAGCGCCAGCCACGTGAACATGGAATCACTCGCGAGCTGAAGACTGGCCTTCCCGCCCCAGCCCGGATCGGTGTCCTCGTCGGGCGTGAAGTCGGCCTTGAAGGAGTAGTCGAGAGCCTTACCCTTGACCGGGTTGCCGACGTACTGGAGCTGGAGGGTGGAGAAGTCGACACCGCCCGGACCGCGGCCGAGCGCGCTACGGGTGTTGATCTTGTTGAAGTCCTTCTGGATGCGCTGGCCCTCGGCCGGGGTGCGCCCGGACTGCCAGGCGATGTCGTTGATCGGTCCCTGGGTGCCGGTGTTGGGGCGCGGGTTGAAGACCGGGTAGGTCTTGGTCCACTTCGTCTGCGGCCACAGGGCACGCGCGGTGGCGCGCTTTTCCACGATGCGCACCTGGTTGCTGACGGTGCTCCGCTCGCTCTTCAGCGCGTTGTTGAGGCTGTTGTACCGCTTGACGGTCGTGTCGGAAGCCTTCTCACCGGCGAACATCGACATCCGCGACTTGGTGAAGTCGTACTTGTCGTCCTTGTGGCGAAGGATGACCTGGTCGGCCTTGTACTGGTTCGGCTTGTACTTGCCGTTCGACTTGAACTCGCCGAGCTCACCACTGCGCTGGTTGTAGGCGTCGTAGCGGCGGGAAGCGATGAGCTTGCCGTCCTTGTCACGGATCTCGATCGTGACTTCGCACAGCCAGTCCGGGCCGATCAGGTTGAAGTCCTGGACCGTCTTCCTCTCGAAGACACCGCCCTTGGAACTGTTGGCCTGTCCGTTGATCAGGTAACGCGGAACCCAGTCCCGGAACGGCTTGGGGCTTGCCGACGTCTTCTTGTGGCGGTTGTAACGCGCATAGATCGCGTTCTTCATGTCATCGATGTTGTGGGACTTGGCGTACTTGGCGTCCCAGGCATCGATCTCCGCCCGGCTGGACCCGGCCGCGTCAAGGTCGGCCTGGGTGGGGGCGGGGACGTTCTCGAAGCCCTTGAACTCGTTGTTGTAGTAGTACTCGCCGTCCGGCCCGGGTGCGACCCAGTGCGCGTCCGGCATCGGCGCCCCGGACAGCGGCGGCGTGGTCGGGTAGGTCTTCTTCAGGTGCGTCTCGTCGCACCGCTTGCCCGTCGTGATCTTCGCGTAGTCACCGGGTGCGGCATGTGCGGTGGCGGGAAGCCCGACCAGCATCATGCCGGTGGCCGCCAGCAGAGTGAGCGCGCTCCTCAGGCGCCTCGGAAGGCGGGTGTGCATCGGTGTTCTCACGTACGTGTCCCTGGTCCTGGGGGCCACGGGACGAGTGTTGGTTGGGCGGCGGGAGGTGGGGCCCCCGTGTCATGTCTCCGTCCGCCGACGGCCCCCACCCTAGAGGTACTCAAGGGTCAATGTGCAAAGGGTTGTTGATGTGGCGGTGTGTCAACTCGCCAACGTCCGGTGCGGTGTTGTCGGACGCGTCGGCTACGGTGCGGGGCATGACTGCACCTTCGGAGAACCCCTACGACCCGACTCGCAACCCTGACCTGCTGGCATGGCTGACCGAACGGCAAGCCGGCTTCGAACGGTGGGCGGAAGAGGCCGGCGGGAGCAGCCGGTTCGACTTCTCCCCCGCCTCACTGGACGGTCTGGAGGAGCTCATCCGGGAGGGTTTCGAGACCCCCGAGGATGTCACCGAACAGCGCCGCACCCCGTTTCTCCAGGGCGCCGTGTGGTACCTCGGTGAGCTGTTCTGCCGCCACAGGGGCATGGTGTGGAAGTACGAGCCCGACTTCGACACCGGCCGACTGGCGCCGTTCTTCGCCGCCGAGGAGCCCGTCGGGGTGCTGGACACCCCGTGCGTGGGCCTTCCCGGAGCACGCCCGGGTGAGAACTGGTTCCCGCTGAACATGATCCGACGTCTGCTGATCGACGAGGACGAGGTCGGGAATCCGGTCGACGAGCGGCTGTTGGGCATGCTGGAGGGCTGGTACGACGACGAGGACGACGAGGAGTAGATCGGGACGCTTGGTCACGGACGGATCCACGAAGTGCGGGCCCGTCGGGGCTTCCGAGTTCCAACTCCCGGAACTCCCCGAGGAACCGGTAGCAGGGAAAGGACTCGCCGGGCATGCACCGGAGTCCGGTCCAGGGATGTGGCCGCGCTGCCGGTGAAGCAGCATCAGCGCTGGAGGGCGGCCGCATGCCGGTCACCCCGGCGGTCGCGGCGCCTGCGGCACCGAGCCTCGGCTCCTGAAGCCGCCCCCGCGGGCGCGTGCCGGAGGCGGAAGGCTTGCTTCTTCTTTGGCGTCCGATGGGGCGCATTGTCGGCCAAAGTGGCAGAGGCGTCCCCGCCGCCCCGGCGGCACGTGTCGGGGGGCCGTGCTCACCTTCCACCGGGCCACCGGAGGGGGCGCTCGCGTCTGGCCGCAGGCCCCGGCGTCCACAGGCGCACCGCCTGGACACGGCCGTCGGCACGTGGTGGTGACGGGCCGCCGGGGCAGGTCAGCCGTGCGGTCCTCACCGGCGCGCGGTGTCATGGAGGAGCCGTCCGGATGGCTCCGGACACCTACGTGGCACGCGGTCGCGACGCACCCGGCCGATCCGGGACGGCCCGCGGGGACGGGTGTTCCGGCGTCGTCGCACGCCGGCGCCTCGGGCTGTAGGGCCAGTCGACTGTCGGCCACATTCCTGGTGGCGGACGGCCCGCGGGGGACTTCAGGGCCCTTGTTCCCACGACGGAGCGGTGATTAGGCTCCGGCTCGCTTTCGCATTTCGTACACACTTTCCACACATGGCGATCGATTTTTCCGAGACGCCAGGTGCTTTCGCATGCCTCGCCGGTCGCCGCCGGCGGTGGGCGCCGGGCGGTCAGGGGGTGGGGGACATCGACACGTCAGGTGTCCCGTGGCACGCCGACGGCGAGTCGCCCGCGCCGGTGTCCGTCCCGTTCCGGCGGGAAGCCGGGCCCGCGACCGGCAGTCGTCGCGACACGGCCGTGCTGTGGTGGATCAACGCCGTCGACGGTCTCGGCAGTCAGGCGTCCGGGCTGGTCCTCCCCCTCCTGCTCCTGGATCTGGGCCAAGGCCCTGGGACGGCCGGCGCGTTCGCCAGCGCTGCCGCGATCACCGGCGTGGTGCTGGGGCCACTGGTCGCCGTGCCGGCCGACCGGGGACATCGGCGCACCGTCATGACCGTGTCGGCGGTGGCGGCGGCGCTGGCGATGGCCGGGCTGGCCGTCTGCTGCCTCCGGCATCCGCCGCTGTGGGCCCTGCTGGGCCTGGCGTTCACCGAGCGTCTGTGCGCGACGGCGTACGAGGCGGCCGCGCGCGGCGCGCTGTACCGGCTCGCCTCCCGGGACGACATGCCGCGGGCCGTGGCCGGCGTACAGGCGGGTGATCAGGCGGCGCTGGTGCTGGGCCCCGTGCTGGGCGGTGTCCTGTTCGGCGTGGGCCGCTTCCTGCCGTTCGCCGTCGACGCGGTCACCTACGCCGTGGCGGCCGCGGGCGTACGGGCGATCCGCGGCCCCCTCGACTCACCGGCGTCCACCGTGCCGCGGCCCGCCGGAGCGGCCGGGCAGCACGCCGTCGACGCCGCCGCGCGGCGGCGGGTGTTCACAGGGGCGCTGCGCGCCGGCCTGGTCGCGGTGGTCCGCTCCCCCGTGCTGCGGCTCGTGTTCCTGTGGTCGTCCGCGGCGAGCGGGGCGCTCGCCCTGCTCTTCTACACCGCCGTGTTCGTGCTCGGCGGCCGCTCGGGCAGTGTGGTGACCGGAGGGGTGCTCGCGGCCTCCGGGGCCGCGGGACTCGCCGGGTCGATGGCGGCGCCCCTGGTGGTACGGCGACTGGGGGCGCACCGCTCGCTGGCCGCGGCCACCTGGCTGCTCCTGCCGCCCTGCGCCGCACTGGCGGTGTCCCAGGAGCCATGGTTGTGGGCGGTGTGCTTCTCCGCACTGTGCGCCGTGCTGCCCGTGGTCACCGTCGTGCTCGGTGCCGCGGCCGTCCTCGCCGCACCGCAGGAGGCGCAGTCGCGGGCCGGAGCCGTACTGGGCGCCGGTGCCGCGGTGACCGCCGCCGTGGCGCCGGCGTGCGCCGCCGCACTGGTGGACCGGGGCGGCGATCGGGCCCCGGCCCTGGGCTGCGCTGTCCTGCTCGCCGTTCTGGCGCTGCACACCCAGCGTTCCGCGGTCACGGTGCTGCGCCCGGCCGGGGCCGACGGCGGGCCCGAATGCATCGGCCCCGCAACGGACTCCGCCCCGGGAGGACGGTCATGACCGCTCCCGCCTACCAGGTGTTCGTCGCCGCCCTGCCCGACGTGTGCCCCACGGACCGGCGCCGCATGGTCTTCACCGCGGACGCCGCCGGCCGCTGCGAGGTCTTCACCTGGGACGCCGTCACCTGCCAGGCCCGGCAGGTGACGGACAGCCGCGGGGGCACCGCGCATCGCGCGATCGACGCCGACGGGTACGTGTGGTGGTTCGACGAGGACGGGAACGGCGGCGGGGCTGGGGAGGAAGAAGGCCGCTGGTGGTTCCGGCACTTCGACGGTGGGCCGCGGCTGCCCGGCCTGCCCGGGGCCCCGGCCGGGCAGGCCCGCGGGCTGGCCGTGACCGCGGACGGCACGGTAGCCGCCGTCGTGGCCGCCGAACAGCGGACCGTGGCGCTGATGGGCCGACGGGGGCAGGTCCCCCGCGAGGTGCTGCGCACGGACCGGCCGTGCCGGCTGGGCGGCATCAGCCCGGACGGCGCACTGATCGCGCTGGCCGCGTCCGCCGACGACGCGGTGGCCGTCACGGTCCTCACGCCTGACGGCCGCACCGTGGCCACCCTGCCCGGCCCCGGACTGTGGTGCCAGGGCTTCTCCACCCTGCCCGGGCACCGCGAACTGCTGCTGGTCCGTGATCTCGGCGACCGCTATGTCCTGGCCACGTGGACGGCGGAGCAGGGCCTGCGCACCCGGCACTGGTGCGCGTTCGACACCGAGATCAGCGCCCGCTGGTACCCGGACGGCCGGCACGTGCTGGTACGCCAGGACCGCCACGGCCGCTCGCTGCTGCACCGCGTGGACCTCGGGTCCCGGCGGCGCCACCGGGTACCGACACCCGCGGGCAGTGTCCTGGACGCGGCGCCGGGCGCCTCGGGAGCGGTCGACTACCTGTGGACCAGCACGGACCGTCCACCTCTCCTGCGCGCCACTGACGGCATCGCCCTCCCCCCGGCCGGCCCCCCGGTCCTCGTCCCGGGCCGGCACACCGACCGCTGGACGCCCACCGGCTCGGGACGCGTGCACTCCCTGCTGAGCCTGCCCGAACCGGGCGGCGCGGCGCCGCCGCCCGCGGTGTTCCTGGTCCATGGCGGTCCGGCCGACCACGACCGGGACGCCTACGACGCCACGGTGCACTCACTGGTCGCCTCGGGTTACGCGGTCGTCCGCGTCAACTACCGCGGCTCCACCGGCTACGGGCCGCGCTGGCGGAACGCCTTCCCAGCCGGGGTGGGACACACCCAGGTGGCGGACCTGGAAGCGGTGCGCGCCGACCTCGTACGTGAAGGGCTGATCGCCGGTGACGCCACCGCGTTGTGGGGCGTGTCCTGGGGCGGCTACCTGGTGCTGCTCGCCCTCGGCCTGCGCCCCGGGCTGTGGCAGGCGGGTGTCGCCGTCAAACCGGTCGCCGACTGGGCGGCCGCCCACCGGGCGACGACACCGGCGCTGCGGGCCCTGGACGTGCGGATGTTCGGCGGCACCCCGGACGAGGTGCCCGAACGCTACGCACGCGCCTCGCCGCTCACCTACGCGTCCTCGGTCACGGCGCCGTTGCTCGTCGTCGGCGCGACCCGTGACACCAAATGCCCTCCCGGGCAGATCCGCGGCTACCTCGACGCCCTGACCGACGCGGGCGTGCCGCACGAGGCCATGTGGCTCGACACCGGTCACGACGGCTACGACGGCGCGGCGCACGTCGCGGTCCTGCGCCGCTCGCTGTCCTTCCTGCGCGCGCGGTTGCCCCGACCGGCGCCCCGCGCCCCTGAACGTCCTCCCACACCGTCGGGAGGGCCCCGGTCCCACTGAGGCAACAGCGGGACCGGGTGTGCACAGCACCACACCACTCACAGAAGGAGAGGCACCGTGCAGAAGGACATCATCCACAACGACCCGCTCGCGGGCGACGAGCAGAACCGCAAGCCGGGCATCGGCATCACCATCACCGTCCCGTTCCGCAACGCCGACGAGGGCGACGACAACGAGGAGTGACTCCCGGTCCGGCCGGTCCGCGTGCTCGCGGGCCGGCCGGGCTCGCCCGCCCTGCCGCCCCTTCGTTCGCGCGTATCCAAGGAGCCGTCCGTGCGCGTTCTCCTCCTCAACATGCCGTGGTCACCCATCGATCTGCCCTCGCTGGCGCTGGGCATCCTGAAGCGCAGTGTCGACGAGCGGGTCGACGGCGCGACGTGCGAAGTGCTGCACGCCAACCTCGAGTTCACCGACTGGATCACCGGGCGCACCGAGTTCTCGGCCGAGGACTACGAGTACTACGCGCTGTCCTCCTACTTCCTCGGCTGCGGAGACTGGGTGTTCTCCAGCGCCCTGTACGACGACCCGCGGTGGATGGACGACGAGTTCACCGCGTCGATGTCCGGCAAGCTGCGCTCCTCACGGCTGCGGATGACCCGTGAACTGCACGCCGTCGTCCCCGAGTTCGTGGAGTTGATCGCGCGGCGCGTGGTGGACCTCGCCCCCGACGTCGTGGGCATGACGTCCACCTTCCAGCAGAACACCGCCGCACTGGCGGCGGCCCGGCACATCAAGCGGCTGGACCCGCGCATCGTGACGGTCATGGGCGGCGCCAACTGCGACGCCGAACAGGGTGCCGCCGTGCACCGTAACTTCCCGTTCGTCGACTTCGTGGTACGCGGTGAGGGCGAGGACGCCTTCCCCCGGCTGCTGGAGACGCTGCGCGACGGATCGGGACCCGACGCGCTGGCCGGGGTCCCGGGGCTGTGCCACCGCGAGGACGGCACCTCGGTCGCCAACCCGATGCCCACCGGCCCGCTGCCCCCGGCCGCGATCCTGCCCCCCGACTACAGCGGCTACTTCGAGCGCCTCGCCGCCTCCGTGGCACGCAACTGGGTGGAGCCGAAGCTGGTCGTCGAGGGCGCCCGCGGCTGCTGGTGGGGAGAGAAGCACCACTGCACCTTCTGCGGCCTGAACGGCTCGTTCATGCAGTTCCGCAGCAAGAGCCCCGAGACCTTCTACCAGGAGATCATGGACTTGGCCGAGCGCCACCGGGTGCTCGACATGTACGTCGTCGACAACATCCTCGACATGCGCTATCTCTCGACGGTGCTGCCCCGGATCATCGACAGCGGATACGACCTGCGCATGCACATCGAGATCAAGGCGAACATGCGGCGCCCGCAGCTGCAGACCCTCGCCGACGCCGGGCTCATCTACGTCCAGCCCGGAATAGAGAGCCTGAACAGCAGGGTGCTCGACCTCATGGACAAGGGGGTCAGCGGCTGTCAGAACGTGCGCATGCTGCGGGACGCGGCCGAGACGGGACTGTCGGTGTCCTGGAACTATCTGCACGGCTTCCCCGGCGAGACGGCCGCCGACTACGACCCAGTGATACGCCAACTGCCCGCGCTGGAACACCTGAACCCGCCGGTCGACCTGTCCGCCCGGATCGCCATCGAACGCTTCAGCCCCTATTTCAACCAGCCCGAACTGGGCTTCACCGGACTGCGCCCGGAGGAGCACTACCTGTTCACGTACGACCTGCCGGAGGCCGAACTGCACGACATGGCCTACGTGTTCCAGGCACCGGAGCGCGGCATCGGCGACGACACGGTGACCCGGCTGAACGACGCCATAGCGGCGTGGAAGAAGCACCACACCGACGCCCGGCTCACCCACACGGACCTCGGTGACGAGATCGTCCTGGTCAGCCGGCGGCAGTCGTTCGAGTGGCGGACGATGCGCCTGACCGACCCGTTCGGCGTCACGCTCTTCCGGCTCCTGGACCAGCCCCACTCCCCCACCGCCCTGCACCGCAAGGCGACGGCCGACCCCGTTTTCGCCGACCGCACCCTGCGGGACGTGCAGGCCCTGCTGGACGAGTGGACGGTCCTGGGCGTGACCTTCACGGACGTCGGGCAGTACGTCCACATCGCGCCCGCGGCCGTCAACCAGGACCTGCTGCGCCTCGACTACATGAACCACCTGCACGGCCGTCCCGCCGCCGAACCGTCCACGCACCCCGTACCGACGGCCCGACCCGCCCCCGCTCCCGCGCTGCCCTGACGCCCGCCGCAGACCGACACGCCGCTCACGCCCCGACGCCGCACCGTCTCCCGGCCGACCACAAGGAGCCGCCATGCCCCCGAGCACCCCGCCCCCGGCCGTCCTGGCCTGGCGTGACCACGACGCCCAGGCCCGGACACTGCCGGGCATGTCCCTCGGCCGCATCCCGCTCGCCCCGGAACCCGGCGCCGCCGAGCGCCTGTGGTCCATGGGCGCGCGCCGAGCCGAACTGGACAGCCCAGTGGACCTCGTCACGTCCGGGCCCGTGGCCGCCCGGGCGGCGATCGACCGACTCTGCCTGGTCCGCGACCTGACGGCACGGGCCGTCCAGGTGGACTGGGACCTGCGCCTGCCCGCGAGCCACGGCGATGAGACCTGGAAGGTCCTGTCCCACCTCCAGCCGCCCCGTACCGCCAGCGGCCTCACCGACCCCGAGACCGCCCTGCGGGCCTGGCGGACCCGCCACTACCTCTGCAAACTCGTGTGGCGCAAGGGCCCGGGGTTCCTGCAGATCCGCGACCGGCGCTGGGGCGATCTGCGTCGCTTCACCGCGGACGACCCGCGCTATCCCGCAGCCGTCGCCCGGCTCGACCGGGGCGCCCACCGCTCGGACGTCGCCGCGGACATCCTGGAGGAACTCACCGCGGAGCACCTCGTCCTGACGGCCGGCGACCTCGTGTGGTGGCTTCCCTACCGCGTCGCCCGATGGCTCCAGGAAGCGATGGCCGTCTGACGAGCCCGTGCATGGTTGACGGTGAGGCGTCGAGGCCCTTGATCTGGCTCGGTGGTCACATCTGCCGTGCGAGCTCAGATCCATGGTCTGTTGGGGGGACCGCCGTCCGGCGATGGCTTGGACGGTGTCGCTCATGCGCTCGCGGCGGCCGAGGTGGGGGGGCCGGCGCCCGCGGTTCTTCAACTGCGCGATGCCGTGGTCGACTCGGAGGCGGCGTGACGAGTGGGCCTTGCGTTGCCGCTCGTGCATTTCCTCGTACCGGTCCCGGGCGTTCTTCTTGAACTTGCGGTGCGGTGGTGTCGCGAGCCGCCCGCCGGTCCGCGCACCCGGACCCTGGTAACCGGCATCCGTGATGCCGGCGGCTGCCCCGATGCTGACGGGCCTCCCCTCCGCGACGCTCTACGTCGGGGCCTCCATCGCCCCTGTCGTCGGCCAGGGTGCGCTGGACTGGGCCGGCGTCCACCGGCTCGGCCCCATCGGCGCCGCACTGGGCCCCACCGCAGGACGGCAGCACCGACGGGCCGCCTTGCGACGACTTGGACCCTGGACAAGTCCCATCGTTTCAGGTCAGGAGCACTATTCCCATTCTGATCACCCACTGGACGCCCTGCCGCGTGACAGCGCGCGGTCGGGCGACGGGCACGCGGCCCTCCACCTTCGGAAGGACGCGAGGGGCCGACCGCCGGAAGGTGGCGTCGGCTCACTCCACACCGTCCAGGCCCCAGTCCAAAACGAGGACCATTCCCCGCTTCGTGCTACGGTCACCCCTGACGCCTAAACGGGGAATCATCCCCACTTCTGTTCGGGAGCCGCCGATGCGCACCCAGCACCCCACCGTCCGCCTCTCCGACCTGACCGACGACTTCACCGCCGACCCCTACTCCGCCTTCACCGCGCTGCGTTCCCGCGGCTCTGTCCACCACGTGTGTTTCCCCACCGGGGACGAGTCGTGGCTGGTGCTCGGGCACGACGAAGTGCGCGCCGCGTTCGTCGACCCCAGGCTGCGCAATGACGTGCGGCACTCCGCCGACTTCGAGGACGACGGCCTGTACGCCGTGGGCCGCAACATGCTCCAGGTCGATCCGCCCGATCACACCCGCCTGCGGACGCTGGTGGCCCGTGAGTTCACCGCCCGCCGCGTCCAAGCACTGCGGCCCCGCGTTCAGGAGGCGGCCAGTGCGCTCTTGGACGCCGTGGTCGCCGACGGCCGTGCCGACCTCGTGGCTGCATATGCCTATCCGCTGCCGCTCACCATCATCTGTGAACTGCTCGGTGTGCCCGAGGTGGACCGTGCTGCCTTCCGGGCGTGGTCCACGAAGGTCGTCGCCCTCGACGATGCCGAGCAGTCCGCCCGCGCCAGCCAGGAGATGGCCGCGTACCTCGCGGGGCTGGCGGAGGAGAAACGGCGGCTGCGGGACGCGGCGGAGAGTGACTTGCTGCACGCCCTGGTCCGCACCCACGACGGGGACGGCGCCGACCGGCTCACCCCGGAGGAACTGCTCGGCATGGCCTTCCTGCTGCTCGTCGCAGGGCACGAGACCACCGTCAACCTCATTGCCAACGCCGTCCACCTGCTGCTCAGCCATTCCGGGCAACTAGCCGCCCTCCGTGCCGACCCCGAGTTGGTGAAGGGCGCCGTGGAGGAGACGCTCCGCTTCGAGTCGCCCGTGCCGGCGGGCACCTACCGCTACACCGCCGAGCCGATCACCCTAGGCGGCGTCCGGATACCGGCGGGCGCGCGTGTCGTACTCTCCATCGCCGCCGCGAACCGCGACCCCGCCCGCTTCCCCGCCCCCGAACTGTTCGACATCCGCCGCGACCCGGCCGCGACCCGCGCCCACCTCGCCTTTGGGCACGGCCTGCACCACTGCCTGGGCGCCCCGCTGGCCCGCCTGGAGGCGACTCTGGCCCTGCGCATCCTGCTGGATCGGTTCCCCCGCCTGGCCTTCGACGGTGACGGCACACCGCAGTGGCGCACCAGTCTCATGCGGGGCCTGCGAGAGCTGCCGGTGCGCTGGTAGACACCGGCCTCGTCATGACTGCGGCTCAATCCGGTGGAAGGCCGGCGCGTGAGCAGGGCGGCCACCCTCGTTCCCGCGCTCGTGTTGCGAGAACGGAGGAGCCCCTGGTCACCGGGCAGGGGCTCCGTCTGCCTGGAGCAGACGTGCAAAACGTGCGCCGTCCTCATCGAGACGGGGACGGCTCTCCATGTCGGTCGGCTCCAGCAGTGACCGGCCGACCCGCCGCGGCAGGTTCCTCAGGGCTGGGCCGGCGCGGGACGCAAGCAGCCACGGATCGCAGGTACGAGCCGTGTGTTCGCCCCGGCCGGCACCCGCACCCGGACAGGCCGCCCGCCCTGCGTCGTACAGGCCTCGGCCCGGACGACCCTGTCCATCACCTCGACCGATCTGGTCGTAGGCGGTCAGTGTGCGCAGGACTGGCTGGCCGCGCATGACCCTGGCTCCACTCACCAGGCCCCCTTGGGATCGATCATCCAGGGAACCGGGAGGCGCTCTACCGGCGGACCGCAGAGATCAGTCCACCGGGCCGCTCCTCGCGCTGCGGCGGGGTGCTGATCGGGCGGCCGTAGGCGGCAGCGCGCTCACGCAAAGTGTGACTTTCGGCCTCCCAGCCGTGCCCGGCCAGCCAGCCCACCGGGTCGTCGGGCATCTCCGAGACCCACATGGACGCCGCCGATCCCGGCTCGGCGTCCGCACCGAAGCGCTCGATCACGCCGCGCGAGCCCAATGTCAGCCCCATCCGACTGCCTGCCGCCGACTGCGCGCTGATCCGGGCCAGCAGCAGCTCGACCGCGTCCTCGGGCAGATAGATCAGCAGTCCTTCGGCGATCCACGCGGTCGGCTCAGCCGGGTCGTGCCCTGCGGCAACCAGCGCGCCTGGCCAGTCCTCACGCAGATCCACCGCGACGGTGATCCGCTCGCAGCGTGCGACGGCCCGCTCCTGACGCAGCACCGATTCCTTGAAGTCCAGTGGGACGGCGGTGTCGACCTCGAACAGCCGGGTGCCCTCGGGCCAGTCCATCCGAAAGGCCCGGCTGTCCATGCCGGCGCCGAGCAGCACGACCTGCCGGACCCCGGCCGCGGAGGCCTGCTGCAACAGGTCGTCGAGGAACTTCGTCCTGATGACGATGGAGAACGACACGGCCAGCCGGCGGCGTCGCGCGGCCTCGTCGTCGGGCAGCGGCGGCGAGGAGGGCCACAGGCCGCCGGCGGTGGCGAAGGCCTGTGCCAACGGGTCGCGGAACAGCGCGTTCTCCCGCTCGGTCTCCAGCGCCCGCACCCTGGCCACCCCCACCGCCGTGGCCCACACTCCCGACGGCTGCACTTGCTCCTGCTCATCAGTCACCGCTCCAGCCTAGGTGATCGGTTCCAAGGGGCCGGACGAGCGGAGCCGGCCTCCTGCGCGGGTCTCCTGCCGAGGCGGCGTCGGGATGCTGCCGTAGTCCGCAGGCTGTCAGTGCCTGGATCTATGGTCAGGGCATGACTTCGACAGACCCTGCTGCCTCGGACTGGACGAGGACGGGGACCCGATGACCCGCCGTGACCGGGGATTTGTCCGCTATATCGCGCTCGATTCGCGCGTGGCGACCGACCGATACCCCTTCAGCCTGCCGGTCGTCACCCGCCTTGCCGGAATGGACAGGCTCGATCTGGACCCGGCGGTGACGTTCCTGGTCGGTGACAACGGCTCGGGCAAGTCCACCTTGATCGAGGCGCTGGCCACGGCCGCCGGGTTCAACGCCGAGGGAGGTTCCCGGTCCTTCCGGTTCGCCAGCCGGGCCGACGAGTCCGATCTGGGTGATCACCTGACTGTGTGCTGGAACCGTAGACCTCGCAACGGCTTCTTCCTGCGCGCGGAGAGTTTCTACAACGTGGCCACCGAGATCGAGCGGCTGGACGAAGGCTCGGGGGAACTGCTGCACGCCTACGGCGGCCGGTCCCTGCACGAGCGCTCCCACGGCCAGTCGTTCCTCGACCTGGTGCAGCACCGTTTCGGCCCGAACGGTCTCTACGTGCTGGACGAGCCGGAGGCAGCCCTGTCGGTGCAGGGATGCCTGGCGATGATGGTCCACATCCGAGAACTCCTCGAACAAGGGTGTCAGTTCGTGGTGGCCACGCATTCGCCGATCCTGCTGGCCATGCCCGGCGCACGCATCCTGCAGATCGAAAGCGACGGCACCATCGAGCAGGTGCACTATGAGCAGGCCGAGCCCGTCGCTTTGACCCGCGCGTTCGTCAACCACCCGGGCCGCTTCCTGGACCGGATGTTCGCCGAGGAGGCATAGACCAGACCGTTCGACGGCGCTCTCCGCCCGGACATCCAGGACGCGACATGCTCGCGCGACGCCCCTTGGCGAAGAGATGCAGCAGGCGAGTACCGCTTCCGCTCGGCATGGGCAGCATGACCCACGGCTCCTGCACCGGTTCGCCACCCGGCATCGACCTGCGGCGTCCTCGGGCGAAGGCCGTCGCCGGACCGCTGAGACGTTCGCACACCGCCGATGTCCGCCGGCACATCACCCAGGCCGACGCCTTCCTCACCCGGCTCGCAGTCCACGGCCGGGCCCTCGGCCGGCGCCTGCAGGCCGACGCTCTGGCAGACAAGGAGCGGGCAGGCTCCCTCGTGCTTCACGGTGTCAGGCTGGATGCAGGATGTGCCGGCGGCGTACTCGCCACGACGGTCGTAGACCTGGATGGTCGCCGTCTCGTCCCTCTTCCACCAAGCCGCAAAGGCCTCAGCGATGTACTGGGACTGCTTCTCCAGGCCCAGCCTCTTGTACTCCTCCTTCAAGCCCCCGTCGTCGACGGCTCCGTAGTCGACCGTGGGGTAGTCGGAGCTCGCCTCGAGGGCCGGACAGAACACCTTGCGCTCGTAGCCTCGCCATCCCGTGAGGTGCATGACGGCCTTCTTCTCATGCGCATCCTGGGGACCGGAGCGCAGCCGGACTAGGCTTGGACGCTGCGACGGGCGGTCGCCCGCCGCCCGCGGCGGTCCCGCACCACCACACTCAAGGAGTGCAACCGAGTGTCCTTCTTCACCATCGGCCACCGCGGCGTCATGGCCGCCGAGCCGGAGAACACCCTGCGCTCCTTCCTGCGGGCCGAAAGCGAGGGGCTGGACGGCATCGAACTGGACTTGCACCTGAGCAAGGACGGCGAGCTGGTCGTCATGCACGACGAGACCCTGGACCGCACGACGGACGGTTCCGGTCCCATCGCCGACCAGGAGCTGCGGACGCTCAAGAAGCTCGACGCCGGCCTCGGCGAGCGCATCCCCACGTTCGGAGAGGTCCTGGACGCCGTCGGGCCGACGCTGCCGATCCAGGCGGAGATCAAGGACGTGGCCGCCGCCCGGTCGCTGGCCGAGGTGCTCACCGACCGGGACCTGCTGAGCCGGGTCTCGGTGCTGTCGTTCCACGACGTGGCGCTGATCGAGATCCACAATCTGCTGCCGCACGTTCCCACCGTGCTGGTGGCGGGCCCCAGCGCGCATCACGACACCTTCGTAGGCCGCGCCCAGAAGGTCGGTGCCACCTTGGTCAGCGTGGAGCTGCGTCAGCTGAACCGGGCCATCGTGGAGAAGTGCGGCGCCGCCGGCATCGACGTGATGGCCTGGACCGTCAATGACGAGCGCGACCTGGCGCTGGCCCGGATGCTGGGCCTGGTGGGCTGCGTGACCGACCAGCCGGACATGAAGCGGCTGGTCGAGGCCACGGCCTGATCCAGGGGTGCGGGACCGAACCGACGGCCTGTGCGGTCGGACAAGAGCGTGACCGCCGTGGCCGCGGAGTCGGCACGGCGCAAGGGGGCACCGCTTTCCCCGCGCGTGTCCCGGCCCTCTGCCGCACTTGAGCGACGCCTTACCACCCGACGGAGCAGGCCTCGTACGACCGCGTTCCTGTCCACCGCACGCGCTCGAGCCTCTCCGGCGCGCCGGCGTTGCCCGTGTACGAGTCCCTGCTGCATCTCCACGGAGTCGATTGGTCATCGGTACGCGACAACCACGACGACCGAGCGCCGCGCCCGATCGCAGCGGTACCAGCGATGGCCGGTACCGCTGCGATCGGGGCGGTTGTGCGTCTGCTGGCGGCCGCCATCCAGGGGGCGGGGCCTGTCCTCGATGAGCGGCATCCTGGCAGCGGGAAGCCGTGGGAGGCTCGGTCCCGGACTCGCCGTGCACGAGGCGTACGACCACACCGCCTACCGTCTGCTGGGGGCCTGACGGCCCGGTCTCACTTCAGGTGCCGGGCGAAGAACCGGTTCCCGTCGTCCACCTCGAACCACGGGGTGCCGGCGTGCCCGCCCATGTTGGCGTGCAGCGTCTTCTCCTTGGTGGCGAAGGCGTCGAACAGGTCCAGGGTCCAGCTGCCGGTCGTTCCCTTCGTCGTCCCACTGCAGCAGGAACTGCAGCGGAATGGTGACCTGCCGGGCCTCCTCGCGCTGGGCGCGGGGCACGAAACCCCCGGCGAAGAAACCGGCGGCCGCGATGCGCGGTCCGGCGCTGGCAGCGCGACGGAGTCCGTCCGGGCGCTGGGGCCGGCTCCATGCAGGAGAGTCCGGGGCATATCCGAACAGGCGGACGCCGACGTCGTCAACGAACGGTCCGTGAAGGTGGAACCGGCGGCCGTTCCCTACGCCGCTCACGCCGAGCCCGTCCCGCGGGTCCACGATGATCACCGTTGCGGATCGCCTGGCTGACTGGAACCCCGAGATCGTGCTGGCGGCTCCTTACCACCCGATCTTGTCCGGTCTCGGCAAGGTTACTGGTGGCCGGCCCGGCGAGAGTGAGTTCGGTCCACCGGTGCAGTTCCTCGACATGGCTGCCCGCCGCGGTCGCCCGGGCGATCGCGGCGGCCTCCTCGGGTGTGGGCTCGCCGTTGCGGGAGAGCAGCGCAAGTGGCCAGGCCGGGGTGCTGGGCTGCGCTTCGTCGAAAGGGTGCCAGTCCCAGGCTGCGTCGAACCGCCAGGCGCGCCCGTCCTGGTCGGCGACCTCATCGCCTGGTCGCCACCGCCGACCGCTGCGAGTCGTTCGGGTGCGGGCGGAGCCGTACCCGTGCTGCAAAGTGCTGGAACCACGTCGGCGCGGGCCGCGTGATGACCCGTGCGAGCTCGACGTGCCCGAGTCATACGTCGCGCGGGAGTCCGCTGAGTCGGTATGAGAGGGTTTGCGTACGAGATGAGAGCCAAGCCGCGCCAGGATCCGAGTCTTCTCCCCGTTCTGGGGATGTTCGTCGTGCTGGCGGCCTTGTTGGAGCGCTTCCTGTCGGTGACGGGCGGCCCGCAGACGTATGTCTTGTGCGATGACGTTGTCGGGCTCTCGGAAAGGCTCGACCGCGAGACGGGTACGAGCCGGTGGCTTCTACTGGCGGGACTGGTGCTGTCCGTGGCGGCGCTGGTCCTCTCGCGGGTACGCCGCTGGCGGATCTTTCCGGTCCTCGCCCTGTCTGCGGTTGTGGTCCTGGTGATTTCGGCGGACGGGTACGCGGCGCGCGCGGATGCCGTCGCCGCCCAGATTTCGGCATCTCAGACCTGCGACGAGCCCACGACGGTCTACGACACCTCTCGTGGATGGTTCGACTGGAGCCCCCTCGGCCCCTGAGGACTCGGATCGGAATGACGCCGCTCTACACTTCGGGATCAAGTAGTGCGTCGGCCAGACGGTCCGCGTTGCGCACGTACCTGCGGTGGATGGCGGAGAGTTCACGCTCGGGTCCTACCGGGACGACGATCTGGTACCAGCTCGTCTCGTCACTCACCAGACGGTTCATCGCGTGGATTTGCTCGTCAGTTGAACGGAACCACCGCCGCCGCGTCGTGCCGCCGGAGGCTGGGGCCCGGGCCAATGCACGCCGCCCTCAGGGCTGTGAGCAGCTTGAAGGTCGTTGCTCACCATCACCTGAGCCAGTTCGGCAGCGACGGTGATCACGTTGCCCCACCCCGGAGCATCGAGATAGGCCTGGTCCGGGGCGCGGCGGCCCACGGACTCCTGCACTGCCGAGTAGACCGTGCCCAGCTCCTTCATGAGCTCCACTTCTTGCTCGGTCCGCAGACTCTTGCCCAGCCACGGAGCGGGGTCGTCAGCATTGCAGAAGTCATCGAACAGGACATGGACCACGTAGTCCAAGTCCTCGAACTCCTCCGGCTGCAGCCACACATCGCGCTGCCGAGCAGGACTGGCCAGGGCGAGAACCGCCGGCACCACGTGCAGACGAAAAGCCGGAAGTTCGATGCCGTGATCAGTCATCCGGTCAGCCTACTGAAGCGGTGAGAAAGCAGTCCTGTGCGAGCACGCCAGTGTCGTCGAACGGTTCGTCACCAAGTGGTGCAGTAGCGGGCAGTAGCCAACTGGTGGGCGCGCGCGATGACGCCTTCAACGACGCCGGCCCTGACCGTTGTCCTGGTCGTTCGTCTGGTCTGTGGCCGACGTGCGGCTGCGCAGGCGTTCCAACAGGGCGCTGCCGAGCACGACAAGACCGATGGCGATGGCCTTGCTCGCCTGGTAGCCCATCATCGGGTGATCCGCGGCCTCGGACGGACCGAAGAATGCCCACAGCGCCAAGGCGACCCCGACAAGGACAAGGGCCAGGGCACTCACCGGGCCGATCCCCCACCACCACGGCGCCTGGGGGTGGGGGCCGTCAGCCTGATTGTGCTTGTCGGTGGCCATGGTCGATTCTCCTCGTCTTGCGGCGGCTTGCGGTGCGGTGCGACCGCGGTCGTCGACACGAGGCGTGGTCACAGAGGGACCGGCATGATCGTCCTGGTCCCGAGAGGAGGACGGGCCGAGGAGGGCATGCGTTCCTGCCTGGGCGAGCGAGCACCAAGGCTCTCCTGATGTTCAGACTCCCGGCCCTGTTTCCGAGCCGTTGAGCCGAGTCTTTGCGTCGGCAGCACTGTGCGACATCCTGTGAGACCACCTGAGCCCCGGCGGATACCCATTGCCGGACTGGGAAAAGAACTTGGCCCGCCTTGCGGAGACTTGAAGAATGACGGCCATGCAGACTCGGCAGGCATGGCCTGATGACGCAGCAGCGGTTGCTGCTGTCTACGTGCGTTCCTGGCAGGCGGCGTTTTCCGGTCTTGTTCCCCAGCACTACCTCGACGCCATGACCCCGGGTCGAGAAGAGCCCGAGTGGAAGGCACGCATCACGGAAGCACGGTGGCCGTCGTCGGGAGTGCTGGTGGCCGAGACCGAGGCGGGCATCGTCGGATTGGCAGGTTTCGGTCCGTCTGAGGTGGCCCCTGCCATCGCGGAGATCGGCACGCTCTACGCGGTACCCGAAGTCTGGGGCGCTGGGATCGGAAAGCAGTTGATGCAGGCCACGATGGCGACTCTCGAACAGGCCGACTACGCGCAAGCCACCTTGTGGGTCCTGGAAGACAATGAACGAGCCCGGCGCTTCTACGAAGCAGCCGGCTGGCGCGCGGACGGCGCAGTCGTGGAGGACACCACCGGTGGAGCATCTCTGAGCAAGTTGCGCTACCGCCGCACCCTTGACTGAACGCCTGTGCGCAACCCCGGGCCCGGCTCCAGGCCGGCTGCAGTGCTGGTGAATTCTATTGAGGGGCGCCTAGATGTAGGAGGCCAGCACGTTGGTGACACCGCTTTGGAGTCGTGACGCTGGTGGCTGGCCGTCAGCGGTGCCGTGAGGCCGGTGGTAGTTGTAGTGGATGTTCCACACGCCGAGGGCGGTTGCTCGTTCGTCTTCGGAGTCCCATTCGCGGGCGTAAAGGAACTCCTCTGCCAAGATCCGGTTGTAGCGCTCCACCTTGCCGTTGTGCCGCGGCGTGTAGGGCGTGCTGGTGGCGTGACCCGAGTGGTGCTCGGGCAAATGCGTCGGCGCGGTAGCACGCTCCGTTGTCTGTGACGATCCGCTCGATGTGGGTAATGCCGTGGGCGGCGAACCGTGCGCGGGCACGGTGCATGAACGCGATCGCGGTGACGGCCTTCTCATCGGGCAACGCTTCGGTGTATGCGAGCCGACTGAACCCGTCGACTGCGGAGTGGAGATACACGTAGCCACCGCGTTTGCTCTTCTTCTTCAGCCGGTCGGCGTTCTTGGCCCGCTCGCTCCCACGGCCGTGGACACGCCAACCTCCGCCGTCGGGGATCCGGCCGACCTTCTTCACATCGACGTGGACCATGTGGCCTGGCCACCTGGCGCTGATCCTGCGGGGCTCCCGGTTCTGTTCGACGTTCGGGTCGATGAACTTGCGATGGTTGAGCCCGAGCCTCGCCGGGTGCCGGGTCACTGTGCGGCGGCCGACAGTGATGCCCTGAGCTTGGAGTTCGAACGCGATCCGCGACGCTGACCACTTCTGGCTGCGCCGGAGGTCTGCGATTCGGGCCACGACCCTGGTGTCTGTCGCGGCGGGTTGGCTGTGTGGTGTCGAAGAACGGTCGAGCAGGCCGATTTCCCCGTAGCGGCGGTAGCGGTTGACCCACTTCGATGCACAGGCGCGGGAGATCCCCATCTCGGCGGCGACGTGCGCTATTGGACGAGTCCGGCAGCGCTCGACAAGTCGGCGTCGACCTTCGACGGTCAGTGGAGCATTGGCGTGCCTCATGGGCAGTTTCCCGTGGCGGCTACGAAGTTGGCGGGGAAGCGATCTTCGGCGGTCATCACACCGGTCAGAGGCTGACTGATGTGTGTGGTCACGGCTGCTGGCCGAACTCGGTGCTGTGGTCGATGGCCCACTGCGCGAAGGGGCGGGCCGGCACGCCGGTCAGGCGCTCGACATCATCGGTGACAAGGCGTGATTCCGGTCGCCGCGTCGACGCCGTGATGAGGGCATCGACCAGCCGCTCGGGACGGCCGTCCGCGAGCATTCGTGCGCGCGCGATATCCGCGGGGGCCGGCTCGAAGCGCAAGTTTCGTCCGAGTGCGGCACCGAGGATTCCGACCTGGTCGGCCCTGCTGAGCGGCTCGGGCCCGGTCAGCAGGTAGGGGGTGCGATCCGAATCGTCCTGGCGTCGAAGGAGCACCTCCGCGGCCGCGGCCGCGACATCACCCTCGTCCACGACTGCTGTGCGCGCTATGTCCGGACCTCTGACCACGTCGCCTGCGCGCAGCTGTGCGGCCCAGCCCCGAGTGTTGGACGCCAGCGTGTCGCTGCGCAGCACGGTGGGATGCAGGCCGGCATCACGGAGCCGGCGTTCCATGTCCGCGTGTACCTGCACAATCGGGTCGCTTTGGCGAGAAGAGGCGTCATCGATCGCAGTCGAGGAGAGGTAGACGACGCGCGGCGCTGCTGCGGCGAGTTCTGCGATCAGAGGCTCGGCGGGGGCGGAGTCAAGCAGCGGCCATATGAGGAAGACGGTGTCGATGTCGTCGAGCGCCGCACGGACGGAGTCGGCGTCGGTCAGGTCACCGCGCACCGACTCGATGCCGGGTCGCGGGCCAACACGGCGACGGTCGAGGCACCGCACAGCTGCTGCGCGCGCTTGCAGCCGGGCGAGGAGCTCACGGCCGAGGTTGCCCGTCGCTCCGGTGACCAGGATCGATCGGGAACAAGCAGGAGTAGGCGGGGTGGGAGAACTGTCAGGCATGCTGGGGACGCTAAAGGTTCAGGTCGACATCAAGGCAAGGGTGAATGGCGATAACGATCGGCGAGGCGGCCGCGCAGCTTGGAGTCGAGGCCCATGTCCTACGGCACTGGGAGCACGTCGGAGCACTCACGGTGCGCCGGGACGCGAACGGTTACCGCCTCTACGACCACGACGTCCTGGAGCAGGCACGAACCGTGCTGAAACTGCGACAAGTCGGGCTCTCGTTGCCGGAGGTCACCGCCGCGATGTCCCCGAAGAAGTCCGCAGCGCAGGAGGTCGTGCGCGCGAAGATCGCTGCGCTCGAAAGTGAGGTCCGCAGCAGACAGCAAGCGATCACCTTCCTCCGGCACACCGTCGAGTGTCGCCATCGGTACCTCGAGGAGTGCGCGGACTGCGCGACATTCGTCCGCGACCCTTGATCATCCGATGTGAGGAATTCGCGGTCGACGACCGTAGCCCTTGATCAGTAGCAAGTGACCGCTGACATCAACGTCTTGGCCCGCGACACCTAGATCATCCGGAAGGTCTCATCCACCGCCACAGAAGGTGAAGAGGAGCAGGACCGGCTGCAGGGGCAGTGGCAGGCCGGGCGGGCCGGGCGGGAGGCCCGCGCACCGGACATGAAAGGCCGACCGGTGCTGCCTTGGGTGCCGGCCCGGCTATGGGTCGGTCACCGCGGTCGGCCCCCGGCCCTAAGGTTTACGTCAGTAGGCGGAGTTGACGTTGTCGATGGAGCCGTAGCGGTGTGCGGCGTAGTTGGCGGCGGCGGTGATGTTGGCCACCGGGTCGGTGACGCT
>NZ_JBIUBE010000024.1:85622-94484 GCF_044593395.1 Streptomyces sp. NPDC052301 | reverse complement strand
CCCGCGGAGCGGGTCCCATCGCGCTGCGCGCGATGCAAGCGAACACCCGCGCTGCGCGCGATGCAAGCGAACACCCGCGCTGCGCGCGGGTGTTCCGCTCCCGCTCCGCGGGAGCGCTGGCTGACCGCTGCGCGGTCAGCTCACCTGCCTTGCTGCGCAAGGCAGGTGATGCTCCGTCCGCTGCGCTCCCGGAGCGCGTGGGGGACTACGTCCTCCCACGCACGGTGCCCTGCGCTGCGCTCCGGTCACGGGGTGGCGCTGCGCGCCACGAAGGCCGGCCCCGCTGCGCGGGGTGGGCCAACGGGCCTACGGCCCGAGCGGCAGCAACGAGCCAGGGTTGGTGCCTCTCCGGCTGACTCCTGCGGGAAGAACCAGCCGGGTGCCGGTCAGTGTCTACGGGACCAGGTGCTCCCGATCCCTGCAACGTGCAGAGTCAGAGCAGTCAGCCCCAGGAGCATGACGTTGACTGATGAGAACGCGTGATTGGTACTCACATCGGCCGCATTAATGAGGAACGCGATGAAGAACAGGACTGCCGCGACTATGCCGAGCATGACCGGACTCCTCTCGAAGGGTGAAGCCCGTATGCCCGGCCACCGCTCTCACAGACATGGGCGGCACCCTTGAAAGCCGCGTGCCCGCGCGGCAAGAACCTGGTCGGCGTGTGCCGGACGGCTGCAGGCCTCAGGCGTGGGCGTGGCGGGTGCCTGCCGGCTTGTGCGGGGCTGCGTGATGCGCGGGCCGGCCCGTCGCGGGGACTGCCAGGCGCCGCAGGGTCAGGGCCGCGGTGGCGAGGAGGCCGGTGAAGACGGTCAGGAGGAGGACGGACACCCACATCTGCCGGCTTTCCGGCGCCTGCCAACCGGTCCAGGCTGTGGATGCCGCCCACAGCAGGACACTCACGGCGTAGAAGGAGCGGACGCGCTGCAGCTGCCGCAGGGCCCGCAGGAACTCGATGCGTTCGGTCTTCGGTGCCATGCGGGCCGTGTACCCCCGCGGACGGTGTTCAGCAGACCAGGCTCACTTGCTGCCTGGGTCACTTCTGCTCTTGCTGCTGGGTGCGTCCTTCGAAGTCGCGGCGCACTGCGGCCCCTTCGTCTTCGACCAGCCCTGCACTGTCGGGCAAGTCCAGGACGGCGCCACAGTGCTTGCACAGTTTCCCGTCCTCGGCGGGCGTGCCGCACGCCTTGCAGAACCGGTTGCCTTGATGGTTCTCGGTCTTGTGTTCCATGGTCTCTCCCGGATGGTGGGCAGTGAGGAATGCGGAGTACCCGTGGCTTTCGTGTCGATTCTCTGGGGTCTCTGCTTCATTTTTTATCTAGGATAGACTCTGGACTCAGATGGCTGCAGCGCTGTGAGGCGTGTAATCCGCTGGAGACGGTGTCTGTGTCTCGCGTCGGAGTGTGGTGGCCGGAGTCGGCGGTGGGGGCTTGCAGATCAATCCCCTTAGTGCGCGCGGTGGTTGGCTGTGTGGGGGGTGTGAGAGCTGTTGTCTGGCCCGCCGGAGAGGATGGATAGGATGGCTGTGAAAGAACTTCGTCCTCATCAGCGTGAAGCCGTGGACGCGGTTCTCCGGGCACTCGAATTGCCCGCAAGATCTACTGTGCCCGAGCGGGGTCTGCGGACTCAGGTGGTCATGGCGACCGGCTCGGGCAAGACGCTCGTCGCCGTGCGCAGTGCGGAGGAGCTGCAGGCAGGTCGGGTGCTGGTGCTCGTGCCCTCGCTGGACCTGCTGGCGCAGACGGAGGCCGCCTGGCGCGAGGGCGGGCGTACGGGACCGATGATCGGGGTCTCGTCCCTCCGGGGGCCGGAGGCGTCCTTCCCGAACACCACGGACGTGGACGAGCTGGTCGACTGGGTCCGCCCGCTCGACAAGGTCACCGTGTTCGCCACCTACGCCTCCCTCGGACTCGGCACACTCGAGCGCGCCCATACCGCGGGACTGCCGGGATGGGACCTGATCGTCGTGGACGAAGCCCACCGGACCTCCGGGCGGATCGGAAAGCCATGGGCGGTCGTCCACGACAACACCCGCATCCCCGCCCTGCGCCGGCTCTACATGACCGCCACACCCCGGCTGTGGCAGCCGGACGACGACTCCGACGCCGCGCCGGGCGCGCCGGGCGAACTGGTCGCGTCGATGGAAGACGACCCGGCTTCGCCGTTCGGCACCAGGTGTTTCACCCTGACGCTCTCGGACGCCGTGGACAGGGGCATCTGTGCCCCCTACCAGGTGGTCTGCGTAGACATCACCGACACCCACCTCCAAGCCGCACAGCTCCTGGGCGCCGAAGCCCGCTCAGACCAGGTACGCGGGGCGCGGCTCGCCGCCCTGCAGACCGCGCTACTGAAGGCCTCAGCCGAAGAGAGTTTCAAAAGGACGCTGGTCTTTCACCACCAGGTGAAGGAGGCCGAGGCGTTCGCGGCCGGACTGACGGACGTCGCCGGCCGGCTGCATGCGGCGGATCCTGGGCTCTACCCGCGCACGGTGTGGGCCGACTGGCTGTGCGGCGAGCACAGGCCCCTCCACCGCCGCCGCGTCCTGGACGAATTCTCCCGAGGGCTCGCTACTGACGGCACGGTCGTGGAGAAGACGTTCCTCGGCTCCGTTCGCGTGCTCGGCGAAGGCATCGATACATCCCACTGTGACTCCGTGTACTTCGCCGACGTCCGCGGCTCCATGCCCGACCTCGTCCAAGCCGTCGGCCGGGCACTGCGGATGCAACCCGGTGAGGGCAAGGTCGCCTCGCTCGTGGTGCCCGTCCTGCTCGGGCCAGGCGAGACGGCCGACAACATGCTCACCTCCCGGGCCTACGGTGGCCTGGCCAAGCTCCTGGAAGCGCTCAGGGCACACGACGCCCGCGTCGTGGAAGCTCTGGCGCAGCCCCAGGCACCAAGCCGTGTCAGGGGCGTACAGAGCCGCTCCGGCAGCGACCAGGGTGAAGGTGAGGCCAGCGGCCGAAGCGACCGGCTGTCGGTGCCGGCCCGGGAACTACTGAAGTTCAGCACGCCTCGTGACCCTGCGCAGCTGGCGGCGTTCATCAACCTGCGGGTGCTCAACCCCGAGCACGAGCACTGGCGACGCGGCATCGAAGCCGCCGTCATCTACAACCGGCTCCACGGCGACCTGCGTGTGCCCTTCACCTACCGCGTACCCTGCCGTGACGACCAGGCGGTGGAGAGCGAGGGGTGGCCGGCCACGCTCGCCGCTTTCCCGCTTGGGCAGTGGATCGCCGACGCCAGGCGCGTCTACGCCCGCGGCGACATGGACGCCGACCGCGCCACGCAGCTCGAGAAGCTCGGCATGGTCTGGTCGCACTACGACGTCGCATGGGAAGAAGGACTCGCCGCAGCCCGCGGCTGGGCAGCCGAAGCGGGCCACCTCCTGGCACCGACCGACGCCACCTACAAGGGATACCGGGTAGGGCTATTTCTGAAGAACGCGCGAGCCGCCGCCCGGAAGGCCGCCGACATCGAGCGGCGACGTGCCGAGGGATTGCCGGTGGAGTCGGCGGCGGGGGCGCTGTCGCAGGAGCGGGGCGAGCAGCTGGAGGAGATCGACCCGTCGTGGTGCCCCACCTGGCCCATCGACTGGCAACGCGCCTTCCACCTCACCCGCCAACACCTAGACGCCGGCGGGACGCTGCCCACGTCGCCGGGTGCCGTCGTGCGTCAGGGCGAGGACCTTGGCCGATGGGTCCGGGCACAACGGCTCGGCTGGGACAGGCTCACCACGGTGCAGCAGTGGATGTGCGAACACATCCTCGGAATCCAGCCCGCCACCGACGACGAGAAACCTAAGCCGCGCCGGACCCAGGCCGACAAATGGGCCCTCAACCTCACCGCCGCCCGACAGTTCTACGAGCGCGAAAAACACCTCCGAGTCCCGAGAAGCCACACCGAGACCATCGTCATCGGCGGAGCGGACGACGGCCACTACGACGAGAAGGCGGAGACGCAGGAACACCACCTCCGGCTAGGAGCATGGGTCAGCAACCAACGCTCCCGAGCCGCGACCCTCTCACCCGAACGAATCGAGCAACTGACCGCCATCGGCATGCGCTGGACCTAACCACCCAAGTCCGGCTGGCCAGACGGGCGGCTTCCCCATGAAGCGTACATATGGCGTACGAAGTGCGTGCGAATGTCAGTCGAGTGCACCGCAGCTAGAGCCGACCCCGCCACGTCTGCGCCATTGCTGTGGAGCGCTTCGGCGCAGCGTGCACGTAAACAGCGCAGAGCACGGCAGTGGATCACCACCGTCGACGGCGTTCGCACCCAACATGCTGTCGTGCCAATGCGGATCCATCCGGAGGAACACGAGGCACTCACGCAACCCCTCCATACGCGCCTCACGTACCGCGTCTCTGACCCCTACGCCGTCGAAGCACGGTTCCGAGTCGGCACCGAGGACGAAACCAGCACAGTTGGCGTGGCGGTTCGAACCTCTGGAGGCTGAAAGTCGCTGATCGACAAAAAACTCGACTGGGCGCGCTGACCCCGAGAGGGTACATATTGCGTACGTATCGCTTACTTACTGCGTACGGATGTCCTAGTCGCGGCACATTAGGGGGCGCAACCGGGAGCCGGGCCGCGTCTCACGTGGCGCTTGGCACGACCAGTGGCCGGTCAAGGGCTCGTGGCAGGCTGATCCAGCAGCCCTCAGAGCCCGCGAGGCCCGATCACCAAGGTTCCGCGCGAGTTGTCCAGATTCGGGGGTAATCTCGCGGGTCGGTCGGTGCGCGAGGTGGGGGCATATGAGGCGGAGTCGCTGGCCTGGGTTAGTGGGTTCTGCGGTGGTGACCGCAGTGGTCAGTGCGGTCACGTCGTTGGCAGAGAACGCCGCGACGGGGCAGGACCAGTGGCCGGGCTATCTGGATGCCGTACGGCGGCATGCATGGGCGGTGCTGGGGATCGGTCTGGCGTTGGCCTTGCTGCTCGCGATGTACACGCTGCTGCGTCAGGATGCCCCGGCGGGCGGTATCGGAGATCCGGCGCCGCCTCCTGCACCCTCCAGGCCCCGATGGATTGTGGACCGGGCGCAGGCCGCACGGGTGGCTGCCGAGCTATGCCGTCGTAGGGGGCGGCGTTCGGTGGGCATCACTGCGACGGCCGGATTCTATGGCGCTGGGGGCTTCGGAAAAACGACCCTTGCGGAGATGGTGTGGACCAACCACCGCGTCCAGCGTCGGTTCAGGGGACGGATCTACTGGATCACTCTGGGCCTGGACGTGCGCAGCCGGGCCGCGATCACGGAGAAGGTGGCCGAGGCGACGCGCTTCATCACCGGTGACACCACCGTCTTCGACGACCCGGCTCTTGCCGGAGCGCATCTGGGACGGCTGCTGGACGACCGACCAGAGGCGTTGCTCATCTTGGACGATGTGTGGACCGCCGCGCAGCTCGCGCCCTTCCTGATGGGAGGCGCCCGTTGCCGGCGTTTGATCACCACACGCCTGCCCGAGCTCCTTCCCACAGGTGCGCTCCCGGTGAAGGTAGACCAGATGTCTCCGCTTCAGGCTCAACAAGTACTGACCTTCGACCTGCCCGATGTCCTGCCGGAGCAGACGACGGGCGGCTTGCTGCGCTGCACAGGCCGCTGGCCGTTGCTGCTGCGGCTGGCCAATCGCCTTATTCTCCGACGGATGGCAACCGGGGACGACCTGGCCGTTGCCGGTGCCGCCGTCCTGGAGCAGTTGAGGCAGCAGGGCCCAGACAGCCTGGATCCGGCAGACACCATCGATCTCCACGACCCCCGAGTCCGGCAGATGGCGGTACGGGCCGCCGTCGAGGCAGGAGCCACACTGCTGTCCGCCGGTGGTTTCAATCGCTTCACCGAACTGGGGGTGTTCGCCGAGGACGAGGCCATTCCTGTGCACTTGATCATTGCCCTGTGGGCGGCCACCGCTGCACTGGCTGAGGCTCAATCCCGGGACCTGTGTGCCGAACTCAGTGGCCTGTCCTTGCTCACCCTTGATCCGGCCAATGGCGGCCGGGTCTACCTGCACGACGTGATCCGCGATTTCCTGCGCAGAAATCTGGGCGAGGTACGCCTGCAAGACCTGCATCGGCTGCTCGTGGATGCTGCTGCCGCAGACGTACCTGCTGCCGACCCGCAGCCGGGCGGCGGCCGGGGGCCCCGCCACGCATGGTGGCAGATGGCCGACGGCTACCTCGCAGATCACCTCATCAGCCACCTGCTGGGCGCCGACCGCACAGCCGAAGCTGAGGCGCTGGCTGTGGACCTCCGCTGGATCGAGTGGCGCCTGGACCAAAGGGCTGCGCCAACGCCCGTCGCTGACCTGTCTCAGATCCCGACCTCTAGGATGCAGCGAGCTGCCGCTGACCTGGCCCGCTCTGCGCACCTTTTCGCCCCGACCAGCCCCGCCCACTCCCGAGCAGCCATCCTGCGCAGCCGCCTTGCCAGCTATGACGTCTGGCGCAGCCAGGCGGACGCCTGGCGTTCTCCGTACCCAGCCCTCTACAACCGATGGCTACTACCGGATGTCCCTGACTCCGCCCAGCGCCGGGTCCTCACCGGCCACACCAACGGCGCGACCGCCGTTGCGATTTCACCGGATGGCACCTGGCTGGCCACCACCAGTGATGGCGGAGAAGTGTGGATTTGGGACGGCACCGCCGACTTCACCCTCCGCTGCCTGGCTGACCACGCCGGAGTGGGGAACAACGCCGTAGCGATCTCGCCGGACGGCACCTGGCTCGCCACCACCAGCGACGACGGGACGGCGCGCATCTGGGATGCGGCCACCGGTCGAACCCTCCGCACCCTCACCGGCCACACCTTCCGAGTTGAGGGAGTAGCGATCTCGCCGGACGGCACTTGGCTCGCCACCTGCGGCGACTTGACGGTGAGAGTTTGGGACGCGGCCACCGGTCAACCCCTGCGTACCTTCACCGACACCAGCTGGGTCGATGCGGTGGCGATCTCTCCCGACGGCACCTGGCTCGCCACCACCGGCTTCGCCGGAGAGACGCGGGTATGGGGATTAGCCTCCGATGCTGCAGTGGCGACCATGAGAACCGAGGGAAGCCTGATCGCGTGCTGTTTCCTCCCTGACGGAGGAGGACTGGCCATGGCCGGACCGCGTGGATTGTACGTGTATGACATCGACTTAACGCCCCACCCCTGTTAGCTGGTCACCGACGTATCGCTGCACACGGCGGTACGTCGTCGGGCGTGAGGCCTGTTCGAATGTGGTGCTAACGCTCGGAGGGGGTTGTTCGCGCGAGGGCCGACGCAGTACAAGGCGCGCACGGGCTCTGTGACGGTCTGCGCCGGGTGTGTGTTCCTGTCGAACCCCGGTCTCCGGGTGAGGGCCTGGATGCGGTGGCGGACCCGGCTGGGCGAGAGCCGGGCGGCATCGTCCATCCACAACGGCAGGGCGCGCAGGTCCGGCATTACCCGCAGCAGGCCGGCCTTCGATCGGTTAAGGGCGCGCGTCCTTGAGCTGCGCCTGCGTGAGCCGGACCGGTTGCCCGCCCGGGGTGTACAGGCGCTTGATGAAGATCTGGAACCCCAGTTCCCTGATCCTGACTTCAGCCTCATTGGTGTTGTGCGGTTCAGCGCCGAAGGCGGCGCGCACCAACGGGATCACCGGGATGAGACGGCCACCGATGTCGGCGACGACCCAGACGTCGTTGGGGGCGTAGGCGGTGTAGTCGGGTTCCGTGCGGGATGCCTCCATGACGGCGGCGCGCGTCAGGGTGGCGGTCCCGCCCGTCTGCGTCCTGACGGTCGTGGTGCTGGCTGCCGCATTCATGGCTCGGGCCTTCCGGGTTGACGCTGTACACGGGCGGCCCGCGCTTGCGATCCGCGAACCGACGCCGGTCAGGCGCACTCGCAGAGCGCCGGGCCCGGCACGCAGGGAACATTATGACCGGGCCGCTGAAGGCAGGGCCCGTCGGAACCGCACAAGGGCGGCGCGAGGTAGCCGCTTTGACGCCTCCGGTCCGCGCGCGCTGGAGAGACGTGAGCTGGGCTGGTGCCAGCCGCACTCGTCCGGGTGGGCGAGGCGCCGCTTTCTGGCCAGTACTCGCAGGTAGCGGTACGGGAGGCCGGCTGGTGGGGGCATGATCGCGGTTGTGTTACGCGACGACATGCCCGCTTGCGTGCGGTGGGAGATCCTGATGCACGAACGGTTCAGCGACGTGTGGATCTGCAAAGACCTCGGCCGAGCAACCACCGGTGCGGACCCCGCCGATCTGGGCAGGGCCGTCCTGGCCGCCTACCTCGCCGGCCGGGATAGCCGGGGCGAAACGTTCCGCGTCGTCGTCCGCACCGACCACGGCGGCGACGTCCGTGTCCAACACAGGTGCCACCATTACCCGGCACCATCCTCAGCCCGCCGCTGCCAGTACGCGAGGTTTTGACGGGCGATGCGGACGTGGGGGTGGCTGCTGCCCAGGGCCTCCAGCATCTGCTCAAGCCACTGCTCGCAGGCGCTCGCTGCGCCTGCCGCATCCCCTGCTTCCCCCCGCCAATGGACAAGGCTGCCGTGGACGGCCAGAGTCGCGGAGTGGTCGGGACCCAACACCCGCACGTAGTCGTCCAGCAACTGCTCGGTAGCGGCCGCTGCGGCACCCGGATCCCCCGCCATCCCCCGCCAGTAGGCGAGGGAGGCACGGGCAGCCAGTGGCTCGGGGTGGTCGGGACCCAGCACCCGCACCAAGTCGTCCAGCAACTGCTCGGTCTCAGTGGCGGCGCCACCCGGATCCCCCGCCGCCCCCCGCCAGTGAGCGAGGGTGCCACGGGCGGTCAGAGTGTCGGGGTGGTCGGGGCCCAGCACCCGCACCAAGTCGTCCAGCAACTGCTCGGTCTCAGTGGCGGCGCCACCCGGATCC
>NZ_JBIUBE010000024.1:0-85522 GCF_044593395.1 Streptomyces sp. NPDC052301 | reverse complement strand
CCCGCCGCCCCCCGCCATCGGGCAAGGTTGGCCCGGGCGGTCAGAGTGTCCGGGTGGTCGGGACCCAGCACCCGCAGCCGGTCGCGCAGCAACTGACTGAACGCGGTGGCGGCGCCACCCGGATCCCCCGCCGTCCCCCGCCAGTAGGCCAGGTTGTTAATGGCGTTCAGGGTGTTGGGGTGGTCGGGGCCCAGCACCCGCACCAAGTCGTCCAGCAACTGCTCGGTCTCAGTGGCGGCGCCACCCGGATCCCCCGCCGCCCCCCGCCATCGGGCAAGGTTGGCCCGGGCGGTCAGAGTGTCCGGGTGGTCGGGACCCAGCACCCGCAGCCGGTCGCGCAGCAACTGCTCGGTGGCGGCAGCTGCCGCAACCGGATCCCCTGCCGCCCCCCGCCATCGGGCGAGGTGGCCACGGGCGGCCAGGGTGTCGGGGTGGTAGGGACCCAGTCGGTGATGGGCATCTTCTGTCAGGTGTCGGAAGTGGTTGACAGCGGCAGTGAGCTGGCCGGTTTCGCCGAGGCTTGTGCCGGTGCGGTAGAGCACCTGATGGGAGTCGGGTCGCCACAGGACGTCCGCGGCGTGGTAAGTGAGGGCTGCGGCGTTAGCGCGAAGGGACTGTTCCAGGGAGGTGTCGCGAGGGACGTCGGGCCAGGCGGCGGTCAGGGCGTCGGCAGCGGTACGGGCGAGTTGGTCGTAGCGGTCGGCAGGCAGGGGATCGCGGACGGCGCGTTGGATGAGGTTGTGTACTCGCACTGTTTGATGAGTGACGGTGGAGCCTGGGCCGGTGGTTGGGTCGAGCAGGCTCAGCAGGTGCAGGGCCCGCAGCGCGTCGACCGCGTCCCCGGCTGTGACCGGGACCTGATCCTGGTGGCGAGTGTCGGGGGTGGTGCGTTGTTCGCTGAGGTGGGTCAGGGCGGGTGGGCTGGTCAGGATGGTGATGGGGATGCCGTTGGGGTCGAGCATTGCGGTCAGTTGCAGCATCGGGCGGGCCAGGCCCACCGGGCGAAGGGTGTTGGCGCGGTCGATGGACAGGGAGCAGGCAGCGGCGACGGTGGCGGCTTGGTCGTCGGGCAGGGTGCCGGGCTCGGGCAGGACGTCGTCCAGGGTTCGGGCGCGGTCGGCCAACTGCTTGCGGTAGGTGACACAGTCCGCTCGAGTGCAGGGATCCAGGCAGGAGCGCGGGCAGTCGATAGGCAGGAATCCCGCTTTCGGATCGGCTTCGTTGAAGCGAGCGTTGTTGAGAAAGGCAGCGGCCTGGGCCAGAGCCAGGGGAAGACGGCCGAGGCCGCGGGCCAGAGCATGGATGTGCTCGGGCGGGTCGGTGCGGCCGTGGGCGGCTAGGGCGGCGGTGAGGTATGCGTCGGCCTCGACCTCGGTGAACAGGCCCACATCGACGCGGTGGCGTGAGTCGCTGGTCAGTACGGGGTCTCGGCGGCGGGTGGTAACTAGGGTCTGGCCGAGAGGGTTGTCGGTGGGCGGCCACAGGTTCAGCAGGTCGGCGGGGTCGGTGAGGTCGTCCAGTACCACCATCCACCGACGCCGCGGATCTTCCCTGCCGATGGGGGGCGGTTTGGGTTGCAGCCAGGTATAGAACTCCTCGGCGGCCTGCTCCGGGCGGTCGCGGTCGGCGCCGAGCACGGCGGTGCCGGCCGCGGCGTATGCGGCGATGATCGCCTCGCGGCTGGCGGCGGTGACCCAGACCAGCAGGTCGAGCCGTCCGGCCTGCCAGGCGGTCCGGGCGTGATGGGCCGCGAGTTGTGTCTTGCCGACCCCGCCGGACCCCGTAAGGACCTGGCACAGCACCGCCGTGCCCGCCTCGGCCACCGCAGCGTCCAAGGCGCCGACGGCGCCCCGGTCTTGGAAGTAGTCCGCCTGCCGCGGGATTCGGCCCACCAGGTGCGGCCAGGACACCACGGCCCGCGGCGCGGCGTGTTGATGCACCGTCTCAGCGCGGCCGACCACCACGCCGTGATGTGCGAAAAGGACGGTCTGTGCCCTGATGTTGGGGGCTGCTTGGGTACCGGGTGCGGTTAGCCCTGGTCCGGGCCCGGTGGCGGAGGGTTTCCGATGCTCACGTCCCCCATACGCACGGCGGCCACTGACCCGTTGTCGGCCCTGATGTCGGTCCTTCCGCCGAAGGCGATGCCTTCGCCCTCGGCCGAGACGCCGCTGATGGCCTGTTGTGCCAGGGCCACCAGTTCGCGCAGCCGTTCGACCATGTCCTGCCGGTCGGGATCGTCCAGTCCTTCAAGCAGGTCCTCAAAGCGGGCCCGCCAGGAGGCCGCCACCCCAGCCCGTACCGAATCGGCCTCCCCAGAGCGAGCGCTCTCCAGCTCGCCAGCCGATCGGTCAAGGCGGTCCAGTGCCCTTTGAGGGGCACCTGGCGGCCCGCCCCGGCCAAAGAAGGAGGCCACCCTCGCCCGAATCTCGATCCACGCATCCGTCCCGGCGGCCGACGCCACCGCCGCACCCGCCGCGGAAGCCAATGCAATCAAAGCCTGATCCAGCACGCGATCCCCCCAGATTTCCCACAAAGTCGCTGCCCGCGTACCTCTGGGTGAAAAGCGTATCCACGGGAGCGGCCCCTGCGACCGGACCGCGGTCATTCTTTGACGAGGTCACAAGCCGCACTCTCAACAAGCGAGTGTCGCGCCCCAGTTGCCCCAGGCATCTCACCGAGGAACGACGAGTAGCACTGGTCGTTTCCAAAGATCCTCATCACTGCGCGCGGTATGGGCCCGGGCCCGTACTGATACTCGCCTGGCGATCGCTCTCGCCGGCCGGGATCCCGACGTCCTCGAGGAACGTGGTCGCACCCTGCGGGCCGACTACCTGCGGCGAGCTGGACTGGTCCCGCTGCGCGATCGACTCGGTGAACATGCGGGCCCTGAAAAAGGGGATCTGACAGGTCCGAATCCTGTCGACCGGGGCAAGTACGGCTCGAAGGTCCATCTGATCACTGAGCGGACCGGTCTGCCCCTGTCCGCCGGAATCTCGGGAGCGAACCTCCACGACAGCCAGGCCCTGATCCCGCTCGTGAAGGGCATACCACCCATCCGCTCCCGGCGCGGGCGCCGGCGACGCAGACCGGCAAAGCTCCACGCCGACAAGGGATACGACTACGACCACCTGCGGCGATGGTTACGCAGCCGCGGCATCAGGCACCGCATCGCCCGCAAGGGCATCGAGTCCTCGACCCATCTGGGCCGCCATCGCTGGACCGTAGAGCGCACGATGTCCTGGCTCGCCGGATGCCGCCGCCTGCACCGCCGCTACGAGCGCAAAGCCGAGCACTTCCTGGCCTTCACCAGCATCGCCTGCACCCTCATCTGCTACCGCAGGCTCGCCAAATGAGATGACGTCTAAGGATCAACGCTCTCGCAAACGTTGCCTACGATCTAGCCCCTCTCCAGTCCCTTATGAACGTGGAGATCCGCCTCTACAACGCCGATCGCATCTCGCTCACCGGTCTGGAGGGGTTCGCTCCAGAACGATTCACGCTCTTCCCCCGTCCACGGCCCATCCAGACGTGACCGTCAGCCGCCGCCGAACGCCACTACGCCACCGCGCAGCGGGCAGCGGGCAGCGGGCAGCGGGCAGCGGGCAGCGGGCAGCGGGCAGCGGGCAGCCGCCAGTGCCGACGATCCCGTGGTCGGAATAGTGGCCCACTCGCGGGCTTCGGTCTCGGTGAAGAACAGCACCTGGGTCTCGCCGGCCGAGGGCCGCATCTGGCGCGGATGGCACCACCACGTCACCCTCGTCACCGCCGCTCAGGCATTCCTCACCCTCAGGCGGCTCGACCCAAAAGTCCGCACACCGGCCTGACCCTCTACCAGGTCCTCGACGTGCTCCAGGACATGCCGAGGTGCTGGACCGGTACCTGCACCACCTGCGGACGCCCCCTGCCCCGCCCCCGGAGCAGCCACAGACAGCCCACAACCTAACGAAGCACTACTAGGCTCCACGGCCCCTTGCACAGGACGTCCTTCACCTGCTCGCACCAGGTGCCGTCGGTCTCCTCGATCAGGAACTCAATCCCGGCGCCCGCCCGGCCCGGAGGCCCAGACGGAGCCTCGACGCCCGCCCCCGCAGGAGATCTGCCACCCGCAGCGCGGTCCACCAGTCCTCGTACTGGTTTCCCGCCTTATCCGCAGCCCCCCCGACAGCCCCATCCAGCATCACTTCCCCAGGACACGACAGCAGACTTCTCATCGCCAGCAAACCCCAGCAACCCGCGACGTTATCGCCGCCGACAGACACCCGCACGCTCCAGCCCACAGGTGTCAAAAGCATGACTTAACAGCAGGTCACCCCCACAACAAACATCCCTGCCACCCACACAACGTCTAGATAATCGACATCACCGGCGAGCGCGGAGTCGAAGCGATCTGCTTCGCCGACACCCGCGGCTCCCAGGTCGAGATCATGCAGAACATCGGCCGGGCGCTCAGGCTGAACCGGGACGGCACCACGAAGATCGCGCGGATCATCGTGCCGGTCTTCCTCGAGCCGGACGAGGACCCGACCGACATGGTCGCCAGCGCGAGCTTCAAGCCGCTCGTGGCCGTGCTCCAAGGCCTTCGCTCGCACGATGAGCGCCTGGTCGAGCAGCTCGCCTCCCGCGCCCTCACCCGCAGCACACGCGAGCGCAAGGTCCACGTTCAGCGCGACGAGAACGGCCGGATCATCAGCACCAGCACCGGCGGCGGCGAGGCCGGCGGCGCCGACCAGGAGGAGGACGCCACCCAGGCCGCCGCGGAATCGGCCCTGCTCCACTTCTCCTCCCCCCGGGATGCGGGCACCATCGCCGCGTTCGTGCGTACCCGGGTCTACCGGCCGGAGTCCCTGGTCTGGCTCGAGGGCTACCAGGCGCTGCTGCGGTGGCGGAAGCAGCACAAGATCACCGGCCTGCACGCCGTGCCCTACGACGTCGAGACCGAAGTCGGCGTGACGAAGGCCTTCCCGCTGGGGCGATGGGTCCACCAGCAGCGCAAAGCACTACGGGCCGGAGAGCTCGACCGCCACCGCAAGGAACTCCTCGACGCGGCCGGGCCGGGATGGTGTGGGAGCCGGGCGAGGAAGCCTGGGAGACCAAACTCGCCGAGCTCCGCTCCTACCGGCGCGCCACCGGACACCTCGCACCCCGCCAAGACGCCGTATGGGGCGACAACGACGCCGAAGGCCTCGTACCCATCGGGCAGCACATGGCCAACCTCCGCCGCACCGGCGGCCTCGGCAAGGACCCCGAACGGGCCGCCACGCGCGCCAAGCAGCTCACCGCGATCGACCCCGACTGGAACTGCGACTGGCCGCTCGACTGGCAGCGCCACTACCGGATCCTCGCCGACCTCGCCGCCGACGAGCCCCACGGCCACCTCCCCGACATCACCCCCGGCGGACGGCGACGACATCGGACGCTGGCTCCAGCAGCAGCGCCAGCCGGCCACCTGGAAGCAGCTCTCCACCGAACAGCAGAAACGACTGACCAACCTCGGCATCAAGCCGCTTCAGGCGCCGTCTGCCGCCCCGGCGGCCACCCGCACGGCCAAGGGCCCCAGCAAGGCGCAGCTCGCGTTCCAGCCGCGGCCTTGCCGCACTCGCCCAGTGGGTCGAACGCGAAGGCGCCGACCGACCTGTACCGCGCGGCCACACCGAACACATCACCATCGACAGCGAGCCGGAACCGGTGGCCTGAAGCTGGGTGTGTGGGTCTCGAACACCAAGGCCCGGCGGGACAAACTCAGCGCGGTGCAGCGGGGCGCGCTGCGAGAACTCGGCATGGAATGGGCGTAGACCTACAACAGGCTGCCCCGACTCGTACGCTTCCCGTACGGCATGCGTACGGGAAGCGTACGCATGCCGTTGCCCGGCCCCTGGCACACTACAGAGTCGGTGGCGGCTCCAAGATCGCCGAGCGCCCCTGCCCCTCACTGCAAGGGGCGCTGGCCCGAGACGCGCGGCTTCCGGGGAACCCTGCTTCGCCCTCGAAGCAGATGTAGCCCCCGCAGGCCGCCCGCGCTCTTTTACCTCCGCCCAGGTCGCTTCCTTCCATGCGGTGACGGCCTGCTCGTCACGCTCGGCGACTCTGCGTGCAGGGACCTCCGGGCTGGAACCCAGCCGGTGCATCAGCCTCGTGGCGCCGGAGACATGTGGAACCACCACGCCGACGCGAGGTGAAGAACACCGAGGAGGCCGGCGCAGATGGCCATGCCCTTGTTCTTCTGCTGTACGCCGATCGCCGAGTCTCCGAACTGGGCCAGGCCGGCGACGGCGAGAACGGGAGCGACGGTGGACCGGTCGCCCATGGCGAACAGGGCGAGGGTGACGGCGGCGAGCGGGATCGCCCGGGCTCCGTAGGCGTTTGCGTAGAGATGTGTCCCCCCGTTGACGGCCATGCCCTTGGGAAGCGCGAGGCCGGGCCTGGCCATTCCGGCGATGCAGAAGCCGGCCGAGGTGAGGGAGGCGAGGCCGTTGGCGGCCGTGAGGACGGCCTGGACGGTGGACGAGTTCATAATCACGTCTCCCCGTGAATCATTCTGAGTGTGAATGGTTTTTTGAGGCTATCATTTTCACCATGAGCGATGTCAACGGGGCGATGGTCGGCGACACCCCGGGCCTGACCTCGACCGTGGTGTTCAGGCTCGGCACTCTCGGCACAGTGGCCACCGACCGGTTCGCACGGGAGATCGAGGGGCTGGATCTCAAACCGAAGCACGTCGGCCTGATGGCCGCGCTCAGCCTTGCCGCCGTCGCCTCCCAGCAGGAACTGGCCGCGCGGATGGGTGTCGCCCCCAGCCTGATGGTGTCGCTGGCCGACCACCTGGAAGGCCTCGGCGCGGTTCAGCGGGTCCGGGATCCGCGGGACCGCCGACGGCAGGTACTGACACTCACCGAGGAGGGGCACAGCCTGCTGGACCGCTGCACATCCTTGGCGCGGACCCTGGACGAGGAGTTCGTGGCCGGGCTGACGGAGAAGCAACGAAAGGCGCTGGGCGAGGCACTGCACGTCATGGCGAACCGCGCCGGCCTGCCGTAGAGGACGAGGGAAAGGGGGACGGCTCCTCGCTCATCTGTCGTGAGCGAGGAGCCGTTCCTGACTTTGTCGCTTCGAGGTGGTGGATTGCATCGGGCTCTCGCCCGGCCTCCCACCGCCATAACCCTGAAGCGCCGAAGTCAGTAAAGGATCACCCGGGGCGGGGCCCCGCACGGCTACGAGGCGGAGGGCTTGTAGTCGCGGCCGACGATCACGGTGACGTCCGCGTTGCCGGACGCCGTGCCCTTGGTCACGGAGCCGGCGGGCAGGCCGAGGGTCTTGGCGACCTCGGCGGCGTCGTCCTTGTGCGCGGGGTCGGCGTACACGACCTGCGAGGTCTCGCGGGTCGAGGCGGTGCCGCCCTCGAGGAAGGTGAAGCCGCCGTTGAGGAGGACCACGCGGACCTTGCCGGTGTTGTCCTTCTCACCGCAGGCGTTCTGCACGGAGACCCGGACCGCTGAACCCTGCTCGGGGCTCTTGGCGGTGCCGCCGAGGATGTCCTTGACCACACTGTTCGCCGCCTGGGCGCTCAGGGTGCCGTCGCCCTGCACCGGCAGCAGCGCCGTCTTGTAGTCGCCGCCCTTGGCCAGGTCGGCGAGCTTCGCCAGGAAGGTGCCGAGGTCCTTGTCGGTCAGGGAGGGGTCGAGGATCGCGTGCGTCATCTGTGAGGGTGACGGCACCGTCGTGATCGGCGGCTAGCCCTCCGTCGCCCAGAGCCCGAAACAGAACGTGACCCCGAGCGGGGCGAGGACGGCGAACGGGCGCTGTGTGCGGCCCGGCGTCTTTCGCTGTCCCGAGCCTGCGGCAACCAGTCGTCGCTCGTCGCGGGGCCGCTTCTCCACCTGCCCGACGACCGGGAGTCCGAAGACGCCCTGCGCCGCCTTCAGACAGGCGACGGGGCCGCCGGGAGGTGCTGTACCTGCTGCGGGGGGTCAGCTGTGATCGCCGTGCCGGGCCAGCCGTTTGAGGAGGGCGACGGACTCCGCGAGCTGTTGCTGTTCGGCGGGGGACAGCTCTGCCCCGATGGCGTCGGCGAGCCAGTCGGCTCGGCGGCCGCGGCGTGCCTGGAGTGCCTGCAGGCCTGGATCGGTCAGCATGACGAGGACCTTGCGCCTGTCGTCCGGATGGGGCTTCTGGCGGGCGAGGCCGAGTTCCACGAGTTGGCCGACGACCCGCGCCGCCGTCTGGTGGCGGACCTGCTGCCGGGCCGCGAGCTCGCTGGTGGTCATGGGCCCTTCGCGGTCGAGGTAGCCCAGTACCGCGGCCTGCGTCTGCGGCATGGCGTCGGTGGCCCGTGCGCGCCGCACCAGGTTTCCGACGGCGGCTCGCAGGTCGCTGGCGATCTCCTGCTCGTACCTCGGCGGACGCGTCCATACCCTCCGACACGGAGACACTTTCGACATCGGCCCTCTGGAATTCCACGTGTACGGGGAAAAGCACGCCACCATCCACCGCGACTTCGCCGAGTTCGACAACGTCGGCTTTCTGGTCGACGGAGTCTTCCACCCGGGCGACGCGCTCACTGTCCCGGAGGAGGACGTGCGCACGCTCCTCGCACCGGCAGGTGCGCCGTGGGTGAAACTGGCCGAGGTCGTCGACTACGTCAGGGAGGTCGGACCCGGCGAGGTCTTCCTCGTTCACGACGCGGTGTTGAGCCCCCCGGCGCTGAGCGCCCACGCTCAGATCCTGAGCAGCTTGGTCGGCGGACCGCATGGCCCGGCCGTCCGCACCTGGTCCGCAGGAGACAAAGTCGGCCTGTCCCAAGCCGCCGGCTCCTCCAGCCAGGCGGTTCCTCGGACCTGACGGCTGACCGGGCCGAGACGGAGCAGATGCCTCGGCCCGGGCCACACCGGCGGCACCAGCTTGTCGTCGATCTCACGCGGCAGCAGCGGCTCCTCCGACACCCGGCGCCTCGCCAGGGCGGGCAGCCGCTTCCCCCCTGCCGGCACCCGCTTGCCGCCACTCCCCCAGAGCCGAGGTCTCGCCAAACAGGGCCAGGAACGGCTTGACGGTGTGAGTCCGCCCGGGCACGCAGGACAAGGAGGTCCGCGCGCGCCGCGGTTGCAGGCCGACAGCGCCCGGTGACTGTCGCTGCGGGGACCGGCTAACGCGTGGTGCGCACAGCTGTGATGAAGCCGGTGCCGGACGGGTTGGCCGTTGGCCGGCCGTAGTGTGCTGCGACCGTGTCGAGCGGATGGGCCTCGGTGTCCCAGCAGTGGCCCTCGAGCCACTCAGCGGTGCCGGCGCCCAGACCGCCCTTCCACAGCGAGGTGATGTGCGCGACAGACGGATCGTCAAGGGTGGTCCGTCCGCTGCGTCCTCGCTCCAGGCCAAGCCGGCTGAGAGGAGCCGACAGTTCGCCCACAGTTCGCAGCAACGCGCCTGCCTCGTCAGCGGTGAGGTAGACCAGCAGGCCTTCCACAAGCCAGGCGGCCGGCCGGCCGGGGTCGAAGCCGGCATCGACCAGCCGGTCGGCCCAGGTGGTGCTCAGCAGGTCCGCGGGCACGGCGGTGCGGTCGCAGCGGGAGCCGGCGGACTGGGCTGCCAGCACGCGGTGCTTGAACTCGAGGACCGGTGGCAGGTCGAGCTCGTACAAGCGGGTCCCGGACGGCCAGGAAAGCCGGTAGGCGCGGGTGTCCAGTCCGGCTGCAAGCAGGACCACCTGATCGCAGCCGGACTGGAGGAGCTGATCGTCGTAGAAACGGGTCCGAATCACCGTCTGGAACCTCAGCGCGACCGCCAGCGGGCCCCAATCCCGCGGCAGCCGCGCCGGCTCTCCGCAGGCGGCCAGGAAGGCCTCAGCGTACGGATCATCGAACAAGGCATTGCCCGCTGCGCTCTCGTCAGCACGGACCCGGGCCACGGCCAGCGCCGTCTTCGACACGGCGCTCAACGATTGCCAGTGCGTCATGACGGCCGACATTACAACGGCGGCGATCCACCGGCGACGATGCATCCGAGCCATGGACATGAGGCACCTCCAGGTCGGGGATGGCGGCCGGGGCGACGGGCTGCGCGAGCTCGCGCATCGCCTCCGCCACCGGCTGCGCGGCCCGCTGCTGAAACCGCTCGCAGATCACCTCACCACTGTTCCGGACTGGCAGAACACGCCTGAAGGCCGGGTGGAGGCTTCACCGTCATCGGGGCCGACGCACCCCAGGCCGCCCCGCAGTGGGGCCTGTTCGAGACCGCCCCGCCGCGGCGCGGGAGAAGGCGCTGGCCTGGCAGCGGCACGTGCGGGAAGTCGAATACGGCCTGCCTGGCGGCCCTGGCAGCGAAGGGACGGTGCGGGAGCAGTACGACCCCGAACGGCACACGCTGGCCGAGCGGGAGCAGGCCAAGGCCCAGGAACTGACCGCGCTCGGCTTCAGCCGGGTCTCGCGCACCACGGTGCAGCGCATGCGGCTCGCCTACCGCAAGCAAGGCCTGTGGGGGCTGCTCGACCACCACACCACCCGCGCCTCCAGCCCCACCGGGCGGCCGACGAACGGGTCGTCGCAGCCGTCCGCGAGGCGCTGCGCCGCCGCGGCCGCTCCCGCGGCACCATCAGCGGCGGCCTGTTCCCGCTGATCAACCAGATCCTTGAAGACCGGCACGGCCCCGGCACGGTGCCCACGCCGTCGCAGGCCACGCTGTACCGACTCGTCACCGCCCTGGCGCGGCCCGGTGAACTGCCCTCCGGGCCCGTGAGGCAGGTGCCCGCAAGCGTCGACGGGCGGGCCTTCACCCCCGCCACGGCGCTGCGGCCGGGTGAACAGGTCCAGGTCGACACCACCCGCCTGGACGTCCTCGCCCTCTTCGACGACGGGCGCCTGGCCCGGCCCGAACTCACCATCGCCGTCGACGTCGCCACCCGCGCCATCCTCGCCGCCGTGCTGTGCCCCAGCGCGACCAAAGCCGTCGACGCCGCCCTGCTGCTGGCAGAGATGGCCGTCCCGCACCCCGCCCGGCCCACCTGGCCGGACATCCTGCGCATGGACCACGCCCCCGCACTCCCCCACCAGCGGCTGGCCGCGCTGGACGAGCGGCTGACCGGGGCTGCGGCCCGGCCCGTCGCCCTGCCCGAAACGATCGTCGTCGACCGCGGCAAGATCTTCATCTCCGCCGCGTTCACCGCCGCCTGCGAACACCTCGGCATCAGCGTCCAGCCCGCCCCGCCCCGCGCCCCCACCGCCAAAGGCATCGTCGAGCGCGCCTTCGGCACCATCAACGCCCTGTTCTGCCAGCACCTGCCCGGCTACACCGGCTCCGACGTCACCCGCCGCGGCCCCGACACCGAGAAAGACGCCTGCTACAGCGTCGCCCAGCTCCAAGACCTGCTTGATGAGTGGCTGGTGCACTACCACCACCGGCCCCACGAAGGCCTGCGCCACCCGCTGATGCCGAGAAAGGCCCTCACCCCGAACCAGATGTGGGCCGCGCTGGTCGCCGTCGCCGGGTACGTCCCCGTCCCTCTCACCCGAAACGATTACCTCGAGCTGCTGCCCGTGCGCTGGCAGGCCGTCACCGCCTCCGGCATCCGCATCCACCACCGCACCTACGACCACGACCTGCTCGCCCCCTACCGCGGCCAATCCTCCCCGGTCGCCGGCCGAGACGGCAAATGGGAGATCCACTACAACCCGCACGACGTCCGCCAGATCTGGATACGCCTGCCCGACGGCCTGCTGACCGAGATCGGCTGGATCCACCGCGACCACGTCCACCAGCCGTTCAACGACCGCACCTGGCAGCACATCAGGACCCTCGCCACACGCGGCAACCACGGCGACATCGAGCAGCAAGAAGCCGACCTCGCCGACGCCCTCGACCAGCTCATGCGCCGCGTCCACAGCGGCCACGCCACCACCACCGAACAGGCCCTCATGGCCCGCACCGCCCCCCTCCCGCTCCCCGCAGCCCGCCACCCGCAGCACGACAGCGCACCGAGCGCCGACAAGTCGACCGAGTGGGACGCGGACGACAGCATCGACGACCTCGACGACCGCCCCGAGATCGAAGACGACACAACTGCTCTCACCGCCCCGTACGGATTCGGGCTCTACGACGCACACGAGGAAGCCGACAAGTGGTGAACCCCCGCCCCCACAGCACCGCACCGACCAGCACCGCCACCGACGCAGGCGGCGGCGCGGCCGAGCCGTCCTGGCCCCTGACCACCTGGCAGGGCTGGAACCGCTTCGCCACCACCGACCCGCCCGCCCCGCCCCGCCCCGGTGACCCGCCCCGCACCACTGAAGAGCGCCTCGCCTACCGCTCCGCGTTCGTCACCATCCGCACCCCCGCCATCAGCACCCTCGCCACCCAGGTGCGCACTCTGATGCTCCTCGGCCGCCACCAACAGGCCACCGCACGCCCCTCGCTGATCGTCACCGGACCCGCCGCAGCCGGCAAAAACCACCGCCCTCCTCCACGTCGGCCGCGCCTGCCACCTCGCCCACACCCGCAAAAACCCGCCCCCGCCCGGATCAGCCCACACCGCCGCACCCGTGGCGTACGTCCTCGTCCCGCCCGGCGCCACCGCGAAAACCCTCATCACCGAATTCGCCCGCTACCTCGGCATCCCCGTAACCACCCGCATGACCCAGACCCAGATCACCGACGCCGTCTGCCACACCTAGACCACCGCCGGTGTCCAACTCGTCCTCATCGACGAAATCCACCGCCTCAACCCCCGCACCACCACCGGCGCCCAAACCGCCGACCTATTGAAAGACCTCACCGAACGCCTGGCCGCCACGTTCGTCTACGCCGGCATCAACGTCACCGACACACCCCTGTTCAGCGGCACCCGCGGTGCTCAACTCGCCGGACGCGCCACCCTCATCACCTGCGGCCCCCTCCCCGCCCGCCACGGCAAACGCGAACCCTTCCGCGACGTCATCACCGACATCGAAAACGCCCTCGACCTCACCCACCACAAACCCGGCACCCTCCCGGCCCACGCTGCTTACCTCCACCAGCGCACCGCCGGCCGCATCGGATCCCTCACCCGCCTCATCCGCCAAGCAGCCATCACCGCCATCGGCGACGGCACCGAACGCATCACCAAAACCACCCTCGAAGCCATCCGCCTCGACCACCTCGCCGAAACCCACCACCGCCCCACCCGCAGCCGCTAACCCCCGCCACCGGCACAGCAAAAAAGCGGCGACCACCACAAACACCAACCGAGCCTTTACGAGCTAGCGAAACCCACAACGACCCCGGTCTCACTCAGCGCACACGACACAACCCCACCTCACACCCCGAACCACCCACCGGAACCGTCCACCCGGCCTCTCTCAACACACCCACAACACACCAGGCCAGCAAGCCCGCACTACACCAACAAACCCCCCTCCCAGCGTTAGTGGCGCCGTATCACCGACACACGACACGCGTACGCAGAATGAACGTTATTCGTACGGCGAAGGCGCGCAATATGGCCGGTCGTGGGCTAGGGTGGGGTCGGAGGTGCTTTCATGTCCGAGTTGTTCGACGCCGTTGACGCGCTGGTCGCGTCCCGGTCACCGCTGCCGCCGCCGGCGGAGCGCAGGCGGCTGCGCCAGGCCCATGCGCTCACCCTCGATGAAGTGGCCGCCGCCCTGGGCGTGCGGCGCGCGACCATCGGCGACTGGGAAACGGGCAAGACCGAACCGCGGCCGCCGCAGCGGGACGCGTACGCGCGCCTGCTCAAGCAGCTCGCCCAGCTCTACCCCGCCACAGACAGCGCCGGTGCACCGCGGGAAGACGCCGCTGCGCCGCAGACCGCTTCCCCCGCGGCGCCGAAGGCCCCGGCCGCGCCGTCAGGCCCGGAGCCCGACGCCGCGACCGCGTCCGACACCACGGCGCCCGCTGCCCCTGCTGCTCCTCCCGCCCCGGCCGCGACGTCCCGGCTGGCACCCGCCTCCCGGCCGACGACCACCTCCCGCCGCCCGGCCGCGAAGAAGACCGCCCCGGCGCACTCGCCCGCGCCCGGCAGCGCGTACGCGCACGGCCCGCTGCTCGTCCTCGACGCAGACGCCGACCGGAACGTGACCGGCTACGGCGTCGGCGGCCTGATCCTCGACGTACCCGCCAAGACGCTGCCCGCCCTTGTCGAGTGGACGCTGGCCGAGGCGCAGTTGGGCGCGGAGCGGCTGCACGGTTCAGGCAAGGACGCCGACCCGCTGCTGGTGCTCACCGAGGCGGCGTGCGAGCGCTACGGCCTGCCCGCCGCACTGTCGCACGAGGAGCGGCTTGCCGGGCGGCTCCCCGAGGGGCACAAGGTCATCAAGCAGCTTCAGCGCGCCGAGTGGAAGCTGACCAAGCGGGGGCTGGGACCGTGGGCGCGGATCTACCGCCCCGCCCACGGCGGGCGGCGCCAGTGCGTGCAGCTGTGCATCCCCTCCTGGCGCGCCCTCGACGACCGCGCCTGGGGCCACGCCACCCAGCTCGAGCCGGCGGAGCTCGCCCAGGTGCTGGGCGTATACGCACAGCGGGTGCTGACGCCGGTCGGCTCCACCGCGGTGACAGGGCTGCAGCTGATGACCGCACTGAACCCGCCGACCCGCGCCGGCCAGCCGGACGCCGACGGCCGGCGCCACTCCGAGCACCGGCCCGGCTCTCTCGGTACCGAACCGATGGACCCGGCCCCTTGCGAGGCGACCGACGGGCACCCGGTTCTCGCTGACCTGCCGAGATTCCACGTGCGTGGCCCCGACGAGAAGCTGTTCGAGGAGGCCTACGACTGGGCACGGGACCTCACCGACACCGAGTGCATGAAACGCCACCTGGTCGGCCTCGACGTGAACCTGGCGTTCGCCGCAGCCGCCAACGGCGCCGTCGTCGGCCTCGCCGCGCCCCCCGTGCACGTCACCGATCCCCCCTTCGATGCGGCACTGCCCGGCTCCTGGCTGGTCGACCTCTCCCACGTCGACCCGAACCGGGTGAAGCTCGGCAAGCAGTGGCGCGACATCGACGGGGACCTGCTGCCCAGCCCGTTCACACCGACCGGCCAGCGCCCCACGGGCCCCGCCTGGTACGCCACCCCAACGGTCGCCTACGCCGTCGAGCTCGGCTACGACGTCACCCCGATGGAGGCGTGGGTGCGCCGCGAGAGCGGCCGGTTCCTGGACGGCTGGTACAAGCGGCTCCGCGACGCCTACGTCACCACCATGGCCGAACTGGGGGTCGCCGAGAAGCTGCCCCCGGCCGAATTCCTCAAGGCGATGGACGGCTACAAGAGCCGTGATCGTGAGCTGGGCATCGTCGTGGACGCGGTCAAGATGACCGTCAAGGGCGGCATCGGCAAGCTGCGGGAGAAGGCGCGCGGCGGCGGCTGGAAGCCGGGGCAGCCCTGGCCCGCCCTCGCCCGGCCGACGTGGCGGCCGGACATTCGCGCCGCCGTGATCTCCCGGGCCCGGGTCAACATGCACCGCAAGATGCTGCATCTGGCCGCGGCCACCGGGCAGTATCCGGTCGCGGTCCTGTCGGACTGCGCCGTGTACGCCGCCGACGGGCCCAGCCCGCTGGACGTCCTGCCCTACGACGCCGATGGCAAGACCGTGCCCGGCAGCTTCCGGCTCGGCGTCTCACCGGGGATGGTCAAGCACGAGGGCACCCAGAGCGTGCTGTGGGGCGCCAACGTACTCGAACAGCTCGCCGGCGACGGCCACGTCGCCAACCTCGCCCGCTACATCAAGACCGGCGAGGTCACCACCAAGGACACCGGAGAGTAGAAGAACGGGGGTAGGGGTCGATGGTCACGATCGGCGACGAACTCGACAAGGCGGTCCAGGGGGCGTTCACCCGTCCCCTGCCCAAGTCCGCCGGCGCGCAGATGCGTTACCTGGTCAAGCAGCACCAGCGCAGCACACGGCGGGTGGCCGAGCTGCTCGGCATCAGCCAGCGCACCGTCGAGCGGTACGTGAAGAACCAGATCAAAACCCCCCGCCCGGACCTCGCCGACCGGCTCGAACGCGAGGTCCGCGCCCGCTGGCAGCCGCAGGTCAGGGCCAGGGCGAAGCAGACCGCGGCCACCACCGGCGGCATCATGATCGATGTCCAGGCCCGCTTCGGCTACACCGCCGCCCCCGGCAGCACCGACGACGCCCGCATCCGCCACCTCACCCTCGCCCTGCCCCCACAACACGTCGCCCGCCTCTTCACAGCCCAGCAGGCAAGCGCCACAGAGGACCAACTCCGCCAGATCGCCGCCGAAGCCCTCGGCGACGTCTACTTCCGCGACAACGGCCACCGCGCCCACGGCCTCGAAGTCGCACTCACCGACCTGATCGACCTCGAGTTCGAGCTGTAGCCGGTGGGCCCCGGACAGGACAGGAAGCAGGAAAGGGCATGGGAGGGGGAGTTGTGGCTGCAGGGGCGTCAGGGACCGTGCCGCTGGCCGGGGAGCTGACCTCGTCACTGATCAGCCGGATCGCGGATCGCTACGGCTGACGGCCGCCGGTGTGCTGCGGCAGTGGACGTGCCGCAACTCCCCCGCCCGGCTGGACGGCGGCAGCGTGCGAGCCGACGCGGAAATCGTGCTCAACGAAACCGGGCGGGATGTGCCTCACCGCCCTGGAGCTGGTGCGAACCGCCGCGGCGCGCGGCGCCCCGCTCGACTTCGAACTGCTCCGCTGCTGGCAGCAGCATGTACTAGGCACAGGCAGCCCCCGCCGCTCCGCGAGCTGCCCGCTTCTGCCACGCGGGAACGGGAGCGCTACGGCATCGGCCCGGGCACGCGCGCCCGCATCGACGCCTGCCTGGCCGAGAGTGTGAAGGACGGACAACGGCACCTCCCGCTGACCGCACGCGCGGCACGCGCCTGTCTCGACGTCTGCTTCTTCCACCCCTTCGACGACGGCAACGCCCGGTCCGCTTTCCTCGTCCTCGTGTTCGTCCTGGCCCGCGCGGGCGTGGCGCTCGACGGGGTCAGCCTGCTCCGCCGTGTCTCGTTCCAGGCCGACAACCCGAAGGACGGTCCGGCCCTCGCCCATTTCATCGACCCCCATCTCGCGCAGACCCGGCGCAACGCCGTTTCCCCGGGATGACTTCCGGCAAGTGCGCCACCGGACATGCCCTCCCCCGGTAGGCTCGACAGTCCGCAACGGCATTGGGGGGGAACCGATGACCGGGATCGAGGTTGCCGCGGCCGGATACGCATTCGCCTACCTCATGCGCAAGGCTCGCCGCGCGGCCGGCCAGGCCGATGTGGTCGTCGACGAGGCCATCGACGCCGGAATGGAACGCGTGCACGGCGCTGTCAGCCGCGCCCTGTCCGGCGACCATGCCGCTCTCGACGACGCTGCTGCGGAGGCGTCCGGTGAGTCGGGCGAGATCACCGGGCTCACCCGCAGGCGCGTGGAGCTCGCCCTGCTGGCCGCTGTCCAGGGCGACCCTGCTCTCCGGCACGAGGTCGAGGCGGCCGTAACCGGCCTGCGCGCGGCGGAGAAGACGAGCGGCGTCTACATCGCCACAGGGGACGCAATCAACATCGACGGCGACGTGAACCTCAGGGCCGACGGCGGTTCGATCGTCGCCCTGCGGATGAGGGACGTGAGGCCCGGCGCCCGCCCGGAGACGGGATCTCGACCCGACTGATCGATCGCTCCGCTCCCGCGGGGGCCACGGACTCTCCCGCACGGCGACGTGCCTGATCATCTGGAGGGGGCATGTGACCGAGTCTGCTGTCGCGGTCGCTCACGCAGTCGCGTTTCTGGTGTGGCAGGCCACGGCGGGTGACGCACCGCACGCGGCGGGGGGCGAACCGCCGCCGAAGGACACACGCCACCTGTACGGCGTGGTCTCGGCGGCGCTGTGTGACGACTCGGCCTGGAAACAGGCCGAAGAGCAGGCCGCTTCCGGCGTGGTCTCCGAGCGGACCCGAAGGCGGCTCGTGGACGCCCTGGACGAGGCCGCGGACGACAACCCTGTCCTCGCTGCTGCTCTGGGCGGTGAGTGGGGACCACCGTCACGGGTCCCGACACCTCCGGCGGGCACCGGAGTCAGTATCGGCGGGAGCGTCGACATCGAAGCGAGCGATTCGGTGGTCGCACTCAGCGCGCGAGACATCCTCATGAACCCGCTGGTGCTCCCTGGGCCGAGCTGGCCCCAGTGGGACGGTCCCACCCCATGGGGCGCTCACCTCGGCGAGGCCTACGACAGCCGGGACACCTGGCAGCCGCTGGCCCTTCCGCAGCAGACGGTGGCGTCCACCCGGCTGCGCGGCAGGCGCCGCCTCGTGAGCGGGATAGCCCGAGGCATCGAGCGCCGGACCACCGGCGGCGACGGCGGTCCGGGGGTGTGGCTGCTCTCCGGCCTCGGCGGCTGCGGGAAGACGACGGTCGCCCTGGAAGTGGCGCACCGGTTCGCCCGAACCGCGGGCACACGCGTGTGGTGGGTGTCGGGTGCGGACGCCAAGGACCTGTCCAGCACCCTGTACTCCGTCGCCTTGGACGCCGGCGCGGAACGGGCGGACTTCGCCCGCCGGCACGCCGCCGAGGTGCTGTGGCGCCAACTGAACGCCCTGGATGATCCCTGGCTCCTCGTGCTGGACAACGTCGACGACCCCACTGTCCTGAAGGGCGGCAAGGCCCCCATGAAGGACGGCGTCGGCTGGCTGCGTCCGCCCCGCCGGCCGAACGGCGCCGTCCTGCTCACCAGTCGTGAGTCACGCCCGCACAAGTGGGCCCCGTGGGTGCGCATCCACACGGTTGACACCCTCAGCAGCCGCGTCGGCGCCACGGTGCTGCGGGACCTGGCTCCGCACGCAGGCGATGACGCGCAGGCCCGGGCGCTGTCCGACTACCTCGGCGGGCTGCCCCTCGCCCTCGATCTGGCCGGCTCGTATCTGGCCCGGGTGCGGGACGACGCCTATCTGGCCCCGGACACACCACGGACCTTCGCCGCCTACCGCCAGAGCTTCACGGAACGGCTGGACGAGCTGGCGGCCGACTCCGACGCCTCGCTGGACGCCGACAACCGGGCGCGCCGGGCGATCCGCACCACCTGGGAACTGTCGCTCGACTTCCTGCAACAGCAGGAGAGCGACCTGGCCCGACCGCTCCTGCGACTGCTGTCCTGCTTCTCCCCCGCACCAATACCTCATGAGGATCTTCTGTCGCCACCGATCCTTGCGGCGAGCGGTGTGCTCCCCGATCCCAGCCACGAGCGGATCCGACAGGCGCTCAACGCACTGGCCGGACTGCACCTGATCACCGTGGAACAGGTCGGCTCCGACGGCGCGGCACACCACGCGGACCCGTCCGACGCAACGGTTTACCGGCAGATCCACCTCCATCCGCTTGTCCTGGCGAGCAGCCGCGCCCACCCGGACTTCACCACGCAGGCGCCTCAGCTGTCGCGGCTGCTCGCCGCCCTGCTCAACCGGGCGATCCTGCCGCTGAATTCGGACAATCCAGAGCACTGGCCGCTCTGGCGGCGCTTGTCACCGCATGCGGCGGCCTCCCTGGGTCTGCTGCCGGCGGACGAGGCGGACCCGGACGTCATCGTCGCCTGCACCGAGCCGACTCTGCGCGTCGGCCAGTACCGCAACGGTCTGGGACTCTTCGACGCCGCGGTCGCCGATCTGGAAGGTGTCGCCGCACTCCGCCAGATGCGGCTGGGCGCCGACCACCAGGCGACCCTCGCGGCACGGCTGACCCTGGCGTGGGCCCTGCGCGACAGCGGCCGCTTCCATGACTCCGAATCCGAATACCGGGCCGTCCGGGAATCCTGCCGGCGCACGCTGCCCGACAACCACCCGTATCTGCAGTCCGCGCGCGGCGGCAGGGCGCGTGCGCTGCGCGAACTGGGGCGCTACGACGAAGCCGAGGAGGAGCTGCGCATCGTCCTCGCGATCAGGCGGCGGGACCCCACCACGCACCCCTCGGCCATTCTGCGCACCGAGCACGACCTGGCCACACTCACGCACCGGCGCGGGCACTTCGACAAGGCGAGCGCCGAACTGCGTGACATCTGGGCCCGCGCCGCCACCGCGGCGAACGGACATCGCGCCGGATACGACGCGGACGACGCCAACTACCTGGCCAGCGGCATCAGTCTGACCGCGGCGCTCCGTGATGCCGGGCGCACCGACGAGGCGTGGACCGTGGCGGTCAAGGTCGTCCAGGACCACCTCGAGCGGCTGACGGCCGATCACCCCCACACCCTGGTCGCCCGCCACGAGCGCGCTCGGGTGGCCCGCGACCAGGGCGACCTCGACTTCGCTCTTGAAGAGTTCACCGCGATCTGGCAGATCGTGCGGGACCGGCTCGGGGAGACCCACTCCAACACGGCAGCCAGTCGGCATGAACTGGCCACGGTGCTGCACCTCCTCGGCGATCTCGAAGCGGCCGCCGAGCACCTCCAAGCCGTTCAGGACACTGTCGGCCCGCTGCTGGGCGAGGAGCACTCCTACGTCCTGACCGTCCGGCACAACCTGGCAGCCGTGCGTGGGGCGTCCACCCGACGTCCGTCTCGTGCCATGTCGCTCATCGACCATGAGAAAGAGGACCCGGCCGTGCACCCGTACGCCGCAGAGGAAGGCACCGATCCGGACGAACGGTCCGGCCCGCCCACGGGCAGCGGCGCGCAGGACGCCCGCACCGCGCAGGACCCGTCGGCTCAGCGGATCCTCGAGCGGTTCACTCGGCCGCGCATCAGCCGCGGTGACTCGTTCGGCGGGGGCGGCGGGGGCTATTCGTGGAGCTACTCCGCATCCGAACCGGAGGGCCACCGTTCCGTCACGTACCGGCCGCCCTCACGCTTCCTCCCGCCGCGGGAGAGCTGTCCGCCGCTGCCTGGGCCGCTCCCGGACGCAATGATCGACGTCCTGGCCGCCGGCCGGGCCGATCACATCGACGTGGCGCGGCTCCGCGGCGACCAGCTGGCCATCAGGTTCTTCCTGCTGGAGCGGATCCTCACCCTCGCAGGCGTCAGGGATCACCACCCGCTGCTGCCGGCGTCAGAGGCACTGGCGCTGCTGGACAAGGCCGATCGCGCGGCACGGGCGGTCGTGGACGACCTGATGCTGGCGCCGGCCACCGGCCGGTGGATGAGCAGCCTCCTGCGCAGACTGCAGGGACATGAGGAGTCCGCGGTGCCGCTGTGGGTGGATCTCGGACACCTCCACTGCCTCGCCGCAGCAGCGGGGGTCCGGGCAGGGCTGTCCTTCGCCTGCTCGATACCGGTGCGGGACGGCATCGCCGCCCTGCCCTCGCTGGGCTTCGCGGACCTGGCCCCGGCCCGGCCCGCTCAGGCGGTCGTCGTCGCGCGCGCGGGTCGCGGCGCGTCCGTTCAGGCGGACGGCATGGACGTGTCGATCCTGGGACCGTCCCCGGCATGGCACGCGGCGCGTCGCGTCGAGGCGCACGTCGACGCGACACCGGTGGAACTGTCCGCCGCACTCGACGACATCGATCCTTATCGGTTCTCCGGACCGTGTACGCCGCCCGACCGTCTGACGGACGCCCAAGCGGAGCGGTGGCAGGATCTGGCCCAGGGCGCATGGCGCGTGCTGACGGATCTCGACCTCGAGCATGCCGAAGCGCTGGCCACGGCCATCACGGCACTGACGCCCGGGCCTCGGCCCGCCGGCGCCGCCACCACGTCGTTGTCGTCCGGCGACGCGTTCGGCGGGATCGTCCTGAGCGAGCCCGAGGTCGCGACGGCTCTCGCCCTCACGCTGACGCACGAGTTCCGTCACATGGTGCTCAACGCTGTCATCGACTCGGTTCCCCTGTACGACGAGACAGCCGACGACCTGCTGTTCTACACACCGTGGCGGGACGACCCACGTCCGTTCGAAGGCGTTCTCCAGGGCGTGTTCGCGTACTTCGGTGTGGCCGAGTTCTGGTGGCGGATGAGCGGGTACGCCGAGGGCCGGGCCCTGCGCCACGCTCAGTTCGAGCTGGCCCTGTGGGGCGCCCAGGCGTGGTCCACGTTCACCGAGCTACGCTCCTCACCCCGGTTCACGACAGCGGGCCGACGCTTCCTCGCCGCGATGGCGGAAAGCGCGGAGGCCTGGCGGACCGAGCCGGACGTGCCGCGGGACATCGCCGCGCTCGCCGAGGACGCGTGCACCGCCCACCGTGCCCGCTGGCGACTGCATCACCTGCGGATCGCCCCCGAGACGGTTTCCTCTCTCACCCGTGCCTGGCTGGAAGGCGCGGTCTGCCCTCCCCATGCCGGCGAACCGCCGGTGCTGCGACCCGACCCCGCCGCACGGTCGTTGAACACCGATGCCGTCCTCCTGCGCGCCGCGGCACTCGATCCGCAGGGCTTGCCGGACAAGGGGGACGGTCACAGGGATCCCGGCGGTGTGCCCGAGGAAGTCCTCCGCCTCACGACGGAAGAGCTCGGGCGCGATCCGCAGGCGCACGAGCCATGGCTCCGGCTGGCTCTGGCGATGCGCGGCAGCGGACCCGCTGCGGGTCCTGAGCGCGACTCGGCGGGTGCCCGGTCCCTCACCCACCGCCCGGAGTTGGTGCGTGCCGTCCACCTGTCCCTCCGGGAGCGCACCGGTACGGTCCCTGACCCATGGGCGCTCGCCGAGTGGCTCGGGGCAGCCATCGAACCACCGAGGGTGGACAACCCCAGGGTGGCGCGACCCGCCGCCTCCCCAGAAGCCCTCGAGATACGCCCGCGCGCATGACGCACACACCTGCACCCGCGCCGGTGAACCCCGCCCCCGGGCCCCTGAGCCCGGCGGGCACCCGGGCGGGCTCCGGCGGCCGGCCGCAGTCCAGGTCGAGACTCTGCACCTCCGCACAGACCGGGGCATCGGCACGTTCACCGACCACCGCCCTCGCCGAGCACGGCGGTGCACCACCACACGCGGAACACGCCGTGCCCGGCCTGCTGTCGTCACAGGAATCCTGCGCCGGCCGCGGGGATGACGGTCGTATGCCTCCCCGGCTGCGCCGGACCGGGCATCGCAGGCTGTCTACCCGGACCTGCCCGTGGCGTCGCTGGAGAGACAGAGGTTCGTGATCCGGGCTCGCGGCGACATCACCCCGGCCAGCTGACGGGCTTCCTGCTCATCACACACCACAATGTGCTGGAACTCCAGCTGCGGTGACAGACAGACCAGTTCGGGGCAGGGACGCACGATCCCGTACAGGGCGCGCAGCCGCCCCGTCGTGAAGAGCGGGATGCCGTATGCGAAGCTCTCGGACACCTGCGGCCTCTCGGGGATCTCCACCCGTACCTCTTCGCCGTGCCAGGCCCGTTCGGCGACCGCGGCGAACAGCTCAGCACGCTGCCGTGGCTGCACGTCCTGCCACCACGCCCGTGCCACCTCCGCCGCCCGACCGGCCAGCTCCTCCCGCTTCGCTGCCTCCTGCTCGCGCTGCCGCCGCCATGCCTGCTCCAAGCACCGCTGCTCCTGGGCCTGGGCGCGGAGAGTCTCTTCGTCTTCGGGATCCGGCACGGGCTGACTGTTGCGGCGCCGCTGGGGTTGCTGCCTGCGCTGGATATCTTGCTGCTGGCGTGTGGCGCGGCGGTCCGCGGCCTCCCGGCGGGCTCTGTCGGCCTGGCTGCGTAGGTGAGATCGGAGAGCGCTTGTAGGCGGTTTCGGAGAGCGGTCGGGGTCTCTAACCCTCCGGGATGTTGCTGAGAACTGGCAGCAGGCAGTTGCGTCGGAACCTGGGTGACGTCAAGTGAACGTTGACCGTAGGCTCTCGGCGAAAGGCGGGTGCAGTGGACATCACGGTGCAATGGGTCAAGACGTCATGGACGAAGCAGTCTCGGGGCGGGGAAGCCGCTGCCCGCAGGAACGCGGCGCCGGTCGGCTTCTCATTGCCTCAGGTGCCCTCCGAGTTTTCCCACTTCGTTCAGATGTCCGAGCGGGACGGCTTCGAGCCACGTTCGGGCCAGAAGCACCATCGCGAGGTCGGCGTCAGCCTGCGGGACGAAGGTGATCGGCTCCGAGTACTCGCTCGTGTGGAGCCGCTCTTCGGGTTGCCACCTCGGCCGCGCAGGCCGCCGGCAGTACGACTGCTTCCCGGACAGTGGGTCCGCTGGCAGTTGAACTACCGGTTCACCAGCGCCCTGGGAATCCGCGGTTGGTCGTACTGGCTCGACACATTCAACATCGCTTACGGCCCTGTCGACCGGGACGTCTTCCTGTCAGAGCCGACCGTGATCGTCGATGAATGCGGGCCAGTTCGATAGCCAGGCGGATTGTGCTCAGACGCCTGCGCGTTCCGCTTGAGCCCGAGTGGTGGCGAGACGGTAGGAGTCGGTGCCGGTCGCTGGTGGTCGGTGCCGGCGGGGTGAGGGTGAACAGGCCGGGCTCGGCTTCAGTGAGGATGCCGCGGTTGGCGTTTCAGCATGGCGCGCATGCCTTCGGTGTGCCGCGGCTCGCTGCCGATGCCGAGGGTGCGACAGACCTCCCGGGCGCGTAGCCCATCCCCGTTCTGCTCGAAGAGGGCAAGGATCTCGCGGTAGCCGGACGGCAGTGGCTCGGGCGGTGGGGTGCCGTCCTCGGTGGCCAGTTCCAGCACGGTCTCGCGGGTGGTCTCCAGCCGTTCCAAGGTGCGCTCGGCGGCGGCGAGTTGCGCGGTGAGTTAGGCGATCTGCTCGCGCAGCCGCTCGGCGGTCTCACGCACCAGCCGCTGCCGGGCCTCGATCTCAGGGGCACTCTGCTCCACTGGAATGAGCAGCCGCAGTAGCCGTTTGGCTCTGCCCCTGTCGGGGCTGTGCCGTGCAGCGGATGCCGCTTAACCGGCGTGCTCTGCTGGGGCCGTTGACCGACTGCAAGGCAGCTCGTCTGCTGCGGCTTCGGAATCCGGCCCTGTGCGGCCGGAAGGTCTTTGTCCCACACCGCGGCTACCCGACGGTGCGGGTCATGCCGGTTTCCTGCGCGGCACCCTCGGAAGGCCGACCTCGGCTGTGCCACTGCCGCACTGCCCGTGGTGCAACCCTCTGTGGGCCGCCTCACGGGCAGAAGTCAGCCATCTGACCGGTCCACCGCGACAGGCTCTCACCACTGCCTCTCACTGCCGGTGTTGCGCGTACTGCGCATCAGAGACAGTTGCTGATGCGGTCCCCCTGGTAGGGCATCGACGACCTCCCGTCGTCGCTGGTGTCGGGCTCGAGCACGGCCCGCAGCCGCTGCGCGGGCGCGTCGCGCAGGGCGACCTGGTCGAGCAGCCAGTCGGCCAGGTCCCGTAGTGCCGGGACGTCGGCGGCCCAGGATCGCACCGTATGCCAGTCGTCGACGAACTCGGCCCGGGACCGGTAGGAGCCTCCCGCACGGTCGATCAGGCCGCTGGCTTGCAAGCCCGTGCTGATCACCAGCACTTCTGTGTCCTCGTCCCACTCGCCCGCCATCTCAAGGCTTCGACCGAGTACGGAGGGTGGCGGGTAGCCGGTGAGGGCGCGCATGTGGCAGGTCCAGGCGGCAGCCGCGGCGATCCATCCGAGCTCGAGACCCTGGGGCGCGCCGTTGGGGTGTGGCCGGTTGCGGGTTGGGGCTGCCAGGCGGCGGGCTGCTGGGGGGTGGTGGTGTGGGGCGGGACGTAGCCGGTGGGGCGGTGGGGGTCGACGTCCTTGAGGTAGACGGTGACGGGGGCTTGGTCGGCGACGATGATCCGTTCGTGGATGGGGTGCCGTGGTCCTTGACCCACCGCAGGCGGGGCGCGGCTTCCGTCTCGCCGTAGCCGAGCTTGTGCTCGGTGGCGGCGGCGTGTTCAGCGGCGGCGAGGGGGAAGGCGAGGGTGGCGTTCTTCTCGCCCTGGGCGGTGTTGGCCATGACGACGTCGTTCAGGGGGTGCGGGCTGTCCTCGGGGATCGGCGGGATGGTCATGTCGCCGAGGAACTGGTTGAGCCAGTCGGGGCGCTGCTCGGCGGGGAGGGCGAGGAGGCGCCTGACCGCGTCGGGGTGGGTGCTGGAGGTGAACGTGTTGCCGGGCCTGGTGCTGGGGGTGTCGGACATGGCTCATCCCTCGGGGGTCGGTGACGGGGTGCCGCGTCGAGGCGGGCGGCGGGCGCCACCGTGGGAGAGCGGGGGGTAGCGGGGCAAGGAGTGACCGGGGCCAGGCGCGGTGCGGGCGGGGTGTCCTTCAGGGGCGGCTGGGGCCAGGAGGGCGCGGGTGGGAGGCGCGCGCCGTGGCCCCGTCCTGCGGAGGGCCGGGGCCCGGGGGCGGGGTGTTCTTCAGGGGATGAGGGCGGGGCAGGCCCCGGTGGCTTTGTTCGCGAGTTTCGACAGCGGTTGTTCATCGTCTCGGGAGACACCCGGATCGGGCCGGGGTTGATGTTCACGAGAACGGACAGCACCCGGCCGTCGGCCTCCGGTCGGCAGGGCCGGTCTCGGCATCAGGGGTCCATGCCGCCGCCCGAGCCGGTTCTGTGGGCCGTCTGCGGCAATGCAGCCCGCGCCCGCTTGTGCCTGCTGCCGGGGCACCCACACCACGCTGAACAATTGGCCTGGTCAACCGCAGGGATGTGTCTGAGCGGCATCGAAGGGAACGACCGATGGACAGAGCCGGACGTCCGGATCGTAGAGCGCTGCTTGTCGGCGGACTTATGGGCGTCACGGTCGCGCTTGCGGGGTGCTCATCGACGAGGGCCGCCTCGAGCGCGACCAGCGCTTCGCCGGAAGCGCGGCCCACCACGCCCGACGCGGCATTCGCGAGGCTGATGGGAGGCAACAAGCGCTGGGTGAGCGGAGACCTTCAACACCCCGACCGGGATCCGAACCGGCGTCAGCTCGTGGCCCAGGAGCAGGAGCCTTTTGCGGCGATCCTCTCGTGTATCGACTCCCGAGTGCCGCCTGAACTCCTCTTCGATACCGGCCTGGGTGACCTTTACGTGATGCGCACGGGTGGGGAGGCGGTCGGCCCGGTGGTCACTGGTTCTGTCGAGTACGGTCCTATGACGAGTGACACCCCCCTCATCGTGGTCCTCGGGCATCAGCGCTGCGGAGCCGTCAAGGCGGCGTATTACTCACTTCGTGACGGCAAACCGCTGTCCGGCAACCTGCAGGCGATCGTCAGGGCTCTGCAGCCGGCGTACGAGCAGGCAGTCCGGGAGGGTGGCGCCGACCCGGTCGAGACCATGGCCCGCGCCCAGGTCAAGTTGACCGCGGCCGATCTGCGCTCCAACCGGGACCTGGCCCCACTCGTGGGAAAGGGCGCCCTTGCCGTGGTCGGCGCCTACTACTCGCTCGACACCGGCAAGGTGGAAGTCCTGTCCGGCGCGCCCTCCTGACCGGTCGGACGAGTCGAACGGGCGTTATCAGGTCGGTGACGGGGACCGAGCGTCGACTACGGCGATGCCCCGGTCGAACCGACGCGGATTCGATGTGGTCCTGCAGCAAGCCGTCGACGAGGCACTGACGGACGCGGACTGCGAGTACGGCCCGATGCTGTCGAAACTCGTGAACATTCCGTCCCGGCTGCGGCGGCCGAGCCTCCCGAACCGCTGTCGAAGTGCTGTCCCTTCTCGTGGACAAAGCCACCGCGGTCACGGGGGCGGGCCGGGGGCGCGTCCTTCGTGTGGTGGCGCAGACACCTGTGCCCCGGCCTTGGACACTTCTGGCCGGGGCACAGGGTCTTGGCCGGGTCAGAGGCCGTTGCGCCTGGCTTGGGCCCGCATGGCGGAGGTCGGGGTGAGGAGTGCCTGAAGGATCTGGGCCAGCAGGGCGGGCACTTCGCCGCTCACCTCGCTGTGCCTGTCGCTGCCCGTGCTCGTGCCGCGGGAGTAGAAGCCTTCCAGGTGCATGGTCTGGCGGGTCTCCTGCGCCAGGTACACGAAGCCGCCGGTGTCCACGGCGGTGGCCAGCCTCAGTTCCTGGCGGTCCTTCATCGTCTCGAACCTGGGGATGGAGCCGCCCGCCTGCAGGCGCTGGTGGATCTCCTGCGCGCGGGCCTGCGGGGCGCCCCAGCCCTCGGTCCTCAGGTAGAGCCCGGCGAAGTCCTGGGGAGCTTTCGGCGCAGGTACTCGCCCTGGGTGGCGGCTTGGAGAGCAGGCCGGCGAAGAGGTGCAGCAGGCGCTTGGGGTCGCCTGCTTCCATCCACATCTGCGGCGGGACGGGGAGCGGGCGCGTACGGACGTGGCCTTCCGGGTCGGCGTGGAGGATCCCCCACTCGGGCAGTTCGTCCCACTCTTCGCATTCGTTCAGCATGGTGGTGAGGGAGGCGAGGACCTCGTCGGGCTCGGCGTGGAAGCGGTTCGACTTGGTCATGCGAAGGGATCTCCCTGGTCTGCCGGGGAGTCACGGCCCCGGGGGGCTGCCGGTGGTGGGCTGGTGAGTGCAAGGGGGGCGGGCCGCGCGTTGCGGTTGGGGGGTGGCGTAGGCCGGTGGTGGCGTCGCCGTGGCGGGCGGCGGTCTGGGCCAGGCGTACGGCCGTGCGGCGGGTGAAGTCGCGGACTTCTGTGGTGGAGCCGATTCCGTCGAGGAGGACGAAGGCGCGGGTGCCGTTGGGGGTCGTGCGGACGGCGGTGGCGTCGCACTGGGTGGTGCGGCCGCCGATGTGTTGGGCGGTGCCGTAGCTGCGCACGACTGGTGGGCTCCGTTTCGGGAGGGAAGTGGGTGGTGGGGTGAGCGTGCTCGGCCGCCTGGTTACCGCCGCAACACGCTGGCCTCCGGCCGCGGGCCCGGCCGGGCCCGGCGGGTGCGGCAGGGCGGTATAGGGCCGAGGGCGCGGCCGGGCGGGGCAGCGGCGCGGCGCGGCCGGGCGCGGCGGGGCGCGCGCAGCTGCCGGGGGTGGGGTTGTGAGAGGCGGCGTACGTGGTGCGTGCTGCCCAGGACGGGGTGCCGCCGCCCCGCCCCTGGAGGGTGCGGGGCAGGGCCGGGGTGCGGGCGGGTGCGCGGTGTGGGGGTAGTACTCCAGCAGCGGTTCGTGTCCTGAGCTGCGTGTTTGGTAGTGGCAGCGGCGTGCGATGGCCTGACGGCGTCTTCTCCAGGCCGACCAGGTCAGTGCGTGGGTGACGGGGTCGTGAATGGCTGGGGGGCGGGGCAGGAGAGTGTCCAGGAGCCGCCGGATCTCCGCCACGGTGGGCGGGATGAGGGCTGATGCTTTTCTGCAGCCCCCTTTGCGTCGTTGCTGGCCTCGGCTGCAAGCGCGTTCAGGACTGCGTGGGCGAGCATCGCGAGAGTGATGTGCCGGTACCAGCCCACGTATCGACGGACCTCGTACTCGTCCAGGCCACACTCGTTCTTGGCTGCCTGCAAGCACTCCTCGATCGCCCAGCGGCTGCCGGCGATGCGGGCCAGCCCGGAGATCTCGATGCCGACGGGTGCGTAGGCCAGGTAGTAAGCGACCTCGCTGGGGTCTGACAGGCTGCGCCGGGCCAGCACCCAGCGGTGATGGGTCGGCGGGTCGGGATCGAAGATGAAGTTGGCAGGCAGTTTGGCCGCGGCCCAGTCGTAGACTCGCGGGCCCTTCGCCCCTTCGCCGCAGGACAGCCGCTGCCAGGCATCAGCAGGAGCATCCTCGATGAGTTGGTCAATGCGCAAGATCCCGGCCAGGGACTTGATCTGCTGGGACTTGGGCACCGCCGCCACGTAGCCGACGCCGAGCTGCTCGAGCAGGCGGCGGAAGTGCCAGTCTTGTCCATAAGCCTCGTCCGCGGTGACCCAGGCGGCGGGCAGGCCGGCGGCCAGGCAGCGGCGGACGATGTCCCGGGCCAGCTCGCCCTTGGTCGCGAACGTCCGCTCGTCGGGGACTTTGGCGGCCCGGCACCGCTCACGGTCGGAAGTCCAGGACTTGGGCAGGTAGAGCTCCCGGTCGATCAGAGCCCGGCCCAAGCCGGTGGCGTAGGCGGCGAACACTCCGATCTGGCAGTTGTCGATCTTTCCGGAGGTGCCGGTGTACTGCCGGCCGACCCCGGCCGAGGTGGTGCCCTTCTTGACGAACCCGGTGTCGTCGATGATCAGCACCCCGTCCGGCCCCAGCCGTTCCGCCACGTACTCACGGACATCGTCACGCAGAGCGTCCGCGTCCCAGACGCTGCTGTTCAGCAACCGCTGGAAGCCGTCCGGAGTGCGGTGCCCAGCCCATTCCGCGAGCTGCCAGCCGTTCTTGCGCGTCGCCAGCCCCAGCAGGCCACGGACATAGTCCCGCATCCGCCACCGTAGATCCGCCCGGCCGAACCGGCTCGCAACCCGCGCGAACACCGAATCCAACTCAGCCGCCCAGACCGCGACTTCAGCCATCCCCTCCATACCAGGACAACGACAACTGCCAGCTCAGGACACGAACCGCTGCTGGAGTACTAGTCGCCTCCAAGGGAGCCACTCCGTGCACAACGTCGCTACCTATGTCGGCCAGCTGCGTGCGGTTGCCGACGCGCTTGAAGCACAGTCTGAGTCACAAGATGATCCGCTTGCTCCCCACCCGGACACCATGAAGGTCATCAACAGCCGGCACACCAAGCGCGGGCAACTGAACTACGCCGTTCCTGATGTCCTTGAGCTCCAAAGGCGCATCCGCCGCTGCAACGCCGACACCGAGATACCCCACGGCGACATCGTCGCCCTGGCCCTCGACGCATGGCTCCGGGCCAAGGGCTATCCGCCTGACCCCAAGCAGCTCGGCAACAGCACACCATGACGGAACACACCGGTCAACTCCCCCTGCCGGACAGCGGCGAAGGGCGACAGACCGCGTCAGCCAGAGGAGAACAGCTGTCCCTCCTGGGACACCCGACACCGATCCGACTTCCTGCAGATCTCTGGTTGAGCTGGCTGACTGACGAGACCATCGTCGCCCGCTTCAAGGCCAAGTGCTACGTCCGCTCAGCGGGTCAATGCTGGCCGTGGCTGGGCGCCGTCAGCTCAACCGGCCATGGATCGTTCCGCGCCGCCAGCCTCCCGGGGCCGTCTCGCAGAGGCACGGTCCCAGCTCACCTCTTCGCCTACCAGTTGGTCAACGGTGTGGTCACCCGGACGGGATGGTCCTCCGCTGAGGATCCTGTCATCTGCCACACCTGTGACTTCCACGGCTGCACGAATCCCGCCCATCTGCGGCTGGGGACAGCCGTAGAGAACCGAGCCGAGTGGTCGCGACGGCGGCACAATCCCCATGGTCCACTCGCAGACGTCCGGGGGGCTGCTGGCCGAACACGGGCCATCGCTTCAGCGATCCTGGCGGGCCTCAAAGCCGGCGAATCGCAAGATCGCATTGAAGAGAGAATCCGTGCCGCGGAAGAAGCGGGAATCCCGCTGACCCTGTGGTGACGTCTCCGTTCCTCGGGACTGTCACGTCCAGGCAGCCGGCCCGGCCTCGAAGCCCAACGCGGTCGGGCCCCTCCCTTCGACAGCATGCGAGGGGGGCCGACCCTACCTACGGCCGAGACACCGCTCGACATGTGCGTGCACTCCCGGCCGGCCCGCTCCGGTGCTCTATCGAATCGGGCTGGATTGGCAGAGCTGGGTCATGTCCCCTGTGGTGGTGTAGCGAGGTCGATCTGATCTTTGTAGATCGTGTCCATGCTTCCCTCGGGTAGATAGCGGCGGGGAAAGGCGATCCACTCGTCGTGCATCTCGACGAGCACTGCGGTGGTGAGACGCTCGAGAGCTTCGGGGTTGGGGAAGATCTGGACGACGTCGGTCCGACGCTTGATCTCGCGGTTGATCCGCTCCAGCGGGTTGGTCGACTGGATCTTCTTCCACTGCCGATCAGGGAAGTCCGCGAACGCGGTCAGGTCCTCCTTCGCCTCCAGGAGCATGACCCTGACCTTGGGGAGCTGTCGGCCGAGCATGTCGGCGACGGTGTCGAGCTGGGCCCGGACGGCTGCTGCGGTGGGCTGGGCGAAGATCGTGCGGATGGTCGCCGCCACCATCTCGGCACAGTCCTTCGGGATCACCGCGAAGACGTTGCGCAGGAAGTGAACGCGGCACCGTTGGTAGCCGGCGGCGAGCATGACCTTGCGCACGGCCTTGACCAGGCCGCTGTGGTGGTCAGCGATGACCAGGCGGACCCCGGACAGGCCCCGTTCGCGCAGCGAGCCAGGAACTCGGTCCAGAACGCCTCGGTCTCGCTGTCGCCGACCATCAGTCCCAGCACCTCTCGTCCGCCGTCCTCGGTGATGCCGGTGGCGATGACGACGGCCTGGGACACGATCTGGTGGTTCACGCGGGCCTTGCAGTAGGTCGCGTCCAAGTAGACGTAGGGAAGCGGGTATGGTCCAGCGGCCGGGTGCGGAAGGCGGTGAGCTCGGCGTCAAGGGCGGCGCAGAGCCGGGAGACCTCGCTCCCGGTAGCACGCCTAGAATTTCAGGACGCACCTTCACGCGGCCTACGTACCCGGTGTCCGCGCCTCAGTCAGCCTCCCCGGCCTCATGCGGGCCCGGGGAGAGCAGGGGGGTCCTGCAGAAGTTCGTGGAGCAGGGCCAAGGCCCGGCGAAGCTCATCGACGCGTTCTTTCGCCGTGGCCACGACGGGTTGCAGCCATGGGTCGACCACTATGCGCTCGCGCACCTTCTCGGCCGCCCGCCTCCAGCCTCGGTCGGGGTCGTCGAAGACCTGTTCCCGCAGTTCGGCGGAGATAGCGTCGATACGGGACTGTAGTTCCCGGCGGCGCTTGCGCTCCTGCTCAGCGGCGAGTTTGTTCTCCACCGGTCCCTGGACCAGCGGGGCCAAGCCCGCCGCCACGGAAGCGAATTCGGCGAAGAACTCCGCCCGGGGCAGCCAGGTGCGGGCGCTCTCCAGCCCTTCCTTCGATTTGAACGCAGCGTCCGCCGACGCCAGGTACGCCTCGACGGATCCGGCATCGGCCGCTTTGCGAAGCTCCTCCTTGGCGGTCTGCACCGTCATGCGGTGCCGCATCCAGAAGCTGGCCTTCACCGCTGCGGAGGCGCCGTCCGTGAAGTGGGTCAGGGATCGAGTCTCGTCGGGGGATGCGGTGCGGTCCGCCAAGTCGTGGATCCACGTGTCGAACTGCTTGGCGGCCGGGCGTACACGTTCGATGTCGATCTCCGCGTCGGCCTCGGCAGCCAGCCCCTTCAGCAGCCGGTCCCGGGTTGCGTACCAGGACTCCAGGTACTCCGTCAGCCGGTGTTGTGCCTCTGCCCGCAGCCCCGCCTCGCTCATTCCGGGTATGCCGACGATGCCGTGGAGGGCGCCGTCTATTCCGGTCTGCAGCTCGACGGACGCGGCGTCCACGAGTGTCTCCAGCTTGACGAGCAGAAGTTCCCTGCGCGCCTGCCGGGAACGGGCCTCCTCCAGCACGGGTTCGAGTTCCGCGATCTCTCGGGTGGCCGCCTCGGCGGCCCGTTTGCCTAGCAGACACCAGTAGCGGATCCGTCCGGCCGCCCTGAGGTCGTCGAGTCGTCCGCCGAGTGCCGCCAGGTCGGCGCGCAGATCGGCCAGCCCGTCCCAGTCGGCAGCGTCCGCGTAGTCGGAGCGGGAAGGCTGCGGCTCTGTGCCGACCTGGGCGTAGGGGTCGGCGGACACGATGTGCACCCGGGGCCGGACGTCCTGGTCGCCGAGGTCCAGCATGCGGTCGAGTTCCGCACGCTTTCGGTCGCACAGGGAGCGGAATCCCTCGGGGCTGTCCAGCGGGTCGACGCCGGCTGTGTCGGATTGGGCGATGACCAGCAGCAGGGCGCCGGGGTGGAACAGCGGCCGCGGACCGGTGGAGTAGAACGTGCCAGCGGTAAAAGACCTGATCCACCGGGCGTCGTCCGCCAGGAGTTGCGGGGTGATGACGAGCAGCAGTGCGTCGGTCCGCGTCACGGCGTCGGCGGCCTGCCGGTCGTGTTGGGTGTTGCCGCCGGCCGTGCCCGGGGTGTCGACGTAGGTGATGCCGCGGGAGTCGACCTCGGATGCGGTGGTCGTTTCCTTGCGCCCGCTGATGGTGAGCCACTGCGGGATAGGTGTCCCGTCCTCCACCAGTAGACGCTTGACCAGCGTTGATTTCCCGGCGTCGTAGGGCCCGTGCAGGGCCACGGCGACGGACGGCCGGTCGGCATGCCGCTGCCAGTCCTCCTCTGCCGTCCGCCGCCACTGCTCACCGTGGACCGTTGCGACGGTCTTCTGGACGTTGCCGAACCAGGACTCGCTCATGCTTCCTCTCCCCCTGTGCCTTTGCCCGTGTGCCGTCGGGCCGTTTCCAGTGCCGCGCGTGACAGCGCGATCCGCGTCTCCGCCTCGGCGAGTGCGGCCTCGACCGCCGCCACATACCGGTCGCAGTCGTCCGCTAGCCCGTCCAGTTCGGTGGTGTGCTCCCGCAGGGTTCGCAGGGCCGGCTCACGGTCGCACAGGTCGCGGGCCCGTTCGCGGCCCCAGGCGTGCAACTTCCTGACGGACTCGGCGCGCTCGCTCTCCCGCTCCTCTCGACCACGGAGGTCCTCGACGAGTTCCCACACGCTCCAGGCAGTTCCGGCGATGCTTACGACCGGCCCCGCCGTCTTGAGGAACCGTGCGCCGCGTGCGCCCTCTTTGGCAGCACGCGCCACCTTGTCCAGTCGGGACAGTACGCCGGACACTCGGGACAGCACCGGCCCGACGGCCCGGGAACGGCGGCGGCCGCCCTGCAACGCGGCCACGTCCACGTCGGCGGCTGGCGATGGTCCAGTCGTGGCGGTTGCGTAGGCCACGGCGCTGCGGCGCCGTGCCAGGGAGGCGTTGGTGTCATGGACCAGGCCCTCCACCTGGGCGCGGGTGGCGCGGGCCCACTCGTTGGCCAGCTGAGCGAGCTCCGGGTCGGAGGCGATGCGCTCCAGCCGTGCGACGACGGCCGCGCGGGCGTTCTTGTCGGGTGTGGCAAGTGCCCGGCCGACGAGGTCTTCGACGAAGTCGGCGACGACTCTTTCCAAAGCGGAGGCGCGTTCCGCGGCCAGCGCGCGGGCGGCGGCCCGTCCTGTGCTGGCGTCACTGCGGAGCCTTAGCAGCGCCTCCCGTTCTGCTCGGAGCTGTTCGGTGGCAGCCTCGGTCTCCTCGACCAGGGCGGTCAACAGGTGGACGGCCCGGTCCAGGATTGCGATGTCCGCGGCGACCGCCTTCAGTGCATCGCAGTGTTCCAATAGGGCATCAGCGAATGGCGCGACGCCGTCCCACAGGGCGTCGCCTACCGTGCCGCCGTACGGGGCAGGGGAAAGACAGATAGGTGTCGGCCACCGTCGATGCTGGTTCACCGTCCTGCGCAGGGCCTCGTGTAGCTCCGCCTCCTTGTGCGCGCAAAGCGCCGCGAACGCGCGGGGCGAGTCCTCCGGATCGATGCCGATCTCGTCGGCGCGGCCGATGACGAGCAGCAAGGGCGCGGCTCGCTCGGGGCCGAGCACCGCCCGAGTATCGGTGAGGTCGCCGGCGAGGGCGTTGGCGTTGAAGACGTGGACGATGACCGTGGCGCCAGCCACCGCGAGTTGCGTTTCCTTCGGTGAGGCGTCCTCCCGGCTCTGGAAGCCGGGCGTGTCGACGAGAAGCAGGCCGCTCCACGGGTACTCGGCGACCTTTCGCGTCACCTGACCACCGCCCGAGGCGAGCGACGACGGGACCGATCGCCCGCTCCCGCGGAGCAGCCGGGCGATCAGAGCCGACTTCCCGGCGCTCTGGTCGCCGCAGAAGGCGACGCGGACGTGTCCGTCGCTTGTCAGTTCGTCCAGCTCTGCGACGACAGCCGCGGTTCGCGGATCGGTAGACAGGGCGGTTCGGTGGCGGTCCAGCCATGCACGCCCGGCGCCCTGCGCGGTGGCGGACGCGGTGAGTGCATCCGCCACCCTGGGCGCGACGTCGATACGCGGCGCCGCCGGTATGACGCGCGAGTCCGGCGTGGTGCCTGGCTGCCCCTCGGCGATCCACCCCTCGGTCCATGCCTCGCCGAGCCACAGGTCCGCCGCCCGGCCCACGTAGAGCTCGCACTTGGCCGCAGCCCGGTGCAGGACGGTACGCGGGTCGTCCTGCGTGTCCTTCGGGGGGAGGCTGTCGAGGAACTTCTCCATCGCGCTCAGGCGCGCCGCGTGCGCCGCCGAACTCTTGCGGAGCATCGTCGCGTGTGCCACGGCATCCGGAAGTGCCTCGGCCAGGCACTGCTGGGCGGCGGTGGTGAACGCCCGGCCGAGATCCGCCAGAAGCTGGTCGAACGCCTCGTTGACCGTCCGGCGTGCGTCGGCCCGTGCCCGGCCGAGCTCCTGCTCATGGCGCGCGGCGGCCCGCTTCCGCGACCACGACCCGAGCAGTTCCAGCGTCAGGCTCGCCAGCGCGGCGCCAAAGCCGACCGCGAAGAGGCTCCAGCCGAGGGGATTCCAGATGTTCGCCAGGGCCAGACCGCCGACGAGGCTCGCCCCGATGCCAGCAACCGACAATGTCACGCCCGTCCGATGCAACAGCTTCCCCTTGGCTCCTGCGATGCGCACTCCACGGTCCGTCACGCATTTCACGTCCGCGCGAACGTCTTCTGCCACCAGCTCGAGGTGGGCCTTCAGGAAAGCGGTGAAGTCGTTGCGTATCCCGGACACGGCGTCGGCGATCTCGTCGCCCCCGAACACCTCGGCGGCAAACCTCTCGGGAGCAATCTTCCGGCGCTCTGCCATCGCCCTGTCGACGAGCTGCTCAGCACGGACCAGCGAGGCGGCGCGCAGCGGGCCAATCCGGGCGGTGACCAGCTGGTCGGCGTGGTGCAGCGCCGACCCCCTGGACGGTGCAGGGAGGCGGCGTCCGCGCAGGGTCTCAAGGTGCGAGAGCTCGGCAAGGACGCCTTCGACGGCGCGCCGGTCGGCACTTTCACCGGTCCGGCCGAGTGCTTCTGGGGCACCTAGAACCGCGAGGACGCGCTCGATGCCGAGCTCTGCCTGTGCAGCCAGGGTTTCGAGCTCTTCCCGGGCGGTGGCGTAGTTGGCTGCGGCGCGTATGGCGCAGGTGCGGACCTGTTCGTACAGGGCGGTCAGGCGGAGCCAGGTGGCGTGACCGCCCACTGCCTCGACGAGCAGCGATTCCAAGGCCTGGAGGTTGGACCATTCAAGGAGTACCTCCGCTGATCCGGCCTGGCTGAGTCGCCGCAGGAACCCCTCCGCGTCGTGGCCGGCGTAGGAGCCCCTGACACGAGCGAAAGACGCGTTCTTGGCGCTGAGGGCGATGACCGTGGTCCCGGCCAGGCCGATTGACCGAAGCCCTTGGCTGATTTCGTCCGTGTGCTGGCGCACCGTCCTGGACAGGCTGCGCCGGGCGCGGACAGTCTGCGCCCGCGGCGGGTAGCGCCAGGCGGCGTTGCGCACGTTGAGCACGGCGATCGCGGGTTTGCGGTACGCGACCACCCATTCCGCAACGGTCCGGAACTCGGCCGCCCGCTGGTTCTGCGTATCGAAACATAGGACGACGAGGTCGGATGCTGCGAGAGCCGCGAGCGCCCGGGCGCGCAGTTCCTCGGGGTCCTCCGATCGTCCCCATCCTTCGACGCCAGGGGTGTCGGTGACGCGCAGTTTCCCCGAGACGATGTGGTGAACTTCGGTTGTCCAGTCGCTGCTGCCGGGGGAGACCCGGCTGCCGTCTCCGCCGGTGAGGGCCTCCAAGAGACTGCTCTTGCCCGCGCCGGTCCGGCCGAACAGGGTGATGTTGAACGTCTCCAGGTGGGCCATCCGGTTGCCGACCGCGTCCTCCATCTCCTGGAGGACCCGTTCAGCGAGGAGTTCGTCCTGCTCGGCGAGCATGGCCGCCGCATCGGGCGTCCGGACCCGGACCGCCCGTACCTGAGAGGCCAGTTCCTCTATTCGTGACCGGAGCGCGTCGGCGGCGGCCTGACTTTCCTCCACGGCCCGCGCGCATGCGTCCTGAAGCCCCGTGGCCCGGGCAAGACCGAACCCGCCGCCCCCCGTCATATGACGCCCCCCACGTCCGACCAATGTCCCATTCCATGTTTACCCGGAATCGCAGGAAATCGATCTCGTGATCGGTAAGCTTCCCTAAAGGGGGAAACATGTACAAAAATAGGGCAACGTTCGTCCGCTCTTGAGCGACATTGATCGGGTCTGGAGAACGCTGATTCGGCTTCGGTACCGCCCCCCGAACGGGCGGTCCGCCCTCCGCGTCGACTGGGAATCGACGGCCCGCTACAGCGTCCGCAACCCTCGCGGAGCGGTTCGAAGAGGTTGAGCGGAGGGGGTGTCATGCTCCAGAGGATGAGCCTTACAGCAGCTCACAGCCCATACGATGGGCAACTCAGGGCAGAACGGGTCCGCGCTCGAGCCGTGATCGGGGGACGCGCCGTGGCAGCTACTTGTCAGGTACTCACAGGCACTTGACGGAGGCGTATCGGCCGGACGCGTCGGGGCCTTCCTCGGAAGCGCGTGGCGCGTCCCAGAGGGCCAACTCTCGTTGATGCGATTGAATCTGCGGTCAATTCCCGCTGTCGGGGAGCTGGCATGGCCTCCGGCCAGGTCTGGCGGAGGCAGCCCCTCGCCGTGAGCCATGACTGTCGTTCATCGTCATACGCCCAACGCTCGTGGAGGTTTCATCAACTCAGGGCGGTGCTGGGTGCCAGCAACCGACCCCCGCGCTTTGGGTAGAAGGATGCCTTGGGCCTCAGCGGCCTGGCCCGGACGCAATGTCCAGGGCACTGGCCCCGTGTTGGTCAGCCACTCATTGGCCACCAAGCGCTGTACGACGAACAGGCGCACCTGACGGCTCAGATTCCAGCCCAGCCCCGTGCACAGTTGGTTGCACGAGGGACCATGGCCGTGCTCGGCTCGGAAGTCCACAGTGAACCTTGCCGCCAGCGGACCACGGTCTGGGTGCGCTTCCTTCCACTTGCCATAGGCGGCCTTCGTGTTCTTGGGGATGAATTGCGGGCGGGCAGGAACCATGAACGCCTCCGCGACCCGATCCGCAGGGCGCAGTACTCAACCGCCTCTACGTGCCGGCGGAGAGCAGGCGTGGCTGCGGCCTTCCACTGCAGCCACGCATCAGCGCTGAACTCGAATCCCCGCGCTGCCGGCGACACTGCTGCACCGTCATTCTTCCGGTTCGTCGTCGCCGCTCGTTCATCCTCGGTGGGGTGGCGCATACCCGATAGGTGTCGCACAGTCGGGTCGAGCCGGCAACGGTCCTCGGACAGCTCAGCAAGGAAGCCCTTTTGGAGGAGGTCCGGCAACGCGGCCCGGCAGGCTTCGGGGAGGTTCGACGGGAGCTGCCCGAGGAGCTTGGACGTACTGTGGGCAGCGAGGAACAGGGCGGCCAGCCGAGCGGCTGGAGGAAGCCCGCGGCTGGCGGCTGATGTGAGTGGCGTGGATCTGGTCGGTGCCGCAGCCTTCCACCCCATTTCGCCTCGCTCTCACGAAGTCACCTGAAAGGGATGGCCAACTAGGACTTGTCCACCCGATCATGTGACTGTCTGACTGTTGGCTCGTTGTGTCAGGCATGGGGCGGGGTGACTTGACGGATGGCGAGTGGGAACGGCTGCGGCCGTTCCTTCCGGTCAGCAACGGGCGTTGTGGCCGGTGGCGGGATCATCGGCAGGTGATCGACGGGATCCTGCACCGGGTGCGGACCGGGGTGCAGTGGCGGGATCTGCCCGAGCGGTTCGGTCCGTGGAAGACGGTCTATGAGCGCCACCGGCTGTGGTCGGCCGACGGCACCTGGGAGTGTCTGCTGCAGCAGGTCCAGTCCGCGGCCGACGCGGCCGGTGAGATCGACTGGGACATCGCGGTGGACTCCACCATCGTGCGTGCGCACCAGCATGCGGCCGGTGCTCGCACCGATCCGCCGCCGTCCCCGACTCAAAGGGGGCCGAAGTCCCAGAACACCAGGCCGAGACGCCGTGGCAGAGCCTGCTCGCCCGCCTGGTGGAGGTGGTGCAGGAGGTGAGGGCCTGGGCCGCTCGCGCGGCGGGTTCACCAGCAAGCTCCACCTGAGCGCCGACGGGTGCTGCCGACCGCTGTCCTTGGTCGTCACCGGCGGCCAGCGCGCGGACTGCACCCAGTTCGAGGCCGTCCTGGAGAAGATTCGTGTCCCCCGCGGCGGGCCGGGCGGGCCCCGCACCAAGCCCGACAGCCTCGCCGCGGACAAGGCCTACAGCAACGGCCCGTGCCGCCGGTACCTGCGCCGCAGGGGCATCCGGCACACCATCCCGGAGAAGACCGACAGCCAGGCCGCCCGCCGGCGCAAAGGTTCGCGCGGCGGACGGCCACCCGGCTTCGACGAAGAGCGATACAAGAAGCGCAACACCGTCGAGCGGGCGATCAACAGGCTCAAGCAAGCCAGGGCCGTGGCCACCCGTTACGACAAACGCAGACACGTCTTTCTCGGCACTGCCACCGTCGCAGCCCTCGTCATCTGGCTCCGCACATGATCGGGCGGACAAGTCCCAGGGGTATTGGGTCACAATCCACGTTTGCCGTGCTGCGCACATTGCGGCCGGACGAGAGATTGGGTCAGAGGCTGTGCAGGACGGCGGTTACATTGCCGAGAACGGTGGGCGCCGGGGATCGGGGTCGTGGGCCGGGGTGTCGGGCAGGAGCCAGACGGCGCCGTCCGCTCGTCGAGAGGGTGCGGGCCGTTGAGAGGCGAGGGATAATGGACATGTGCGCGGTGGGCACAGTTGATGACGCACCGATGGACACCAGAAGTCACAGGCGTCTTAAGACGGCCCCGCTTTGCGCTGCATGGCGCTGAATAGCGCTCTTCTCCCCGGTCTCCTCTTACAGCGCTCCCAGGGGAGAGGGACCGAATAGATCTGCTGGAGCCGACTATGGCATTCGATGAATACGATTACGGCTGGGATCGCTGCGCGAAATGCCGCACGCTATTTTTCAACGGCGCCTATGATCCGACCACAGTGGACCCACAGCAACCAAGCGCCCCCCTAGATGCTGGAGGTTGCGCCGCCGCTAATTTCCTACAGGGCTCTGGGTTTGGTGTCCAGGGGGTACACATTGCGGAGCATTCACTTCCACCGTACGTCATCTATCGCAATCTCAGCGGCTACGGCCAATTCCCGCCCGATTACGGCTGGAACTACGGTTGCCGACGATGCAAGTGGTGCAATGGGTTGCACGCCCTTCCGACTCTCAGCCTCAGCAATCAGGCTTGCTCGGGAAGGCCACTCCGACACGAAGGGGACGATCTACTCGGACCTATACTCGTGCGTGATCGGCATGAAGGTGACACGGTGCGACGCATCGTCCCCCAAGCGATGCCGGCAACCGCTTTCGACGCGTCAGAGACTGGGTGGAAACAATGCCTGAAGTGCCACCTCATCTTTTACGCAAAAGACACCCAGGGAGTATGTCCGTCTGACTTCAACGGGCATCAAGGTGCTGATGGCGAATTCCAAATCGTGAAGATTTTTCCACACTGACCACCATAGGCTGGACTGGCACAGCGGCCGTTCCTGCCGGTTCGAAGATCCACTGCCGCCGTTCACTGTCCGAAAAGACATCCCACAGACCCATGAACCGAAGCCCACGAGGAAGCGTTCGGCCAGGCTCCAGGCCCCCGATATAACGCGATCGCATGATCGACCGGACAGCTCCTAGAGGCCCGGAGGTGCAAGCTGATCCGTTTCCCATCGTGAGGAGAAGTACATGGAGATTCGGCCGCTTGAGGAGCTGCGCGCTGCGGACGATCTGTCGCTGGCGTTCAACCCCTGCGGGCTCGGCGGCCGTATGAGGCCCGAAGACGCCACGGAGTTCCAGCAGTGGCAGATCGCCGACTGCGACTTGGCGGAGGGCGTCGCGGCAGGAACACGCAACTCCTTCGAGCGGCTGCGCACCGTCTTCGCCTACAGCGTGCTGTGTTACGACGTGTACACCATGGTCGGCGACCAGGCGCTCCTGATCTACGAGCAGGCGTTGCGCGACCGCTTCATGGAGTGGTGCTCCGGCACCATCACCTTCCGTCTCCCCCAGGCCCCGGACGTCTCCTACACCGTCACGTCGTACGACGACGTCAAGAAGCGCGCAGACAGGATGATGCGGCAACGCGCGAAGCTGGTCGTCGACACCCACGCCATCGAGTTCAACGGGATGCTGCACGGGCTCCGCCTGTGGGCGCGTACGGCGGGTCTGCTCCGCGGGCGGCGCAGCCGAGCGGTCGAAGACGCGCTGGCCAAGCTGCGTAACTACGTTGCCCATCCCTCCGGCCACCATGTCGATACTCCTGTCGGGGCGGCCCGAACGGTGCGGGACCTGGCGGAGCTGATCAACCAGCTGTGGGGGCAGGCCACCCCCGATGAGCGCCTGTACCCGGCACCTCTGCACCGGGAGATCACCGTGCTGAGCTGGAACGGTTCCGGGCAGGCACGGATGGAACCCGCCGGCGCGCTCACCGCCCCCGACCCCATGGAAGATCACGAGAGCGACGAGTACCAGTACGTCGTGGTGCGGGCCATCCCGTTCATTCCGGGCAGTCGCTCAAATGACGCTCACTGGGCGGAGTTCGACACCCGCTACGAGACCACACGGTTCCCGACGGATTACCTGTGGGGCCGGGCACCCGCGAGGAGGCCCGTGCGTGGCTGGAGCAGGAGCGCCCCGAGGGGGACGGCGTCGACTTCACCGACCGGGTGTTCCTCGTCCAGGACCGCGGGCGCCTGCTGCCGCCGATACGGCCGGAGGTAGCGGCCGGGCTGCCCGAGGACGAACGGGTCGGGGTCTGGCATGCCGTGCGGGCCGACTTTCCTGACGACGCCTTCGCGCACGTCCGAGGCTCCGGGGATCACCGCGCCGGTCACGCCCGCCGCCCAGGAGACTGTCCTGCCTGCTCTGCTGAGGTCCTTGGCTCCGGCGCCTACGACGAAGCCCTTCGTGCTGCTGCCGCCGCTCTGGGACCGATCCAGGCGGTGCACCTGCCCTCCGTCCGGCTCCCCTCGTCGATCTTCTGGCCCGACCGACCGTGAGCAGTAGAACGTGAGTAGACGGGTGGCAGGCCAACAACACCAGTCGCCATGAATCATGTCCCGGCTGCGACGTGGTTGAGGTTGTCGTTCGTCTGGCGAGTGGTCGCCATGCCTATCACACCCATGAGGGCGACCGGTGCAAACTTCCGCCGCAGTAAGGCAGGCTTACGGCCGGTGGTCTGGCGTTCTCAGCTCCGCTCTGTGATCAACGGCTGCAGGGCGTGGGGATCTGGTTTCCCCAGCGGTGACCGCAGGTGGACCACTTACCGCGGCCGCAGGGGCAGGCGCGGCTGCCGCGCGTGGGGTGGAAGGCGCGCCAGTACGTACGGCGGGTGAGCGTTGCCGCTGATGTCGTCAGGCCGAAGTCGTCCACGATGGCCAGGCCATCTTCGAGAACGTTCAACATGTGGGTGCCGGCGGAGATCAGGGAGTCGGCAACTGCGAAGGCGACGGTAGGTTCCAGAACTTGGACAGATCCTCCGTCAGCGAGCGACATGGGAGATCGGGCGTAACTGCGCACCGTGACAGCGCTTGAGGTGTGTACGAGCGGAGGTGTGGCGAAGGCGATTCTGGCTCCGAAGGCGGGGTGCGCGGCGTCGGAGAGCAGGTCATACCACTTCGGGAATCTGTCATCGCCCGTCGCTTTGGTCAGCTTCTTCACGAGAGTCAGGACGTTGGTGGCCTGGAGCTGTTCGTTGCTGCCGTTCATCCTTGAGCCAAACCCGGCCTTCAGCAGGACAGGAGCAAGCGCCTCGCGGACAAGGGCGGGACGTTTCAAGGAGTCTTTGGCGGCGGCTTTGCCGATCCGCCATGCCTCAGCGATGGCGTTCTGCTCGTCTACCAGGGCTCCTGCTTCTTCGATGAGAGCCCGGGCCGTGACCGCGCCGGAAGTGATACGCCACCGGGTCAGGTTGTCCAGGGTGTCAGCGAGGAGGTCGGCGCTGCGCCAGGCGTGGACGAGCCACCAGCTGACCAGTCGTGTGTGCAGCTCAGGGTAGACGACAGCTGCTGCCGGATCGCGGACTCCGGCTTCGGACGCCTGGTCCACAGCAAGGACGGTTGCACCATCGTCGGAACGGACATACACCCAGTCCTCAGCCTCCCGCCGGGCAACTCGTTCCCACTTTTCCGCAGCGCGGCCTTTCAGCGGGGCCAACAGCACTTCGGTGGTTCCCGCATCCTCGGTCATGGAGCGCAGCGCGGTGACACGCTCGGTGAGTTCCGTAAGGGCAGCGGTGCGCTGACCGCCCAGCGCCTCAGCAACCGCCTTGGCAAGTCCGGTTTCATCCATGCTCACCGCACGAGACCTTAGCGGCAAGTCCCCTTGCCCGTGAGGTGTTGGTGTGGCTGAAGACACGCGGAGTGGCCACCCAGTTGGGGGCTCCGGGGGCCTGGCCTGCGACCGCAGGGCGAATCCACCGCCCACGCCTGCACCAACACGGTCATCTACCTGCTCGCCCAGCGCACCCCGGATCTGCTGAAGGTCCGGCGAAAGGCCGACCCGGACTTCATCCTGCTGGGCGGCACCCTGGGCAAGTGCGACCGGGTCGGCGCCTCACGCGCCGACTACTCCCACAAGCACCGCCGGCACGGAGTGAACGTGCAGGTGGTCACCGATCCGGACGGCCGGCTGCTGTGGCTGTCACCCGCGCTGCCGCGCCGGGCTCACGACCTGACCGCTGCCCGCACCCACCGCATCATCCGCATCTGCGAGCGCCAGGGCGTCCCGATCCTGGCCGACCTCGCCTCCCAGGGCGCCGGCCCCTGACTGCCCACAGGCATCCGACGATCCCTGCTGGAACTCAGCCCCACCGGGAAGGCCGTCAACCGGGCCCTGGCCCAACAGATTGGATAAACACCCGTAGAGAGCCTATCCAGACGGCTACCCTCAACCCTGCCGGGCGTGGCACCCAACGGAGGGCTATTGGTCTAGTCCTCTTCAGCGACTTGCGGCCTAGCGAGGTCACCTTCGCGACGGGCTCGCCCCCGAGGGTGGCAAACCACCGTCCTGGAACACCGTGGCCCGCGAGATCTCGGAGCAGACCGGCGTCCCTATCTCGGGTCCGTACCTGTGGGAGCTTGCGACGGGCAAGCCCGGCACGAACGTTACGCTGCGCCACCTAAGGCACTCTCTGACTATTTTCACCGACGTATCTCCTACTTCGTCGATGACGAGATCGGCGCTGGTCGGCGGATGGCACATGGGATCGGATCCTTCGGGCTGTCCAAGCTGACGCCGACGCGGAGGGGCGGATCGACTGGAGCGTTGTGAGCGTGGATTCCACGGTGTGCCGTGCCCACCAGCATGCCGCCGGGGCCCGTCACCGGTCGGCACCGGTGCCTGGACGCCGCAGGCGGCCGGTGCAGCACCGGCCTGACGAGGCGATGGGCCGCTCACGCGGCGGGCTTACCACCAAGATCCACCTGGCGAGTGACGGCGGATGCCGGCCACTGTCCATCCTGATCACGCCCGGACAGTGGGGTGACGCGCCGCAGTTGATCCCGGTTCTGGAACGTATCCGTGTCCCACGCCCGGCGGGCGGGCACCCGCGCACTCGCCCTGGCCATCTGTGCGGCGATAAGGCGTACAGCTCCCGTCGCAACCGCTGCTACCTGCGGCGACGGCAGTTCCAGTACACCATCCCGGAACGCAGGGACCAGCGGGCCAACCGGCAGCGGCGCGGAAGCCGGGGCGGTCGCCCCGCTGGTTTCGACCGGGCGCTCTATACCCGCAGGAACGAAGTTGAGCGGACGATCAACGCGCTCAAGGGCTTCCGGGCCGTGGCGACCCGGTACGACAAGAGAGCGTTCGTCTTTCACGGGACGGTCGCTGTCGCCGCGATCCGGCTGTGGATCCGTTAGTGATCCGCCGGACAGTCCTTAGGTCGTTCACCGGCGAACGACCGCACCGAGCCCGGGTGCACCGCACGGACCGAGCCCGCCCCGAAGCCGACAAAGGGTGCATATACCTCACCCGTTTGCCACACTGAGGAGAACGGGCGGCCGACGGAAGGCGGTGCCGCGATGACTGCCGATCCGTTCACCATTCTGCGGGTCGAGGACATGCTCCTGCTGCATGTTTCGGTGATCAACCTTGAGCGCGACGGCTCCCGGCTGGTGCGCGAGAACGCGGACGAACCGGCGGTGCTGCTCTTCGGGCTTCCGCCGCAGCACGTCGGCGAGTCGGACGTGCCCGGTGCCTTCCCGCCGACGGTCCCGGCGGTCTCGGCCGGGCCGAGCAGGCTGGCGTTGCTGCTCCCGGACGGCGAGGACGGCATCGACCTCGCCTCGGAGGCGCTGCTGGCCTGGGAACTCCTGCAGAACACCACCGTACCGGTGTCCATACCTCCCGACGACGGCGAGATCTCCGTCTTCGGCGGACTGCCGCGCACCGCGATCGAGTTCCCCGCCCGCCTCCTGCTGGGGACCGAGAGGGACAGCGGATGGTCCTTCGCGCACGGCCCGGTGTCCAAGGACGGGCACGCACCGCTGTGGCGCGCGGCGTTGACGAGACAGGACGGAGCCGAGGGGCTGCTCAAGGCATTCGCCGCCTTCACGGACACTCCGCAGCGCATCAGCTCCCCCATCAGTGACGACAACCTGCGGGACCTCATCAAGCTCACCAGCGCCGGCGAGCTGATCTTCAACGGCGTGCCGGTCGAGGGATTCCAGCGTGAGCCGCTGCGCGCCGAACGCTTCATCCTCACCCCGCTCGGCGCGTGCGTCCGGATGAGCGGCGACTTCGCGCCGCTGCCGGGGATCTCTCTGCAGGGCTACCACCACGAGGCGGAACTGGGCCGGGACCAGTACGTACGGGTCGTCGAACGCGGCTTCCTGAGCTCGGGCCACGCGGCGGTCCGCACGAACACCGCCAAGCGCAGGTTCGTGGCCCAAGGGGACGGCACGGTGGTCGCGTACCTGGTGAGGGAGGACCGCATCACCGTCACCCAGCCCGAGCAGACGTACGGGGAGGGAGTCGACTATCACCATGTGGGCCAGAGCATGCCGTTCGCGGCGCTGCGCATCACCGACACCATCACTCCACCGCTCGCCCCCGCCGACAACACCCACCTGGTGAAGCTGGAGGGGTCCGGTGAGCCGTTCCGCTTCACCGTCGTCGGCACCGACACCGAGCAGCGCCACGTCACGTTCACCATGCCGCTGATGTTCTTCACGCTGAACGAAGTCTCCAGCCTGGACGTGGCCGGGATCTACGGCTCCGCTCCCGAGGACCTTCGCCGGGTCACGCTCCAGGGCCAGACCATGGCCCTGACGCCGCTGCCGGACGGCGTGGAGTCCGGTGCCACGAGCATGCCGGTCGGGTCGCTCACCTTCACGATGGCCCCCGTGTCCGGTCATCCGCTGGGCGCACTGCCGGAGATGCAGCTTGCCACGGCCCGGGTACACGCCGTGGAGCAGCTCACCGGTTCGCCCGCCGAGCGGCAGGTCGCCCTGCGCCGGGATTACGTCGCCAACGGGTTCGCCGCCGCGGGTCCCAGCTCCGCCTTCCTCGATCTGGTCGACCCGCTGGCCGTGAGCTTCGCCGCGGAGAAGGCCGGCGGTCTCGCGCAGCCGTCCTCGGTGGTCCAGGCGATCACGGCGAAGGCGGGGCTGCTGCCACAGGACTTCGCCGGTGCCGCGACCGCTGTCAGCGTGGACCAGCTCCAGCACATCTTCGGCGACGCCAAACTGCTCGGCTCGGTCGACCTGTTCAAACTGCTCGAGCCGGTCGCTCCCGCCGGAATCAACGGTCTGGCCCAGCTGACCGGCCCGCACGCCGACGAGATCATCGCCGACCGGCTGGCGAGGGGTCTGCTGCCCGTGCCGATCCTGCGGGCCCGCGAACTGGCGAACGGCCGGGAACTGCGCTACTTGTGGACACCCGCGCTCCATCAGGGCCGGACCCCGTTGGTGCCCGGGGCCGACTTCGCCGCGATCAACCTGAAGAACGCCTCCCTCACGCTGGAGGCCACCACCGTCTGCACGCCGGACGCCGCGCAGCAGTCGACCGTACGCGGCGTACTGACCGGCTTCGGCCTGGACTTCGCCGGCCTCCTGACCGTCGACTTCGGCCGGATCGAGTTCGTCACCAAGCCGGGCAGCCGGCCGGTCCTCAACGCCTCCGGTCTGCAGGTCGGCTTCAAGAGCGCGCTGGAATTCATCAACACGCTCAAGGAACTGCTGCCGAAGGATGGCTTCGGCCAGGGCGCCTACGTGGACGTCGACCAAAGCGGGATCAAGGCGGGATACACCCTCGCCGTTCCCGCCGTGCAGTTCGGCGCCTTCAGCCTGAGCAATGTGTCACTCGGCGCGGAGCTGCGGATCCCGTTCGACGACCGGCAGGTGGTCACCTTCCGCTTCTCGGTCGCCGAGCGGTTCCACCCGTTCAACCTGACCGTCGGCATCTTCGGCGGCGGCGGGTTCTTCTCGCTGACGGTCAGCCCGGCCGGTATCCAACTCATCGAGGGGGCACTGGAGTTCGGCGGCAACACCTCGCTCGATCTCGGGGTCGCCAGCGGCGGCGTCCATCTGATGGCGGGGATCTACTTCGCGTACAGCGATCAGGCGGTGCAGCTCACCGGGTATCTGCGCTGCGGCGGCTATCTGTCCGTGCTGGGTCTGGTCAGCGTGTCCGTGGAGTTCTATCTGAAGCTCACGTACGTCAAGTCCGGCAACCGTACGGAAGTGTACGGCGAGGGCACCCTCACGGTCAGTGTGAAGGTGGCGTTCTTCAGCAAGTCCGTCTCCCTCGGACTGCAACGCCGCTTCGGCGGCTCGGGCGACCCGAGCTTCGCCGACTGTGTGAAGCCGGGCCACTGGGACACCTACTGCCTGGCCTTCGCCCCCTGAGCCGGGCGCGCCACGGGATCCGCGCGGGACGAACGAGACGAAGGGGAATCCACTCGTGACGATCGAACAGCGCATCCAGTGGGTCGTCCTGCCGGCCGGCCTGTCGCCCGACGGGACCCAGGCCCTGGTCTCGGTGTTCGTGGCGCCCCGGCTGAGCGTCGACGGCGACGGCCAGGGGGCGACCCTCGCCCCGTTCGAGGACTTCCTCGACTGGCCGGCGCTCCTGGCGAACGCCCGGTTCATGCTCGACACCGCGACCGTGGACGAGGGCACCGGGCGCAGCACGGCGGCCGGTGCGCCGTTCGGCCCACTCACCCTCGCCGGGAATCCCGCCGACTCGAACCTCTGGAAGCGGTTCTTCCACCCGGACACCCCGCTGGATTCCTTCGCCTTCGACGACTACGCGCCACGGGCGAAAGTGACCTATGCGGCGGCGGACCTGGCCAGAGCGGGCCGTCGGGCCTACGCCGACATCGCGTCCGCCTCGCCGACCGAGCTGCCGGACCCCGCGGCCATGAGCGGGTTCGCCGGATTCCCCTCGAGCGAGGACATGCCCGACACCCTGCAGAACGTCGCCGAGAAGCTCGACGACGCCGACGCACGAGCCGCCGACGACCCCACCGGCAACGTACAGCCGGATCTCTCCTCGGCCCAGGAGCAGTTCCTCGCTTTCCATCCGCAGATACGGGACGGGTCCACCGGGGCGGGCGAGCTGCCGGAGCCGCCGCCGCGGCCCGATAAGCCCAAGCCCGACTTCCACCAGATGCTCTCCGCCCTCGGCGACCATCCGGCGCTGCTGCGCCGCCTCGGCCTGGTCATCGACCTGGCCCTGCCGGTCGACCAACTGCCGCGCACCCATGGGGGGCTGGGCCTGGTGCTCGTCCCCACCGTCCCGTCGGCGCTCCCGGACTCCGCCAATGTCCCGGACACGCCGGCCACGTTGTACGTCCTGGACCAGGACGGAAACTTCTGCGCCGCCGCCTCCGGATCCGATCCGCTGGGTCCGCCCGCCCGCGGGCTGCTCGCGCTGCCCGTCAGCGAGAGTGACGACGGCGTCGAACGGCCCGACACGTACCGCATCGAGCAGACCGACACGGACGGTACGAACCTGAAGCTGCTCGCCGCGTCCGCCGCCGCCGATGCGCCGCCCGAGGGCTCACCCGCCCCCGCCGCGCCGCCGACCGTACGGACCACCGGCCTCGCCCTCGTCCACACCGGCCACGCACAGGCCCTCCAGTCCGATCTCCTGCACGCCGCCGACCAGCACCGGCAGCGGGACGATGACGGCCTGACCACGTTCACCTCGGAAGACCTGGTGCGGGGCTACCGGGTCGACGTCAACGACCGGGGGAAGTGGCGGTCCTTGAACGAACGCATCGTGAGCTACAACCCGCCCGGCGCGCAGGCGGGCACTCCGCCCATCGTTCCCCCCGTCACGGACGAGGGTTTCGTGCAGACCGGCCTGATGCAGCCGGACGGGCCCGACGGCCGCGTCCATGTGCACGAGCACATGGTCACCTGGAACGGCTGGGCCCTGTCGGCTCCCCTGCCGGGCAATGTGATGGTCGACGGTTACGACCCGAACGGCGGCCCCGGTACACCGGACCCGACGGCGGGACCGCAGCCCGTCCGCAATGAGGCATTCACGAAGCTGCCACTGGAGATCGAGACCGCTCCGAAGCCGGGCAGCCTGCCCCGGCTGCGCTTCGGTGCTCAGTACAAACTCCGTGTCCGCACCGTCGACCTGGCGGGCAACGGCCCCACCGTGGACCAGGCGACGGACCGGATGGACCAGGACGATCTGGCGCTGCCCGTCGGCGGGACGACCTTCCGGCGGCACGAACCGGTCCCGGCCCCCCTGCTGCTGCCGCGCTCCCCCTTCCTGGAGGGAACCGGCGCGCACCGGATGGTGATCCGCAGCGACGACGGGCAGTCCACCGCCGCGTACGCCGCCGCCTTCAACGCATCCCCGCTGGTCGCCGGTGGGACGCATCCGCCGTACCTGCCCGTCGACGAACGGCATCTGGTGGCTCCGAAGGCGTCGCTGGAGTGCGTCGAACGCCACGGCAAGCTCGACGACGCGATCGCCTCCGGCAACTCGACGACCCGGCAGGCGGTGTACCAGCTCGCCGTACGGGAGTCGGGCAGTCTCGACGATCCCGGGCTGCCCGGCTTCCGGGCGGCGCCCGATACCCCGGGGCACCCCGGCGGTTACACGCTGCACACCGGGGAGTCGATCCAGGTGCCGTACCTGCCCGATCCACTGTCGCTGGGCGTGGTCTTCCACGGGCTGCCGGGCCTGCCCGAGAACCAGCGGGACGAGCCCTTCGAGGTGCCGTGGGCCGGTGCGCAGTGGCACACGCCCCGGTCGTTGCGGCTGCGGGTCGTCGAGGGGTCCGGGCCGCCGGTTCTCGACGCGGCCGCCCGCGTGCTGACGGTCTCGCTGCCCAAGGCGGCGGTGGCCGTCGTACGGGTCAGCTCCAAGGTCCGCGTCGACGAAGGGATCATGGGCATGCTGCGCTGGTGCCACGACGAGCTGGGCGACAGCAGCGACGGCTTCGCCGCCATCATGAACGCGGCCCGGAGCGGCCGTCACTGGATGCTCACGCCCTGGTACGAGCTCACTCTGGTCCATGCCGTGCAGCACCCCCTGATGGCGCCCGTCCTGGAGATCCCGGACCTCGCGGGGCGTGATCACGGTGAGACCGCCGAGCACCTGTCGGGAACGGTCGGCGTGGACCCCGCGAGCACCGACCGGATCGATCTGTTCGCGGAGTGGACCGAGGTGACCGACGACCCGGCGCAGGAGGAGCCCGGTACGCCGCAGGACCGTGCGGCGCCGGTCTTCGGGCTGACGCTGCCGAAGCCGCCGCTCGAGGGGAGCGACGTCCCCGACGACCCTGCCTCCCTCCCCTTTGTCCTGGCCGGCGGCACGCTGTTCTTCAACACCCGGGCGGCCGAGCAGGCGCGCGCCGACGGCGACAGCAGCATTCCGCCGACCTTGCAGAAGCAGGAGTTCGGCGATACGAAGCACCGGACGGTGCGGTACCACGTGGTGGCGACCACGCCGTTCGCCGACAGCTTCCCGGCCGATTTCGGGGACCATCCCGAGCAGCAGTTGCTGTCCCGGCCGGGTGAGCAGCCGGTCGACGTCACGCACACGGTGTTCAGCAGCGCCAAGCCGGCGGCGCCCAAGGTGATCGACGTCGTGCCGACCCAGTCCTTCGACGCGTCCGGTTCCCTGCCCGGCACGCTCACCCGCCGTCGGCTCGGCGGCCTGCGGGTCTATCTGGAGCGGCCGTGGTTCTCCTCCGGCGAGGGCGAGTTGCTCGGGGTGCTGGTCCGGGACGAGGGGAGCGACGCGCCGGAGTCCTCGTACCCCTTCATCAGCGTGATGGGGCGCGACCCCATCCACGTCTCGGCGCCCGTCAGCGCGCCGACGGCGTCCGCCTTCCCCGGCGCCGCGACGGTCGCGGCGGGCCTCCCCTTGCCGGAGCCCTCGGACTTCACCGCCGGCTTCACGGTCACGGCCGTCGGCTACGAGCCGCGGTTCGACCGGGATGCCGGCCGCTGGTTCTGCGACATCGATCTCGACACCGGGGGCGCCTACTTCCCGTTCGTCCGGCTGGCGTTGACGCGCTTCCAGCCCGACTCCCTGCCGGGTGACCATCTGTCGCAGATCGTGCTCACGGACAACCTGAGGGTCCTCCCCGAGCGCGTCCTCACCGTGGCCGGCACGGATCCCCTGCTCGTCCAGCTGTCCGGTCCCAACTACACCGTGCCCGGCGGGGCCGACACGGGCGTGCGTCCCGCCAGGGCGACGGCGTTCCTCCAGGAGCGCGATCCGGAACTCGACGACGACGCCGTCGCCTGGTTCACCCTGGAGGACAGCGCGTCCCCACTCGACCGCGTCGACGACGTCTCCCTCTCCGCCTCCGACTACACGGGGCAGCTGCCCCTTCCGGGCGGTGGGCCGGACAGCGGGGCGGCCCGGAGGCTCCTGGTCGTCGAGGAGGCGGTCACGGTCGCCTACCATCCCGAGGATCCGGAGTCGGGGACGCAGGGCAGCGTCGTGTACATGGACACGGTGAATGTGGAATCACCGCACCACGACGGCCCGCACCCTGGCCCGCACGGGCCTCACGATGGGCCACATGACGGGCCGCACGGCCCGCACGACGGCCCGCATGACGGTCCCCACGGCGGACCGCACGACGGACCGCACGGTCCACATGACGGTCCCCACGGCGGGCCCCACGACGGACCGCACGGAGGGCCTCACGGTCCCCACCACTGAGGAGGCGGCCATGGGGCTGTTCCCGGATCTCAAGGACGACCTGCTGGAGCGGGACGCCGGTCTGGACAAGGCGCTCCACGACGCGAAGGAGACCCCGTCCGGGCAGGCGCTCGGCAGCGAGCCGGTCGTCGTCGTGGCCCTCAACCAGCAGGAGCCGCACTTCTTCACCGGACAGCTCGAACTCGAGGTCCACTACTCGGCGAGCCTGCTGAAGGCCACCGCCATGTGGGCGGCACACGAACTGCTGCGCGCCGCGAACGAACTGGTGGATTCCTTCGACGCGCGACCGCCTCCGGCCGACGTCATCACCATGCTGCGCGACACGTTCAATCCGCTCATCGACGCGCAGCGGGTGGCCCAGCTCCGAGGGGTGGACATGGGAAACACCCTGCTTCCGCGCTGGGACGACGTTTTCGACGTGCGAGCAGATTCCTTCGTGGAATTCACTCCCGCGTTCTCCGACGAGCTGTCGGACGCGATCGCCAACGGCAGCAACACTTCCGCCGGCACGGTGATCCACGGGCTGGGCTTCGGCTATCTCACCAAGGCCGCGGCCTCGGCGGGGTTCTTCGATGACAGCGCCACCGGCAGCCCGGAGACGGCCGACGGCATGTGGCTGTCCGGTGACTTCGCCAACGGATTCACGCCCCGGCGCATTCCGTGCGTCAACGACACCGGGCCCGTGGCGCAGGCGACGTCCGCCCGGCAGATGGCGCGTCTGTTCACCTTTCTGGGCGGCCGGAGTCTGGCCGGTGCGCAGAACACCCCGCTTGTCGACGGGGACAGCGACGAAGCCATGCTGGCCTTGCTGCGGCAGGCGGTGCTGAATCGTCATTCCATGCTCGACCAGGACACCACGGTGAACTTCGACATGGTGTTCTCGAAGGTCGGGCAGGGGCCGCTGAACACGGGAGCGGTCGTGTGCTCGGAAGCGGCGATCATCGACGAAAGGTCCACCGGCAGACGCTTCGTCGCGGTCTTCCAGAACCGCGTGGGCACCACGTCCGCTCAGCTCAAGCCGGTGTCCCAGCTCGTCGACACCACTCTCGTCAACTTCCTCTTCCCGTAGGGGCCATACGCACAACCTCATCGCCCTATCGCCCTCCTCTGCGTCGCCTGCGACGCGGGCGGCGTCACGGCCCCGCCGACGCCCCACCAGGCGTACGCACCGCCGCAGGCGTCCGCACCGGCCGCGCGGCCGGCCTCCCCCACCGGGTCCGTCTCATAGAACTTGTCGTGATCTGTCGAACCGGACGAAGTCACGTTCGCGGCCCTTCAGTCGAGGTCGAGACAGAACTCGTTACCCCCGGCGAATGTTCATTCCCTCGGCGTGCCGATCCGAATCCGGTTGCCGTCAGGGTCGCAGAGCTCGGTCTCACGCGCCCATGGAGCGTCCTTCGCCTGCACACCGAACTCGGAAGCGATGGCATCGACATCACGAACGCGGAGGTAGACCAACGTGTCCGGATGGGCGTCGCCCTCATGCTCCGACAGGAACAACCGCACTCCGCCCCGGGCGACCTCGACGAACGCGGGAAGTCCCGTTTCGAAGCGGTGCTCCCACTGCTTGGCGAAACCCAGCCGCTCGTACCACTCGACCGCCGCCGCAGCGTCCTCGACGCGAAGAATGGGAATGATTTCCTCGTCCATGGTGCCCACCACCGCAGACCACCCGGCACGGCGAACACTGCCTGATGCGGCACTGGGCGTGGCCTAAGGCCACACCGTCGAGAACCCCAACTGTGCCTGGACGGTGCGGATTTCGGTGAAGTAGCCCGTTTTTCCGGCCGGCGCGAATGCACTCTGTTTGTTGCGGCCCCAGAGCAGGCCCACCGCTGTCGGCCCCGTCTCCTCCAGGACCAGGGATCCGGAGTCGCCCTGATCGCAGAAGACGCCGTCACCCAGTACCGCGACCTGGTCGATCAGAAAGGCGTTGGGGCCGCCCGGCTCCCAGTTGACGGTCAGGAAGCGGTGGTAGGCCAGTCCGTTGGTAGGGCCCGTGGCGAATCCGCGTTTCCGTATGCGGTGCGGCAGCCAGCCGGGCGCGTTCAGGTCCGCCGTCGCGGTGACCGCCCCGACCAGGTTGGGCTGTCCCGGGCCCTGGTCGGCGATCGCCGGGGACGGGAGTCGTCCGGCCGCGGCGGCCACGTCGAGGTGGATCAGGGCCGCGTCGGACATTCCGGCCAGTATCGGGGAGAACGGCAAGGGGGCGGTCTGCGGGAAGTCGACCCGCTCCACCTCACCGAGATTGTCGTCCTTGACGATGCTGACTCCTACGGCGATCGGCGGGTTGTCGGGCTGCCAGATCGAGTGCGGGAACGCCTCGTGGGCGTCCCCGGTGACGTGGAAGCAGCTCAAGCCGAGCCGCTCCAGGCTCTGCGCGTCCACCACCACCGCACCGAGCGTCCCCGTCCCCACGTGCGGTTTCCTGATCGCGATGCCGCCCCGCACGTCGGGATAGCGGGCGACGTCGGGGAAGCCGCAGGGCTCGACCGACCTCTCGACGATGCACACGCCCACATCGCCGATCCGTTCCGGAAGGCCGTCCGGCACCTGCGCCATGTCCTCGACGTAGATGACGACGGAAAGCTCGTCGAACAGCTCGCCGTTCTCCTCGCGCATGCCGAGCCCCACCGCGTTCACCCCGGGCAGGGCGAGCAGGCCGAATTCCACGGCTCTCTTCGCCTCGACGAGTTCTGGAGGGATGTCCATGACGCCTCCTCTTGCCGAAGTGCCGGGTCTGACACTTCCAGGGAAACGCGCCGGTCCCCCTGCCGCGAATCGGGGCGGGCGGCCCTCAGCGGTCCCCGGGGCCGAAGCGGCGTACGTACCGCTTCTGCCAGGGCGTCTCGACGGCGCGGCTGTCGTAGTGCCGGCGCACGTACGCCACCGCGTCCTCCGTGCGGACGCCGTCCAGGACCGCCAGGCAGGCCAGCGCCGTGCCCGTCCTTCCCCGGCCTCCGCCGCAGGCGAGCTCGACGCGTTCGGTGGCGGACCGCTCCCACGCCTCGCGCAGGACGGACCGGGTCTCGCGGTCGTCCGCGGGCAGCCGGAAGTCGGGCCAGCGCAGCCAGCGCGCCTCCCAGGGGACTTGGGGAGGCCGCTTGCCCAGCAGGTGGACGGCGAAGGCCGGTTCGGGACCGGTGGGGAGAGGGCGGCGCAGGCCGCGACCACGGACGAGGCGACCGGAGGGCAGCTTCATGACGCCGGGCGCGCCGTCGTCCCAGGTTTCGCTCACGTGTGCACCCTAACGAGTTGGTGCGTGATAGCGGGTGAGGCGTGTTTGGCCTGGTCGTGGCCTGCTCTCAGGCGTTGATGGTGCGGTCGGAGACGAGGCTGGCGATGGCGCGGTAGGTGTCGGGCAGGCGGTCGCGGCGGTGGGTCCAGCGCGTCAGTTGCTTCCAGCGTTTGTGGTCGGCGAGGGCATGTTCGACGGTGATGCGGTCGGAGGAGTGTCCGTGGCGATCGCATTCCCACTGTTCGACTCTGCCGGGCAGTGCTCCGGGCCGGGGTTTTCTGGGCGGTGTGATCGCTTGCCCGCGGTGGTCGCGGCTCAGGCCGAGGTAGCCATCGTCCAGGAGGACCTCGACGTCGGGGAAGTGCTGGAAGCAGACGGCGATGCCCTCGTTTCGGGCGGCCGTGGCATCGTGCATACGACCAGGCCGCAGGGTGTCGGTCCATAACGTGCGGCCCTGCCAGTCAGCGATGACGGTGGCCTTCATGGTGTTCTGTTTCTTCTTCCCGGAAACGAATGCGCGCCGTCCGCCGCGGCCGGCCGGTGGTCGGCGGACCTGGATCTCGGTGGCATCCAGCCGCAGCTCGATGCCTTCGGCCTGAGCGTAGGCGAACACGTCGGCCATAGTCCGTAACCGCAGGCCGGGACGGTCGGGGACCGCGCACCCCCGCTCGGCCAGGAGCGTACGTATCTCTGCGATCGCACGGGTGATGGTCGAGCGGTCGACACCGAACAGCAGCCCCAGTACCGAGTGCGGCAGGTCGTGCCGCAGATGGATCAGCGTGGCCACCAGCCGGTCGACGAAGACCAGCTGGTGGCGGGCGCCGGCTCCCGCGGCCTGCTTCCTGGCCCCACCTCGTGCAGCATGGCGACGACCCTCGACCCCGGCTTGCCACGGCACCGCCAACACCTCGACCAGACACGCGAGATGACGCCGAGAGATCCCCGTGAACAGCCGATGCGCCAGCACCGCCCGATTGACCATGATCGCCACAGACGGATCATGCCACCGGCCAGGCACGACGCCTCACCCGCTATCACGCACCAACTCGTAAGACGCCATTTCAGTTGGTGTGATCTTTCGGCAGTCTGGGGTGATGACTACTGCGCTTGTCGAGCGGATGGCGCCGGAAGAGCTGTGGACGTTGTTTCAGCGGGTGGTGCCGCCGGCGCCGGTCCGACCGCAAGGCGGAGGACATCGTCGGCGCGGGGACCGCGAGGTGCTGGCGGCGATCATCGTCGTGGCCACCTCGGGCTGCACCTGGAATCAACTCCCGCCAGGCTTCGGCCTGTCCGGGGTCACCGCCTTTCGGCGGTTCACCGAGTGGACCGAGGCCAGGGTGTGGGCCATACTCCACCGCCTGGTCCTGGATGAACTCGGTGCCCGGGGTGAGCTGGACTGGTGGCGGTGCGCGATCGACTCGGTCAGCGTCCGGGCCCTCAAAGGGGGCAGCTGACGGGACCGAATCCGACCGACCGCGGCAAGAAGGGATCGAAAATCCACCTCATCGTCGACCGCCAGGGCCTGCCCCTGTCGATCGGCATCTCCGCCGCCAATCTCCACGACAGCCAGGCCCTCATCCCGCTGGTCTGCGGCATTCCACCCATCCGCTCGCGTCGCGGCCATCGACGCCGGCGGCCAGGCAAGCTGCACGGTGACAAGGGCTACGACTACCGGCACCTGCGGCGATGGCTCGCTTCCCGTGGCATCCGGCACCGCCGTGCCCGCAAGGGCATCGAGTCGTCCCCGCGGCTGGGCCGGCACCGCTGGGTGGTGGAGCGGACCATGTCCTGGGTGTCCGGCTGCCGTCGCCTGCACCGCCGCTACGAGCGCAAGCCGGAACACTTCCTTGCCTTCACAGCTATCGCCGCGACCCTCATATATCACCGTCGACTAAGGGGCGTCCCGTCACCATCGGCGCCACCCCCTCGCCCCTCGCGTTGGGAGGTCGACGATCAGCCTGGGAAGGCTGGGGCTAGATTCCTCGCATGCCTTCGCATCTCAGCCATGGTGCTTCCGGAGCCCTCCGACGCTTCGCTGGATGGCTCGCCCGGGGGTCAGTAGGCCACCCGATGCTGGAAGGGATCGACTACTGGGAGGAGTTGCGCGAGTCGCCCTCTCAGATGGAGATCTGCGTCGCGATCTTCGCCAACGTCCTCGAACTGGATGAGCAGGGAGAACCGGTCAACGAGAAGCATGCGGAGCGCCGGGCTGCAGCCTGGCTCTACCGATACTGCACCGGGGAGCTGCCCCCGGGGGAGCCGGACATCGAGCCGTGGGAATGCCAACTTCATTGACCGTTGACGTGCGACGTCATTCGGTAGGCAGGCCCTACCCACTATCCCGCCCTCGCTCCCCTGCTCGGTGGGCTATCCGGTGAGGGAGAGGTTGTGCAAACAGGCGATGCCGCGCATCGCGTGGTGCACGCCGTCGCCTCGCAGGCGGCAGTCGCGCAGGATCTTCCAAGTCTTCATCCGGGCGAAGACGTGCTCGACGCGGGCGCGGACCTGCTTGTGGGACTTGTTGTGGGCGGCTTTCCAGTGCGGTAGTTCCTCGTTCTTGCTGCGCCGTCGGTGCGGGATCGCCAGCCCTGTTCCGCGGTAGCCGCCGTCTGCGATGGTCATAGTCTTCCCGACGGCGTCCTTGGCGCCGGATTCGGCCCAGGCCCGAGCGTCATGGCGGTTGCCCGGCAACGGTCGGCCGACCACGACGACCAGGCGGGTGTCGGCGTCGACGACGACCTGGTGGTTCGTGGAGTAGCGGTAGTTCTTGGACTGCTCGGCGACCTTGTGGTCGCGGGTGGGCACCAGGGTGCCGTCCACGATGAGCACAGTGTCCTTGCGGAACTGCTTCCGCTGTCGGAGCGCCAGCAACGGAGCGATGTGGTCGATGATCCGGTCAGCGGCCGACTTGGAGATCCCGACATGGCGCGCGTGCTCGGTCCCGACAACGACCGCACGCTCAACGCGTGCAACTACCTCGCCGCCTGGCGGGGAGCCGCGGGAGACGCCGCGGGCGCCGCCGGGGTACTCCAGGACCTCCTTGCCGTGAGGCGCGCGGTACGGGGTCCCGATCACCCGGATACCCTCAACGTGCGTGGCAATCATGCCTACTGGCTGGGCCGGGCGGGTGACGCAGCCGGCGCAGCCTCCGCCTTCGCGGTGCTGGTCAGCGACGCCGTCCGGGTCCTCGGGGCCGACCACGCGGACATCGTGAACCTCCGCGCCAACCTCGCCTACTGGGAGACGGTCGCCGCCGGCGGCGCGGCCTCCTGATCGGTGCCGTCACGGCGCGGGAGCGCCGGGTCATCCAAGGGCGGTGAGATCGAGGCGGGCGATCATCCCCTCGAGATCGACTCCCCGTGCGTGACAAAACGCGCGAAGGCGGCCCATGACGTAGGCATCCATGGAGTCGCGGCGGCCGTCCGTCTCGGCGTGTGCGGGCGCCTCGCCGTCCTGGGCGGTCCGCCTGACGAGTTCGCGACCCTCGAGCGCACGAAGATGTTCGGTCAGCCGCGCCGCACTGATGTTGAGGACGTGCTGGAGCTGCGGCAGCGGCATTCGGTAGACGCATTCACCCCAGTGCTTGTGGGACACCGCACCGGTACCATGGTCGAGCAACGCGCCGAGCACCCGCCGCTCGGCGGGTGGCACGCCGTCCAGGAGCCCCGTCAGCGAGACCAGGTTCTTGCGGAAGTCCACCAGCTCGACGGTCTCGCCGCCCCAGCCAAACTCCGCCGCAAGCCGCCTTAGGCCGTGCGCGTCCCCCGACGGGCGGGGCCGTGGACCGTCCGTCACCGCCGCGGCGGTGGCGGACGCGGCCGCCGACAGCGTGGGAGCGTCTTCCACGACCGCCCGAGCGGACAGGACATGGTGCTTGAACGTGGTGTACGAGCGGTGGTCGTGGGAATCCGGCCGGATGATCGTCTTGTGGTTCCCCGGCAGCACGCCAGCTTCCTTGAAGACGCCCTGCGCCGAGGCGCGTGGAACGATGTTGTCGCTCGCGCCGGCATAGACCGCAATCGGGATCCGGCACTCGTGCGGCGCCACCGTCTCGGCGTGCATGATCTGGTTGACCACCCGGCTCTGCGCGTCCTGCACCTGGCTGTTGAGCGGACGCAGCCCGCGGTCCTGCGGGTGATGGGGCAACCACGCACGACGAAGCGACAGCAACAGCTCGGCGCCGTTGTTCGGGCAGGCGAAAAGCACGATCTGTCGGATCCTGGCGAGGTCCAGGCCCTCACCCCGGGACAGTGTGCGCGCGAGATGCCGTTGGATGACCAGCCCGCCCTGGCTGTGGGACACCAGCACCAGCCGCCCGAACTCCGCGGCCTCCACCCGGAGATAGCCGCGCAGGCTGTCCGCGATGTCGTCCAGGTCCGGGATCCGGCTCAGTGGGTTGAGCCGGAGCTTGGGCGAGCTGTACGCGAAGGGCAGGATCCTGACCGAGCGCAGGTCTGGATCGGTCCCAGCCAGCCGGACGAAGTCTTTCCAGGCTTTCGGTGACGAGATGAGCCCGTGGATCAACACCACGGCCAGAGCGTCGTTCTCTGACCCCATGACGCCTCCGCATACACGCCGACTCCGTGCGCCCCGTTATGTTTTTCGCGGTCCTGCAAGAGGGCCGCTGGCCTCCGGGCCCGGCATGACTGTTGCCCCCTGTCGATCGGATGACCTGGGGGGTGGTGTCACCGGGTCCGAGGGGTGCCGTCGGAGACGCTGATCAGAGGTCCGACCGTCGCCTGGCTTGGCGCAATGCCCGGCCGTTCGCGGGCGACAGGTCTGCATAACGTGGATGCGCGAGAACGGCTCCCGACCCTGGGGCCGGCATGCGTCGACACATGTGGGGGCACGGTGATCAGCATCGACGGGGTGGGCGTCTTTCTGGGGCTGGACGTCGGCAAGCAGACGCATCACGGACACGGCCTGACCCCGGCCGGGAAGACGGTCTTCGACAAGCCTCTGCCGAACAGCGAACCGAAGCTGCGGGCCGTCTTCGACAAACTCACAGCCAAGTTCGGCACCGTCCTGGTGGTCGTGGACCAGCCCGCCTCCATCGGCGCCCTCCCACTGACCGTCGCCCGCGAGGCCGGCTGCCAGGTCGCCTATCTGCCCGGACTGGCGATGCGCCGGATCGCCGACCTCTACCCCGGCGAGGCAAAGACCGACGCCAAGGACGCCGCGGTCATCGCGGACGCCGCCCGCACCATGCCCCACACCCTGCGCACCCTCGACCTGACCGACGAGGTCACCGCCGAGCTGACCATGCTCGTCGGCTTCGACCAGGACCTCGCCGGCGAGGCCAACCGCACCTCCAACCGCATCCGCGGCCTGCTCACCCAGTTGCACCCCAGCCTGGAGCGCGTCCTCGGCCCGCGCCTGGACCACCCCGCCATCACCTGGCTCCTCGAGCGCTACGGATCCCCGGCCGCTCTGCGCAAGGCAGGCCGCCGCAAGTTGGTCGAGGTCGTCCGCCCGAGAGCACCACGCATGGCCGAGCGGCTGGTCGACGACATCTTCACCGCGCTCGACGAGCAGACCGTCATCGTCCCCGGCACCGGCACCCTCGACGTGATCGTCCCCTCGCTGGCGAAGTCCCTGGCCGCCGTCCACGAACAACGCAGAGCCCTCGAAGTCCGGATCGAGGCCCTGCTGGAGGCCCACCCTCTTTCCCAGGTCCTGACCTCGATGTCCGGCATCGGCGTCAGGACCGCCGCAGTCCTGCTGACCACCGTGGGTGACGGCAGCTCCTTCCCCACCGCCGCCCACCTGGCCTCCTACGCCGGCCTCGCCCCGGCAACCCGCCAGTCTGGCACCTCGATCCATGGCGAACACGCTCCCCGAGGCGGGAACCGGCAGCTGAAACGGGCGATGTTCCTCTCCGCGTTCGCCGCCCTCCACGATCCCGCCTCACGCCACTACTACGACCGCTGCCGAGCCCGCGGCAAGACCCACACCCAGGCCCTCCTCCGCCTCGCCCGCCACCGCATCAGCGTCCTGTTCGCCATGCTCCGCGACGGCACCTTCTACCAGCCGAGAAGCCCTCGACTCGCTTGACGAAGGACATAGAGGCACCCCCCGGCTCCACGGACAGCGTACCGGCGCACGAGGGTACCGAACGGCGGAAAGGGGACGATCCGGGGGTGCCCCGCAGGACCGCGCCCGACAGGCTGGCAGCGAACCCGCGAAGACGTAAAGGTGCGCGGTCAGCGGAGGCGCCCCCGGAGCGGTCCCGGCCCTCACAGGGCAGATACGACCAGGAGCGTACGCCTCCCTTCGGCCCGGCCGCCCTCCCCGAGATCCGGCCACTGCTCCGGTGAGGACCAGTCAGGCACCGCCTACGGCTGCTCCTGCGGCACGGCGTGAAGGTGCTGGGCGGCCTCGGCCGCGGTGTAGGACGAGGCGAAGGTGAACGCGCGCGGGGTGGGCCCATTGGCACGCAGGTCCGCCAGCCGTTCCAGGGCCTCACCGACGGTCGGGAGGTGGCCGGCGGGGACCCACCAGAGCACCAGGTGCGCCTCGACGTGCCGCTCGAACCATTCGCGGCGCCGGCGCATCACGTCCAAGTGTCCGCTGCGGTAGGTGAAGTCCCACAGCGCTTCCGGGGTCTCCCACACCGTCAGGTTGACGATGACGTCCTCCCCCGCCGGGCGCAGGGCAGTGGCGTCGGAGGCGCCTTCCTCCACGAGCCGCCACACGAAGCCGGGCGCGCCGTCGGCGGCGGTGTTGACCGGGTCGAGCATCTCCACGAACGGCGCCATACGCGGGTCTTCGAGGGGGTGCAGCAGCGTGGCGACGTTGAGCTGGGCGAGGTGGGCAGCATGCACGGATGCAGTCATGGCCACATCCCAGCATGGGCTCATTTCTATGTCAATCGATATTGTTTTTAGAAGGCTCGACCACCACGCAGCACTCCCCCGGCCTGGCATCCATCCGGGCGCGGACGGGACCGTCCGTGCCCAGCAACCCCTCCAGCAGCGCGAGATTCATGCCGCAGACGAGCGGGGGGAAGCGTTCGGAGACGGCATGGAAGGGGCAGTTGCGCATACGCACGACCGCCGCGGCCTCTCCGGTCGTCTCCTCGGCGCTTTCGGCGTCCTGGGTCTCCGCGGTGCCTTCCAGGTGCGGCTCGTAGCCGCGGGCGGCCAGCATCGCCATCGCCTCGTCGAGGCTGCCGCAGGGCGCCGCCGAGCCGCGCAGGGCCTCGCCCCGGCGGCGTGCGGCCGCGCAGAGCCCGGCGTCGAGCCCGGCCTGCTCGGCGGCCTCGGCGAGCAGTTCGGCGGCGGTGCGGTAGTCGCGGGCCGGCAATGACACCGCCCGTTCGGCCCGCGCCCGCGTGTACACCTTGGCGGGACGGCCCGCTCCCGGCCCCGAGCGTCCCGTCAGCCGGCGGCTGCCGCTCTCCAGCAGCCCGGCCTCGGTCAGCCTGTCCAGGTGGTGCGCGGCGAGCGTGCGCGCCACCCCGGCCGCCTCGGCGGCCTCGTTGCGGCCCACCTCACGGCCCTGGGCCACCACGTACTCGTACAGACGGCGCCGGACCGGATCCTGCAGCGCCGCGATCGCGTCGATGTCCTCCACCCGGCCATTCTAGAAACAACGCAGGTTCGAGTTAGAAGGGCGGGGCCGCAGCCGGCCGGGCCGTACCGTCCCCTCGGACATGTCCTCGGCCCAGGGCCCGCAGCTGCCAGGCGGCGCCGGTTCGGGCGCCTCGACGTCCGCCCCCGCACCTGCAGGTTCCGTACGGTCCCGCGTACCTCCGTGGCCGACCACCGGCGCATGGTGATCGGCCTACGTCCCTTGCAGGCCCGTGACTGCCCGGACCCGGTCTGCCCGCACCGCCCGCACCGCCCGCACCGCCCGCACCGCCCGCACCGCCCGCATCGCCCGCATCGCCCGCCGTCAGGGTGTGGACTCCGGCCGGACGCCGCGCCCGGGCCCCCGGGTCCGGCTCCTGGGCGCCCCGGGCTCCGTGCGATGCCGCGAACCGGCGGAACGCCGTACCACTCCCTGCGAGGTGGGTCCCGATGGAACACGGGTGACCCTGCGTCTGTTCGCAGCCTGCCGTGCAGCCGCCTGGTTCCAAAACTGATTGCCCACTTCGCGGCCGCCCGCGCATGCTGCTGAGATGCGCTTCTCCGTCAACCTCCCGAACTTCGGTGACTTCGCCGATCCCCGTAACGTCGCGACCGTGGCCGCTGCCGCCGAACAGGCGGGCTGGGACGGGCTCTTCGTCTGGGACCACGTCCTGCACCGACAGCACCAGGGTCGTCCCTTCGGAGATCCCTGGATGCTGCTGACCGCCGCCGCGCTGGCGACCTCGCGGATCCGACTGGGCACCCTGCTGACGCCGGTCCCCCGGTACCGTCCGCAGCAACTGGCCCGTCAAGTGGCCACTTTGGACCACCTCAGCGGCGGCCGGGTGATCTTCGCCGCCGGCCTGGGCGGTCCGATCGAAGACGAGTACCGCAGCTTCGGCGACGCCGCCGAGCCACGCGTGCTGGCCGAGCGGCTGGACGAGGGACTGCAGTTGTTGAGGCGCTTCTGGTCCGGTGGGCCGGTGAACCACCACGGTCGGCACTACGAGGTCCGGGACGTGACGCTGCTGCCCGGCAGCGTGCAGCAGCCTGGTCCGCCGGTGTGGATCGGCGGGTTCTGGCCGCGTGGAGCGCCCATGCGGCGGGCGGCGCGATGGGACGGCGCGGTGCCGCTGTTCGAAACGGCCCGGCATGGCCATGTGCCGGATGTGGCGGAGGTGGGGGAACTGGTCGGCTACGTACGCAAGCACCGTGCGGTCGAGGCAGCGCGTCCCTTCGAGTTCGTGCTCGGTGGTGCCACGCCCGCGGACGCGGCGAAAGCCAAGGACGTGATCGGTCCGCTGCACGACGCCGGCGCCACCTGGTGGGACGAGCGACAGGTCCAGACCGGTCCCGACCTGGACCGCCTACTGCCCGTGCTGCGCCGTGTCGAGGCGGGCCCACCAGCGCTCTGATCAGGTGATTCAAGGGGAGTGGGCGCCCCATTTGGGTGCACAGGTCCATCGGGCCGCGTCCGCCCGTCCAGTCGCCTGCTCCGCTGCCTCGGCCACATCGCCGAGCGTCTGGTGTTCCACTGGGAACCGGTCGGCCGCGTCCAGCGCACGCACGCGCAGGACGTTGGCGGCGCGGAAGCGGTCCGTGAGCTGTACGGCCACGACGCCGCGGACGCGGCCGCGCCGGGTTGCGGGCCGAACCGGCTGGCGAACTCCTCGCGGACACCGGGCGTGCTGAGGAAGAGAGCACTGCCTTCGAGGAATCGCGCCTTGTCGAGCTTCTGGGCCAGGACGCATCCGGCGTACACCGCCGGATCCTCGTGCAGCTCACGCGCCTAGGCCGTTTCTGATGGCCCCCCACAGGCGCTCCACGGGCGGCGGGGCGACCTAAAGATGCCATGGCTCCCCCATCGGCCCAAAGACGGATGCCGAATGCTGACCCCGCCATGCGGCCGATTCCAGTCACAACCCTGTTGCGTGGCCGAATCCAGTGTCATCCTGTGACCGCGGTAATCCTCTTGCCCTCCCCAGACAGAGGCCCCGCCCCCTGACCGCGCCCGTGCGCTGTCACCTGGGCGGGGCCACGCCCCCCGGCCTCCCCCACGGGAGGGCCGACGGCTACGCAGATCCTGCACCATGTCGCCCTCTCCACATGATCGCTCCCCATACGCTTGGGTCGGACGCCGAGCCGTTGCGCTTGGCCCGCTCGATCTGGCGCAGGAGCACGTCTGAGTTCGCCCTGCAGATAGGCGTCTGCATCAGCCAGTGAGGGAGAGGTCGGTACAGACCCTCTGCCGGCTGAAGACTTGCTCGGCTACAAGGTAAGCGGGAGCGATCACGAACTGGCCGGGCAGCGTACTGTCACACGAATGGCCAGGCTTCCTGCAACTCCTCGTCGAGAGATGCGCCAGGCACGAGCTCGAGCCCCAATGCGCTGGCGGTCCTGTCTGTACTGAGCCGGGAGTCGAGGGCGCAGCTGCTCAACCGCGGCTTGCGATGCCAATGGGTCGAGGCGGGATTTGCCCACTGCAGCCAGGACCGCCTTACCCTCCGGTTCTTCCGGGGCGCTGCGCCGGGCGGGGCGGCGGCCACCGAGCTGGCCGCCGCCCAGGCCAGTCCCTGGCGGTGAGGTCTACGGTGCCTCCGCCGCAGTCCATCACCACGAACCGGCTGCCGGGCTCCAACAGGCTTGCGCCGTCCGAGGCGTAGTGAGCTGCCGCTTCCGGCTCCAGGGCCAGGATGAGCCGGCCGTCCTCCATGGGGAACCCGGCCTTCCCCGCGATGTCCCGCATCACTTGCTTCTATTCGGAGGACGAAACTCTCGGCCGGTGGAGCGAGGACGAGCTTCCAACCCACCACCCCACCGCATGACGAAGAGCCCGCCCGGGCGCCGGAGCGGGGCCTGCCGTACGAAGGCCTCAACTCCCCTGTGCCTCGACGTCCGTGATCTCCACGGAGACCTTCGTCGCCGCCGAAGTGGTGCTGATCACGGAGGGCGTGTAGTTCAGGCTGGTCTGGTCCGTCAGCTCGGCCGTCTCGATGACCGGACCGGACTCGTCACCGTGGATCTCATAGGTGATTTCGTACACCGCGTCCGGGTCGATGCTCCCGTCGTCACCCAGGTAGGTCAGGCGCGGCTCGACCGTGAGGTTGCAGCCCGCGGAGCCGAAGCACTGGCGTTTCGTGGTCTTCAACTCGATCGTGAAGCTGTTCTCGTCGACATCGACGTACGTCGGCGTGGGGTCCGGCTCGCTGGCGGCGGTCGCCTTGACCGACGGTGCTGCGCCGGCTTTGCTGTCCTGCTTGCCGCCATGATCCTGTGAGTTGACGACGACGGTACCGGTCCCGATCACTGCTGCGATCACCGCGGTGGCGGCGCCGATGATGACCAGGTTGGTGCGGTTCTTCTTTGCGGGCGTCGGCGGCTCGGGTGGGAGCGGCGGCGGAAATACAGGCGGTTGCGTGGTGTCGCTCATGGTCCGCCCAAGGCTCGTTGGTGCGTGCACGCATCATGCGCCCACGTGAAGGTGACGTGAAGGCACCGTCACTGATCCGTACTTGGATCCGCTCGAACCGGTAACCCCTGCCCAACCTGCCCGCCACACTGGCTCATGGCGATCCGGTGCTCCGTGCAGGCAGACACGCGCGAGGAGTGCGTCGAGAGCCTGGAGCAGCAGCTCGTGCAGCGCGACCCGCTGCCCATGATGCTGCCCGCACAGATCGGTGGCGAGCGGTGAATAACCGTGCCGCGCCCCGGCCGCCGGTCCGGTCTGCTGAGTCGGGCCCAGCGCCCCGCTGAAGGAGCGCCCGTCCCGCTCGCCCCGGGGCGTCTCTACTCTGCCCCATGAGTCCGAACTGCTGCGCAGCGGCGAGGCGACTTTCTGTCACAGCGCTATTCAGCGGCTGCTGTGCACAACAACCGGCCGAGTCAGTACTTCACCGACGACAGTGGAGCCCGGTGGGCGCTGGACTCATACGGCAAGCTCGAGGAGACCGCGCAGCAACCGGGACAACCGCTGCCGTCATGAGTTGAGCCCCGCCGTCGACGGGGGGCGACGGCGGGGCCTGGCATCAGTGTGCCCTCGGTCAGGCATTGCAGTCGGAATGTTGGACAGCCGCGGAACTCGTCACTTAGCGTGATGTCCGCCGAGCCCCCAGGCGATCGCGTCGAGGAGGCGCAGTGGGGTCACATCCGTCGGTACGAGTGTTGTCAGCTGTCGCCACAGCTCCGCCTGGCCCGTGAGGTCGTGGGCGATATGTTCTGCCAGGAGCGGGAAGAACTCTGCATCCGGGCGGTGTCGCACTCGATGCATGGGGTACCCCGGAGTCGGCCTCGTCGTCCAATAGCAGCCGCGGACGTTGTCGTCGAACAGGGGGACCAGTAGCGGCCGCTTGCGGTGAAGGATCTTCGACAAGGTGGTGAGCTGCACGTCAGGCAGCGCTCCATAGGGATCGAGGACTCGGACGAGGTCGCCGAGCAGCTGACGGTGCAGGCCCTGCTCGACTGCCGTTTCCAGGCTGAGATCGACAGGGACCGCCGCCAGCGCTCGTTCCAGAGTGCTGCGGACCGTGTGGAGCGAGTACATGCCGGTGATCGACGGTCCGGCGTTGAGCATGCCTGGGGCGAGGAAGTCACCGTCGTTGACTTCATTCGGACCGCTCCCGGTGTTGAGGCGGTCGTAAGCGGGCCACGCGTACACACCATCGCTCCGGATGGCCGCCGCCTGCCGGTTTGCGTACTCGTCGAAGTAGCGGGTGACCCAGTGGGCAGCAGCTGTGACCTGGATACTTCGGCCGCCGATGTGAAGTAGCTGGTCGGTCATGCCGTCACATCCACGGGGTCGGACCGGTCCGCGTCGCCCACCCTGCCAGCGCACCGTTGTCGACGAGCCGGATTCCCTGCGCCGTGCCGTAGTTGACTGCCGGCCTCGTGAACACCGATGTCGTCACGATCGCCGCCACGTGCGCCCGGTGGACGCTGTAGCAGGTCCCACCGAACCGCTGCAGATCCGGCGAACCGACCTTCGTCGTTGGCCCGTACCGCTTGCACTGGATCACGATCCCCCGCCCATCCGGGGCCGTCGCGATGACGTCCGCGCCAAGGTCGCCCGCGCCGCCGATGACCCGCACATCCGCGCACCCGTCCCGCTCGCAGAGGAAGGCGACCGCACGCTCAAACTCACCTGGACTCATGGCGTGGTAGCCGGTGATTTCCGTGGATTGCAGCGAACGGATGCGGTGCAGTTCGACGGCCTGCTTCGCCTTGTGCTGGTCAACCACCAAATACACGCCGGTGATGAAGAGCAACAGGACGGCGCCCAGGGGGTATTCGTTGATGAGCAGTAGCACGGCGCCGATGAAGGCGAGGATGGCGCATCCCGGGCGGCGCGAGACTGCTTGTGCCGTAGGACGTGCGGGTGCGCTCATGGTCCCCCCATGATCTGAATGTGCTGCTGACGGGGAATCATGCCTGCTTGCAGCACGTGCGTGTGCCTCGTGTGATGTTGTTGTAACGCGCTGGTGGGGTCAAGCGTGCTGGCGACCCCAGCCCCGGGCCCCAGCGCCGTCAACTTCGATCGTTGTCCCGCATGACCTCGACCTGCCAGATCTGCCTGGACGTCGACAGATCCCCGGGGCCGACCTCGGAGCCCTCGGCGCTTCCCCGCCGAGCGGCAATCCAGCTGTGCGCCTTCTGCCATGCCAGCGTGCCCAGGATGCCCGCGATGACGTAGGCGATCCACGGGAACGCGGCCACGAGACCCCACATCACACCGCACGCGGTGACGAGCAGGACGATCTTCGCCGTCCGCTCGCTCATCTGCCGCGACTTAGGATGCGCTCCTGGGTGTCGGTGAGCTGGTCTACCCGGCGCACACCCGGAATGGAGCACGCGTTCGATTTACAGGGCAAGACAGGAGGAGTCGCGGGTGCGCGAGCCCAAATCCCACAGGCTGGACGCCAGCCCGCCGACACCGACCGGTGGACCGTCGACGAGGGGCGACGCGGGGAGGAGCGGCAGCAGGACGAAGTGGCTCGGCCGGCGGCGCCCGAGTGGCTGCTCGAGCTCGGGCTCAACAGCGATCACGCGGTGTATATCCACCGCGGCGGGTGCTGGAACGCTGGGAAGCGCAGCCGCGGCACCGACGAGACCACGGTGCGCCAGGCACTCGTCGGCGGGGGTGCCCCCTGCTCGCGCTGTCAGCCGTGAATTTCAGAGCGACGGGCCCGCCCTCAAGGCAGTCCGGGCGATCTCGCGACAGCTTGAGTACCGGGAAGGGCCTCCAACCCCTGTGGTCGGGTGAAGGCCCAGCCCTCCGGCGCTAGAGGTCAGCGCTTGAACATGTCCTTGATCTTCTCCTTGGCCTGACGTGCATCACCTTTGGCCTTTTCCGCCTGGCCCTCTGCGACCATCGGGTCATCTAGGGCAGCCCGCCCCGTGGCCCTCTTAAGCTTTCCCTTGGCCTGCTCGGCCTTGGCCTTGGCCTTCTCACCAGCCGACATGGCAGACGCGCCTCCTGCCGTGGTTGCCTATGTATCCGCCTTGCGCGGTAAGTCACGTATGCCCCTCGCTGCCCCCCACAAACAGGTAATAGGCCCAGACCAGGCGGTACGGCGTTTGCCGTGGGCGTCCGGACGAGACGCTGGTTGGCGACGTCAGTCTTGGACGAGTGGCACATCATCCACAGCGAGGTCGCTGCGGACACGGACGTACCGCACAGGGTGCACCGGCCGTCGTCGACCGCTGTGTCCGCGAGGTACTCGATGATCAGGCCGGGCTGTACCGGGGTGAAGTCGAGGTCGCCGCGGCCCCAGCCAGCGGAGAAGCGGGGGGCAGCGGTCGTTGGACGGCGGCTGCCCCTTCAAGCCTTCAGCGAACGTACCAGGTGATCGCCGGCTCGGGCGGCCTGCGTGATGGTGAGGCGCTGGTGTGCACGGCCTCGGAGTAGGTGTCGAAGAAGCGGTCGTCCGTGAGCGGAGCACCCCCGCGTCGGCGGGGAAGACGCAGGCTCGGGTTCAGGTTCGAGGGATCTGCGCGGAGCACCCCCGCGTCGGCGGGGAAGATACTTCCTGACCTGCGACTCAGGAGTCGCTTTGCGATGCCTTTGCCGTCGGTGGTCCTGTCATGCAGATGAGGGTAAGGCCTTCGAAGTCGACGGGGACGCGACGGCGTGTGCTGGCGGTGCGGAGAGCGTAGCCCTGTTCAGTGGGGGCGGGGTGGATGAGGAGGGCGGCGCCGTCAGTAACGGTTTCGGTGACGGCGTTCCAGAGTTCGTCGCGGACACGAGCGGAGACGCTGCCGACGAAGATGCCGGGAACTACTTCGCTGGTCCAGCGGCTGAGGGCGCCGCGCAGCTGGTCGGGGACGGCGGTGGTGGCGATGACGACCATGGACGGCATTAGTTGTCGCTTTCGGGGGCGTAGTTGACGCCTGCGCGCAAAATGCCGGCTTGACGGCGATGTCGTAGACGAAGGCGTGCTGGGTGCCTGTGTGGACGAAGCCGAGGGCGGGGGAACAGCCCAGGGCGAGCAGGGCGGCGTGGACGATGCCGTAGAGGCAGGTGTTGGCGACTGACAGGGCGAGGTTGACGGGGTCCTGGGCGTGCCATTGGTGGCGCACCGGACGCCCGCCCTCCTTGACCCCGCCGCAGGCCGCCCAGGTCAAGGCCCTAGCCTGTCAACTGCCCGCCGAGACCGGCACGCCGTTGTCCCGCTGGACTACCCCCGAACTGTCCCGCGAGGCCGTCATGCGCGGCATCGTTGCCTTCTTGTCGGCCTCTCCCGTGCGCCGCTGCCTCGCGCGGGACGCTCTCAAGCGCGAGCCGTAAACAGTGCCAGCTGGTCGGAGATCCAGGGGTCGACCATCGTCAGCTGGCCGGCGATCCAGGGGTCGACCATCGTCAGCTGCCCGGCGATCCAGGGGTCGGGACGGGTGGCGCCGTGGTTGTGGTGGGCGGTGTGGGCCTTGGCATCCACGACTACGGCGACGTGAGCCGGAGTGCGTGCGTCGAGGTGGTCGGGGGCCGCGACGGCGGAGCCGCCGGCGGCCAGGAGGGCGGCTCCCGCGAGGACAGCGGAGACACCCATGGTCGCCGTACGCCGTATGAGCTTGGTCATCATCATGCCTTCCTGTGCAGCGCGTCGTTGGGGGACGACGAGCTGTGGATCCTGCCGTGGTGACGGCGGGATGAAGGCTATGCACGAGGCAAGTAGTTGAACAATAAACCATTACCGTGGGGAACGTCACCTCGACGGCCCGATCCAGGGCGGAGGGCGGCGCCCACCGTGCCCGGATCGCACCCGCCCTTCGCACTGGCGACGCGGCCGTGTCGGACATCACGAGGCCCATGACAGGAGAACGTGCCACCCTCGACATCGTGCAACTTTCAACCACTCTGCCGCGACTGGTTCCCGCGAGGGTGTCACGCCTGGCAGGGCCCGTCCTACGCCGGTCCGCCCGGCGCCCCGGCCATGCGGTGCACGGGGCCAAGACGCTGATCGCGGCCCTGCTCGCGTGGGGTGCCGCGGCGCCGTGGGCTGCGGCGGGGCGCCCGTTCCTGGCAGTGGCCACGGCTCTGCTGATGGTCAACGCGTCCACCGTGCACCAGTCCGTGACGAAGGCGGTGCACAACGTAGTGGCACGGATCGCGGGCCTGGCCCTCGCGCTCGGGGCCACTCGGCTGCTGGGGCCGACCGCGGGCGCCGCGGCGGTCATCGCCCTCCTCGCGGCGCTGGCGGGCCCCCGCCGCACGGCCGATGACCGGCTGCAGATCGCCTCGACCGCGGTCATCGCGCTGGCCGCCACGGCGACCGATCCCCTGGGCGGTGTCGTGGCCCCCATCCTGCAGACCCTCACTGGAGCGGTTGTGGGCATTGCCGTGAACGCTCTGCTGCTGCCTCCGCTGTATCTCGACGAGTCCGACTCCGCCGTACGCGAACTCGCCGACGCCATGGGGTCACTGCTGCGCGACATGGGGGCCGGTCTGGAAGGCCGACAGCTCGCTTCCAGGGCTCACGGCTGGCTTCACCGCGCACGCAGCCTGGACGAGCGCCTCGCCCAGGCGCAGGAGCAGGTGCGCCAGGCCCACGAAAGCCTGCATTGGAACACCCGCTGCGTCGCCCATGCCCGCCGCAGGGAAGTGCCCTCGAGCGAGGCATTCAGGGCACTGTGTGGCGTCTCCCTGCAGGTACGCGGCATCGCACGGACTCTTGCCGACAATGCCCACGACCACCACACCGATCACCACCTGGGCCACCAGTTCCTCGACCGCTATGCCGAGACGCTGCAGTTGGCGGGAGCGGCCGTCCAAGAGTTCGTCCAGCGGACCGGCCCGGCCGGTTCACCCGACGTGATACGCCGTAAACGTCTACGGCGAGCGATGGACGGGGCATCGGCATGGCACGACACCATGACCAGCCTGATCGGCGGGGGCACCCTCACCAAGCCCGGTGCGTGGCACGTCTACGGCTCGCTCATGACCGACATGGAAAGGCTCCTGACGGACCTGGACCATGCGGATGCGCACTCAAAGAGCCTTCCGCGACAGGGTGTTCGGTGACACTCGGCCTCCGCAGGGCCTAGGGGGGCGAAGAAACTCGCGTGGGGCCGCCGCGTGCACGCCCTCGCCGTCGACCTGCACTGATCGCCCAGCAGGCCATGCAGGACATCAGTCGCCTGGAGAGCGCTTCGCAGTTCGTGGCCTTCCTGGAGAAGATCCTCACCGACGAGGCCGGTTCCAGGGTGAGCGTGTGGGGGCCGTGCCGGGCGTGGCCGGGGATTGGGGCGGCCCGAAGGGGGTGGGAAGGGGTGGTCACCGCTCCCTCCGGGCCGCTGGACCGACCATGGCCGGAGGCGGGGCACGACACGCAACCACCGCAGCACGGCCCGACGGTGATCCTTTGCGCCGGGGCAGGCCGATGCGTTCCTCGCGGGGCAGCATCGAGCGGTCGGGCGTGGGGAAGGGGACGGCACGGCCGTACGCGCCGCAGCGCCATGCCGTCGCCACCGCCATGCCCCGCGCCGGATGGCGGCCTGCTGCACGCGGTGCCGCCACTCCCCCCGCATCAAACGCGTCTTGAGCCACGGCGCGGCACGGCGCAGCACGGACGTACGCGAGCGGGCGAGACGGGAGCGGGTAGCGCCGACGGTGCGGTTCGTTGAGCGCGGGCCGGTCGGGCGGGGACGGCGGTCGGCGTAGCGGGGCGAGCGGGCATTGCGGGCGCGGTGGGCGCGGAGCGTAGCGGTCATAGCGACTACTCAAACGTCGTGGGTGCACATGCTGTGGGGATTGGGACTGCGCGGCGGCCCGGGGGGCAGGGCGGTGGTCACCCCGCCCCCGGGGTCGGTGACCGCAGCGCCGGAACAGCGGCCGGGCGCGGCGGCCCAGGGTGCGGTTGTCAGGCGCAGATCGCCTGGGTTGCCGAGGCGGCGGGGTGGAAGAACACGTCACCGACAAGACGGGAGTGGAGGGTGACGATGCCGGTGATCTCCCGGTCCAGGGCCGCGTTGCGGCCCTGGACCGGACCTTCACCAACCGCAGCCAGAAGAGAAGTTGATGATGACCACTCCCGTGATGGACCCCGCAGAAGTCGTCCCCGCACCGGCGCCGGCACCGGTTCCTCCGCCCCCGCCGGCTCCGCCGATCCCGACCGAGCTGGAAGCGGTGCTCAAGCGGATGCGGTTTCCGTATCTGCGCAGAGCCGCCCCCGAGGTCCTCGCGACCGCCAGATCGCAACGCTGGGACCCGGCCGAGGTCGTCCGGATTCTTCTGGAGGAGGAGATCAAGGGCCGAGACGAGGCCACTCGCCGCAACCACCGCCGGCTCGCCCAGCTGCCCTCGGGCAAGACCTTCGGCTCCTGGAGGGAGAGCGAATCCTCCATCCCGGTCCCGACCCAGCACGCACTCATGACGCTGGAATGGGTCACTCGGGCGGAGAACTTGGCGGTCGCCGGGCCCAGCGGCACGGGCAAGAGCCACCTGGCCGAAGCACTCGCGAACAAGGCCATCGACCAGGGCATGAAGGTCGCCTGGTTCACCCTCGAATCACTGACCGCCCACCTCGGGCGGGCGACCGTCGACAACACGGTCTCCAAGGCCATCGCGAAGATCACCAGGTGCGACCTCATCGTGGTCGACGACATCGGCATGCTGCCCTCAGGACAGGCCGCCGCGGAGGCGTTCTACCGCGTGATCGACGCGGCAAATGAACGTCGGTCAGTGATCGTGACCTCGAACCTTCATCCCTCAGGATTCGATTCGATCATGCCGAAGACGTTGGCCACCGCCCCCGTCGACCGGCTCCTGCACCACGCGCACATCGTCCTGACCGAGGGCTCCTCGCTGCGGCTGACCCAGGCCACCAGCGGTCAGGGCGTCATTCCGCTTGCCTCATGATGTTGCGCCACAGGCCCACCATCATCCTCCCTCTGCTGCCCGCGAGCGGACGCCCAGTCCGCGCAGGCCAGGGACATCTGCAGCACCGACCAGGACCGCCCCTCCACTTGCTCCACGTCGGGCAGTACACGCTCTACCTGGAAACCGAGCCGTTCATAGAGGCGGACCGCGCTGGCGTTATGGCTGAACACCCCGAGTTCCACGCGTTGCAGGCCCCGGAGGTCGAGGGCGACCGCCAGCACTTCTTTCAACATGCCAGCGCCCAGCCCACGGCCACGGGCCTCCGGGGCAATCAGCACCCGCCCCAGTCGCCCTGCGCCACCTTTGGCGTCCACGCGCACCGAGGCATGGCCCACCACTTGCCCGGTCTGAGAGTCGACGCCCATCCAACTCCATCGTCCCGGCGCTGCGGACTCGGCCGCATACGCGGCGATCTGAGGCTCGTCCAACGGCCAGGTGAACGAAGGACCGGCCCAGGTGAGCAGTTCGACCGGACCCGGAATCCACGACATGAGAAAGGAGCCGTCAGCGAGAGTGAACTCGCGCAGCTCAACCGCGGCAGGGGACATGCCCCGACCCTACGACAGGCGTCGAACCTTCTCTGGCGCTGAGCACACAGTCAATCGACCAAATCAGGAATCAATAGTCATACCGGACAGGGAGATGAGCTGTGCGCCCAGCAGGAGAACAACTGACCGCTCACCCGTACGGGCTGACGTCCGTGGACACAAGGCTCTGAGGCGTGCCGGTGGCATGTCGAATCCGGGTCCTCGCTGCATCTCTGGCCCACGCGACGCATTCAGCCATGGCTAGCAGGAGAGCAGGCCCTACTCGGGGACCGGCCTGAAGGGGTCCGGTTGCTCCTGCTGCGGAGCGCCAGGTGGTGCCGTTTGGTGGCCGTCCAGCACCTCGATCCGCTGGCCGGGGAGAGCTTGTGCAGCGATGCGCTCCGGGCATCGGCTGAAAGCACGTACCCCTCGGTTGGCTGTCGCTCGCTTTCGGAGGCGACGAACAAGCGGGGCGAGGTGATTCCGGAGGGCGGGGATGCGGCTCGCTACCGGGCAGATCACTCCGTACGGCGCACCTCGGACGTACACGGGAATCCCCATGGCGAACTCGAGTGCGCCAGCCTTCGCAGCCTTGGGATAAGCGCCGGCTTCTTGGTGGACAAACGCCACGGTCAGTTTCTTCAGTGCGGCCTGACGATGTAGCACGGCCTGAATCGCGTCCTGATGCCGCGTCGACGCCCACTGTGCCTGTTCCCGGCGGTCCCGTTGCGCCGGTAGGCCGCCTCCGCGCGGACGTACTGTGGGGCTGTCCAGACCGTACGTAACGGTTCCGGCAAGCATCGCGTGCGTTGCACGATCCGACAGTGAGGGATGACGCGATGTGCAAACACCCACCCTAGAAACTCCGCCAGCGGCACCTGCGGTCCTGCCACCCAAAAGCTCGCAGCGAACCGCGCCAGTCCCTCCGCTACAACGAGGCCGCCGCCCTCGTTGGTCACCAGGCGCGCTGACGGGACCAGCCCCAGCCACGGTGTCCGCGGCCGGTCGCCGAACCAGACCGACCGAACGTCGTCCGCGCGCATCCGCTCCGTGCGGGCCGCGATGATGTCCCGTGTGATGGGCGATAGCTGCGCCTCCCCGTGCTGTCCGCCATGTCCCGCCCGGGTCGCTCACCATGACGTCCGCCCGCCATGCGCCTTCGGGACCGCGAACCTCCAGCTCTGCGTTCGCGCTCGTGGCTCGGGCCGCCGCCGCGAGCTCCAGCTTGAGGAGGTGATGGGCCATCGGCTCTCCGGTGGCCGCACACTCCGGGGCGCCCGGGGCATGGGCGAAGAACCGCAGCCCGGTCGGCGAGACCTTCGCCCTGACTGGGTGCCGACATTCGGCGCATGTCAACGGCGCGGGCGGTCGTACCTGCCAGATGTCCGCCCACGCATGCTCACACCCGAGATCCGACACATGCGCGAAGACCGTTCCCCACTGCTCGTGTACGGCACGGAAGGCCATGGGGGCCCTCTTCGTGGTCACTGTGCAACCGGAACAGGGCCCACTGCACCCGCAGCCTCACGCCCCAATCCGTTCCTTCCCTCCTCAGGGCCGGTGATGCGAGGGACAGCAGCGCGGGCCGGAACAGCCTGCGAGTGGTGGACCGTATGAGTGCGGACAGTTGTCTTGACACAGGGTCATCCGTCGGAAGCGAATCGTCTTGGCGTCTTCCCTCAGCTTTTCCGGCGTACTTGCGAGGTGTGTTCGTACCGCTGCCGCCAGGTGTGTAGCGGTCCACTCCCCCGGGGCCTCATCTGTCCGAGGCCGACATCTGACCTGTCGTGTTGCTGTCGCCGGGCCGGTATGCTGTCAGCCAGGCGGCCACGACCGCCGACCGCTGAAGGGGGTTCCCGCTCACGCCGGGGTCTTCGTTGGTAGGCCAAGCCGTCCTTCGACGCATCGTGCGCCTGAACCTGCCTGCCTTCAGAGCGGCGTGTGCGTGGGGCGCGCTGCTGTACGGAGTCAGTCATGCCTTTGGGTCAGCCCAGGAAGTCGCGGAAGCGCACGCGGGAGATCCGAGCGCAGAGCCGGGCCACCGGCGCGCGGTACACCGAGGCGATGCGGGCAAACGACCGCACCCAAGCTGGCGGCCCGCAATTGCCGCCGCGCCTCGCCTCCACCCGAACGTTGCTGTTGCCCCTGGTACAAGACGCCTTGGCCGGCCTGTACGAGCTGGACGGTCTGCTCCTGAGGCTCCGAATGGACATGGTCTTGGACCATGAGGGGGTGCTGGTGGGTTACCAGCACAGCGAGGGGGTGCCGATCCCCGGCGCGCCCATCGAGGACGTCTTCGAGGCGTACTGGCAGGTGCGCAGCGCACTGCCCGAGGGGACGGAGCAGCTGGTGGACGGGACGGAGGAGTACCCGCCCAACATGCTGCTGCTGGTGGGCCCCGACGGTGGGAAGGTGGTGCACCTGGCTGCCATTGAGGTGGCCGAGGCGGACCTCGCGCTGCTATCCGAATTCGCCGACGCCCTCGACCGCGCAGCCGGTCCGCGTCCCGGCCCGGAGTTCGAGGGGCTCAAGGAGGCGCTGGGCGCACTCGGGCGGAAGCCCTACTACTCGTGGATGCCCGAAGGGGACGAGGCCACTGTGGCCCGCTGGGTGCGGCAGTCATTGTCGCCGGTCCTGCACTCTCCCTTCGAGGGCCCGCGCGGCACCGACGATCACGAGACACTGTCCGGGGTCCTGCGTTATGCCGAGAGCTTGGGCTGGGACAGCGTCCGCGTCGATCAGGACGAGGAGGAGGCGGCGGAGCGCGTGATGTGGAACATGGTGCGCGCGGCGCTGGCGATCTGACGGGTCGCCCCTGGCCGGGCAGCCGCGAAGTCCTCCCACAGAAGACTGCTCAGCGCCGCTGAGCTGCGGCTACGCCGGGCTGGGGCGCGCGCAGTGGCGCCTCGTTTTTCACGGGCGGGGCCGCCGTCCTTCGGTTCGCTGTTCCTCAGCCGCCTGACGGGGATCGCACCGCTGTGCCGCAATCCCAGAGCGCCACTCCTTCGGAGGGTGAGGGCGCCGTCCTGGGCCAGCAGCCCGTTCGCCCTCCGCCGGCACCCTGTGATGCCCTCGACGCGCAGGGAACTCGGCCAGGACACACTGGGCGCCGATCAGTCTCTCTGGTTCAACCGGCGCCTTCGCCGTCCGGGCGCCGCAAAGGCCTGCAACGCCTCAGCGTCCGGAAGGTCGTACAACGACAACTTCTGCTGCCTCGCGAGTCGGTCCTCCTCCTCAGTCCGCTGCCGAGGCTGTCACGGCTCGAGCAGTTGCTGAAGCCGGGCGCGGGCGGCAGTGGCATCAGGATCATCCCCAGCACCCTCGGTCAGGGCGCGCAGCGTCGCGCGAGCCTGATCTCCAGTGAGGTAGAGGCAGTACACGCCTTCGTCCAGGCGCGCTTCCTCGACCGCTTCCTTCATCGTTTTCACGGGCGTGCCAACCGACACGGAAGCGCACAGTCACGGCCTCGCCAGAGTTCCCACTCGGCCGGCCGACAGGATTCAGTAGAACTTGGAGGGCTGGGTTGTCGGGCTGGGGCTGTCATCGGATTCGAGTCCGGCGACGCGCTGGTTGTAGTCGTCGACGCTGCCCGGCCGAAGCGTGTAGTCCTCGATCTGCCCGTTGGACTGCGGCACCTGGAGGGTAAGGGTGTCGCCGTTCAGAGTGCCGTTGATGACCGTACTGCCCAGGGTGAACTTCGCGGTGAGGGTGACCTGGGTCTCCTTCAGTGTTCCAGTGACGGCGGCGCGCTGGTGCTCAGGGCTGTTGTACTTCACCTCGGTCTCGTCGAGAGTGCCCGTGATGATGCCGTTCTGCGTCTGGGTCTCGAGGAGCGTGACGGAGTTGTAGTCGCTTCCCACGAGGGTGTGGGGCAGGCTGGCGGCCATCGCCGGGACGATGGGACTAGAGCTGTGGTCGCCGCTGTGGCCGGTGCCGCAGCTGGTGGTGGTGAGTACGCAGATGGCAGTGACGGTGACCGCCACGTGTCTGATGAGCACAGGACCCCCCAAGGCCGTTCGGCGCAGACTCTAGCCCCAGCGGGGGCCAGCAGCTGGGCGATCGACATCAAACGGCGCTCGCCCAGCCAAGCGGGCACGGCCTAGTAGCGCTTCGTCACGTCGAGTGATCATGAGTGATGGTGTGCACAATCCTTCTGTGGATCAGGGTATTTCAGCACTGCTGGGAGCGGTGATCGGGGTCCTTGGGGCCGTCTCCACTTCAGCCGTATCCGGGTGGTCGAACCGGCAGCAGATACGCGCCCAAGCCAAGGTCGACCATGCGCACTGGCGCAGGCAGGCACGACGCGAGGCATACAGCGCGTTCCTCGCACCGGCTCATGAAACCCACAATGCTCTCAAGTACGCTGCGCGTGCCTTGGTGGGCGACACGGACACCGAGGAGGCCGATCGTCAACTGAACGTCGCGCAGGTGAAGATGGGGACCCTGCAGGCGAATTGGGCCGCGCTGGCCGTCGAGGGACCCGATGCTGTGGAGCAGGCGGCCAATGGCGTGAAGACCGCGCTTCATTCCATGCACACAACGCTGCTCGCATGGCGGGACTCTGTAGGCGCTGCCGACCTGAACGTGAAGCTCGTGGAGCGGCACGCCGTCGAGGTCACCATGGTCTCCGAACGTATCAGCGCCTTCGCCGGGGCAGCTCGCGCCGCGCTCGACGAATCCGCATCCCCTGAGGGCACCGACAACCCGGGCTGACTCGCGCGGGGCCGCCCCGCAGCTGCGGGGAGCACACCAGCCATGTCTTGCTCAGCTCACCGACCGGTGGACCTCTCTTTGGTGCGGCCAACACGTCGGACCGCCCCGCCGCCGCAGCAGCCGCCGCGCGGAACGAGCAGTTGCGTCTCATCGACGTATCGGCGCGTCGGCATGTCCACCAGCAGGCCGACGGCCGTCGCCCACCGGGCCGAGATGGGTGCTGGGTGACGCGCCACCACCAGCCGTGTGTCCTCAACGGGCGGTGCAGGTGGCCCGGAAGGGCAGACCGTCCGTGTAGCGCAACCATTCCTTCGTGTTGAGGCCCCGGCCGGCAAGGGCGCACGCGCGCTCGACGGGGCGTGTGACGATCGCGCCGATACGGCCGACGTCCCACACCACACCCCGGCCGGCAGCCACCCGGGCGCCCCACTCCGTGGCCGCGAGGTGACGGCCGTCCCGGGCGAAGGAGAGACCGGTGACCATCGACCGGATACCGGACAGCTCCGTGAGCCGACGCGGAGCGGTGCGCTCCGTGATGTCCCACAGGACGATCGAGCCGTCCCAGTCGCCCATGGCCAACACCGTGGCGGTAGGGCTGAATGCGATGGCACTGGTGCCCGAAGTGGCGGTGCTCGGCAGGGTCGCGAGCCGACGGGGCCGGGCGCGGTTCTCGATGTCGTACAGCACCACCCGCTGCTTCGCACTCTCCGCGACGGCGACCATGTGCCCATCAGGGCTGACGGCCGACGCCGCCATGGATTCCGGGTCACCGTCGAAGACGGCCAGCCGACGGGGGTGCGCCGGCGAGGAGACGTCCCAGATGTATGCCTTGTTGAACGCCGTCGTCACGATGGCTCGTCCGTCCGGCGTGCAGGAGAGGGAGTTCACAGGACCATCGGGCAGTGTCGCGAGCCGCCGTGGGGCGCGAGGGTTCGCGATGTCCCACAGGATGGCGGAGTGGTCCCCGTCCGTGCCTTCCTCGGTGGCGGTGGCGAGCATGTGTCCGTGCGGCTGGAACACCACCGAGGAGACCACACCCTTCAAACCCTTCAGCCGGGCGAGTCGTTCCGGCCGGGCCGGATCGGAGGTGTTCCACAACTGGGTCTCGCGGTCGCCCGTACCCAGCGCCAGCAGCCGGCCGTCGGGGGAGAACGCGGCGGACACGATCCAGGTCGTCTCGACGTCGAGGTCCGCCAGGTGCCGGGGCCGGGTCGGTACGCTCACGTCCCGCAGTTCCGCCGTGGCCGTGTCGTATGCCTGATAGAGGGCGAGGGCCCGTCCCGACGGGCCGAACGCGACGGTCTTCACCTCGCCCTGGGGCTGGGTGAGCACGGTGGTGGCGTGGCCGGTGATCCGCGGTGTGCCGTCCCACAATGCGGCCACTCCGTCCTCGCCACCACTGACGACGGTCTGGTCGTCGGGACTGAAGTCGACCGAACGCACCCCCGCGCCGTGACCTGTGAACGAGGCCAGGCGTTGCGGGTGCGCCGGTTTGGTCACGTCCCACAGGATCACCACGCCGTCCTGTCCGGCCGTCGCCAGGGTCTCGCCGTCATGACTGAAGGCCACGTCGCGCACCGGCCCCGAGTGCACGGTGATCGTGGCCAGGGAACTCTGGTCGTTCTCGTCCAGGGCCCGTCGCAGGTCCCACAGCATCACATCGCCGTTGTCGTAGGCGGTGGCGACCGTGTGCCCGTCGGGAGCGAAGGCCACGGACAGGACGGCGGTGACGACGTTACCGGGGATGAAGCCCCGTTGCCGGGGCTGTTCCGGCTTCGAGACGTCGTAGACATACGGAGCGTCACCGGCCCCGTCGATGACCACGGTACGGCTGTCGGTGGAATAGGCGACGCCGTGAACGGGGCCCGCACCGCCGCCTTCGAGCCGGCCGAGCTGCCGGGGACCGCTGGGGGCGCTGATGTCCCACAGGACGGCGTACCGCCCGTCCGTGCCGGCCAGCAGCGTCCGTCCGTCGGGGCCGACAGCCACAGTCTCGACGCGACCGTGACCGGGTAGTTCCGCCAGCTCGTGCGGCCGGGCGGGATGCCGGGTGTCCCACAGACGCACCGTGCCGTCGTCACCGCCGGTGGCGAGCAGCGCGCCACCCGGACCGAAGGCCAACGCCCGTAGGGCACCGGCCTTCCCGGCTGTGCGGGACATACGTACCGGTCGCGACCGGTTCCTGACGTCCCACAGGGCGAACGACCCGTCGGTGTCGCCGGTCGCGACGGTGTGGCCGTCCGTGCTGAACGCGACCTCGTCGACGGTGTGACTGGGCACCGCGCGACGCGAACTCGTCACGGCTCCAGTGCGTCCGTCCAGATAGAGGGCGTCATGGAACCGGAGGAGGCTGGAGACGAGCCCGGAACGGCTCTCCGGCGTCGCGTCGAGGGTCTGTGCCGAAACGCCGAGCCGCAACGCGGTGGTGAGGTCGGACTCCTGCAGGGACTCCGCGCGGAACACGAGTCCCTTCGCCGTCGCCACCCTGTGCTGTCGCTCGGCCAGCCGCTCCTCGTTCACGGACTTCCGCCACAGGGCCGCGAACACCAGGGCCAGAACGACCAGCAGACAGCCGGTGCCGAGCAGTGTCGTCCGGCGGCGGCGCAGCCGGCGGGTGTCCGCGGCGCGGCTGGCGATGAGGAACTGGCTCTCCATCGGATTCGGCCGTAGCCAACCGGGGGCGGTGGCGGCCCAGTCCAGCGCGTTGCGCAGGGCGGTACCGCGGTCCAGATCGTCGGGTCGGTGACTGTGCTGGTGCCAGACCCGGGCGGCCTCACCCAACCGTCGGTGCAGGCGCAGCCCTTCGCGGTCGGCCTCCACCCATTCCCGCAGCAGCGGCCAAGCCCGCAGCACGGCCGCGCTGACCGGCCTGACGGCTGCTGCCTCATGGACCAGGACGCCTGCGCCGGTGAACCCGGCGATCACCTCCCGTACGGCGGCTTGCTCGCCCGCGGGCCGCCCGGACAGCAGCTCGGATTCCTCGGCGGTGCGCACACTGTCGTGGGATCCGTCCGGTGCGCTGCCCGGGACGACCAGTCGGAGCCAGACCTCGCGTGCACTGGCCTGAACGGTGGCCGGCAGGGCGTCGTAGGCGGCCGTGGCCGCCTCACCCAGCGACGGTACGGTTGCCGCCGCCGCACCGGCCGGGGCACGGACCAGCGCTGCGGCCCCGGCCCCGGCCCGCAGCGCCTGCTGATCGTCATAGCCGCCGCCGAGCAGACGCAGCAGGATCGCAGCCGCATCGGGCCGGTTCTCGGGCCGCTTGGCCAGTGCCTCACGCACCAGCGACCGCAACGGATCGGGCAGGACGCTCAGGTCGGGCTCGTGCTCCAGGGCGCGGACCACCACCTCCCCGATGTTCGCCCCCCGGAACGGCTCCCGTCCGGTCGCGGCGAACAGCACCACCGCTCCCCACGCAAACACGTCCGCCGCGGTGCCGGCTCGCCGCCCCCGCAGGGTCTCGGGAGCCATATAGCCGAAGGTACCCATGACCACACCGGTCTCGGTCAGCGTCATCTCGGGGGTACGGGCGATACCGAAGTCGATCACCCGAGGGCCGTCCGGGCCGAGCAGCACATTGCCGGGCTTGAGATCCCGGTGCACCACCCCGGCCTGATGAATCGCGGCCAGCGCGGTGGCCACCCCCGTCGCCAGCCGAACGAGATCATCGCCACGGAGGGGACCTGAGGCCCCCACCGCTGCCCTCAGGTCGGGGCCGGGCACGAACTCGCTGACGATGTAGGGGCTTTCGGCCTCGGGCGCAGCGGCCAGCACCCTAGCCGTACAGAACGAGGCCACCCGCTGTGTCGCAGTCACCTCCCTGGCGAACCGACGCCGGGCCGCTGCACCCGAAGCGGCGTCCCAGTGCAGCACCTTCACCGCGACCCGGCTGCCGGCACTGTCGTAGGCCTCGTAAACCACACCCTGGCCACCCGATCCCAGCCGGGCGGCCAGCCAGTACTCGCCCAAGCGCTGCGGGTCCGTCGGCATGAGGCTGTGGCGACTCATGAACCACTCTCCCAGAATGATCGAAACCATGGGAAAAGCCGTGGGGGCGGCGTGAGCTACAGACGCCGGGCGCACCCGGACAGTTCCGTCAGGCACACACAGGTCCCGGGCCGTGCCACCGATAGGCCTCCGGGTGCGTACCGGACGGTGATCGTCGCGGAGAACTGTCATCGGAGGGTTTTCGGGCCGAGCGAGGCCCGAGCCGGTGGTGCTCCGTGGGAGACGACCTCGTACCTGGCCGACTCCACCGGCGGCGGCAACCCGGCGAGGAAGCGCGCGGCCACCTTCCGCTACATCACTGCGTTCCAGCATCCCGGGGCATCAAGCCGCACATGCCGGCGAAGAAGGTGCCCGGCCAGACGGCGAAGGAGCCCCTCAGCACCGCAAGGTCAGCGCCCGCCGCAGCGACGACAACCGCTGAGCCGCGAAGAGGCAGTGCAGGCGCCGCTGGGGTCCGAGGTCGAATGTGAGTTCGCCCGGCCGCTGCCGCCCGCATCCTTGCGGGGGCGGAAGCGGTTGGACGCCCGAAGGGTCCTCAACGGGACCGTGTGAACGTTCCGGACCGGGACGGCCTGGCGGGATGTGTCCGAGCGATATGGGCCGAGCGGTATCGGCCGTGGGCCACGCTGCACACCCGCTTGCGCCGGTGGACGGCGGACGGCACCTTCGAGCGGATGCTCAAGGTCACCCAGGCGCAGGCGGACGCAGTGGGGACGTCAACTGGCTGTCGGTCGACTCCACCACCGTTCGCGCCCACCAGCACGCCGCCGGGGCCCGAAAAGGGGGCTTCGCAGCCGGCCTCGGACGCTCCCGAGGCCGGCTTCAGGGCGCCGACCGGGTGCCGGGAACCGTGGATCTCGCACCAGCCGTCGTCGACATCCCCTCGCTCAGGCGGACTGGAACAGATCCGATGTCGGGCCGGCCATCTCCCACCAGCCCAACCCGCTCTTCGTACGTGTTGTCATGACCGCCCTCGGCACCCGGGATGGAGGTCGACTCCACCCCGGGTGCCGAGACCGGCGACATCGGCGCGACCAAGATCCTGATGGGCCTCGCCACCGCCCGCGAATAGGGCGCCCTTAAGTGATCATTTCAGAATGACTTGCGGAGCCGTCGAAGGCAGATGACGCTGCAGGCGAGTTCGAGTAGTCCCTGGTGGAGGTCGGCTCGTTGCTCG
>NZ_JBIUBE010000023.1:0-94706 GCF_044593395.1 Streptomyces sp. NPDC052301 | reverse complement strand
CCGTACCGTTTGGTCAGCTGCCGTGCCTCGATCATGGGCGCTCTTCCTCTCGGACCCGGGCGCCCGTCGCGTCTGACGCCTCACCGGCCACGCTAAGTCCGCGACCGGCCGGATCCGGTGGTACCGAGGGCTGAACGGCGGCGGGCGGGTAGTACCGGGGTACTACACGCGGCGGTCGTGGCAGCGGCACCGGCAGCGGCTGGAGGGTCTTCTCCGTCGTCGGCTCCGCCGGCAGCGGCCTCGTCAGCCGACGATCGTCGGTTGGCTGAGCAGCGCGGGCTACGGCTTCATCTCCCCCGACGGCGCAGGCCCGGGCGTCTTCGCGCACTGCTCCGAGCTCCAGGGCAGCGACGGACAAGGCGGCCGCCGAGCGAGGCGGCCGCCTCCTCATGTCAGCCGGCTGATCACTCCTGCACCGGACCACGACGCTGCGAAGCAGAACGGGCCGGCGCCGGCGACGGTGACGTCCGGTGCTGTGGTCTCGTGACGCATGGTGCTCATCGACGGTACGCGGTGGCGGCGACGGCGGGCAGGAGGGCGAGGGAGAGGATGCCGCCGGTGAGGGCGAGGGCGGGGTAGCTCGTGGCGGCGGTCATGATGCCTGAGGCCATGCCGCCGGTGGCGCCGGCGATGGCTATGGAGACGTCGACCATGCCCTGGGTCCTGGCTCGGGTGGCGAGCGGCACGGTGTCCGTGATGATCGCGGTTCCGGATACGAGGCCGAAGTTCCAGCCGAGTCCCAGCAGGGCCAGGGCAAGCGCGAGGAGGGCGATGGAGTCACCGGGTGCCGTGGCGGCGAGGACGCCGGCGGCCAGCAGGGTGGTCGCGGAGGCGGCTGCGATCTTCATGCGGCCGTAGTGGTCGACGAGCCAGCCGGTCAGGGGGGAGGGCAGGTACATGGCGCCGATGTGGATGGCGATGACGAGGCCGGAGGCCGCGGTGCCGTGTCCATGGTCGTGCATGTGCACCGGCGTCATGGTCATGATCGCGACCATGACCAGCTGGGTGAGGATCATGACCAGCGCGCCCAGGACGACGCCTCCCCGGCCGTCCGTCGCGTCAGCGGCGTCGGAGGCGGCCGCGCGTGCAGGGGCAGCGGCTGCCTCGGCGCGGGCCACGGTGCGGGCCAGGAGCAGCGGGTCGGGGCGCAGCCGGAGAGCGAGGACGAGCGCGGCCAGCGCGTATGCGGCGCCGGAGAGCATGAAGGGGCCGGCGAGGTTCGGTAGGCCGAGGTGTTCCGCAAGGGTGCCGGTGGGAGCGGCGAGGTTCGGGCCGGCGACCCCGCCGAGGGTGGTGGCGACCAGGACGGTGGAGACGGACCGGGCCCGGTGGCCGGGTGCGGCGAGGTCGGCTCCGGCGTAGCGGGCCTGGAGGTTGGTGGCGGTGCCCGCGCCGTAGACGAACAGGGCGAGGAAGAGCAGGACCGGGTTGTCCAGGACGGCGGCGGTGATGACGCCGGCCGAGCCGACGGCACCGGTGAGGTATCCGGTGGCGAGACCGGGACGGCGGCCTCGGGCCTGGGAGATGCGGCCGACGGCGACAGCGGTCAGCGCTGAGCCGGCGGTGAAGAGGGCACTGGGCAGTCCGGCGAGGGTGGTTGAGCCGAGCATGTCCTGGGCGAGGAGGGCGCCGACGGTGACGCCTGCCGCGAGCCCCGCGCCGCTGAGGATCTGGGAGGCGACCAGGACGCGCAGGACACGGCGCTGTGCCTGTGCGGGGTCGGACATGTGGGTCGTCGCGTCGGCGGGTGCAGTGCTGGTCATGTCACTTCCCGGGCTGTGGGGCCGTGCACGGGAATCCGGGCACGGTGGAAGGGGCTTCCGGTATGTCGTACGCGTGCCGTGCGGCGGCCAACAGCCTTCGATGCCGGGCCTTGAACCCGCAGGCGGCACTCTCGGCCGGATCCGCTGCGCGCGCCCGACTCCTCGGCGCCGACAGCCGACGACGGCTGCATCGAAGTGGTGGTCGGTCCACGGAAGGGATTCTCATCCGGCGACGGTGGTGACGTCGATGCCGCATTCTGGGTGGCGCTGCGCGAAGGGGATCTGCACGTCCTCGTCCTGGGCCAGGCCGCGTGATGCCGGGTGCGGCCACGCGTGGTGAGGCGGCGAGCAGCCCCGTGCAGGCCGGCCGGTGTCTGTACCGCACCGGGTGCGCCCGCGGCGACGACGACGCGGGCGCCGAGCCGTCAGGCGGGGTGGACGGTGATGGTGCAGAGGCGCTTGGTGGCCCGGGTCAGGGCTACGTACAAGTCCCTTTCCCCACCGGGGCGGGCCGTGATGATTTCCTCGGGGTTCACGACGACGACCCCGTCGAATTCCAGGCCGCGTGCTTCGGACGCCGGCACGATGCGTGCGTGGTGAGCGATGCCCTGGCCCGTCAGCTCGCTCACCCTGGTGTCCGCGCAGATCACTCCCAGAAGTTCGCCCGGGTGCGCGGTGCTCTGGGCGCGGAGTTCCTGAAAGACGGCGGTGACCAACCCGTCCGGAGGTGTGGTCACGGTGCGAGGGCTCTCACCGCTTCGCAGTGACCGTGTGGGCTTCTGGTCCGGAGCGATCCGCGTGAGCAGGTCCCGGACGCTCTCCAGGATCTCCTGCGTGGTGCGGTAGCTGACGGTCAGGTTGTGCAGTTTGAACCGCGGTCCGACGTGGGGGCTCAGTGCTTCCTTCCAGTCGCGTGCTGTCGCGACCGGGCCTGCCTGGGCGAAGTCACCCACCAGCGTCATCGCCCTTGCCGGGCAGCGGCGGACGATCATCCGCCACTGCATGGCGGTCAGTTCCTGCGCCTCGTCGACGACGACGTGCCCGTACGTCCGCTCGGGGGGGCCGTCGACCAGGCTCGCCGCCTCGTCCAGCAACGGCACATCGGCATCGGTCCAGGGGTCGTCCGGACCGCGCAGCAGCAGGGACCGCTCCTGCGCGGTCAGGCGGGGCAGGCGCTCGGCGAGAGCGTCGGCGTTCGTCAGGAGCGCCTTCACGAGGTCACCGGGTAACAGCCGCGGCCACAGCACCTCGACCGCTCGGTCGACGCCGGCGTCGTCGAGGAGATCGGCTCGGATGGCGTCCAGGTCCAGTTCGTGGACCGGACCTGAGTCGGGCGCACCTTCGGCACGACGCTGGGCGGCTCCCGTGAACCGGTCGAGGTCGATGCCCGTCATCCTTTCGGCATCGGCGTCGATCTGCTCCAGGAGGTCACCCATGTCTCGTTGCATCGTGGCGGTGACGGCGTCGACCAAAAGCTCTTTGAACACCTGGCGCGCGGGGTTGTGCCCCGCTACGGCTGCCACGGCGGCGTCGCGCGCCGTGGCGACCTCCTCGCCGGAGAGGTGAACCAGTTCCTGTCCGACCCGGACGGTGAAGTCACCGGCGGGGGCTTGGTGGACGCGCAGCAGGCCGGCCAGGGCGTCGGCCAGGTCGGGGCTGCCCTTGAGACGCGCCGTGTCGAACGGCTCCACCGTGTCCGGGGCCACTCCGGCCAGCTCCGGGCAGGTCGCCAGAACGACGTCGTTCTCTCCGAGCGAGGGAAGGACATGGGAGATGTAGTCGAGGAACCGGGCGTTCGGGCCCACCACCAGGACACCTTCCTCCGCGGCGCGCGGGAACGCGTACAGGACATAGGCCGCCCGGTGCAGGGCGACCACCGTCTTGCCGGTGCCGGGCCCGCCCTGCACCACGCTCACCCCGCGGTGGGCGGAGCGGACGATCTCGTCCTGTTCGGCCTGCAGCGTCGCGACGGCCGCGCGCATCCTGCCCGTACGCCGTGCCGACAGAGCCTCGGTCAACGGGCCGTCCCCCACGACGTCCTCGTCGGTCGGGGCGGTCCCGTCCAGCAGTTCGTCGCTCACCGAGATGACCGTGCGCTCCTCGAGGCGCAGGTGCCGGCGCCGCCGCAGGCCCATCGGGTGGACCGGTGTCGCCTCGTAGAAGGGCCGCGCCGCGTTCGCGCGCCAGTCCACGAGCAGGGGCAGGTCATCCTCCTCCGTATGCAGTCCGATCCGTCCGATGCGCAGGGCCGTGCCGTCCGTCCAGTCGATACGCCCGAAGACCAGCCCCTTTTCGGCGCCCTCCAGCCGGCCTATTTCCTTGGCCAGACGCTCGGCGGCGATTTCTCTCTCGTATGCCTCACCGGCGCTGTGCGCCGGGGCCTTCAGCACGCTCGCCCGGTGGACTCGCGCCTCGGAAAGCCGCTCGGCGAGCAACTCGTACAGGGAGGACACATACTCCTGCTCCGATTCAACCGCACGCACAGCGGGATCAGTCATTTTCGACAACAGGGGGCTCCTTCGATTCGAGCCACACCATATGGTCAAGGTTCCTTAAAGGTAAGTCTTGACTTACTTGACGGAGCTATGCCCCCGCGACGGAATCCATGACGGCTGAGTGTATGGCGCATCATGCATTCCGTCGTGCCGTATATCGCTGATTGCACTCCCGATGCCCGCCTGCCTCATGGGCGAGCTCTGCTGACAGGCGTCCTGGGCCAGGGTGTATCGCTCGCCGGTCAGCGGAGGTGGGGCGCCGGCCTAGCCCTTCGAGTCCGGCTTCCAGTCCTGGACGAGGAGTCCGAGCACCACCTCGTCCAGGAACTCACCCAACACCCAGGCGGAGGAGCGCAGCACCCCTTCGCGGACGAAGCCGTTGCGCTCGGCGGAGCGCAACATCGCGGCGTTGTCCGACAGACCACGTCGTCGTAGAGCTCGGTCCGCAGGATCGGGATGTCTTCCTCATGGCGGGCCCTGAGCCCGACCCTTGCTGCCCTTCAGCATGCGAGCTCCCTGTCCGACCGCGTCGGTCGGCGGCAAACCGATAAGGAGGTCGTCCAAGACGTCCTGTCGGTCGGCCGGGGCGTCGTCGGGACCGAAGCGCGGGCGGACCGGCGGGACGCCCTCGAAGTGTGATGTCCACTCGTCACTGCCGCTGTTGAGCGGCACTGGGCCGCTTGAGAGGATCGGGGCATGGCGGACTCCCCCATGCACATCAACGCTCTCATCGTCGATGCCGCAGACCCCGAGCGGCTCGCCATGTTCTGGTCCGAACTGCTCGGCAGGCCGATCGTGGGCCGTATGGGCCCGTACGTCTGGCTGCGCCGGGAGAACGGCCTGGGTCTGGGCTTTCAGCAAACCGCCGAACCCAAGTCGGGCAAGAACCGGATGCACTTCGACATCACCTCTCCCGATCCCGCCGCCGAGCAGCAACGGATCGAGAGGCTCGGCGGGCGCAGGCTGACGCAGTACGCCGACGGCGGGTTCCTGGTGATGGCGGACCCCGAGGGCAATGAGTTCTGCATCATCCCGGAGGGTCCCTTCGAGCTCGACGACGAGGGGCGCGCCCACTACCTCGGCTGACGGTCGGGCTTCGACGACCCCTGCGGTCCTGCGTTTCCAGCCGGCGAATCCGGCCGAGGACCGGGATCCCGCCGGCCTCCGGCCGGCAGACCTGGACGCGCCGGCACCGCGCTGCTCGGATGCGTCGCGAGAGCACCGGATTCCCGGGCCGTACTGAGTGGCGGGCCTGCGGCGCCTTCGTTCCGAAGCAGCTCGGAACGGGGCTCTGCCGCAGGCCGACGTGGAGCTAAGCCGCCTTGGGCCGCGCCGCACGTATGCCCGAGGCGGACCCTTGTGCGTCTGCGTTCTCGGGAGGCCAGGTCTCGTCCTCCCCGAAGACAGGGGCCTGGAAGGGGTTGGTCGCCGGAGGCGGCGATGCCGCGGTGGAGAAGCGGGGTTGCACTTCCGGCGCGGAGAACAGCGACGTCGGGTCGATGGGGTAACTCTCTTTCGTTGCAGGCCCCTGAGGGGCCTGAGGGGCCTGGCGTGCCGTGACCGGGCAGCGGTCCTACAGCTTGGTCATCTTGGCGTACGGGCTCAAGATCCGCATTTGCGCCGAGCCGAAATCCACGAGCGCCGCGATTCCGTCCTCGATGCCGACCACTCGGCCGAGGCCGTACATGTCGTGTGTGACCTGGTCACCCACAGCGAAGTGCTTGGGAGCCGGTGTGACCGGGGCCTTGAAGGGGCTGGTGGGCAGATGACGCTTCGGCGCAGCGGGCTTTGTCATAGCTCAGTATGGGCCTACGCGAATCCGGTTTGCTGTGGCCATCGGCACAGATCCAGACGGAGCGCACCGCTTCACGCCGCTGACCTGGGGTTTCGAGTCCTGGTGAGCCGAAATTGGACCGCAGATCTCCTTCACTGATCGTGGTTGACCCCTGCATCCGGCAGGGCTGCGGAGCACACACCACGGCCGCACCTCTGATCAGTAGCCCTGGAGGAGGGCTGCCGGACCGACCGCCTACATGTCACGGCGGCCTCGCCAGAGTCCCGCGACGGGCGTCCTTCGGCATGAGCCTGCCACCCTGATAAATCGACCACATTTCCGCCAGAGTGTCCCGAAATGAATATGGCGCCGCACCATTTATTTCGGAGCGGCCCGAGTGACGATATTCGATTTTCCGGACAACTCACCTGACCGGAATTACAAGCCGCTGTTCGTCCGGACCGGCAAAGGATGCACCCCGCGGCCGAGCAGGCGGCTGAGTACGAATACTCATGTACGCCGCGACACCATCTGACAGGCTCCGCCACATGAATAGCGGGAGAGGGACACTCACGGCCCTGCATCTCTTCCTGGTCTGGGCCATGACGGCGACGATGGTGCCGACGCTGGGCTTCGAGCTGGTGGCATCGGCTTGGGGCGGTGGTGCGAAAGCGACGGTGCCGGTTCTCGCCTTGGGTGTGCCACTGGCAGTGGTCCTGCTGGGCATGGCGGGCATACCGGTGAAGACCCTCGTGCCGCTGTGCGGCTCCGCGCCGCGGCGTCTCGGCTGGGCGGTACTGGTCTTCGTCCTCGGCACGCTTGGCGTCCTGGCGGGTCTGGCGGCCTACAGCGGGGGCGTTGACCTGGGGAGCGCCACTACCAGGATCGCGCTGACGGGAGCACCGTACGCCGTGGCCGCGGCGCTCTTCGTGCCGAGCCGGTGGGTTCGGCTGGGGGCGCTGGCCGTGCCGGCGGCCGCTGTGGCCTACGGCGGCTTCGTCGGTCCGGCGCACGCCCAGCACCGTCGGCACGAGGCGCAGGTCGCGCGATACCGCGAGAGGCCGGAGTTGCTGTACCTGGGCACTGCGCCGCCCGGCATGCAGATTTCCCGTGCCGAGGTCGGCCCTGCGTCCTTCGCCGTCGACTACCGCTCCGTCCGGGAGGGGTACGAGACGGGGTACGTGGGACTCGTGGTGCGCCCGCCGGTCACGCCCGGACCCCGATGCCCCGAGCCCGTCGAGATGGGCGTGACCTGCACGGTGGACGCGCACGGTGAGATGGTCACGGTGCGCGACTTCCCCGGCGGGGCCCGCGAGGTCACCCTCACCCGCCGGCAGCGGAACGCGGAGGTCGAGGTCACCAGCCAGAGCATCGACGAGCTCGGGCTCCGCCGTCTCCTGGACACTCTGCACCCGCTGTCGGACACAGAGCTGGAGGAGCTGATGCGAGACAAGAAGATCGACCAGAGACTCTGAGCCGTGTCCGACGTGTCTCTCCGGCGCCGCCCCGACCGACACCCGCGACGGTCAGGTCGTGCGGGAAGGCAAGATCGATTGTCAGTGGTGCATGAGACGGTTGGAGCATCGAGTCGGAAAGAGGGGGAGCTGCCATGTCCGGAAGCCAGAACTACATCAATCACGTTGCTCTCGTGCTGGATGCCAGCTCGTCCATGTCGCACCTGCGCAGCAAGGTGGTCGAGGTCGCCGACCAGCAAATCGCGTATCTCGCCCGCCGATCGAGGGAGCTGGACCAGGAAACCCGGGTCACGGTGTACGTCTTCGCAGACGCAGTGGACTGCGTCATCTACGACAAGGACGTGCTGCGGATGCCCTCGCTGAAGCAGCTGTACCGGGTCGGGGGAATGACGGCTCTGCTGGCGGCGGCGCTGAAGTCACAGCGAGAGCTGGCGCAGACGGCTCAACTGTACGGCGACCACAGCTTCCTGACGTTCGTACTCACCGACGGGCAGGAGAACGCAAGTCATCGCTGCCCGGACGCCCCTGCCAGGCAACCGCGTGAACTGGTCGAGGCCGTGGCCGAGATGATCGCGACGCAGGAGGACAACTGGACGCTGGCGGTCCTCGTGCCGGACCAAATGGGGAGGCGCGAGGCCATGCAGTGCGGCTTCCCCAAGGACAACATCGCCATCTGGGATGCCACGAGCACGCAGGGTCTGGAGGAGGCCGGGCAGGTCATTCGGCAGGCCACCGAGAAGTTCATGGTGGGCCGCACCCGGGGCATCCGGGGATCACGGGCGGTGTTCTCCACCGGTGCTGAGGCAGTCAACAAGAACACCATCAAGGCGGCCGGCCTCACCCCGGTGCCTGCGTCGAAGTATCAGCTGATTCCGGTGGCTCGTGACGCGGCGATCCGGGACTGGGTCATCGAATGCGGGCACACCTACCGCACCGGCGGTGCGTTCTACCAGCTGAGCAAGTCGGAGAAGATCCAGGCCCAGAAGCAGATCGCGGTGCTGGAGAAGAAGACGGACCGGGTGTACACCGGCCCCGAGGCGCGGGCTCTACTGGGCCTGCCGAACGTCGAAGTTCGCGTCAAGCCCGACCACAACGACGACTTCACGATATTCGTGCAGAGCACCAGCGTGAACCGGAAGCTCGTCCCGAACACGCGTCTGCTGCTCATGCTCTGACACCTCGAACCCCTGGTGACATCCGGCCGTGAAAGTCCTGCGGTCTTCGGTCAGGTTCAGGGCGGCGGGCGTCGGGGTGGTGAGGGTCATGCCACGGCGCTCCCGCCGGAATCTCCCGGCTCGTGTTCGAGGAGGGGTCTACGGTACGCATATGCACCGCTGCCCGCGTCGGTCATGTGAGGAGGAGTCCTGTGCCATCACCCTGTGACCCCGAGTACGCTCCCGTCGGCGATGTCGGCGCAGCGCTCATGATGATCGACTCTCGGCTCAAAGCCGTCTACGACAGCAAGTCCGGGACCGACCCCGTACAGCAGCAGATGATGGAGCAGTTCGCCGCGTCCTTGGGCCCTGCGGGGATCGATGCGCTGCTGACCGGCACGTGCACGCTCATCTACATGCTCGTCAAGTGGCTGCGGACGGCCTGTGAGGAGCACGGCAAAGACGTCATCGAGTACGTGGTGCCCGCCCTCGTGGCCAGCATGCGCATGATGCCCAAGACCTTCCGTCCCGAGGTCATCCCCACCATGGCCGGCCTGCTCGTCGCCGCGGGCACCGGACTGAGCCCCAGTTTGTGGCGCGCGCAGCACGGACGCTGGACCGAGGCCGAGATGAACCCCCTGGAAGCCACGGCTGTCCTGCTCGCGGAACACATCAACCGGATCGCCGGCGACCACGACTTCGCCACCCGCCTGATCACCGAGGCTCTGTCCGACTCGGACGGGGAATGAGCCGCGGGGCTGCTCGTGCGAGAACGGAAGTCGTTCGCCGACGCTCAGGATGTCAGTTCCGTCTGGGCCGTTGCCGGGGCGACGGGAGTGTGCCGGATGTACCACTCGGTGGCGAACAGCCGCTCCCGCACTTCCGGCGGAAGGCGTGCGATCACGCCCGGTAGAGCACCCCGCTCCACCTCGGAACGGTGCGCCAGCACCGCGGCGATCTTCTGCCTCGTCCAAGGGCCGACGTCGACAGTTGCGGTGACCTGTTCGTCCGGAACGCTGTACACCGCCTTGCGCGCTCCGATCACTTCTCTCAGCGCCGGTACCGCCGAGTGCGGGTGTGTGGCCAGGTAGAGCGCGCTCGGCTGCCACGGGGCACCGGCGGCCGGGTGGAGACGTTCAAGCCCGGCGGCGTGAGCGGCGAGCAAGGTCACGCGATGGGTGTGCACGTGGTCGGGGTGACCGGGCAGGCCGCCATAGGCGTCATGGGTGACCATGATGTCCGGGCGGAATTCACGGATGTGCGCCACCAACCGCCCTACCGCCTCGTCGAGCGGCGCATCGCAGAACCGCAGGCAGCCTGGCGCCGACTGCGGTACGCGCTCATCGGCGTACCCGAGCATCCGCGGCTTGCCCGCCCCGAGGATCCGCAGCGCTTCGGCCAACTCCGCGGCCCGCTCGGTGTCAGCGGCCCAGGTTGTCGTGACTACTGCGGTACGTGCGCCCGCAGCCGCGTGACGAGCGAGCACTCCGCCGGCTGACAACGACTCGTCGTCCGGGTGGGCGAAAACCGCGAGCAGGCTCGGCACGGGCATGGGCATACCGCCTTCCAGCACGAAGGGAGCCCGATCGTATGCCACCCGATGCGGCGTGCCGCCGGCCCGGGCGGCCCTCGGCGATGGACGCGAGCCGGGCCATGGCGAGTTGAGGTGTCGTCGCCGGGTTGTGGCCCGAACACCCCGCTGCCGCAGGCGTTCTTCTCCGGCCACTTCTCCATCGGCCGTGGGCTTCCCGAGTATGACGCGGCCGCAGCCCAGCTGACACTCAGCTCCGCGGCCGGTCCCGTCCGCCTGCGCGCTCGAACCGAGACCGCTGAGGAACACCCACACACCGGGGTGTTCCGTGAATGGCGGCGTAACTGTGAACAAGCTGGGCCGTACCAGTGGGTATCCTGTGCGTTACAGCGACTGGTGGGTCCATGACCCGAACGGGGAGAGCCGCGTGAAAATTGCATTCCTCATCCATGACGTTTTCGGCTTGGGTGGGACAAACCGGACAACGATCAACCTGGCCTCGGCTCTGTCCGAACGCCACCAGGTAGAGATCGTCTCGGTGTTCCAGCCGAAGGATGCGCCGCTGTTCGCGATTGATCCGCGAGTCAAAGTCACCAGCCTGATCGACACGCGACAGATTCCCGAGGCCGAGCGGAACGAGCCGGCCCGAGTCTTCCCCGCGGCCGAGACCCGCTACCACCAGTACAGCACGGTGACCGACGAGCGGGCCGCCGACTACTTCCGCCAGAACCCCCCGGACGTGCTCATCGGAACACGCCCCGGCCTGAACGTGTATGTCGCGCGTTTCGCCGGCAAACGCACCCTGGGCATCGGCCAGGAGCACATCACCCTGGCGTCGCACCCGGAGGCGCTGCTGCCGGACATGAAGGAGAGCTACGCCCGCCTGGACGCCCTGGTCACGGTGTCCGAGGCCGACGCGGAGAACTACCGCAGGGACATGGCCATTCCTGGCCTGCGTGTCGTCTCCATACCCAACAGCATTCCGGCACCCTCGTTGCCCGCGGCCGACCCGACCGTCAAGACGGTCGTCGCGGCCGGGCGGCTCGCGGTCATCAAGCGGTACGACCTGCTCGTGCGGGCCTTCGGCAAGGTCGCCGCCAACCATCCCGACTGGCAGCTGCGGATCTACGGCGACGGCAGCCAGCGCGGCAAGCTGCGCACCTTGATCAACGACCTCGGCCTGTACAACCAGGTCCACCTGATGGGTCTGGCCTCCCCCATCGAGGCCGAGTGGGTCAAGGGTTCGATCGCCGCGGTGACTTCGGACAGCGAGTCCTTCGGCATGACCATCGTCGAGGCGATGCGCTGTGGCGTCCCGGTCGTGAGCACCGACTGCCCGCTCGGCCCGCGCGAGATCATCCACGACGGCGAGGACGGCCTGCTGGTCACACCGGGAGACGTCGATTCCATCGCCCAGGGTCTGCTGCGGCTGATCGACGACGACGAGGCGCGGGCCGCGATGGGGGCTGCGGCCCGTCGTAACTCCGAGCGGTTCGACCCCGCAGCAATCGCCCTGCGTTATGAGGACCTGTTCCGCGAGCTCGGCGCCCGCGACTCCACCGCGTCGCCGATGCGTGCCTCGTTCTTGAGCCGCCTGCTGCGGCCCCGATCCGGTCGGGCGGACGCGCTCCGCGCGGCGGAGGCAGCGTCGGCCCCGGTCACGGCGCCGATGAGCGGGGCCTTCCATGCCGACGCGGACGGCTCACTGCGCGTCGTGCTGTCGGCAACCGCTCCGGTCGACGACGGCGAACTGCTGCTGATCCGACGCGACGAGGACCGCACGACGCTGCGCGTGCCGCTGGGCCGCGACGACCGCGGCCGGGTCTGGGCCCCCGTCGAACGCACGCTGCCCCTGGGGAACGCGGTGTGGGACCTGTGGGTCGACCCGGCGAACGGGCCACGCAGGCGCCTGCACAGTGACCTGCTCGATCTGCGCGGCCTGACGACCTTCCGGCCCGACGCACAGCAGTCCCCGGTCCGAGCGCTCCTGCCGTACGAGACCGTGGACGGGTTCATCGCGCTGACCGCCCGAGAGGCCGACGTGCACGCGGAAGTCCAGCGCGTCGACATCTACACCGACAGCGACCAGATCGACGTGGCGGTACGGATGTTCGGACCCGCGGCCGACGTCGAGGGCTTCGAGTTGCGACACCGCGACCGCGCCGCCGACGCCGGTGCCCTGGAGCTGTCCTGGCACCGTGACGAGGACGGGGTGCTGCACGCGCGCGTGGTCTGCGCGGCCGTCGCTCGGCTCCACCACGCGGAGCAGGACCTGTGGGACCTGTGGGTGCGCATCGCCGACCGGGCCGAACCGGTGCGCGTCGGCGGCTGGTTCGGCGACGTCAAGGACCGTAAGAAGGTGTACGTGTATCCCGTGACCGTGTTCGAGGACACCCCGCGCGGGCGTGCCCGAGTACGGCCGTACTACACCGTGGACAACGACCTGTCCGTCAACGCCGTCGACCTGCCGTGAGAGTGCGGCGGGTGAGTCCTGCAGTCTGACTGTGGCGGTTGCTGCGTGCAGCGTCCGCGTCTTGGTTGCGGGGCGTCCGTGTAACCCATATGAGTGGTCACATGACATTGAGCTGGAAGCTGGTCATCGACAGCACGAACGCACCCGCCCTCGCGGACTTCTGGGCGGCGGCCCTGGGGTACGAGGTGGAAGACCCCAGCGCTCTCGTCGAACAGTTGCTGGCCGCCGGCCGGCTCGGCAAGGAGGCGGTCGCCGACCATCACGGCCGCAGGACCTTTCGCGGCTATGCCGCGATCCGCCACCCCGACGACCCGTTCGATCGGACCAGCGGCGTCGGTCGCGGCCGTCGACTGCTCTTCCAGGAGGTGCCCGAGGGCAAGACGGGCAAGAACCGCCTGCACCTGGACGTCCACAGCGAGCCTGGTGGCCTCGACAAACTGGTGACCCGGCTGGAAGACCTGGGGGCGACCCGCGTCCGCGAGGTCGACAAGGGCCCGGCCGGACACTGGTGGCTCATGCAGGACCCGGAAGGCAACGAATTCTGCGCGGCCTAGGTCCGGCCGCGGCCGGCGCGGAACATGGGGTCTCCGGTCCCGGGAGACCCCTCGTCCGCTGCTCAGTACGCCGATCCGACCGAGCCGTGGGGGTCGACTGCAAGGCTTTCGCGCCGGGCGCCGTGCGGCGGCCCCGGCAGTCGTCCTCCGGAGCATGAGCCCAGCGAGCTACCGAGCTGCTCAGCCCCGTGGGACACCGTCACGCGCCCACCCCCCTGCGGCCTTACCGGCCTTGACGCGAGTTCCGTGAGAGACAGGCGTGGTGATCTCCGGTTCACTCCGGCTTCGGGCGGGAGCGCAGGTGCCGCATCTGGGCGTGGCTGAGGTCGTGCGCCCGTCGCATGTGCCGGGTGATCACCTCGAGCTCGTCCTCGGTGTGGTCGTCGAGGAGCTCCTGCCAGGACCGGCCGAGGTCGTCCCACACCGCTGTGACACGGGCGATGCGCTCCGGCACGGGGGTGACCAGCACGCGGCGGCGGTCCTGCCGGTCGGGTGAGCGGACCACGTAGCCGTCACGTTCGAGCCGGTCGACGAGTCGCGTGGCGGAGCCCGTGGTCAGGCCCGTCATGTCGGCGATCTGCTTGACCGTGAGCGGCCCGGGCTCCGCTGTCAGCAGGCTCAGACACTGCACGTCGGTTGGATGCAGTCCGAGATGGTCGGCGATGGCCTGGTTGAACAGCACGTAGGCCGCCAGGTAGCGGCGCGACTCCCTCGACAACTCCTCGTACAGCCGGTCCCGACGCGAGTCTGTCATCTGGATCACACTCCAAATCACTGCACGACGCAGCGAATTCCCCTAATCTTCTGCGTGACGCAGTGAATGCGCCACGCAGTGATACTACCTTTTGGGGGACCCATGCTCACCGTCGCTGTCACCGGAGCCACCGGAGCCCAGGGCGGGGCCACCGCCCGAGCCCTGCTGGCCGCCGGTCATCAGGTGCGCGCGCTCACCCGCCGCCCCGACTCGCCCACCGCCGACGTCCTGCACCGCCTCGGCGCCGAGGTGCGCTACGCCGACTTCGACAACCGCCCTTCGCTCGAGGCAGCCCTCACCGGAGCGGACTCCCTGTTCGCGGTCACCAGCCCGTTCGACACCGACACCGCGACCGAAGTGCGACAGGGCAAGACCCTCGTCAGCGCCGCGGCAGAGGTGCGGCTGGGGCACATCGTGTTCACCTCCGCCGCCCACGCCGACCGGGGCACCGGCATCCCGCATTACGAGAGCAAGTACCTGGTCGAACAGCACCTCCGCGCTGTCGGGGTGCCCTGGACGGTGATCGCTCCGGCAGCGTTCATGGACAACTACGCCGGCGGCTGGGCCCTCGACGGGCTGCGCGACGGCACCTTCGCCTGGCCCATGCCTGCCGACCGGCCCCTCACTCTCATCCCCGCCTCGGACATCGGCGCGTTCGCCGCGCTGGTCCTCCGACGGCGTGAGGAGTTCGCCGGCCGCCGCATCGACATCGCCTCGGACGAACGCACGCCTGGCCAGATGGCGGAGATCCTCACGACCGCCATCGGCCGCCCGATCGCCCACCAGGAAGTACCCCTGTCCTACGTCCGGACTCGATCGGCCGACCTGGCGGCCATGTTCGAGTACTTCACCACCTTCGGCCTCGGCGTCGATGCCACCGCGTTGCGACGCGAGTACCCCGAAGTCGGCTGGCACAGCTTCACCGACTGGGCCGTCGCTCAGGAGTGGCCGGCACTCCTGTCCCGCACGCCCCCACATCACTGACAGCCTCCGTCCGCGCAGCCCCCGCCCTCATCACCACCACCGAAGGAGCACACGCATGAAGCCCATCGGTTACTGGCTCAACCGCACCGACAAGGCACTCACCCGCTACATGAACGACATGCTGGAGGGGTTCGGCCTCACACGAATCGCTTGGCAGGTTCTCAACCTCGTCCACGACGCTCCCGGAATCAGGGACAGCGCGGTCCTGTCGACCCTCGCCGCCAACGCCGACAGCGTTGTACTGACCGGCGCCATCGACACCGTTCTCGCCGACGGCTGGGCGGACCGTCCCGCACCGAACCGGCTCACCCTCACTCCTGGTGGCAGCCGCCGTCTGACCGACGTCACTGCGCGTGTCGACGCGTTTCGGGAGTTGTCCACGACCGGCATCTCCTCGGACGAGTACCGCACAACGGTGCGCGTCCTGGAGCGCATGAGCCGCAACCTGGAAACGGCGACGAGCATCGATCACTGATCACTGATCACGACGATCTTCAGGACGCGAGGAACACCCGCTCGCGGAGAAGGCCTGACTCGGCACGGCCGAACAACGAACACGACTCACCCCGAGGACACGGCTCACCCCGAGGGCCGGACCACCGCCGGGAGTTGAGACGCGTGGGCGGTGGCCCGACGACTGGTTCGGTAGCGGCCCGGGGTCGTTCCGATGATGTCGGTGAACGCTGCGATGAAGCTGCTGGGGTTGGCCCATCCGCAGGCGTAGGCGGTTCGGGTGGTGTCGTGTCCCTCGGCGAGGAGCACGAGCGCGTGGTGGATGCGTAGCTGCGTGCGCCACTCGTAGAAGGTCATGCCGAGTTCGTTGCGGAAGAGCCGGCTGAGGGTACGGGTGCTGGCTCCGATCGTCTTCCCGAGTTCGGCCAGCGTGGCGTTGTCCGCCGGCGTCTCGTGCAGTATCCGGGCAACGGCTCGCAGGCGGTCGTCCCGTGGCTCCGGCAGGTGCAGCGGCTGTTCGTGCGCTTCGCCGAGTTCATCGACGAGGACCCGAAGGAGGCGAGCGCGCGCGGAGCGGCTGTAGCCGGGCACGGCGTCGTCGTAGTTGCGGGGGCCGGTCAGGGCGAGCAGGACCTCGCGGGCGAGGTCGGAGGCCAGGAACACGACGGGATGGTCCGGTACGAGCCGGGCGAGGGACGGCTCGAGGAAGACGATCCGCATGTCGGTGTCGCCGTGGGCGCGGTGAAAGTGCGTGTACCCGGCGGGGGTCCAGGCGACCCGGTCGGCGGGAACGATCGACGTGCCGCGCTCCGTGTGAACTGCCAGAACGCCGCCGGCCGCGTACACCAGGTGTCCCCGTGCATGCGACTGCACCGCGCTGGTTGCGCCGGACGGCCAGAGGTGACGTCCGCCGGAGGGCCACACATGTGACGTCACACCGGCGATCGGGCGAGGTTGGCGGTGAACAGGCATCGGTTGGCACTCTAGCGGTGGCAAGCCACACCTTGCTCCGGTGAGACTTCCTTCCTGCGGAGTGGTCTTGAGTCGCGCGAAGCGCCTGACCGAACCACATGGCATCGAGCCGGCGTGCCTCGTACGCGGCTGGAGAGAAGGAGAAACGCATGGCGACGTTCGTTCTCGTGCCCGGAGGCTGGCACGGATCCTGGTCGTTCGAGGCGGTGGTTCCGCTGCTGGAGCGTGCCGGTCATGTCGTTCACGCCCTGACCCTGACCGGTCTGCGGCCGGACGACGACGACGCGACGGTCGCGACCGCCAACCTCGACACCCACGCCGACGACGTATTGCGGCTCCTCGATCGCACCCGCATCACCAGCGCGACGCTGGTCGGCCACAGCTACGGCGGGATGGTGATCGCCGCCGCCGCCGATCGCGCAGGCGGCCGGATCTCGCGACTGGTGCATCTCGACGCCTACGTACCAAGCGATGGCGAGTCGTGCTGGTCGTCGACGACCGAGCGCTACCGGGAAGCGTTCGCCGTCGGCGCCGCGGCCACCGGTTACGCCGTCCAGCCGCCGGAGGGCGGCGATCCCCGCCGCCGGCCCCATCCCCTCGCCTCGTTCCTGCAGACGATCCGGCTCACAGGCACGCTCGCCCAGGTCCCCCGTCGGGAGTTCATCTACTGCTCGGGATGGGAAGACCGGACGCCGTTCGCGGAACTCCGCACCCGGCTCCAAGCCGATCCCGAGTGGCAGGTCCACGACCTCCCGACCGGCCACGACGCGATGCATGAGGCCCCGGAGGCGGTCGCCGCACTGCTGCTCGGTGAATGCACCGCGGATGCGTCGGCGCTCAGACGACAGGCCTGCCCTTGAGGGCCGCACAAGCCCGGTCCATCCGGACCTCGATGGGGCTCGCCCGGGATCGTACGGTGCCGGTGTGCTGGTGTGCTGAGTCGTTGGGCCGGCCGGTGGTGCCGCCGGTGCGGCCCGAAGGACCGCCGCGCGACACGGCGCCCCGGCGGTCGGCGCACGAGCCGCTCGGCCGCGACCGGCTGATCGACCCTGGCACGTCCGCCGGACGCACCGAGGCCGTCAACGGCCGCCTCGAGCACCCGCGCGGCTCCGCCCGCGCCTCGACCACGCGCTCTTCGCGTCGTCAGGGGCGCGGCCAGGGATGGCCGAGACGCTCGGCAAACTCCTTCGAACCGCCGCAGACCTCGCCGACCTCGCGAGGGTCCTCGGCCGTGAGGTGCGCCTCAAGGTGCTCCGCTTGGTCGGTCGGGTCGCTCCCCTCCAGAATCCTGGCGACGGTGCGGGCCGGCCACTCCCAGCTGTGGTCCGTCGAAGCCCGGCGGACCTCCGCTTCGTACTGGTTGACGCCGAATCGAAGCTCCGGGAAATCGACATCATCCTCATCCGGGTTGCGCCAGCCGCTCCAGATGACGTGTTGCCTTTCGCGCCTGATGGTCACGTACAGGGCGCCGCAGCATCCTTCCGTGCACGCGGCCGCGGCGAGCCGAACCTCACGGGGCGTGTCTGTCGCGTGAAGCGGCGCATCCGGTCCCACGAGGTACCGAGGGTCAACTCCCGGGCCTTCGGCGAACACTTCGGCCAGGATGTCCCGTCCGTCGACGATCGGTCGGCATTCCACGGTGTCGTGTCGACTTCGCTGCGGTGGCACGACGATACGGAGGGACAGCAGATGCGATTCTGTGGCCACTGCCAGATGATCTCGGAGTCAGCGGCAGTTGTCCTGCGTGTTTCTCCTCCACCCGACCGCGGTCCAGGCGGCCGTCCCGGCCGAGCCCGCCAGTCGTAGGCGTGGCCGCCCGCGTTCGGACGGTCAGCCTGCCAGGGGCACGGCGGCCGCCATCACGTCCCGGTCCTTGCGGCTCACCAGCGGGAAGACGATCTTCAGGCCCTGCTCGTTCTCCGGTGAGGACACGACGAAGGACGAGTTGAGCAGGCGCTCCTTGATCTCCGTGCGCACGAGACCGGCGCGCGGGATCGTCATCAGATGCTCTTCCGGCCGGGCGAACGTGGGATTGGCCCGGAAGACGAAGACACGACGGTCGGTCATCGCCAGGTACATGGGCGTCGGCGCAGGGATCACGGTCATCCCACCACCGCTCATGATCGCCGACGCCGCCGCGAACGCGGCCGTCCGGCGCACCGAGACCGAACTCAGGTTCACGATGGTCGCCACTTCGACCTGCTCCCCGGGTTCGAGCATGGGGTCAACAGCGGCCAGCAGCAAGCGGCGGCGCTTTCCGTTCACGGGTGTACTCCTGCGATGTTGTGTGGAACCGGCCAGGGGGCTGCGCCCGCCCGGCCGGCAGCGGTCCGGATTCCGGGCCGCGATGTCAGCCCTTGAAAGAGGTCAGCCCTTGAGCTTCTCCGGGTCGATGACCTCGCCGGGCGGCGGAGGTGTGACGGTCACCGGCTCGTTGAACGCCGAGAAGTCGAACGAACCGGGCTCCTTGCCGCCCTCGGCTGTCAGCCGGAGCGCGTAGGGCTCGCCCTTGGCGGATATGAGGAGGGTCTGCGTCGCAGCGCCGTCCTTCCCCGTGAGCGTCACGGCGGGCGTGCCGTTGACCTCGGTGTCCGCTCCCCGGGTGAGGTGGCCTTCCTTCTCGTCCTTCTCGAACATCGTGTCGATGTCACAGAAGGGGAACTTGTCGTCCGCCTTCGCATCCTCCGCCGGCATCTTGAACCAGCGTCCCTTGAGCATCTCGGTGAGGGCGTCCGTCTCCTTGGACGACGAGCCCTCCCGGCTGCCCGTCTGCTGCCAGAACTTCTCGTCGCCCTTCATGAAGGTGTCGCCGCCGACCTGACGGATTTCGGCGGACGCACCCCCGGTGGTGAAGGTTCCGTGGCAGTTGCCCTTCGCGGCGACGGCGAAATCGAAGGTCATGTGCTCACCGTCGGTGGTCATGCCGCCCTTGACCTTGAACGAGTCCAGCTTCGTCATGGCGACTCGGGCCTTCTCGGAGATCTGAGCCGCAGTCAGCCCCTTGAAAGGCTCCACCGGCTTGGCGTCCGCCTTCTTGTCGTCTCCGCAGGCGGTGAGTGTCAGTACCGCCGTCACGCACAGGGCTGCGGTAGCCAGAAGAGTGCGATTGCCCATTTTGTTTCCCCTTTAACAAGACTGTTCGATGATCGGACTAGACGGCAGCACAAAGGGATGCAGGGACCGATACGTGATCTACCTCACACCTGACTCGGTTCACCTCACTTCCGCCGAGAGCAGTGGTGTGAGTACGTGCGCGTGTGCGCAGCTGAGTACGCGGCCCGATGCCCCGACCCGGGGGTGGTGATGGGGTGGTCGCATGCCTGACGACGACACGCAACCGAACGACGTACCGCCGCGCCTCGCCCACCGGACGTGGTGGAGGACGCCTGCCGTGGCGTCCCTGATCGGTCTGCCCTTCCTCGTGCTGGAATTCAGGTGGTTCCGGTCCGAGGACGGCCTCGGTGCCTTCGGAGGGGTGTTCTACTGGTCGTGCGGCCTGCTGGCCCTCTCCTGGGCGCTGCCGCACCGCCGGTCCCTACGGACACCACGCATGCTCGCCGCCGGCGCCGGACTCGGGTGCGTTCTCCTGCCGATGCTGTTCGCCCTCGCGCTGGGCGCCGCCCTGGCCGGCAGTTGAGCGGGCCGGGTACGGCCCCGCTCAGGCCGGCAGGGCCTCAGGCACTCGGCGCGCGGGCCCTGCCGGGAGGCGTTCGAGGAGTCCAGCCGGACGGTCGCCGGCCTCCCCGCCCACCGGGCCCGCCCACGGTGTGCGTCAACGGCAGCGGGTGGGCGGGCATCCGGGCCGCCCACCCACCCGCGCGGTTACTCCTGGCGGTCCGCTCCCGTGCATCCGAATCGGGCTGTGCCGTCGGCTTTCCCGGTGGGCGTGCTGTCGTACCGCTCGAAGCCGGCCTTCTCCAGGACGCGGGCAGAAGCCGGGTTCGCCGGATCCACGCCGGCGATCACGGTGTGGACGCCCTGCGCGGCGAGGGCGAACGCGGCGAGCTCCCGGGTGGCCTCGGTGGCGTAGCCCCGGCCACGCCGGGAGGCCACGACGCCGTAGCCGAGCTCGAGGACGCCCTCGCTGGGCGGCCGGAGAAGACCGATCGAGCCCACCACGAGGCCGCTGTCCCGTTCGACGATCAGCCGGTGGCCGTACGCGCCGAACCAGTCGGGGTGGTCATCGAAGAGGGCCGCGATGATGCGGTCGCCGTCGGCGGGGAAGTCGTCGGCCCAGTCGGCCGGCCGGAGTCCGTCGTCGGCGCGCACGGCGTCGGCCTCGGCCGTGGTCCACGGCCGCAGGGTGAGACGGTCGGTGATCAGTTCGCCGGTCAGCGATGAAGCGGAGGAATGCACGTGTGACTCCTGGTCGTCGGAACGACCCGGACCGCGTCGCGTCGCCGCGCCGGCCGGAAAAGGGCGTGCTGAGGACGGCCATCGACGGCCATATTCATCAACCGCCCTGTTCCGAGCCCCTGTTCATGCGCACCGTGCTCGATCGCGACGGTAGCAGGGACGGCGAGGACGAGAGCGGCTCGGCGCCGGCCGCTCCTGACAAAATGATCAATTGACGCGCGGTGTCAGGGCTGGGCCGTGTACGTTCAGTGCATGTTCGTTGTCACAGTGACCTACACGGCGCCGCTGAACGAAGTGGACCGGTGGAGACCGGCCCACGGCGATTGGCTGAACCAGGTCATCGCCCAGCGTCTGCTTCTCGTGGCGGGACGCCAAGTGCCCTTGACGGGCGGCGTCTACTTCGCCGCGGAGATGACGCCCGAGGAACTCGACCGCCTGCTCGCCACCGACCCTTACGTCGTCAACAACGTCGCCACGCACACCGTCGTGCGGTTCACGCCGCTGCTGGTCGCGCCCGGCCTGGAGGCGCTGAAGGACAGCTAGCGGGCCCGACCACCAGGGCGGTCGCCTCCACGGCAGGCCTGCACACTCGGGCTCAGGCATTCCTCCGCCCCTCGCGATCGGCTCGCCGATCCGACGAGCCGGAAGACCGGAAGACAGGAGTTGCCGCGCTTCTGCACGGGACGACACCGCGTGCCCGGGGCTTCCTCGGCGAAAACCGGGACTCCGAAGACGGAGACGCGATCTTCAAGTACGCGCTGCCCGAAGTGGATCTGTGGGCTATGACGGCCTGCTTGTGTGCTCACCGGTTCGCCTCCGCGCGACTTCCCGCCCGATGCCGATCCGGTCGCCGTCGTCCTGCGCGAGCCGGCGGTGCCCATACGTGACCGACTGCCCACTCTGCCACGCCGACTCGCCGCAGTCATCGACACTGCTCTCGTCGACGAGCCCCGTATCGCTCTCACGACCGCAGCCGAGTTGGCGGAAGCGATTGGACGAGCGGTTTGAGCGAGCGCCTCCCGACGGAGCGCCGTCGTCGTCAACGGGACCGAGGAGACAGGAACTAGGCGCCGCCGTCCGGGGTGGATGCCCGGGCGGTACGGCGGAAGGCGGCCCGGTAGGCGCTCGGGCGGTGGCCGGTGTGACGGGCGAAGAGAGCGGCGAAGGTGCCCGGGTCCTGGTAGCCGACGGCCGTGGCTACGGCGGCGACGGTGCGGTCGGTGGTCTCCAGGAGATGGCGGGCGCGGCGGACCCGGGAGGCCTGCAGATGGGCCAGCGGGCTGCGTCCGGTCTCTTCGGCGAAGCGGCGCAGCAGCGTACGGGTGCTGACCCGGAAGGCGTCCGCGAGCGAGGCGAGGTCGTACCGCTCGGCGAGGTTCTGGTCCAGCCGCCGCATGACCCGCTGGGAGAACTCCCGGCCGGGCTGCGGGAGGAGCCGTGTGTCGACGTACGGGGTCTGGGAGGTCCGCGCGTCGTCGACGAGCGTCAACCGTGCGGTGGTCCGTGCCACCCGGTCGCCGTCGTGTCGGCGAATCAGGTCCAGCGCGAAGTCGTACATGGCGCTGAAGGCGGCCGTGGTCGTCACGCCGGTGTCGGTGACGACCAGGTGCTCGGGCCGGATGTCGGCGACCGGGTAGCGCCTGGCCAGTTCGCCGGCGTGCAGCCAGGATGTGGTGGCCCGGCGCCGGTCGAGGAGCCCGGCCTCGGCGAGCAGGAAAGCGCCGACGCAGAGGGACACCACGGCGGTGCCGGCGGCGGCCTGCGCGCGGATCGCCGCGATCTCGGGGGCGAGCCGGGCCAGCCCCGCGTCCAGGTCGGTGTCCGGGCGTAGTTCGAAGCCGGGGACCACGAGGACGTCGACCTCGCGCAAGGGGCGTACGTCCAGAATGGCGCCGCCCGAGGCGGCGACCCGGCGGCGGGGCGAGACGACCGCCACCCGGTAGCCGGACGCCTCCGGTCCGGCGACATGTCCGGCCATTGTCAACAGGTCGGGGATGCCGAACACTTCGGACGCGAAGCAGCCCGGGTACGCCAGGACACCGACCCGCAGCGCACCCGGTCCTGCGCCAGGAACCACGCCGTGCTGCGCCTGCCGCGTCGTCACCGCCATCACGCCCCTGCCCCCTGGTGTCCCCGGCCCCGGGTCGCCGACCGCGTACCGCTCGCTGCCTCGCGTGTGGCGAGATTACCCTCTGTTTCGGCGATGCCGCCTCTCACCCGGTGGCCGGCCTCGAGGCCAGGCTGGTCCCATGAGCGACGACGATCCGATCACCGACTTCACCCGCCGGAGCGTGGCCGTGGAGGGGGTGGAGAAGACGGTGTATGTGGCCGGGGCCGGGCCCGCGGTCGTGGTGCTGCCCGAGATGCCGGGCATCAGTCCCGACGTCCTGCGGCTCGCGCGCTGGGTGCGGGACGCGGGCTTCACCGTCCACGTGCCCTCCCTTTTCGGGACGGACGGCGCCTTCCCCACGGTCGAGGGCGGCCGGGAGGTGGTCCGCCGCGCCTGTGTCAGCGCGGAGTTCCGCGCCTTCGCCGGAGGCGGCACCAGCCCGGTGACGCTCTGGCTGCGCGGCCTCGCGCGGCAGGCGCACACCGCGTGCGGTGGTTTGGGGGTGGGCGCCATCGGCCTGTGCTTCACCGGCAACTTCGCCCTCACCATGGCTCTGGAGCCGGCAGTGATCGCCCCGGTGGTCAACCATCCTTCGCTGCCGCTCGACGATCCCGGCGGGCTCGAACTCGACGCGGCGGACGCGCGTGCGGTGCGCGACCGGCTCGACCGCGACGGACTCACCGTGCTGGCCTACCGCTTCGAGGGCGACCGCTGGTGCACGGGGCAGCGCTTCGCCGCCTACCGCGCGCTGCTCGGCGATGCCTTCGACGGTCGCGTCCTGCCGGACAGCGCCGCCAACCCCGCCCCGCCGCCCTTCTTCGCCGACCTGGTCGGCACCCCGCACAGCGTCGTCACCGCCCATCTCGTCGACGAGGCCGGCCACCCGACGGTCCGGGCCCGCGACGAGATCCTCGCCTTCCTCACCGATCGCCTGCACCCGCACGGGAACCGACCGCTGCCCGCCGGCTGATGGGGCCCTGACCCTCCCGAATTCGAGTGATTTACTGTTTCTCCGGACAACCGGAGTCCCGTCAGCCAATGAAACGATCGGGAGCACGAGGGGGACCGAAGTGCCGTGGCGACCCAGCCGTCGACGCGAGGCGAGTGCAGGCGACGACCAGTCCTCCAGCACGGCCCCGCAGCCCGCCGGCCTCCTCGCGATGGAACTGTCGACGGTGGACTACCAGGCCCTCGTCCGGGTCATCGAGCACGCCCAGTCCTGTCTGGAAGCACACAGCGACAGCGATGCCGCCACCATTCGCAGTGCCGGCGGCGCCGAGTTGCTACCGCTTCTCTACCCACGTGCCGGCTTGGCCCTCGCCCGGGGAGTCGGAAACGTTCCCCTGCTCGAGTCCGAGATCCGGCACGTGGAGGCAGCCGTCATCAACTTGGAGTCCTACGGAGGGCACGAAACCGTGCTCTGCGAGGGCTACGGCCTCCTGCGACGGTTGACGGAACTCACCACGCGCGCCCGGGAGGCACATGTTCAGGACGGCGTACTGACCTTGTCCACGCCGTCCCAGCACGCGCCCTGCCGGCACTGCCACTAGTCGTTCTTCGCTACGCGGTGGAAACTGGTTCGGGTTGCGGTTCCGGACGATCCGCCGGTACTGCCTCCGGCTCCCACGTCTTGATGGCTCGTACGTAGCCGTAGACCACCGAGGTCATCGCCAGAACGAGCAGCGGGCCGAACACCCGCGGATGTTCGGCCATCTCCATCGGCAGGTAGCGGTACGACACCAGGAGCGCAGCGAAGATCGTCGTCCCGTAGCCGACCAGCTGGATTCCGGACCGGTCCCACCCACGGTCGATCGAGCGCAGCGCCGCCTCGACGGTGAGCGCGAACACCACGCCGGCGACGAGGTCCGCGCCGTAGTGGTAGCCGAATCCCAGCGTTGCGCCGAGCGTGGCGACGAGCCAGAACGCCCCTGCGAACCGAAGAAGCCGTGGGCCCTTGCGGGTATGGATGAAGATCGCGGTAGCCCACGCTGTGTGCAGACTGGGCATGCAATTGCGGGGGGTGATCTCGTCGTACGGCATCGGGTGCGGGGTGGTGATCGGTGGCGGCGTGTGGGGCCACAGGTTGGCGACCGCCCAGTGCACGCCGCCGGTGCCGGAGGCGCCGGGGCCGTAGGCGAAGACCGGACCGACCATCGGGAAGATCATGTAGATGGCGGGCCCGAGGAGGCCGATCATCAGGAAGGTGCGCACCAGATGGTGGCGTGGGAAACGGCCCTCGGCCGCCACGTTGCGCAGTTGGTACAGCGCGACGACCACCGCGGCCACCGCGAGCTGGGCGTAGACCAGGTGGAGAACATGGCCGCCGATCGGGCCGGTCGCGTCGAGAAACCGGCCCGCCACCCATGATGGATTCCCCAGCGCGTGATCGACGGTCGCCACATATTGGTCGAGCACCTGCGGGCGGGCCTTCGAGGTGATGAGCAGCCAGGTGTCGCCGGTTTTGCGGCCGGTCACCAACAGCAGACCCAGCCCGACGCCCTTCAGCAGCAGGACGCGTTCCTGGCCGGTACGGCGCGTGACAGCGATGACCGCACAGCCCAGCATCACCCACAACGCGCCGTTGCCGAAATAATGACCGTCGGCCACCTCGGCGTGCAGCGCCCAGCGCAGCAGCACGAAGACGGCGTCGATTCCGATCGCGACACCGACCGCGATGAACCGTTGCCGCCAGGTGAGCACCACCATCATCAACGCCAGACCGCCGTACAGCGGCCCCGGTTTGGGGGCGAATATCACCTCTCGTACCTGGCTGGTGATCGGCCCCGGCTGGCAGTAGTGACGTGCCACGATCTCCAGCGCGACGAGGAATCCGAGAGCCGTCGCACCGGCCAGGACCCACAGCTTCGCCCGTGGCCGACGCCACGCGGCGAACCCCTCTCCCCTGCTTGTCCGCGAGAACGCCCGCGCCGCTTTGGACATCAGCCGCTCGGCCGATGTGCTCGATCTGTATGAATGGGCGTCCCGGCGGGGCCACTGCTCGGAGACTGTCGGCGTCTCATCGGGCAGTCCGTTCGGGGATCGTCGGAAGAACCTTCTCAGCGATGTCGACGAGAACGTTGTCGTCCGGGAGGGCTCCGGACTTGCTCCACACGGTGATGTCGTAGGAACCACCCCGGTCCTTCTGGTCGAAGGCCACGGACAGCGTCCTGGCCAGGGGGCCCTGTTCCACCGGGCCACCGGATCCGCCACTTCCGAGATTGATCTCGAACTTCATGGTGTGGTCCGAGGAGAAAACCGCGGGCCGGCCGAGGACCGTGAGCGTCTTGACGTCCTTCTCGGCTCCGATCTTCAGCAGCTTCACGTACTGGGCGGTCGACAGCTTGTTGTAGGTGGCCGAGAGGTTCACGGTGTAGGTGTCGAACGAGATCTCGGCCTCCGGCTCGGCGACCTTCCCATCGGTCAGGGCAGCGGTGTTGCTGCTGCCGGAGGCCGTGGTCGCGGTCTCCCCGGGCGTTCCCAGGAGCTGGGCCAGGTCGGGCCGGTTGAGCGCCTCGCACAGCTCGTCACCGGTCACAGCCTCGGGCGTCTCCTCGTAGGCCTTCGGCAGCTTCTCGTGTTCCCCGTCCGAACACGAGGCGGACTGCGGCGTGCTGTCGTCGGACGGCAGCACGCGTGGGGCCAGCCACAGCGCGGCCGCGAGTGCCCCGAACACGGCCAGGGCCGCGACGGCCTGGCCCCATACGTTGGGCTCCTTCTCCTGGGGCTGAGCCTGAGCCGGTACCGGGGCCTGGGCGGGGGCTTGCGTCTGCACCTGGGCCGGGGCCTGGGTGCCGGCATCGACCGCCGTCGCCTCGGCGGAGGCCGCCAGGGCAGGGTTCCGGCGTGCGCGCAGGGCCCGGACCACCGTGTGGACGCGTATGGCAGTGAACACGAGGAACACCACGCCGAAACCAGCCGCTCCCCAGTCGTGATCGCGGACGGCGAGGTACATGAGGCGTACGCCGAGAACGGACCCGATCACGATGAACAGGGGCTCCCGCACCCAGAAGGGCAGGAGACGGAGGAGAAAACCGAGCATCCGGCGATCTCACCAGGAATAGATCACGTTCGCCGTGGTGGAGGTCACAGTTCCGGTCGGACCGTCGACAAGCCGACGTCACCTGCGGGCTTTAGGCCCGTTACGGGCCGTTTCCCGGCCCTCCTGTCCTGCGGCCTGTCGGGACGCTCCACAACACGCGACGCCGTGACTCCCGCGATCAGCGGTCGTTGCACACAGCACCGCGCCATGCAGGTCCGGTCCCCCGCGGACAGGCGGTGGACAATGCGAGTGGGGTTGCACGCGCTCGGCATCGGTGAGGGCGCCCGTCCCGACATCATCCGGGCGGTGGCCACAGCGGCAGAGGCGCACGGCTTCGCGAGACTCCGGTGCGGCGAGCATGTGGTGCTCGTGGACTCGCCCGCCTCCCGTTACCCGTACTCCGCGGACGGCCGGATCGCCGTGCCCGCGGACGCGGACTGGCTGGACCCACTGCCCGCCCTGAGCTTCGCGGCAGCGGTCACCAGCCGCATCGAGCTCGCCACCGGCGTGCTCCTGCTGCCCGAGCACAACCCCGTCGTGATCGCCAAGCAGGCCGCCACACTCGACGTGCTGTCCGCAGGACGGTTCACCCTCGGTGTCGGGGTCGGCTGGTCGGCTGGTCGGCTGGTCGGCTGGTCGGCTGGTCGGCCGAGGAGTTCACAGCGCTCCAAGTCCCCTTCGCCGGGCGCGGACGCCGCACCGAGGAGTACCTCGCCGCGATGCGTACGCTCTGGGCCGAGGACCCGGCCTCCTTCACGGGGGAGTTCACCCGCTTCGACGCGATCCGCGTCAACCCGAAGCCCCTGCGCGGCAGCCGGCTCCCGGTCGTGTTCGGTGGGAACAGTGACGCGGCCCTGCGCCGCGCGGTCACGCTCGCCGACGGCTGGTACGGCTTCAACGTCCCGGCGGCCGACGTCCCGGCGCGCGTCGCGGTCCTCGCCGACGAGTGCGCCCGCCATGGCCGCGACTTCGAGGAGCTCACGGTCGCCGTGGCGCTGAGCGACGGCACTCCGGAGCACCTCCCCGCACTCGGTGCGGCGGGCATCAGCGAACTCGTCGTCGGTGCGCCCCCGTCCGCTCCCGACGAGGCGGACACCTGGGCCGCCGAACTCGCCCGAACCTGGATTCGCCCGCGGAAGTGACCACGGCCCGCCGGGCAGCGGGCTCATGCTTCGCGGCCCAGGAGGGCGGGCCGCGACTGGTCGTCGCCCACCGGTGCCGCGACGACCCTGGACGCCCGGCCCTCGCCGTCTCGCGGGCGGGGCGGCGCACTCAGCCGGGAATCACCCAGCCCGGTGTCCAGGTGCCGGCCTCGTCGTGGCCGGGCGTCGTGGCGGCGAGGTGGGCACGGAGGGTGGCCAGTGCCGGGTGGGGGTTGTCGCGGTGCCAGAGCAGGCAGTGCGGGTAGACAGGAGTCGGGTCGGTCACCGGGATACGGCGCAGACCGTGGCCGGCGGGCCAGACGAGGCGGGTGTGCTCGCCCATGAAGGTGGCCAGGGCCGGGGTGTCGGCGACGGTGTCGAGGAGCGCGTCGGAGCCGAAGTTGGGACCGGTCGCCTCGATGGTGAGACCGAACCCGGCGACGAGGTCGTCGTAGTAGGCGGCCCACTCGGTGCCGGGGACGATGCCCGGCATCCAGATCCGGTGCCCGGCGAGCTGAGCGAGGGGGACCGACCGTGCGCCGGCCAACGCGTGGGCGGGGCCGGTGAGGAGCTGGAGCGGCTCGTCGAGCACCCGGACGGACTCGATGTCCTCGGGAAGGGGGCGCCCGGGCGCGGCGACGGCGCGGAAGGAGGCGTCGATCGCACCGGAGCGGATGGCGGTGACAGCCGTCTCGATGTCGAGCAGCATCACCACGTCGAGTTCGATCTCGGGGTGCGCGCGGTGGAAGCCGCGCATGAGGCCCGACGCCGCGCCGCGCGAGGCGATCACGTCGACACGCAGTGGACGGCGACCGGAACGGACGGACGCGACCGCGCGCTCGGCGACGCGTAGCAGCTCACGCGCGTGGGGCAGGAACGCCTGCCCGTCGATGGTGAGCTCGGCACCGCGCGCGGTGCGGGTGAACAGCCGCACGCCGAGGTTGCGCTCCAGCGTGGCGATGCGCTTGGAGACAGCCTGCTGGGTGACCGCCAGCCCGGCGGCGGCCTCTTGGAACCGCCCCGCGTCGGCGGCGGCGACGAAGGTTCGGACGGCGTCGAGATCCATATCCCGTTACCCTACGGGTACAACTGTCGGTTGTGACCGACGGCTCTGTAGTTGTTTGATCCCTGGTTGTGATGCTCGCTTTGATGCTTCCGGACGCGGATCGGTTGTGCGAGGGAAGGGCGAGGGGCGTCGGGCATGCGAAGCGGGCATCGACTGGGGCGGCGGTTCGGGTGGCTCTGGGGAGCGTACGGGACCAGCGCGCTCGGCACGTGGCTCGCCTTCGGCGCGTTCCCGCTGATCGCCATCCGGGTGCTGCACGCAGGACCGGCCGAGGTGGCCGCACTCTCCTCGGTGGGAGCTGCGGTGGGCGCGGCCGTCGCGGTGCCACTGGGCCCGTGGGTGGAGTTCCGCCGCAAGCGGCCCGTGCTGGTCGCGATGGACCTGGTGCGGTTCGCGGCGCTGCTGACGGTCCCCGCCGCGTTCGCGCTCGGCGTGCTCACCTTTCTTCAGCTCCTCCTGGTCTCGGTCGTCGTGGCGGCCGCCGACATCACCTTCCGCGCTGCGTCCGGCGCATACCTGAAGACACTGCTGCCGGCCGAGGACCTGCTCGTCGCCAACGCCCGGTTCGAGTCCACGACGTGGACGACGACGATCGTCGGACCGCCCCTGGGTGGCGTGGCGATCGGGCTCCTCGGTCCGGTGGCGACGGTGGTGGCCGACGCGGTCAGCTACCTGCTCTCGGCCCTGGGCATCCGGGCGACAGGCGGGCACGAGCCCCGGCCCGAGCGCCGAGAGGCCGCGCGCATGCGCGCCGGGGACCTGCTCGACGGTTGGCGGTACATCCTTGCCGACGCCACGCTGCGTCCGCTGTTCTTCAACACCGCCCTGTTCAACGGCCTGGTGATGGCCACCCAGCCGCTGCTGGCCGTCCTGATGCTCGGCCGACTCGGATTCGCACCCTGGGAGTACGGCCTCGCCTTCGCCGCACCCTCGATCGGCGGGCTGCTCGGCTCACGGCTGGCCCGACCTCTCGTCACCCGGTTCGGGCAGCACCGGGTCCTGGTCGTGACGGGGGCCCTGCGCGCCCTGTGGCCCATCGGCCTCGCCTTTCTGGGGCCGGGCACCGGGGGGCTGCTGCTGGTGATGGGCGTCGAGCTCGGGCTCATCTTCTGCTGCGCGGTCTTCAACCCCGTCTACACCACCTACCGCCTCGAGCGCACCGCGACCGAGCGGGTCACCCGCACGCTGTCCGCCTGGGCGGTGACGACCAAGGCTTCGGCCGCGCTCCTGACGGCCGTCTGGGGCATGCTGGGCGGCCTGCTCGGCCCTCGTACGGCCATCGGCCTGGCCGGCGTGCTGCTGCTGGCGACACCGCTGCTCCTCCCCCGACGCGCGGCGGCCCTCCCCTGCGAACCGGAGCCGGCACGGAGCCGCGCCTGACGGACCGCCACGGCCGCGTCGGTGGCGTCTTCGGCGTCGTCGGCGTCGGCGAACTCGCCGCCTCAGGTCCGAGTCCGACGGAATCCCTGCCGTCGGGCGTCCGGCCGATCCGTGGGGCGGGAGCCGGACGCAGCGGCCCCGCAGATTTAGGAGGAGCAGGGTTCCACTGCTGCTTCTGCGGGGCCGGTGCATGACTCACGTACCCTGCGATGCGTCCGATAAGCCCGATCTCTTCCAGCCACCTCAGTCGCAGTGTCCTCTCACACGGGTGGGGCCCGGTCGTCTCCGACCGGGCCCCACATCACATCCCGTGCGGGCGGCGTGCCGCTCGCAGTCAAGCGCCTTCGTCTACCAGCGGTACCAGCGGCCCTTGCGGCCTGCGCCGTCCGCGGACCGGACGACGAAGCCCAGCAGCCACACGATGAGCACGATCACGGCGATCCACCACAGCGCCTTGAGTGCGAATCCCGCACCGAAGAGGATCAGAGCCAGCAGAAGAACCAGAAGCAGGGGAACCATTGTTATCAACCTCCTGGCCATCGAATGCCCTTACTCCGGCCTTACAAGCACACAAAATATGAGTTACTTTCACGGGATGAAGGGCATGCGCGCGCCATGCACGGTTCCCCCTCCTCCGCATCTCACGCACCTCCGCCCTGCATGGATAGTCACTCAGCGCATTTCCTTGGCCTCTGGTTTACCGGCGTGGTGTGGGGTCATGCGCACCCCCAGCACCTGACACCGGAACCGAGGAGGGTGAGCAGCATGGCCGCCAGCGAGAAGGCCCGCGCCAAGGCCGAACAGGCAGTCGGCAAGGTCGCCCAGGCAGCCGGACGCGCCACCGGCAACGAGAAGCTGATCGCCAAGGGCCGCGCGGCCGAGGCCGCGGGTGACGCCCGCGAGGCCAAGGAGTCGCTCAAGGACACCGGCCGACCCTGACGGCGCACAGCACCTGCTCATGGGGGCGGTCCCGGCATCGGGGCCGCCCCCACGTCGTCCCGGGCCATCGGCACCGGAAGGACCGCCGCGTACTCTTCGTCACCGGGATCATCGTGAACGCCGGGATGCGACGACGGGCCGGTGCGACGACGCCAGGCCGTGCACGTACGCCATGGAACACGCCGAGCGCCCCGGAACAACCCTGGCCGTCACCACGAACCGGCCCCACGCCGGCAACTGGCTCGGGTTCTCGGGCGATCCGGTACTGCCCTCCGAAGTCGCCGACGCCATCGAGGCCGCCCTACGGCGACGGTGGGTGCCCACGCGTGCGGGCGCACCGTTCCACCTCGAGCAGTCCGCCCGCTTCTCTCCCCCCTCTGAACTGACCGGCGGCTCAGCATCGTCATGAAGTCGGCTCGTCCCGGTTGTCGGGGGCAGGCGCGAACATGGGGCCGGGGTTGTGCCACGTACAGCCTTCCTGCCGGTCGGGCTCGTCGAGCTTCGTGCATCACCGCGCGGCCACGGCCGTTCGCCGCCATCGGGATGAGGGCATGGTCACGACCGGGGCTGACAGTGGGCAGAGCACTGGTCCTCGGGCAGGGGGCGACCGTGCGGGACGGGCCGCCGTCGGCAGGCGTTGTTGTGATCGTCGCGCCTCATGGTCGTGCGGATTCAGGCAGGCCGGGCCAAGTCGGCCTCCTCGTCGAGCCGTTCCTCGATGAACCTCACCAGATCTGCGTTCATGGGGGGCATCATCGACGACGGACCGGCCGCGCTGCAGCTTTCTCGTTGCGGCGCCGGTGCGAGCAGGGCGTCGGAGCCGTCCCGGACGGGCCGCTCCGCCGGGCTCGCTCACCCCGTCGTACGGGAGCGGTTCTTCATCGTGCAGAACCTCGCCGTGTTCACCGGCTCTCGGGTTCCTGGGAGTCCTGGACGGCGAACGCGTTGACGCCGGTCAGTTCGGCCGACAGGTCCCACAGCCGCGCCGCCTGCCCCGGATCGATCGCCCAGTCCTTGACGCCGCTGCGCTCGTCGTCGTCCGTCGCCGGCTCGGCGATGTCACAGTCCTCCAGATAGACGCCGCCGAGCCCGTCCAGCTGCGGCGAGGTCGCCGCCCACACCTGGGTGGCCGCACCCTGCGGCGGAGTCTTGAAGCCCTCGGGGTTGAGCACGTTGCCGTCCTCGTCGATCCAGCCGCGCTCGATCATCTCCTCCTTGGGCAGGTGTCGTTGGAGCGGGGTGATGATGCCGCCGGGGTGCAGGGCGAAGGCACGGACGCCTGCGTCGCGGCCGAGCTTGTCGAGGTGGACGGCGAACAGGACGTTGGCGGTCTTGGCCTGGCCGTAGGCCTCCCACTTGTCGTAGCCGTGCCGCCAGTGGATGTCGTCCCAGCGCATGCCGGAGAAGTGATGGCCTCGGGAGGAGACGGAGACGACCCGGGCGCCGCCCGGTGCGATCGCGGGCCACAGACGGTTGACGAGGGCGAAGTGACCGAGGTGGTTGGTGGCGAACTGGGCCTCCCAGCCGGGCCCCACCCTCGTCTCCGGGCACGCCATGATCCCGGCGCTGTCGATCACTATGTCGATGGTGCGTCCGGAGGCGAGGAACCGCTCGGCGAAGCCGCGCACGCTCTCCAGGTCACCGAGGTCCAGCTCGTCCAGCTCGACGCCGGGGATGTCGGCCACCGCCTGTTCTGCGGTGACCGGGCGGCGCGCGGGCACGACCACGTGGGCGCCGGCCTTGACGAGCGAGCGGGTGGTCTCCAGGCCGATCCCCGAATAGCCGCCGGTGACCAGGGCGAGCTTTCCGGTCAGGTCGACGCCCTGCAGGACGTCGTCGGCGGTAGTGGTGGCGCCGAAACCGGAACCGATCTTGTGCTGTGCAGTCATACCCGGAACGCTACGAATTCGAGTGCTCTCCAAGTCAAGCGAGACCCCGCGCCGGACGGACCGGATTCCGTGGGCGTCGAGTAGCCGGAGGACGGTCGAGGCGTACAGCGGGGCCGGCGCGGCCGCCCGGGGTCACACCCCGACCGCTCCGTCGATGCGTTCGCGGATCAGGTCGGCGTGCCCGTTGTGACGGGCGTACTCCTCGATCATGTGGATGAGCACCCACCGCAGGGAGACCGTGCCCCGCCAGGAGTCGTGGCCCTCGATGTCGAGATGCGCGGCCTCGGCGACGAACGCCTGCGCGAAGGCGACTTCGGCGTGCCAGGCCGCCCAGGACGCCGCTACGACCTCGGGGTCGGGGCCGGCGCCGTCGAAGTCGCCCTCGGGAACGTCCGCGGAGGAGAAGCGCAGTTCGACGTCGTGCCCGGCGAGCACGGCCCGGAACCAGCGGCGCTCCACGTTGGTGAGGTGCCGTACGAGGCCGAGCAGGGAGAGCGAGGACGGGGACACGGACCGCAGGGCCAACTCGCCGCCCAGTCCTGAGCACTTCAGCTTCAGGGTGGCGCGCTGGGCGTCCAGCACAGCCACCAGCATGGTCCGTTCGTCGCCGGTCGCGGGGCCGCTGAACCGGTGCTCGCTGCCGGCGCCGGTGAACAGTTCGATCCGTCGGTCGGGAGTCTTCATGGCCACATCATGGGCTCCGGGTGACCGCCCCGGGAACCCGCCGCGGACGGTACGACGTGGTCAGTTCCAGACCAGGCGGCCGTCCCGGACCGCCCCGCACCCGTCTGCGTGGCCGGAGGAGACGGCTTCCATGTGGTCGGCTGTCTCGCCGAGGAACGCGGCCAGGGACGGGTACACGCCCTCGTCCGTGGACGACGCATGACCCCACCTGCCGATCTCGCCGGTACGGCCGTCGAGGAAGTGCCCGAAGAAGTAGTCGGACGTGGCGGCTGCGATGGGGATCCACTCCTTGCGCCAGAACGGATACGCGGGGTCGAGATCCGGGTTGTCCTCCTGAATCGCCCAGCGCCAGGCGTGCCAACGCTCGATGACGTGTATGCCGAGGTAGTCATGACCGTTGACATAGAACCCGTCGAGGCCGTACTCGTCCCCGGGGGTGTCGAGGCCGGACAGCGTCAAGAGCGTCCACAGCTCGGGCGGCAGGGCGGTGCCCATGCGCTCCTGAGCTTCGTCGATCACCTGCGGCGGCGCGGGCCGGTACAGGGTGGCCGCGGTCCGAGGGGCGTGGGCGTTCAGCCAGTCGGTGACGCGGGCCCACGTCTGTTCGATCTCTGGTACGGGCGTGAAGTCGCTGCGCACGGCTCTCTCCTTCGCTCAAAGGTCGCGCCGGTACGAAGGGTGCCAGGGGGTACTGACAACGCCCGATGAGGGTGCGGACCGCCCCCGCGCGGTGCTGATCGGTGTGGACGACCGGAGGCAGCCCGGTGCGTACCCTGGCGGCATGCGCATGCGCCCCACCCTCAGCTGGACCCCTGCGGAGGACCTGCCGCCGGGCACCACCGATCTGGAACCGGTCGCCGATGCGCTGGGCGCCGGCGGTGTGCTGGTGCTCAGCGGGGCGGGCATCTCCACCGACAGTGGGATTCCGTCAACGCATCCCGAGCACCCCGCGAGCATCGGCAGCGATGAGACGACTTCGGTGATGACCGGGCCTGGTGATCGCGAAGCGCTGTCTGCCGTAGGCGCAGTCAGTCGCTCGACGACGCGGAGCCAACCGGAGTACTCAGGGTAGATCGGCGATGTTGACGCCAGGGGGAGCTGTCAGCCGGGATGTGCTCCCTCTAGGTTCTGTCTCTTTGGTCAGCGTCGGGTCCAGATGAGGATGTTCGCGAGGTGGAGTGCGGCCTGGTAGGCGATCGCCAGCTTGTCGGTTCGTGTGGCCAGGCCGCGCCACTGCTTGAGGCGGTTGATGCACCGCTCGACGGTGTTCCGCTGTTTGTAGGCCTCGCTGTTGAAGCCAGGCGGACAGCCACCGAGTCGGCCTCGCCGCGGGCGGTGGCCCACCTGGTCTGACGGCTGTGGGACGACCGCACGGATGCCCCGACGCCGCAGGTGGGTGCGGATGGCACGTGAGGAATACGCGCGGTCGACCAGAACGGCCAGGGGCCGGGTCCTGGGCCTGCCCGGGCCGGTGCGAGGCACGCGGATGCGAGACATCACCGTTTCGAAGGCGGGTGCATCACCTGCCTGGCCTGCGGTGACGGTGAAGGCCAGGGGTCGAGAGCGGCCGTCCGCGGCCAAGTGGACCTTGGTGCTCAGCCCGCCGCGGGAGCGTCCCAGCGCATGCTCGGCGGGCTCTCCCAGGCGGGCCGCCCCCTTTTGCGTGCTCCGGCAGCGTGCTGATGGGCCCGCACAACGGTGGAGTCCACCGACACCGTCCAGTCGAGGTCGTCATCGGCGTCCGCTGCCGCCAGGACGGCGGCGAGGATCATCTCCCAGGTGCCGTCGACGGCCCATCGGATCAGCCGTTTGTGAGCGGTCTGGAACGAGCCCAGCTCGTCGGGAAGGTCTCGCCAGGGCGAATTGGTGCGGTACTTCCACGCGATGGCCTCGAGCGTGCGGCGGTGGTCGGCCCATCGCCGCCCGCGGACTGGATCGGCCGGCATCAGCGGCTCGATCCGGTCCCACATCGTATCGGTGATCACTAATCGGACGGACACATCCGATCAACTGACCAACCCATCAAGCAGACACGCTCTAGGCCGTGCTGGCAATGGCTGAAGCCGGCGGCCAGGCACCGGCCTCCTTGTTCCAGGCGGTGGCACCCCACACCGTCGCCCGGGTGTACCAGGTGACAGAGCCCTGCTCGTCGACGAGTTCGGTGGGGGCGCCGACCAGGTCGGTGATGATGGCGAAGAAACGGGAGTCCGTCTCCGTGTCGCCGAGGTGCTTGCGCTCGGTCTGGCACACCGGTCGCAACCCTCGGTGCTCCCAGGTCAGGGTGAGCGCCTGGTGACCGCTGCCCGGCGTCCGCGTCGTCTGTTCGGCGAGCGTGGTGCTGTCCCACAGGAAGTCGGTCTGCTCTGTGACGGTGCGGCCGTCCGGGGCAAGGTTCTGCTTGGCGATCCGTCGGCCCAGCGGGTCGTACCCGTATCGCCAGGTGATGCCGTCGGGCGTCACCACCTGTGTCAGTCGGTTCTCCACGTCCCAGGCGTAGCGCCACACTTCCGGCTTGCGAGACAGGCGGGTCCGGCGCCGTACGGTGATACGGCCCTCCGAGTCGTACTCGTACCGCACGTTGCCGGCGGTCCGGACCCGAGTGCCTTCATAGGTGCGACTGCCTGCGGCCTCCCGTCCGGGCATGCCCGTCGGCCACGTGGCCATGGTCTGGTTGCCCGCCGCGTCGTAGGCATATGCCTCGGTCCAGCCGTCGGCGTGTACAGCGGTGACGCGGCCGACCGGGTCGAGGTCGAACCGGCGGGCGCCTGAGCGGTGGTCATCGATGCCGGTCAGCAGGCCGTCGGACCGGTACACATAGCTGCGATCGAGCAGGCGCCGACTCCCGTGCCCTGTCAGTTCCTGCCGAGCCAACCGGCCGAGGGAGTCGTAGGCGCTGGTCAGAACCAGGGCGTCGCCGAGGCTGCGGGCAAGCTCCCGCCCGGCTCGATCGTGTGTGAAGGCGAGGGTACGCCCGGACGAGGTCAAGGAGACGGCGTTGCCGACCGCATCGTAGGACCAGGCAGAGGTGACCCCGGTAGGCGTGGTGCGGGTGAGGCGACGGCCAAGGGCGTCATAGGTGTAGTGCACAGTGCGCCCGTTCACGGTCTCGGCCCGCAGCCGCCCGGCCTCGTCCCAGTCGAGTATCAGTTCCGCATCGGGTCCCGTGGCACGGACGAGTTCGCCGACCGGCGAGTAGGTGAAGGACGTGACCGCTCCCGCTGCGTCCTTCCGTATCGTGCGTCCTCGGGCGTCCCGCTCGAAACGGATGGTGCCGCCGGCCGCCCCGGTTCGTGCGATCAACTGACCCGCAGCGTCGAGGTCATAGGTCACCCGCCGATCGTCGAAGTCGGTCTCGCTGATCAGACGGCCTGCCGCGTCGTACTCGTACTTCCAGGTCAGGCCGTGCGGGTCGGTGACCTTGGTCAACCGCCGCTCGGTGTCGTGCTCGAACTCGTAGCGGGCCCCGTCGGGGGCGACCCGGGCCGCGATCAGGTTGAAGTGGGTGAACTCGAAACCGGTGACAGCACCGGTGGCGTCGGTGTGCCGGATGCCGTTGCCCTCGCCGTCCCACTGCCACGTCTCGGTGCTGCCGTCCGGGACCGTGAGCCGTAGGGGCTTGCCCTCGGCCGACCATTCCATGGTCGTGGTGACGCCGAGCGGGTCGGTCAGGGCGGCGAGCCGGCCGAATGCATCACGGCTGTAAGTGGCGGTCGCTCCCAGCGGGTCCGTGACAGCGCGCGGAAGCCCGGCCGGGTTGTTCTGGATGGTGGTGGTGGGGCCCAGGGCATCGGTGAGCGTGGCCAGGGCCCCCGCCGCATCGTAGGTGTACCGGCTCGTGCTTCCGTCGGCCGCGGTCACCTCGATCAGATTGCCTTGCGCGTCGTGGGCCAGCCGAAGGGTGCTGCCGTCGGCCAGGGTGACCACGGAAGGAAGGTTGAGCGCGTCGTACGAGATGGTGGTGCGCGTCCCGTCCTCGTGCTCGGTCGTGAGGAGGTTTCCCTTCTCGTCGTAAGTGTGACGGAGGGTGTCGCCAAGGGGGTTGGTGCGGGACAGCAGACGGTCCTGGCGGTCCCAGGACTGCGTGGTGGTGTGGCCGAGCGGGTCGGTGATGGCAATGATCTGCCCGTGCCGGTTGGCTCGGTAACGGGTGGCATGGCCGAGGGAGTCGATGTACGTGACCGTCGTCGTGCCGTCGTCGTCCGGGCCGCCGTACTCCAGGCGGGACTCGAGGATGCCGCCGCTGCCGTGCGTGGCTACGACGCGATGCCGATCGTCGTAGGTGTAGGCGTAGGTGGTGCCGTTGGAATCGCGCCAGCCGGTGATGCGGTGGGCGTTGTCGTAGGTGAGGTGGAGGGAGGCCTCGACCGCGTTGCGTACTTCGGTCAAGTCCCCCGAGCCGTCGTAGCGGAACGTGCGGACACGGATCGCACCGTCGCCGGTGAGGACGTGGAGAGCGGTGACGCGCTTGACATCGGTATCGGCGTCGACGCGTACTCGGTAGCCGCCGGCGTGAGTGACCCCCGTCGGCACGTCGTCCTCACCACGCTCGATGGTGACGGTGTTGCCGTTGCCATCCTCGACAGCGGTCAGCCACCACACGCCGTTGCGCACCGTAGAGGATTCGAAATGACGCTTCACACCGGTGTGAGGGTCCTTCACGGTGAGGGTGTAGACGGTGCCCCGGGAGACGTAGGTGAGGGGCAGGCACGTGCCTGCCAGCGGTTCCACGCGATCGCCGACGAGGTCGGGCAGTCGGGGATAGACGAGGATCGAGCCGTCCTCTCGGTACCATCGCACGTCCCTCGACTCGCCGTTCTCTTCGAGACGTTCATCGAGGGTGGACGCCCATGACGGGCCGAAGAGGTTTCCCGATGCATAGCCGGACAGGTGAGTACGGCGCAGCGTCAGGGACAAGACGCCTGGCAGTTCGATGCGGGCATACCCGTCGACGCCCACGCGGCAGCCGGTTGAAGTCGTGCCGGCGGCGGGACGTCACCTGGAGTGGACCGCCCGCTCGGCACAGCTGTCCGGGAGGCGTCGGCGAGCGACCGCGCGGCCGTCGCCGCGCCGGCCGGCCCGTCCGCCCTGCGAATGTGATCGTTCCGCCGATGCAGCGGACCACCGGCGCGGCAGCCATGGTGGCGCGGCTGTCTGGCGCCCCCGCCGGTCAGACGCGCCCGCTGTCCGCGCTCGCACTCACGGATCCTCCGTTGCGCGGTTGTCCGGCTTTTCCCGCCGCCCGGACTGCTCGCCGGCCGCTGCCGCGGACTGTGCGGCGGCCAGCTGTGCGGCGGCGTCGTCCAGGAGGGTGTCCAGGACGACCGGGTAGGCGCTGTGGGGCATGCGGGCGGCCAGTAGGCGGGCGGTCGCCGCGATGTGGGGGTAGGACTCCGCGGGGAGCCGGGCGTAGGTGGAGGTCCACATCTCCTCGTCCGTCGCGCGGGCCTCTTCGGCGAGAGCGAGTGCGCCGGCGTCGAGGGCGGCGAAGGCGAGGCTCAGGTCGATGAAGGCGTGGTAGAGGCGGACCGCGGTGGTGTCCGGGAAGCCGGCGGTGCGCAGGATGCCGAGGATCGTCTCGTCGACCGCGATCTCCCGGGGCCGGCCGGTGACCCGGCTCGTGGTCAGGGCAGCGGCCTGCGGGTGGGCGAGGTACGAGGAGTGGATGGCGAGCCCCAGGGCGCGCAGGTCGGCCCGCCACTCGCCGGTGGCCGACCAGTTGTCCAGCGCTTGCCCCATCAGCTCCTCGCCGATGGCGCGGGTGAGGTCGTCCATGCCGGCGAAGTAGCGGTACAGCGTGCTGGGGTCCGCACCGAGGGCGGTGCCGAGCCGGCGCGCGGTCAGGCCGGTGACGCCGTGCTCCCGCAGTACCCGCAGGGCGGTGTGCACGATGAGCCTCTCGGACAGCACGGTGCCCGCTCGGGTCGGCCGTCGTCTGCGTCGTGCCCCTTCCGGCACCACTTGCTTGGCCACGCGGACCACTCCCCCTCCTGGCCGGGACCACACACGCGTCGCCGAGACGGCGAACCCCTCGGCGCCGTGTCGGGCGACCTTATGCCAACACGGTTGACTCTACATGGCGCGGTCCCGTTGCATCAGGGCGTCTCGTGAAGGTGTGCTCCAGGAGAAAGGTGTGTGACATGCGAGTACTGCTCGTGGGCGCGGGCGGGGTCGGGACCGCTGTGACCCGGATCGCGGCCCGTCGCGGTTTCCTGACCCACATGGTCGTGGCCGACTACGACCTGACCCGGGCCGAGGCGGCCGTCGCCGCGCTGAAGGAGGACGGGGACCGGTTCAGCGCGCGGCGCCTGGACGCCTCCGACGAGGACGGCGTGCGCCGGCTGCTCACCGAGGAGCGCTGTGACGTCCTGCTGAACGCCACCGACCCACGGTTCGTGATGTCCCTGTTCCGTGCGGCACTCGCGGCGGGTGCGCACTACGTGGACATGGCGATGTCCCTGTCCGCCCCGCACCCTGAGCGCCCGTACGAGGTGTGCGGCGTCAAGCTCGGCGACGGACAGTTCGAGCTGGCGGACCGCTGGGAGGCCTCAGGCCGGCTGGCCCTGGTCGGCATGGGGGTGGAACCCGGTCTGTCCGACGTCTTCGCCCGGTACGCCGCAGACGAACTCTTCGACGAGATCGAGGAGATCGGCGTCCGCGACGGCGCGAACCTGACCGTCGAGGGCTATGGCTTCGCCCCCTCCTTCAGCATCTGGACCACCATCGAGGAGTGCCTGAACCCTCCGGTGGTCTACGAGAGGGACCGGGGCTGGTTCACCACCGCGCCGTTCAGCGAGCCGGAGGTCTTCGACTTCCCCGAGGGCATCGGCCCGGTCGAGTGCGTGAACGTGGAACACGAGGAGGTGCTGCTGATACCGCGCTGGGTGGACGCCCGCCGGGTGACGTTCAAGTACGGGCTGGGCGACGACTTCATCGCCAAGCTCAAGGTCCTGCACGAGCTGGGCCTGGACTCCACGGCGAGGGTCACCGTCCCCGGCGACGGCGGGCCCGTCCGGGTCTCCCCGCGTGACGTGGTCGCCGCCTGCCTGCCCGACCCGGCCACCCTCGGCGAGCGGATGACCGGCAAGACGTGCGCGGGCACCTGGGTGAAGGGCACCAAGGACGGCGCTCCGCGTGAGGTGTACCTCTACCACGTGGTCGACAACCAGTGGTCGATGCGCGAGTACGACTCCCAGGCCGTGGTCTGGCAGACCGCCGTCAACCCGGTCGTCGCCCTCGAACTGCTCGCCACCGGCGTCTGGACCGGCCAGGGGGTCCTCGGCGCCGAGGCCCTTCCGCCCCGCCCCTTCCTCGACCTGCTCACCGAGTACGGCTCACCGTGGGGCCTGCGCGAACAGGGCTGACACCGGCCGGGCGGCACAGCGCCCGGTTCGAGGGGGAAGGGGCCGGGCGTCCGGTCGCCGCGGACCCCGAGCCGACCCGGCCGTCCGCTCGCCTCGCTCGTTGTCCCAGGTGGCGGGCGGCTCGTGTCACGATCGGTGGCTCACCGGCGTGACCGGGTGGAACCGGTCGTCGGCTCCTCCCCCAGCTTCTCCTTCTCCGCTTTGAGCTTGCGCCATACCGTGCCGAGGGCCGCGATGTCGTGCTCGTCGAGGAGGTCGGTGAAGACCGGCGCCAGGACCTCACGGCGGGTGGCGTCGGCCTGCTCGAAGAGGCGGCGGCCGTCGGCGGTGAGCGAGACCTCGACGGACCGGGCGTCGCGGACCGATGGCGTACGGGTCACCAGTCCCCGGTTCTGCAGGGCGTCCACGACCCGGGAGACCTGGCTGCGGCTGAGCATGGTGCTGTTGCCGAGGACGGAGGCAGGCACGGGTTCGGGGCTGGACGCCAGCCACAGCATCACCTCGAACCAGGAGACAGGCAGATCGTGCGCCTTGATCAGGGCTCGGTCCACGCGCTCGGTCATCACGGTGCCCGCCCAGACCAGCCCGTAGAAGGCGTAGTCCGCGGCGGGCATCTCGGCCTGGGGCAGCTTCTTCGGCATGGATCGAGTATAGGCGAGTTGCGTGCGCACACACATAAAGCTATGTTGTGTGTGCACGCACATAACCGGCTGTGAAAGGCTCCGCCATGTCCACCACCCCCCGCACCGTCCTGATCACCGGAACCTCCTCCGGCATCGGCCTCGCCGCCGCCGTTGCCGCCGCCCGGGCGGGCTGGCGCACGGTCGCCACGCTCCGCGACACCACCCGCGCCGGCGCTCTGCGCGAGGCTGCCGCCGCAGCAGGCGTGGAGCTCGACATCCGGCAGCTCGACGTGACCGACGAGGCGTCCGTCACCGCCGCCGTCGACGGCGTGATCGCCGACTACGGCCGCCTGGACGCCGTCGTCAACAACGCGGGCGCCGGCCACCTGGGCACCCTGGAGAACGACTCCGTGGAAGACATCCGCAACGTGATGGAGGTGAACTTCTTCGGCGTACTGAGCGTCTCCAAGGCGGCGCTGCCGCACCTGCGCGCCACCGGCGGACGCCTGATCACCGTCACCAGCGTCGGCGGCGTCGTCGGCCAGCCGTTCAACGAGGCCTACTGCGCGGCCAAGTTCGCGGTCGAGGGCTACATGGAGAGCCTGGCTCCCGTCGCGCGGAGTCTGGGCGTCAGCGTCACCGTCGTGGAACCCGGGGCCGTGGCCACCGAGTTCGTGAACAACATCGGCGTCGACCTCGCCGCCGACATCGACGCCGGCCCGTACACCGCCGCCCTGCGCCGGTACATCGACCGCACCGCCAAGCAGTTCCTGGACGGCAGTGCCCAGACCCCGGCCGGGGCGGCGGAGGCGGTCATGGAGGCTCTCGACGCCGAGCGGCCCGCCTTCCGCATCCAGACCACCGACTGGGCCCGCGCCTTCGTCGGCACCAAGCTGGCCGACGTCGACGGCTCCGCGGTCCAGGGCCTCACCGGCACCTGGGTCGCCTGAGCGACCCCGCGCCCCGCCCAGTCCCGCGACACCCCGAACCGAGCAGAACAGCAGGCACTTCGGGGCGCGCGGTCCGCCGCTGGGCCGCCGTCGTCGACGCCGGCCCAGCCGCCGCTCCCCCGGCCACGTCCCCGTCGCAGGGCGTCGGGACCGCGCCTCGGGACCGCGAGGCCCTGCCGGCCTGGTCGGCCGCGGCGACGCACCAGCTACGGGACGCGTCGCGCGAGGCCGGCCCGGACCGCGGTTGCCGGACGTGGTGCGGTCCGTCGGAGCCGCCGCAGACCTACGGGGCCGTCGCCCCGCACCAGGTGCAGGAGGCCATCGGGCTCAGCCTGCCGCCTTGACGGTCAAGTCACCGTTCGTCGTCGACAGATCCAGGCGGTACTTGCCCGACGGATCGTTCTTGAACGCCACCTTCTTGTCGCCGTGGGCGTCGCTCGCCGAGATCCGGTACCTGGCGGCCGGCGCCGTGACCGTGAGGCCGCCGCTGGTCGTGTGGGCCTCGATGTCCTGCGGGGTGGCCACCTGGATCGTCACCTCGCCGTTCGACGTCCGGGTGTCGATGCCGTCGCCCTCGACTCCCTCGACGTCGACGTCACCGTTGGACGTGCGTAGCTTCACCGGGCCCGAAGCGTTGTTCACCGCGATCTCACCGTTGGTCGTGTGCACATCGACCGCGCCGACATCGGTCAGGGCGAGGTCGCCGTTGGACGTGCCTCCCGTCACCGGAAGACCGGCGGGCACTTTGACGACGTAGTCGACGCCGCAGTCCCGGCCGCAGCCGGAGAGCATCAGAACGCCGTTCTCGACGTGGAAGGACGTGCCACTCGGCTTGTCACCGCGGTAGTTGACCTTGCGGTGCACGGAGATCGTGGAGGCGTCCGCCGAGGCGGTCACCTTCACCCCTCCGTTGCCGCTGTCGAGACGGATCGAGGTCACTTTCTGAGGGACTTTCGCGTCGTCCTGGAAGGTCTTGTGATCGACGACGGAGCACGCGGAGAGCCCGCCGACGGCAAGGGCAGCCGAGGCCGCTGCTGTAAGGACACGTGTCTGTGGGCGTCGCATTGAGGGTCCCCCGTGTTGTGAATCCAGTTGATCTTCAGTCACCGGGATCCTATCGAGCCGCAGTTCCGCTTCCGATGGGGAAAACCCCCATGCGGGGCCCGTAGCGCTCGCCGGTTGTCCGCAGCGAGCGGGCGTCGCAGGGGCGTGGCTGAGCTTTTCGGCGTACCGTCTCAAGGGCATTGATCACCACCGCACGCTGCACAGGGCAAAACGGTTCGCACGGCGACGCTGGATCACGAAGGAGCTGGACGCTGATGGCGCTGATCGACGTCACTCGGGTCCGTCAGGAGACGGCAGGGGTGGAGCGCGTGGCCCATCTCAACAACGCGGGGTCCGCGCTGCCGCCCCGCCAGGTGGTCGACGCGGTGGTCGAACACCTCCGCCTGGAGGAGCAGATCGGCGGTTACGAGGCGGCCGCGGCGCAGTCCGAGCGGATCGAGCACACCTACGACGCGCTGGCGCGCCTGCTGGGCGCCGGCCGGGACGACATCGCGGTGGTGGAGAATGCCACCCGCGCCTGGGACATGGCCTTCTACTCGCTGCCGTGGACGGCCGGCGACCGGGTTCTGACGGCCCGTGCCGAGTACGCGAGCAACGCGATCGCATTCTTGCAGGTGGCCCGCCGCCACGGCATCCGCGTCGATGTGGTGCCCGACGACGAGCACGGCCGGCTCGACGTGGACGCGCTGCGCTCCATGATCGACGATCGGGTCAGGCTGATCGCGATCACGCATGTGCCGACCCAGGGTGGTCTGGTCAATCCGGCTGCCGACATCGGCAAGGTGGCCCGCGAGGCCGGTGTGCCGTTCCTGCTGGACGCCTGCCAGTCGGTCGGGCAGATGCCCCTCGACGTGGAAGAGATCGGCTGCGACCTGCTCAGCGGAACCGGCCGCAAGTTCCTGCGGGGCCCTCGTGGCACCGGCTTCCTGTACTGCTCCCCGCGCATCCGTGAGCGGCTGGAGCCGCCTTTCCTGGATCTTCATGCCGCCACCTGGACGTCACCGGACACCTACCAGGTCCGCTCGGACGCCCGCCGGTTCGAGAACTGGGAGACCTCTGTCGCGGGCAAGATCGGCCTGGGTGTCGCCGTCGACCACGCCCTCGACCTCGGCCTGGAGGCGATCGAGGATCGCGTCACCCAGCTCGCCGCGGCCCTGCGCACACGCCTCCGCGACGTGCCCGGCGTCCAGATCCGCGACCGGGGGGTCCAGCAGTGCGGCATCGTGACCTTCACGGTCGACGGCCACGACAGCCACGACATCGCCCGCGCTCTGCGCGCCGGCGGAATCAACGTCTCGGTCTCGGTCGTGGACTCCGCACGCTGGGACTTCGAACCCCGCGCCCTCACCTCGGTGGTCCGCGCCTCCCCGCACTACTACAACACGGACGCCGAGATCGACCGACTGCTCAGCGCCCTTCCCGCACCCGGGCGCGGTCTCCGGTGATCCCGTCGAGTGGACCGCAAGCGGTTCGGAACTGTGGCTTCCACCACTGCATCAAAGGTACGGGCCTGCTCAGCTGGCTCGATGTTGATCAACGTGATTCTTCGTGTCCTGCCGTTCTGGATCCGTGAACCCCTGCTGATCGCCGTCAGCCTCTTCTTCGCCGGCCTCGGCCTCTACTGGTTCGCCGTTGTGGGTGGTTGGCAAAGAGTCGTCGTGGGTCTGGTGTTTCTCGGCGTCGCGGTCCTGCGGGTCTTCGTCCTGCGCCGGGAGTGGAGCTCTCGTCCAAGAGCAGGCCAAGGCGCATGACGCCGCACCCGGGTGCGGCGACGACGGCGCGGTGCTCGTCACCCTCGCTGGGAATCCACCCCGAGCGTCCGGGCGACGCGGCGACGGGTAATCGGGTTGTCAGGGGCGGCGATCGAGGTGATAGCTTGCAGTCGACCGTGACACCGGCCGAGGAGGTGAGACCCATGAACGCTGTATCGACGTGGGTGCTCCCCCTTCCCATCACGGCCGGCGATTGACGTAAGTGTCGCCGGGAGCGCCTCGACAACAAGGCACTCCCGAAAGGCAACACCGATGCACTCTCTGCAGTTCACTGCCGAATCTTCCTCGAACGGCGTGGTCGAACGCGACTTCACCGTGGGCGGTGTCCCCGGCGTTCTCTGGTCGCCGGCCTCCAGTAGGTCCGATCGCGCGCCCCTGGTCCTGCTGGCCCACGGCGGCGGCAACCACAAGAAGCATCCGGCGATGTCCGGCCGTGCGCGGCTCCTGGTGACGGGCTGCGGCTTCCACGTCGCCGTCATCGACGCGCCCGGTCACGGCGACCGGCCGCGCACGGCACACGACGAGGCGGAAATCGCCGAGTTGTTCCGGGCGCGGGCGGCGGGCGAGCCGGAAGGGCCGATCGTCGTCCGCTACAACGCCCACCTGGCGGATCTCGCCGTACCCGAGTACCGGGCGACCCTGGACGCCCTCCAGGAACTCCCGGAGATCGGCACCGACGGGCCGGTCGGCTTCTGGGGCCTCAACATGGGCACCGCGATCGGCATACCGTTCGTCGCGATCGAACCCAGGATCACCGCCGCTGTCTTCGGCCAGCACTGGCCCCACGTCCTGGCCGAGAAGGCGAAGCAGATCACCGTCCCGATCGAGTTCGACCTGCAGTGGGACGACGAGCACATCTCGCGCGAGGAGGGTCTCGCGCTGTTCGACGCCTTCGCCTCGAAGGAGAAGACGCTGCACGTGAACTCGGGCAGGCACAAGGAACTGCCCAGATTCGAGGCCGACAGCGCGGTCCGGTTCTTCGCCCGGCACTTCGGCCGGCCGGTCGCCTCACCGGCCTGATGTGAGCGGTTGCGGCGTCCGGCGGGGCGCCGCAGCCGTGGCTCGGGGCGAGCCGGCGTAACCCCTGCGCACCGTAAGGGGGCCGACCGGGTCGTGGCGACGGCCCGTCCGGGAAATACCCTCCTCGAGTCGAGTACATCCGGGACCATGAAGCATGCGCCCGGACGACTGGCACTTCACCGAAGACGTCGACGACTTGCTCGCCCGAGCCGGGGACTTCCTGCGTTCGCGCCCGGCCCTGCACAACACTCCGCTGACCACGATCGAGAGACTGCGGACACGCGGGGCGGACGCGTACGGCAGCGAAGCCACCGTCTTCGGCCTACTGGAGTCAGAGGGCGAGGTCCGCGCCGTCGGTTACCGCCTTCCGACCCACCGCCTGACCCTCACCACCTTCTCCCCCGAGCATGCCGACACCCTCGCCGCCCACCTGGCAGGTCTCGGCCACCCGCTCTCCGGCGTCACCGCGGACCACGACACCGCCACCGCCTTCGCCGAGGCGTGGCACCGGCACACGGGCTCTGCGCCGGTGGCCGACTGGCGGGGCCGTCTCCACCGTCTCGGCACGCTCACCCCACCGGAGCCACGCCCCGACGGCCGAGGTCGGGTCATGGACGTACAGGACCGTGAGCAAGTCATCGCCTGGTGCAACGAGTTCGCCGCCTCCGTCGGAGAGGCTTCCTCCATGGACGCCGAGGCGTGGACCCGGTCGCGCTTCGGCGACAAACACTTCACGTTCTGGGAGACCCCGGACGGTACTCCCGTCTCCATGGCGGGCTCGACGTCGATGGTCGGTGGCATGGTCCGGGTGGACCCCGTCTACACCCCGGCCCACCTCCGAGGTCGCGGCTACGCGGGCGCCGTGACGGTCGAGGTGAGCCGAGCCGCGCTGACCGCAGGCGCGACGGACGTGGTCCTGTTCACGAACCCCGCCAACCCCACCAGCAACGCCCTTTATCAGCGCATCGGATACGTCCCGGTCACGGACTTCTCCGGGTACCGCTTTTCCCACGACGCATCAAAGCCTCATCAGTCGCACGGGGAAGGCTGAGTCCGCGGAGCGGCTCCGAGCCGGGTGAGGGGAGAGGAACAGCGGCCACAGCAACGACGGATGTGGGGCCGTGGCTCCTCAGCGCAGTACGGCCGCCAGCAGGTCGGAGCCCAGCGCAGTCAGGTCGGGGAGGTTGAGGGTGTGACGGACGTATCGGCCCTGCCGCCGGGCCGTGAGCAGGCCCGCGCGGCGCAGGACAGCGAGGTGACGGGACACCTCCGGGGGTGAAAGTTCCCAGAAGTGGGCCAGTTCACCGGTGGTGTGCGGGCCGCGGGCCAGGGTGCGCAGCAGTCGCAGTCGTACCGGATGTGCGAGTGCTTCCAGCCGGAGGGTGACCGTCTCCAGCGACACCGGCTCCGACGGACTCGGCTCGGCCACGGGGTACTGCACCACCGGCTGCCACCCGGGCGCATGGACCGCCACCAGGTGCGGACGGCCGAAGACAGTGGGGATGAAGGTGACTCCGGCGCCGTGGGCGGTGGTCGCCTTGTCCTGCACCTTGTCCACGATGATGCAGTCGCCGTCCGGTGCCAGGGTGACCGCGCCGGAGACCGATGCGAGCGCCGCCCCGATGCCCTGGCGCCGCAACAGGTCGTTCTTCAGGCGCAGGTCGGTGGCGAGTTGTACGGCGACACCCGCCCAGGCGGCGTCGAAGAAGGCCTCCGCGCACTGTTCGAGGGTGTGGCGCACCCGCGCCCGCACCGCTGCCGGGTCCGCGAGGAGCCGCTCCGCGAAGGCCTCCTGCAGCGGGCCGCGGGCCTGGGCCACGTCCAGGGCCCGCTCCCGCGCAGTCGCGTCGGTGAGCGGCGACCGTGCGTTGAAGTGCAACCGGCTGGCGCCGCACGTGGTGACGAGCGCGGCGGTCACATACGTCTCGTCGTCGATCCGGTCCACGTCGTCCAACTCCTCGGCGAGGGTCGGCCGAGGCCGGGCCGGAATCATGAAGTCGGCCTGTGAGGAACGCCAGAGGAACTCCGCCTCCCGCAGCCGTTCCGCCAGCTCGGGCCGCAGCCCGGCCCAGACGTCCCCGGCCCAGCCGCCGTGCTGCGGATGGTGCCCGGGCTCGGCGAGCACGTGCAGCATCGCGGTCAGCTCGGCCAGTGGTGAGGCGGCGAACCGCAGCCGCTCGGACGGCGGGCCGCTGATGTCGATGCGAAGCGTCATCCACTCATCATCGCTGGCCGGGCGACCGGCGGTGGCGTCGGTTGACGGTCTCCGTCAACCCACGTGCCCCGCGCGGTGGGCGAACGCAGCGTGGGCGCCATGGCAACCACCCTCAGGCTCCAGCGCCGTACCCTCGTCCGTGCCTCCGGAGGCCCCCGCTATGCCGTCGCCCTCACCGTTGATGCGCTCGGCACCGGTCTGCTGCGGCCCTTTCTGCTGCTCTACGGGGTGACGGTGCTGAGGCTGTCCGCGCCGGTCACCGGCACCGCCATGACGGTCGGCGTCGTCGCGGGTCTGGTGTGCATGCCCTCGGTCGGCCGATGGCTGGACCGGGGTGCACGCAGCACGGTCGTGGCGGCGTCGATGCTGGTGCGGGTGCTGGGCGTCGCCCTGTTGCTGGCAGCGCCGGTCGAGCACGTCTGGCTGTTCGTGGCGGCGGCCCTCTTCCTCGGGATCGGCAACCAGGCATGGCCCGCCGCCCACGCCGCCCTCGTGGCCACGGTCGCCCACGGTCGGGAGCGCGACGCGGCCCTCGCGGCGGGCCGCGCCGTGCGCAACGCCGGCCTCGGCGTCGGCGCACTCATCGCCACCGTCTGCCTGGCAGGCGGCACCACCGGGTTGCGGGCGCTGGCCGCCGTCACCGGGCTCGCCTATCTCGCCGCGGCGGCCTTGGCGTGGTCGGTCCACCTGCGCGCCCATCCGGCCGCCGCCCCGGCCGAGGACGGGGACGCCGCTCCCGCACCACGGATGCGCGTGCTGCTGGCCGCCAACGTGGTCTACGTCTTCTGCCTCAACATCCCCGAAGTCGCGCTCCCGCTGATCCTGGTGACGCGGTTGCACGCCTCCTCCGTGTGGTCGGCAGCGATCTTCGTGGCCAACACGGTGCTGGTGGTCATCCTGCAGGTGCCGGTCACCGTGCTGATGTCGCGCTTCTCCCGGCAGGCGGTGCTGGCTCTGTCCGGCGTCGTACTCGCGGCGTCCTACCTGGGCTTCCTCGCGGCCACCTCGTTGGGAGACGGCTGGGGCGCCCCGGCCGTCGCCGCGGTGTCCGTGGCCTGCACCATCGGGGAGATCCTCTATGCCGGCAGCGCCACCGCGCTCGTCACCGCGCTCTCCCCGGCGCATGTCCTGGGACGCGCCCTCGCCCGCTTCGGGCTGTCCACGGGCTTCGGCCTCGCCGTCTCCCCCGCGGTCATCACCACGCTCGCACCCTACGGCCCGACCGCCCTCTGGGGCAGCCTGGCCGCTGCGACACTGCTCTCCGCCTCCGCCGTCGCCACCGAGAAGAGTCAGGAAGCCCAGTCCAGCCGTGGCTGCCGACGGGCGAGTTGGAGGCCGCGGGGGTCAGCGGCCCGGGTGCGATCGTGATCGCGAGCCACGATCGCCGGCCGCGCCGCCGCCGGCAGGGCCGACAGCTGCGGCTGGAGCCGGAAGGGCGGCAGCGGGAGGGCCGCGGCCCGTCCGCGAGGGTAGGCTTCGGCGACACCGGCTCGACCAGTGACGAGCCTTGCGCCGCACCCTAGTCACCTGTCAAGATGGTGATGTGAATCTTGACCACGTCTTCGTGTGCGGGCACCCGGCGCTCGACTTCGCGGCCACTCTTCGCGCCCGGCGCTCGACCCGGTTCGAGATGTTCGCGACGCCGGACCGGCTCACCGCCTGGTACCTGGAGTCCGGGCTCGTGGACGTGATCACACCCGGCGAGGAGGACGACGTCCGGCAGGCGATCGCGGTGCGCGAGGCCGTCTACCGGCTCGTCACCGACCGCCGCCTCGGCGAGGAGTTCGACCGGACGGCCCTCGCGGTGCTCAACGCCGCCGCGCGCCACGCCCCGGCGACACCGCAACTCACCCTGGCGGGCCGGCACACCGACGCGACGCCCGGGCAGGCCCTGGCGACCATCGCCCGGCAGGCCGTCGAACTGCTCAGCGGCCCGGACGTCCCCCTGCTCAAGGAGTGCGGCAACCCCGAGTGCACGCGCGTCTACATCGACCGCTCCCGGGGCATGCGGCGACAGTGGTGCGGCATGGAGTCCTGCGGCAACAAGATCAAGGCGGCGGCCTACCGCGCCCGCAAGAAGACGGCGCCCGCCGCGGCCGGGAACTGACCCGGCGTCCACCGGCATTCCGGGCTGCCGGGCACCTCGACAGCCGGCCGCCGGTACGGGCGCGTAGCCAACTCCTCCCGCAACCCCCGTGCCGGGCAAGACTCTTCACGGCCGCCGAGCAGCCGGAGGGGAAATCCACGGGCGAGGGCCGGCGCGCGTCGCCCTGCGCACCGGCCCGTACATGCACCGCCTTGACGGCGGCGGCCCCATCCCGCCGCAGCTGCCTACAGCCCCAGGTCGAGGGCGAGGCACGAGTAGTACTTCCATGACCCCTCGGGGTCGTACGAGCTCTCGGCCCCGCCCGGAGCGGCCACCACCTCTTCGGTCATGTCCTCGAAGCGGATGGGCTCGGGGAGGCTGCCGTAGCGTGCGCGCCGCACCGCCGCCGCAGCGGCGTCCGCCGCGAGTTCCTTGTTCATGGCCACACTCCGCTTCATCGATCTTGTGGTTGCCGAGTGGATCGCGTCCTGTCGTCACGTTCGGGCAGTCATCAGCATGCACCCTCCTTCGTCACCGGTCAAGGGGGTGACGAATGGCTGGGGTGCCGCCGGACGGCCCGGCGGCCGTCACACGGTGTTGGTCTTGTACTCGGTGGAGGCGCCGGGGCCCACCACGCCGCATTCGCGGCCGATGCCGCCGGCCTTGAAGCCGCCGAACGGGCCGTTGAAGGCGACGGGAGCGCCGTTGACCGTGACGGTGCCGGTGCGGATGCGGCGGGCGGCCTCCAGGGCGTGGGCCTCGTCGGAGGACCGGACACCGCCGGACAGGCCGTACGGGGAGTCGTTGGCGCTCCGCACGGCGTCGTCCTCGTCCTCGCAGGCGATGACGGCCAGGACCGGGCCGAAGATCTCCTCCTGCGCGACGCGCATCGACTTATCGACGTCGGCGAAGACGGTGGGGGGTGACGTAGGTGCCCTTCTCCAGGCCCACGGGGATCTGCGGGCCGCCCGCGACCAGGCGGGCACCCTCCTCGATGCCGAGCCGGATGCGGGCGCGCACCCGCTGCTGCTGGTCGGGGCGGATCATCGGGCCGATGAAGGTGTCGGGGTCGCTCGGGTCACCCACCTTCACCGACTCGACCAGTTCCTTCAGCGCCGCCACGACCTCCTCGTACCGGCTGCGCGGCGCGCGTATCCTGGTCTGGGTGATGCACGACTCGCCGGACGCGTGGCGGGTGAGCAACCGTCAGAGAGCCTTGCGCATGCGCACGCACATCGTCTCGTGCCGACGGATCGCCCCGTCGGGTCCCTCCTCGTCCCAGGCGTCCGGCTCGCGGCCGTAAGCGGTGTAGCCCAGGCGTTCGTACAGGGCACGAGCTCGCGGATTGCTCTCCTCCACGGCGAGTTCGGCCCTGCGCAGACCGCGATCCCGGATCCGCCGCTCGGCGGCCCGGATCAGCAGGGTTCCCAGGCCGCAGGATTGCAGCGCGGGATGCACGGCAAGCTGCCACAAGGTCCCGGCACTGTGCGAGACCGTGTAGTCGATGCCGCCGACGGCCACCGGCAGATTCGCGGGGCCACACACGGCCAGGTAGTCCACCTCACCTGTCGCGGCGCGCGCCAGCTCACGCTCGACGTGGCGGAGGTGGGTGGCCGAGCCGGACCAGGCGCACGCGGGCAGGTCCCGGGGCAGCAGGTCACGCACGCTCACCGGCAGGACGACGGTGGCAGCGGTGGATCCCTCTTCGGCGTTCATGGGCGACCCGGCAGTGGTCCGGTCACCGGTTGTGCAGCCAGATCCGCAGCGAACCGATCGGCTCGAAGCCATGGCGGACGGCCGCGGCCAGGTCGTCGCCCTGCTCGTAGCCGACCACCGGCAGGGTGGGGAACAGCGCCTGCACAGCGTCCAGGACGATCGGCCAGGCCGCGTCGGAGCCGCCGTCGAGCGCGAAGACATTGGAGATGCCGACCACTTCGTCGCTGCGGCTCGCCACCGCGCCGGCGATCACGCGGCCGTCGGGGGACAGTCCGGTGAGCACGAAGGTGGCGGGGTCGTCGAGCAGTCGGGGCCGGAAGAGGTCCGCGTTGCCCTGCCCGTGGTCCCAGGCGAGCGCCCAGGCGTGCAGCGCGCCCGGGTCGTCCGCCACGGACCAGGCGAATTCCGACGCGGGGGCGGGCGCACTCGCCGGGCGGTGGATCCACTGCGCCTCGAACAGCACGTGGAAGCCGGCCCCCGTCAGATCGAGGTCGGCGAAACTGTCCTTGATCGAAGCACCGGGCGCGGCGGTGTCGATACGGGAGGCCAGCGCGGTCGCGTCGGCGTCCGGCACCAGGGTCACCGCATCGGGGTAGTAGAGCGGCGTGCGGGAGGGAGCCACCCAGGCCTGTGCTCCGAACTCGCCCTCGACGCCATGGGATCGGCTCATCGCCGCACACCACTCGGCGTTGTTGCGGGAGGCGGCCCGGACCATCCTCTGCGTCACAGTCGTCACGAGTGGCGATCATGACAGTCCCCGCCTGACCCGTCGAACCGTTTTCCGTCCACTCCTCGGGCGGGGCGTGTCCCACGACAACTCCTAGGCGCCCGCGGAACGTCGGCTCAGGACGGGCTCGGCCAGCAGTCTCGCCATCGCGCAGAGGGTCTGGCCGTGCCGGGCGAAAAGCTCGTCGCGCGAGTCGAAGTGACCGAGGTCGGCCAGGACGTAGGCCGAGAGATCGCAGGCGCCGCCGACAGGGCAGACCGTCGCGCCGTCCCAGTCGATCGCCGTCCTGGACAAGGCCTCGAAGAGCGTCTCCGCGCCGGCGTTGGTGAAGCCGCCACCCCTGTCCTCGCTCAGCTCGTCGAGACCGCCGAAGAGTTCCGAGACGGTCAACCAGGGTGCGGCGAGGGAGTCGGTCGGCGACAGCCCGTCCAGGAGGAACTCCGGCCAGGCGAGCACGACTTGGTGCGGGACGAACCGATGAAGCCGCGGGAAGCGCGGATACCAGAACCTCCCGTCCACCAGCAGGCCGCGCACCCGCGTGGCCACCCCGGATGCCCGCGCCACCGACTCCAGTACCGCCAGCCGCTGACTGCACGAGCCGCGGCGGCGGCGAAGCACCTCCGACACGGGTCGCTCGTCGTCGACCGAGTACACCGGCTGCACAGCTTCAGCGATCCAGTGATGGGCCCGGCGCAAGGCTGCTGTCCGGTCGGCGGGAGCCGAGGCCTCCCCCGAGTCCCCCCGGACATCGAGCCGTCGGAGCAATGAGGAGACGTTCGGATGCCGCCAGTCGAGAATCCGCGTCGGAGCCGTGCTCCCCGCAGCCGTTCCCCTGTCGGCCGTGCGCAGACGGACGCGGCTTCGCGGCGTGAGGAGCGAACTCGTCATGACTGTGGTCCTCTCGCCCGGCGTCCTCCAGATGGCTGGACTCATCGTGGCAGGAAATTTGAACACGTTCAAGTGAGTGGCCCCCCGACGAGCCCATGCCCACCTGCGCCTCCGCCCGGCAGCCCGGCCGAGGGACGGACCCCCGGCCGGTTCCTTCCGCTAGGCCCTGTACCGGTAGCAGATCCGGCCGCGGGTGAGGTCGTAGGGGCTGAGTTCCACGAGCACCCGGTCGTACGGGAGGATCCTGATGTAGTTCTTCCGGATCTTCCCGCTGATGTGGGCGAGCACCGAGTGCCCGTTCTGGAGCTCCACCCTGAAGGTGGCATTGCGCAGGCACTCGGTGACGGTGCCCTCGACTTCTATGCCCCGTGATGCTTTCGTCATGATGTCTCACATTTCTGTTCTGTGACGGTGTAGTAGCGGCGAAGGCGATACGCCGTCGGGCGCGGTGCGGTCCCGGGGAGCGTCAGCGGTGGACGAACTCCAGGGTGCTGCCCGCTCGTCGCGCGCCGATGCCCTCGAACACGGCGGTGGCGGCCGCGTTGGACTCGTTCACCTCGGCCCATGCCGATGCGGTTCCAGAACGGTGCAGCGAACCCAGCGCGTGGGCCAGCAACGCGCGGGCGATGCCGCGGCGGTGCCTGTCGCCCCGGACGGCGATCAGCCCGATCCGCGGCTGCCGGAGCAGCGGCGCCACCCGGATCAGCCCCACGTACTGGTCCAGTTGCCGTGCCACCGCGTACTTCGACGCGTCGAGCAGGGTGGTGCCCGCCGGTCGGGGCAGCACCTCGGCCGGCATGGTCCGCCAGCCGACCGTGGCCTCGACCTCGTCGCGGATGATGCGGTCCAGGGCGCGCAACGGGCCCTCGTCCGCCGCCCCGGCGGGCACGATCGTCACGTCCGAAGGGGGCCGTACCGCACCGAGCCCGGTGACCTGCGGGTCGGTGGGCACGAGATAGCCCCACTCACGGCGCGCGGCGGTGAACCCGGCCCGTTCCCAAGCGGACGCCGAGTCCCGGTCGGCCTCGTCGACCACGGCGTACAACGGTGTCGGCAGGTCCGTCAGCATCGCGTCGGCGATACGATCGAAGACGGCGCCGTGCCACGCGTCGACGCTGATGAACAGTCGTCCGTCGGGGCGGCGCGAAATGTCACCGCGGCCGACCACCTGGTCGTCCTCCACGGCGTGCCACTGCAGCTCGGAAACCCGCGTGACCACCACCGCGTGGTTGCCCGCGCCCGAAGTGGAATGCAGAAAGTCCATGGGTGTTGCCTTTCAGGAGTGCCCTGCCAGAGGCGCTCCCGGCGACACCTACGTCAATCGCCCACCGTGACGACATGGGGGAGCACCCACACGCATACAGCCTTCATGGGTGTCACCTCCTCGTGTTCTCTCACGGCTGCCCGCACAGTACCCAATGCGGGACCGTCGGCTCAACTCATTTGCCGTCAACGGCCTTTCGCCGACCATGGAGATCGACGAGCATCGGGGCGCGCGGCGCCGCGGACTCGAGCCGGCCGGCGTCCAGGTGCGCCGACCACCCGGACACGGGACTGTGTTCTTGCCGCTCTTGCCAAAAGGATCTTGCTCGTGGATGATCGCGCCCGGTGGGACGTGGTGAGCTGACGGTGGCCTGGGGCCCGCCTCACTGCCCTACACCCGCCGCATGCACCTGCTTCACGCACCCGCCTCACATCGAGGCGGCTTCTTTCATCATCAGTAATTCCAGGGGGAACGATGTCTGCTCAGGATGCCATGAGCACGCCAAGATCACCGGACACGGGAGCACCGCCGGACGAACGCCCGCTGCCGCCTGCCCGGTCCAAGGGCAGCGCGGTTGGGGGCTGGGTCCTCACCATCGCACTGAACGTGGCGGCCCCGATCCTCACGTACAACGCCCTGCACGATCACGGATGGAGCGAGTTCGCCGCGCTGCTGGCCAGCTGTGTCTGGCCGGTGGTCGACAGCGCCGTGCACCTCGCGTGGCGGCGCCGCCTCGACGAGTTCGCCGTCGTGACCCTGGTGTTCCTGGTGATCACGGCCGTGGTCTCCCTCGTCGGCCCGCACTCGGCCGGAGCCCTTCTGATCAAGGACTCGGCCATCACCGGGCTCTTCGGCCTGCTGTGCCTGGCGACGCTGCTGGCTCCGCGCCCGCTCATGTTCTACTTCGGCCGCAAGTTCGCCACCGACGGCACCCCCGCGAGCACCTCCTGGTGGAACGGCCTCTGGCAGTTCGAGGGGTTCCGCACGACCGTCCGGACGATGACGACGGTCTGGGGCGCGGCCTACTGCCTCGAGGCACTGGTCCGCATCGCGCTGGCCTCCATGCTGAACACCGACACCATGGTGGCCCTCAGCCCCGTCCTGATCTACGGCGTCCTCGGCGGCCTTATCCTGTGGACGACCATGTACGGCAAGCGGGCGCGGCGCAGGGGCGAGGAGCACGCCGCCGCAGCCACCGCTCAGGGCTAGTACTCCAGCGGTAGATTGTGATCACGCCGGGGGCAGCGGCCTGGCGGTGGTAGTGGCTTGTTTGGGATCGGGCTTGGTGGCGGCGTCTCCAGTCGGCTCAGACCTCAACGACCGCACGGCCTGGGAACCGGCCGACCAGGCGGGTCTTCGCCAAGCCACCGATGCCGCAGAGCAGCTCCACCTCGCGTGGGAGACCGGATCCGACACGGTCTGAGCGCCGCCCGGCCCCGGCCCTACTGACAGCTCATTCGCGACCAGCCACCAACCGCCAGCAGGCCGTGCGGTCGTCAAGATCACGATCTACCGCTGGAGTACTAGGGCGCGTATCGAGTCTTGATCAGCGTGGTGCCCGGGATTTCCCCGTTCAGTTCTGCCTCTCGAGTCCCGCCAGCAGTGCGCGGGGGTCGAAGGTCGCCCGGATTCGGATGATCTTCCCGTCGTCCACGTGCATCCAGTTCGCCGTCGGGGTAGGTGGCGCAACGCTCGTGTACAGGTCGAACCAGCTGATCACTTCATCGCCTTCCGCTACCCGCACCTTCACGTCGATCTTCTCCAATACCTGACCGAGCCCCTTCAGCCCGGCGAGCGCCGCCTCTACCCCCGACGCCGTTCCCAGCGCTCCGACGAAGTCGACATTCTCGGCCAGCAACCCCCGCAAGGTATCGAAGTCGCCCGCCTCCCAAGCGGTGAAGTAGGTCTCGGCAAGCTCTCGCGCAGTCCTCGTCGTCATGCCTCCAGCCTCCAGTCATCCAATCCATCCGTCCAACAGATGAATCAGATGACACCTATCATTACTGGGTATGGAGATTCACCAGCTGCGCTACTTCGCCGCGATCATGGATGAGGGCACCTTCACCGCCGCAGCCCATCGCCTGCACGTAAGCCAGTCCGGCATCAGCACCCAAGTCGCCAAGCTGGAGTTGGAACTGGGCCAACAACTGCTCGACCGCTCCGGCCGACAAATCCGCCTCACCCCGGCCGGTAAAGCCGTTCTCCCCCTTGCGAGGAACGTCCTTGCCGCTCTTGAAGCCATCAAGCACACCGCCGACGAGTTCGCCGATGCCGTCCGCGGCCAGGTCCGTCTCGGCATGATCATGGGCTGCTCGATCCCGGCCTTCCTCGACACCATCGCCGACCTCGGCCATACTCACCCCGGCATCGAGCTCAGCCTTCACGAGGGCTACTCCGACGACCTTCAGACCCAGGTGCTTGCCGGCTCCCTCGATCTCGCCTTGATCGGCTACGCGGGCAGCGTCGCCCCAGGCCTGGAGGCGAGCATCGTCATTGACGAGCCGATTACCGCAGCCGTCCCTGCCGGGCACCCCCTCGACCGGCCGAACCTACGCCTCGGCGACCTACGGGGCGAGAAGATTCTCTGCCTCTGCCCGGGCACCGGCATTCGCGCCGCCTACGAAGACTCCTGCCGCAGGATCGGTCTCGGCCCACGCGTGGACATCGACGCCAGTTCTCCAGTCGCCCTACTCCGCCTCACCGAGCGCGGTGCGGGCGTCGCTGTGCTCAGCGCGTCCTCCATACAAGGCACCGGTCTGCAAACTGTCCCGCTCACCGACGCCGCCACGCACGCCCGGCTCGGACTTGTCACCCGCGGAGGTCAGCACTCCCCAGCTGCGCAGCTCCTGCGAACCAGGCTCCTCGCCGCTCTGCAAGCCTAGATATACACATATCGAACGGTGATCAACCTGCGGGACTCCCTCTCCCGCTGGCGTTTGATCCGGTATGCCAAACTGCGTGACGCGAGCGCAACTGACCGATGCTGAGTGGGAATTCATAGCTCCATACCTGCCGGTCGGCCGATGCGGACCATACCCCGAGCGGCTGCGGCAGCAGTTCGAGGGCGTGCCTGGCGGTACAGGACCGGCGGGCAGTGGCGGGAGGTGCCAACGGAGTTCGGTGCGTGGTCGACCATCCACAACCGCTTCCGACAGTGGCGCGACGCTGGCGTCTTCGAAACCCTGCCTGAGGGCATGATCGCGGAAGCCGCGAAGCGGCACGAGGTGGACCTGTCCCTGGTCAGCATCGATTCCACCACCGCGCGAGCCCATCACGACGCTGCCGGGATGCACCTGGACGAGGACTTCCTCACCGCTTTGGAGGAGGCTGCCGCTGCGGCGCAGAAGACCAGGCCAAAAGGGGCGGCTGCGACGAACAAACCGGCCAGGAAACCGAAGGAGATCCCAAGCGGGAAGAGCGACGGCGCATCCGGCGCCGACGCAAAATCCGGATGAAGGCCGCCCTGCTGGGACGCTCCAGAGGCGGACAGACCAGTAAGATCCACGTCGCTGGTGACCGGAAGTGCCGCCCACTGGCGCTCATCCTGACCGAGGGACAGGCCGCCGACAGCCCGCAGTTCATCCCCGTGCTGGGGAAGGTGAGGGTGCGCGGACCCGTCGGCCGTCCCCGTACCCGGCCCGGCGCAGTCGCCGGGGACAAGGCGTACTCGTCCCGTGGCAACCACGCCCACCTGCGTAAACGCCGCATGAAGGCGGTCATCCCGGAGAAGAAGGACCAGGCCGCCCATCGGAAGAACAGGGCAGCAGGGACGGTAGGCCCGTCAGCCACGACGCTGACCTCTACAAGGAACGGAACCCCGTCGAGCGGCTGATCAACAAGCTGAAGGCCTGGCGAGGCATAGCCACGCGCTACGACAAGACACCCGCCAGCTACCTCGCCGGCCTCCACCTTCGCGCCTCCATGATCTGGATCAAGGACCTCGCGCGGACCACCCTTTGATCACAACCAAATACGCGCCCTAGGTCCTTTCCCTTCGGTACATCGCAGGCTCGGCCCGGTGTGCCGCCGCGTGATGCCCATGGACGCGGATGCCACGACCATGGGCACCTCGGACGCCGCCGTCGAGCGGCCGTCGGTGCCGGGCGCGTGGTGGACGCGGCTGCGACGGCCGTCGTCAGCGGGCCGTGGGGGGCGGCCGAGAAGGAGCGTGCGGTCGGGATCGGTGCCGTCCAGGAAGGCGTGTCGGTCGCAGGATCGCCCACGCCGACCCGCTCCCCCGCACAAGGCGTTCGGTCCCAGCCCGACGCACCCCGACCACGACATCCGCTAGCGGAAACCGCTGTCACCGCAGGTCGGCCCTCGGCACGGACGCGCCGTCGGCACCGCTCAACGGCGACGCCTCGAAAACAGCGCGGTGAGCGTCGCGCACACCAGCGCCCCGAGCAGCAACCCGCCCCACGGCACTCCACCTGGCCGATGCGAAACCATCGCATACGCGAAGGCGCCCAGGCCGCCGCCCACCAGGAAGAATGCGAAGCCGCGCAGCGCGAACCGCCGTCGGGGCCGACCTGTCCCTGAAGTCACGCGGGCATTATCCACACTCGCCACACGTCGGCCACCGGCAGCGCCGAGGACGAGCCGCCGCCGGTGCGGACCGTGCTGCGTAGGGTCGGCAGGTCAGGACCGGGACGAGGCAGGTGCGTCGAGGCCGCGTGCGGCTACCAGCCGCGCGCTTCCGTCGGTCAGCCGGTAGCACAGGCCGATGACGGCGGTCCGGCCGGAGGCGACGCGCTCGGACAGGAGGCGGGAGCGGTCCAGCAGCAGGTCCACCGTGTGGCGGACGTGTTCTTCGAGGATGGCGTCGGCGTCGTGGTGCCCTGCGGCGTGAGCGGCAAGCACACTGGGGGTGACCCGTTCGACGACGTCCCGGACGTAGCCGGCCGGGGTCGTGCCGTCCTCGAGGGCCGTGCGGGCCGCCGCGACGGCCCCGCACGAGTCATGGCCGAGCACGACGACCAGTGGTGTCTCCAGCAGGCCGGCGCCGTACTCGATGCTTCCCAGGACCTCCGGTCCCATGACGTGACCGGCGGTGCGGACCACGAACAGGTCGCCGAGGCCGCGATCGAAGATGATCTCGGCGGCCAGGCGGGAGTCGGAGCAGCCGAAGAGGACGGCGAACGGGCGCTGGGCAGGAGCGATCTCCGTACGGCGCGCCGCGTCCTGGTTGGGGTGCTCGGAGCTGCCGGAGACGAAGCGCTGGTTCCCCTCCAGCAGCAGGTCGAGGGCTTCCTGGATGGTGAGAATCGGGGCGTCGGTCATGCCCGTAGGTTATGCCGACGCGGAGAGTCGCACCGGCGGGCCCTGCCTCCCGCGGGCTGTGCGCGGGGCGTCGGCCGTCGTCAGGCTGCGGCACCTCGCAGAGGGGCCGACGCACCCTGATCGCGGTCGGCTCGTACCGGCGCCGCCGGCCGCGAGGGAAGCCGTCGCCGGGAACCCTGGGGCAGGACATATCCGAGCCGGACCTCCCAGTAGCCGGCTTGCCGGGTGAGGGCGACCGCGGACAGCGGCGGCACGGTGAGGTGCCAGAAGGCCCTCGCCGGTACGGCCAGAGCGTGGATGAGCGCGGCCCGCACCACGGCTGCTTCGGTGATGGCCACCGCGTGGCCCGTGTCGGGCGGCACGCTGCGCAGCCAGTCCGCTGTACGGCGGCACAGCCGGCGTACGGACTCGCCTCCGTGTGGCGCGGCATCCGGGTCGGTGAGCCAGGCGCTGAACCCGTCGGGGTCGGTCGCGGCGACGTCGTCGAGCGTGCGGCCCCGCCATGCGCCCAGGTCGAGGTCGCGCAGGGCGGGCTCGGGTGCTGCCGTCAGGCCCATGGCGTCGGCGGTCTGCGAGCAGCGGACCGAGGGCGCCCGGACGGCCGCCTCGTGCGCGCGGAGCGCTGCTCTCGCAACGCCTGCCATCCGCAGGCCGCGCTCGTTCAGTGGCCCGTCCTCGAGGAGCGGATCGGCCTCACCGCCGGGCGGGCACAGAAACGTCAGGTGGATCGTCATGGGACCGACCTCCTTCTGGGCCCGGCACGGCTCCGGCTGGTGTGAGGCTCACCCGACAGGTGCGCGATCAGTCGGACCGGGAACCCGACCGTCGGGTGGACGGGGCAGCGAAGGCAACGGCCGACGCCACCTCGTCACTCACCTGCTCCACAGTCGGTGGAACGCCCCCCGCCGCACCATCCGCCAGGTGTCCGAAACCACCCCGCCACCCGGCCGACGCAGCCGCCTCCCGGTCCCCGCGGCCCGCCACCCGGCCGGCACGACGCGCCACCCCGCCCTCACAGCCCGTGCCCCCGGACGCGGGACCGGTCGCCCCCCGTGCGTCGCTCGGGCGACGGAGACCTGGGGGTACGACCGTCCGGCCGACGGGCGGCCGTGGCGGCAGAGGCCCTTCACCTGTTCCGTTCGACCGGCAGTTCCAGGCAGAGCTCGTAGCCTCCCTGCGCCGTGGGGCCGGAGGTGACGGTGCCGCCGAGCAGTTCGGCTCGTTGGGCCAGGCCGACCAGGCCGTGGTGGGCGCTCGGCAGGGCGAAGGCACGTCGGGTGGCGGCGGTGTTGGTGACGGTGGCGCGGAGGGCACCGCCCCGGTGGCTGATGCGCACGGTCGCAGAGGCGCCGGGGGCGTGTTTGCGGACGTTGGTCAGTGCTTCCTGCACGGTGCGGTAGACGGCGCGCTGGACCGTCGGTGGCAGCTCCTCGGGCAGGTCGGTCTCCAGCTTCGCCTCGATGCCGCTGGCCTCGACCAGCTGCTCCAGGTCGGCGAGGGAAGGTTGCGGGGTGAGCTCCGTGGGCCTGCTGCCGGAGGCCCGCAGAACGCTGACCATGTGCCGTAGTTCTTCCAGGGTCTGCACACTCAGACGGCGGATCGTGGCCGCGGCCTGTCTCGTCTCGGCGTCGTGGCTGCCCACCTGGAGCGCTCCGGCCTGTACGGCGATGAGACTGACCTGGTGGGAGACCACGTCGTGCATCTCCCGGGCGAGCTGGGCGCGCTCCTTCGCCAGCACGCTCTGGGCGGTCAGCAGCCGTTCGTGCTCGCGGGCCTCGGAGATGTCGGCGAGCCGCAGGGACAGTTCGCGTCGGGCCTGGACGAGCTGGCCGAGGAAGACGGGAGCGGCGGCGGTGGCCAGGGTGTAGCTCAGATGGAACAGGTTGTTCGTCTGCGACAGCTCGGTCGCGTCCAGGGAGGACCACGGCCACGGCATGAAGTCGATGACCGCGTAGGTCAGCGCGCAGCCGGCCAGCAGGAATCGGTGGCGGTTGAGCGAGGAGAGCGTGTACAGCGCGGCCATGGGGGCGACCACCGCGTCGGTGATGAGAGCGGTGGGGAGCGTGAGGGCGAAGGTCGTCAGTGGCAGCCGGTGACGCAGGAACAGGGAGACCGCGCCGAGCACCGCGCAGGCGGCAGCCGGTCGGTCCTCGAAGCCGACGTGAACCCATGCATCAGCCACCGCGAACCCGACGAGGGCGATGTCGAGCAGCAGAGCCGGCGGCCGTCGGGGACTCACCGGGCGCCCTCGTCCTGCGACGGACTGATCAGGCCCGCGCGCTCGGCGATCAGAGCCGCCTGGACGCGGCTGCTGACCTGCAGTTTGCCCAGCACGTTGGTGACATGGCCCTTGATGGTGCCGGTGCTCAGGTGCAGCCGTTCGCCGATGTCGGTGTTGGCGAGTCCTTCGGCCATGAGGACGAGCACGGCTCGCTCGCGCTCGGTCAGCCGAGCGGTGAGACGGATGGCGGTGGACTCACGAACGCTGTTGTCGAGGTAGCCGTCCACCACCAGTCGAGTGACCTTGGACGACAGCACGGTGCCTCCCTCGGCCAGGGTACGTACAAGGTGGGGAAGCTGCTCGGGATCGGTGTCCTTGAGCAGGAATCCGGCGGCACCCGACCGCAGAGCGGTCGCCACGTATTCGTCGGTGTCGAACGTGGTGAGCATGGCGATCACCGGAGCCTGCGGCATGCGGCGCAGGTCGGCCAGGATCGTGAGCCCGTCCACGTCCGGCATCCGGATGTCGAGCAGGACGACGTCGGGTTGCAGCTCCCGTGCGGTGCGCACGGCCTGGCCACCGGCTACCGCGGCGACGACTTCGATGTCGTCCGCCGCTTGGAGAATGTGCGTGAAGCCCGTGCGGATCAGGGCTTCGTCATCGACCACCAGTACCCGGATCACGTGCGCTCCGCTCGTCGCATGCCCCGATCGATGCCTACCCCCGCCGCGGCGTGCTCCCGGCGGCCGCAACGGAGAACCCGCCGGTTGGCGGTGTGCCCCGGCCGGTGGCCGGGGCACACCGGCCGGGCGCGAGTGACGCCGTCGAAGCGGTCCGGGCCGCGGGTACGACACCTCCCGGCGCCCGCCGGCAGCCACGGCGGCAGGCGTGACCGGCCTCGGTAAACAGCTCGCCTCGCCACCCGTGGCGCAGCCAGGACCTCGTCACTCGCGTCACTACTCTGAGCGACGGGACAGCACACGGCCCAGGACAGATCGGGAGACCATGGCCCTCGACCTCGACATCGACCGCATCCACCAACTCGTCGACGAAGGTGTCCGTGACAAGGTCTACCCCGGCGCCGTCTGGGCCGTCGGCGACCGCAACGGAAACATGGCCATCGGCACCCCGGGCGTCCTGGATCCCGACCGGCCCGACGAACCGATGCGGCACGACACCGTCTTCGACATCGCCGGCCTCACCCAGATCCTCGCGGTGTGGTCGTCCGTCGGATCACTCGTCGAGGACGGCGCCCTGCACCTCGACGAGCAGCTGGGGGACTTCTGGCCCGAGGTGAGCGGCCACCCCCTGGGCCGGGTGAACACGCGCCAACTGCTGACCCATTCCGCCGGCGTCCCGCCCCGAGCCGATCTCAAGGGCCGGTACGGCACCGACCCCAGGGCCATCCGCGAAGGCGTCCTGCACGAAGCCCTGCACCGTCCGCCCGGCGAGGCCACGGAGGGCACCGACCGCGCCGCCCTCATCCTCGGTTACCTCGCCGAGCACCTCTCCGGCCAGAGCCTCGACACTCTCGCTGCCACCCGCGTCTGGCAGCCCCTCGGCATGACACGTACCTGCTACGGCCCGCTGCCCGCCGAAACCGCCGCCCACTGCGCACCGACCGAACTCGACGACACCGCGGGATCCCACCTGAGGGGAACCGTCCAGGACGCCTCGGCGCGCCTGCTCGGCGGAGTCTGCGGCATCGCCGGAGTGTTCTCCGTCCTCCCCGACCTCGCGGCCTTCCTCCGCCACATGCTGCGGCCGGCCCGGGACGGCGGCCGGCCGGGCTTCGGCACCGGCTGGGTCCAGGAGTCGCTCCGGATCCAGACCGGCGGACTCGCCCCCGCCCGCGGGCTGCTGTGGCACCCCGCCCCGGGGACCGACCCCGCGAGCGACGACACCTGGGTGTACTACGGCTGCACGGGAACAGGAGCCTGGCTCTCCCCCAAGCACGGCCGCTGGGCGGCCCTGCTCACCAACAGGCTCCACTACACCAAGGACCGCGAGCCCCTCACCCGTGTCCGCAACGCATTCCGGTCACTCGCCTTCGCCTGACCGTCCGGAACGGGGAGTAGCCCGCACGGGGGAGGCAGGTCCTCCCTGCGGTTGATGCGGCCGATGGGGCGGTCCGGCGACGGTGGTCTCATGCTGATCAAGGACCCGTCGGCTGGCACGGCGCGACCGACCCCGTCCCGGGCGCTCGGTCGCCTGCGGGACGAATGGCCCGGGTACGCCGTTGCGATCTGGGGGTTCTCGTTCGCGGTCCCCAGCTTCGTCTGGGCCCTGGGCGGCACCTTCGGCGCGCGGTCGACGGTGTCCGCGTCGCTGGTGAAGCTGGCCCGCGACGGTGTGCCGTGGTTCCTTGCCGTCCTGTGGGTGACGGGCCTGCTCAAGCTCTTCGGGGCGGTGGTCGGCGTCGGCATGACGCGCCTGCGGGGCCCGCGGTTCAGCCGTTCCATGACGTTCTGCGGCGGCGGTGCGACGGTCCTGCTGGTCTGGCACGGCGCCCTCTTCGTCGTCCACGGCGTGCTGGTCGAGGCCGGCGCCGTCGCTGTCGAGTCAGGTCTGGTCGGGCTGACGCGCTGGTACCTGTACCTGTGGGGGCCGTGGTTCATCGTCGGCGGCCTGGCGTTCGCCGCCGCCGCGGCGCGATATGTGCACCGACTCCAAGTGGAGCGCACGGTACGGCTCTACGGTGCTGCGGGTGCCCTCGGCGCCCTGCTCCTCTCACTGGTGGCCACGGCCACCGGGATCGGCTAGGAGCAGGGAGGGAGCCGACGCGGGGCGTATTCCGTGCGCCGCTCGGGACCATGGCCGACCAGAAGCGGAACCAGACCGAGCATTTTTCGAGAAGCGCCGGCGCCGGGGCTGCCTCTACCTTCGACGGTATGACTTCCATCGACTCCGTCATTCTCGAAGTGGCCGACGCCACGGCTGCCGCCGGCTTCTACTCCACCGCCTTCGGACTGGACTCCTCTCAGGTACGCGTGCGCGCCTCCGAGGCACCGACGACCGGCTTCCGCGGTTTCACGCTGTCCCTCGTGGTCTCCCAGCCGGGCAACGTCGACGCCCTCTTCAATGCCGCCCTGGACGCCGGCGCCACCGTCCTCAAGCCCGCCTCGAAGTCGCTGTGGGGCTACGGCGGCAGTCTGCAGGCCCCGGACGGCACGATCTGGAAGATCGCCACGTCGAAGAAGAAGGACACCGTTCCGGTCAGCCGGTCCTTCGACGAGCTCGTGCTTCTGCTGGGCGTCGAGGACGTGAAGGCCAGCAAGCAGTTCTACGTCGAACAGGGTCTGAGCGTGGGCAAGAGTTTCGGCGGCAAGTACGTCGAGTTCGCCACCGACTCGGGTTCCGTGAAGCTGGCGCTGTACAAGCGCAGCGGTCTCGCCAAGGACGTCGGGGTGCCGGCCGACGGCTCCGGGTCGCACCGGCTCGCCCTCGCCAGCGCCGCCGGCCCGTTCAGCGACCCCGACGGGTTCGTCTGGGAAGCCACCGCCTCCGTGACCGCCAGCGCCTGAGCCCCCGGGCGGCCCGGACGGCGGGGCAGCGTGCACAGCGGGTCGCCTCGGGCGATCAGGTCCCCTGGCCTGCCGGGGGCCGGCGGCTGATCGGGTGACCGGCTGCGGGTGCCCGGGGCAGGGAGGCTCGGGCAGGACGAGCCGAGCATCCGGTGGGCCGAGCACCGGAACGACGACTGCCCCTGCAGGCCGACGCTCCAAGGCCCACCGAACTGATGCCGGGCAGCAGGCCCGACGCGGCGGGCCGCTGTCATGGGACGTTCCATGCGGAGAGGAACGGTTGCCCGTCCTCGGTGGCCGGAGAACGCAAGGTGCCGGGATGCGGGTGCCCCGACAGTCGGCTGTACGCCGCGTCCAGACCCGGCCAGCGCACGGTGAGCACGCGTGCCAGATGACCGTGAGCGACCACGGCGACATCACCGTCGCTCAGCAACGGCCTGATCCGGTCCAGCACCGCGTCCGTCCGCGCGGCCACCTGCTCGAGCCGCTCACCTGGATGGTCAGGGCCGCCTGGAATCACGCGTCCCGCCACAGGTCCCGACCCGGCCGGGTCCGACGGAGCTGCGCCGCGGTCATGCCCTCGTAGCCGCCGTAGTCCTACTCCACCAGGTCGGCATCGGGCCGGACACCGGTCAGTCCCGCCAGCTCGGCCGTCCGCAGGGCGCGGCCCAGCGGGCTGCTGAACACGGCGACCAGCGGACGTCGGGCCAGCCGCGGAGCGAGCGCCTCGGCGGCGGCCTCACCCGCGTCGGTCAACGGGACATCGGTGCGTCCCGCGTGCCGGCCCGACAGGCTCCACTCGGACTGGCCGTGCCGGATCACTATCAATCCCCCCTCGGGTGCGCACGCTATCCGATCATGTGACACGGCGCGCCGCTTCACGGGACAGCCCCGGCCGGGGAGAAGGCGGCAGAGGGGAGCCGTCGAGTGTGTCGTACCGGTGTGGTCACTTTTTGCGGATCGACAACCGCCGGCCGGTCGTTCCGTCGGTCACGGTCCTCGTCCCGAGGACGGTGTGCAGGGTCGCGCGGGCCGGGCCGATGCGCGCGTCTGCCGGACAGACGACCCCCGGTCCCGTGCGGGTGGTGATGCGCACGGTGAGCACGACGGACTTTGGTGTCTCGGACACGTGGAGCCGGGGCAGGCTGTCGCACCCGCCGGACTCCGCGACGACGGTGAGCGTGCGATCGTCTCCGCTCACCCTGACCGGGCGGGTGATCGCCTCGTTCCTCGTGACCGTTTTCGCTCCCGGCGCTGTGGATGTCGAACATCCCGTCAGGACGACCAGGACCGCGACGGTCACCGACACAGCGCGACGATCAAACTTGTGGGTCTTCATAGTCAACAGACGCCGCTACGAACGGATTCGTTCGACCGTGGCAGGGGTGCTGCCGAGCCCGATCTGCCACGTCCGAACGGGCGACCATGACATCCTGCTCCGCGTGATCGATTCCTCCGCCGACGACTGGTCCTTCGCAACCGCGCGCGAGCCGGCCCGATTCGGCGCGGGCGAGCGCGACGATGTCCCCGGCGTCGAGCACGCCATGACGGCCGGCGGAACGTTGTGCGGCCTCCCGGAGGACCAGGTCACCCGCTACAGGCACCTGTTCGCGCCGCGGGACCCCCTGGCGTGTCCGCAGTGCCGTCGGCAGGCTGCCGCCGCGCCGGCAGAGCCGAGTGCCCAGGAACGACTGCACGACCTGGTGCTGGCAGCCGCCCCCGGGACGGCTCGAGACGACCTCCTCGCCGGGCTGGCGAAAGGCGCGAAAGTCGGCCTGTGGCTCCACGGCCCTTCCGCGGCCCTGGCCCGGCACTACGCCGAGCTCGACACCCTCACCGAGGGCGTGGGCCCCGTAGCCGAGGCATTCGACGCCGCCACCACGATCGGCCTGGCTCGTGTCGAGGACGGCTCCTGGCGCTTCCTGGTCGTCCTGCCGGACGACGGCGGCCGCCCGCTCGTCGCACGCGGGCGGCACGAGACGGGCTGACGACGTCCGGGCAGCCGGCCCCTACCGCTCCGTGACGGTGGCCGTGGGGTCGGTGGCTGCCTGTACGAGGTTCTCCTCCAGGCGTTCCAGCGTGCGCAGGGCCGCTGTGCACTCCTCGTCCGAGAGACCCGTCGTCGAGAGGGCCTCGAGCCGGCTCCAGACCCTCTCGACCTCGCTGCGCAGGGCGTGGCTCGCGGCTGTGGGTTCGATCAGGGAGGCGCGCTTGTCGGTGGGGTCGGGGCGGCGGCGGACGAAGCCGGCCTGTTCCAGGCGCCGGACGGTGCGGGTCATGGTGGCGGCGTCGGAGTCCAGCAGGCGCACCAGGGCGGCCTGCCGCTGGGGGCCGAGCTCCCACAGGTGCATCATGACCAGCTCCTGACCCGGATGCAGGCCGATGCGGCGCAGCAGCTGTCCGGCGAACATGCGGTGCAGACGAGCCAGCCGGAAGATCGCGTGGCTGATGGGACCGCCGCCCGCTGCGGCCGGCACCGGGACAGTGGCCTTCTGAGCCGCGCCTGCGTGCCCCGTGTCGGGGTCCGGCGTGGACTGTGTCATCTTCTTTCCTCGCTTCCCTGCCCGATCAATCGATTCTAGCCTCCAGGCCGGGCGGCTCCTCCCTTACGCGACCCCGCGCCTGAAAAAGGGCAGATCGCGCGGCGTGTCGCCCATCACAGTCCTCTCCGGGAATGGACGCGGACCGGTTACCTGTTCGGACAGGTGATTTACTTGTTCGGACAGGCAATCGACCGGTGTGGCCCGATGAGATCGGGCCGCAGCGCACCACTCACCCCGAGGAAGAGGCCATGACCACTGCTTTCGATCCGATCGACCTGGGCGGCAAGCGCCTGACCAGCCGCGTCGTGATGGCGCCGATGACCCGCAGCCGCGCCTACGGGCCCGGCGCCGAGCCGACCGAGCTGATGGCGACGTACTACGCGCAGCGCGCCGGCGCGGGGCTGATCGTCACGGAGGGCATCCAGCCCTCGCCGGTCGGACAGGGTTACCCCGACACCCCCGGCCTGCACACGGCCGGGCAGGTGCGGGCCTGGCGGACGGTGACCGACGCCGTGCACCGTGAGGGCGGCGTGATCTTCGCTCAGTTGATGCACACCGGCCGGATCGGTCACCCGAGCCTGCTGCCCGACGGTCTCGTACCGGTGGCACCGTCGGCGGTGGCCGCCGAGGGCCAGGTCTTCACCCACGCGGGCCCCCAGGACTTCGTGACCCCGAGGGAGCTGAGCGAGGCGGAGATCCGCCAGACCGTCGACGACTTCACCGACGCGGCCCGCAACGCCGTCGACGCCGGGTTCGACGGCGTGGAGATCCACGGCGCCAACGGCTACCTGGTCCACCAGTTCCTCGCCTCCAACACCAACCGGCGCACCGACGCCTGGGGCGGCGGCACCGAAGCCGGATCCGCTTCCCCGTCGAGGTCGTCACGGCCGTGACCCAGGCGATCGGCAGCCACCGGGTCGGTCTGCGGATCTCGCCCGGGAACCCGTTCAACGACATCTCCGAGGACAACCCGGCCGAGGTCTACCCCGCGCTGCTCGACCGGATCGCCGACCTGGACCTGGCCTACCTGCACCTGATGGAGGGGCCGGACCGCGACCTGACCTCCCGGCTGCGCAAGGCCTGGCCCGGGACGTTCGTCCTCAACCCGTTCACCCACCCCGACGCCACTGGCCCCGACGCACTCCGGCTGATCGAGGACGGCAGCGCGGACATGGTGGCCTACGGAGCGCTGTTCCTGGCCAACCCCGACCTGCCCCGGCGTCTCGCCGCGGGCGGCCCGTTCAACACGCCGGATCCGTCCACCTTCTACGGCGGCGACCACCGCGGCTACACCGACTACCCCACCCTCACCGACTGAGCGACGGCCCGCGCGAGAGGGCCGCACGGTGAGTCGGAGGCGTGCGGCCCTCTTCTCCACCGGCCGGTGGCCACGTCCGAGGCGCTGACCTGGTAGGTCGCCGCGGAGCGGGTGAAGGCCGCGGCGCCGCAGGGAGTCGACCTCGCCTTCGACGCCTCCGGGCGGGCGTGCCGGCCGACTCGGTCACCCTGCGGCAAGGTCGTCCTGCTGCCCTGATCCCGCTCCCGAACAGCCCGGGGCGCCGCCGTACGACGGGCGGCGCCCCTTTCGGGTCAGCGGGCCTTGACCTCGTCCGCGTCCAGACCGCGGTCGATGCCGTGGGAGACGACCGCCTGACCCGGCTCGAGGCGCAGACGCTCGCCGTCGGGACGCACCTCGACCTTGTCCGCCTCGAACGACACCAGGTCGCCGATCCGGTCGACCTCCCGGTAGGCGGGGCGCAGCCGGGTCTCGTCGATGTCGGCGCGCGGGACGTACCAGCGCGGGGCGAATCCGGCCTCGTAGAGCACGACGGGGTGCTCGGACCGGGCGATCACGGTGTCACCGAGGCGGACTTCCAGGGTGCGGGAGGTGTCGCGGCTGTCGAGGCGGTGGTAGGGGTCCGCCGCGTGTCCGAGGACGCATTCGTCTTCCTCGTAGAAGGCGTCCATGGCGCGCCATGGCGAACGCGACGCGGCCCTTCAGCTCGGCGACGTGCCGGGGCGGCACGCTGAATTCCCAGGCGGCGCGCTCGGTCGTGCGGTCACCGGCATGCACCGCGTACCAGGTGGTGTCGCCGAGGTCCTCGTGGTGGGTGACCTTGTCGCCGGCGGCCAGGGCCTTGTCGTCGACGTCTTCGCGGGGGAAGCAGGCGACGGGACAGCGGCCGGGTTCGTGCCGCAGGACGAGTTCTCGCTGTCGGCGATCCAGGTGCCGTTGAACTTCACGCGCATACGGCGGCGCAGCCGCTCGGCGAACAGGAGGCGCTCGGGCACGGGCTCGGGGGTCAGGAAGTGTCCGACCGCGCCGGCGGAGAGGGGGCCTTGTTGCCAGGACAGTCCCATGGCGGTTCCTTACGGTGGAAGCGTGTGCGGGTGGCTGCGCCCCGGAGGGCTGTTCGCAGAGGCCGCTACGTCCTGGGTGTCAGGCGAGGACGCGGGCGAGGAAGTCGCGGATGTGCGCGGTGATGGTGTCCAGGTGGCTCTCCAGGGCGAAATGCCCGGACTCCAACAGGTGGATCTCGGCTTCCGGCAGGTCCTGGCGGAACGCGGTCGCGCCGTCGGAGCCGAAGATCTCGTCGTTGGCGCCCCAGACCGCCAGGAGCGGGACCTGGGAGTCGCGGAAGTACCGGTGGACCTTGGGGTGGAGGTCCACGTTGGTGGGGCAGTCGCGGAAGAGCTTGAGCTGGATCCCGTCGTTGCCGGGCCGGTCGAACAGCGCCTGGTCGTGGAGCCAGTTGTCGGGGCTGACCAGGCTGGGGTCGGCGACTCCGTTCACGTACTGCCGACGGGTGGTCTCGAGGGTCAAGTCCTGCACGTACATGGCGAACCGGTCGATGCCGAGCTGCTGGAGCAGGCCGGAGGTGACCTCGGTGAGGGCATCGAAGGTGTAGGGGAAGTCCTGCGGCGAGGGCATCGCGGACTGGCCGAACCCGATGTGGTCGGGAGCGACCACGTGGTAGCGGTCGGCGAGCGCCGGGATCAGATGCCGGAACATGTGCGAGCTGGTCGGGAAGCCGTGCAGGAGGACCATGGCGGGCGCGTTCGGATCGCCTGCCTCCCGGTAGAAGACCTGGAGTCCGTCGACGGTGGCAGTGCGGTGGTGAACTGCGGGAACCATTCTCCTAACCCCTATTCGATGCGTTACCGGTTACACATCCAGTGGAGCAGGCTCTACCTAACCTTTCAATGCGCATTCACTGGTTATAGGGGTCGGGGGGCGTCGCCCCCGAGCAGCGGGAGGGCGATCGCAACGACGGCGTCACCGAACACAGGAGGTCCGCGATGGCGACGCTGATGTCCGTCAACGTAGGGATGCCCGAGGACGTCGCCTGGCAGGGAAGGACCGTCCACACCGGGGCCTGGAAGTCTCCGGTGGCCGGCCCCCGGATGGTGCGGCGGCTGAACGTCGACGGGGACGGCCAGGGCGACCTGGCCGGGCACGGCGGCGAGATCCGTGCCGTTCTCGTCTACCAACTGCAGTCGTACCAGTACTGGCAGAGACAACTCGGCCGCGACGACCTGGCGTTCGGGATGTTCGGGGAGAACTTCACCGTCGACGGCCTGCCCGACGACGAAGTGTGCATCGGTGACCGGTACCGCATCGGCGAGGCCGAGTTCGAAGTCACCCAGCCGCGCGTCACCTGTTACCGCGTGGGCATGCGCCTGGGCGAACCCGCCATGGCCGCCCTGCTGGTGGCCCACCACCGGCCGGGCTTCTACCTGCGGGTGATCACCGAGGGACGCGTGCAGGCCGGCGACGAGATCACCCTGACCCGCAAAGGCCCCGAAGAACTCAGCGTCGCGGACACCGACGCGCTGCTCTACCTCCCCGACCGCGATCCCGCGAAGTTGCGCAGTGCACTGAACATCCCCGCGCTCAGCCCCGGATGGCAGCGGTCGTTCCGTGAACTCGCCGCCGCCCGGCAGCCCGGAGCAGAGCCTGCGTGGCCGGGCTTCAAGTCGATGCGCATCGCGCGCATCGTCCGTGAGACCCCCACCGTCTCGTCGATCTACCTCAACACCACCGACGGCACACCGCTACCAGAGGCCCGCCCGGGCCAGTACCTCTCCGTCCGCCTCGCCATCGGCGATGCCGCTCCCACAGTGCGCAGCTACTCCCTGTCCTCCGCTCCGTCGGCCGACACGTACCGCATCAGCGTGAAGAACGAGCCCCATGGCAAGGTCAGCAGCTACATCCACGCCGCCCTCCACCCCGGGGACCTCGTGGAGATCGCCGCCCCCCGCGGGACGTTCGTGCTCGAAGCGGGCACCCGCCCGATCGTCCTCGTCTCCGCGGGGATCGGCGCCACCCCCGTACTGGCCATGCTGCACCGACTCGCCGCCGCACGAGACCCACGCCCCCTCTGGTGGATCCACACCGCGCACGACCGCGTCCACCACGCCTTCGCGGACGAGACCCACACGCTCCTGGCCCAACTCCCCCACGCTCACGAGTACGTGTACTACACCGCCGCAGCCGCCCCCCACTCCCAGTTCGACGAACCCCACATCACCCAGGGACGGCCGACCGCCCGGTCACTCGCGGCCATGGGCCTTCCCACCGACGCCGACGCCTACGTCTGCGGGCCGACCGCCTTCATGGACGACATCGGCGGCTACCTGCGCGAGCACGGTCTGCGCCCCGAGAGGATCCGTACGGAAGAGTTCAGCGCCCTGCCCGCCATCAATCCGGGTGTCACCCCCGGTGCGGCGGTGCGGCCCCACCGACCCCCCGGTCCTCCGGGCACCGGCCCCCTCGTCACCTTCGCCCGCAGCGGCATCACCACCCCGTGGTCATCCGCCCGCGCGTCGCTCCTCGAGCTCGCCGAAGCCTGCGACATCCCCACCCGCTGGTCCTGTCGCACGGGCGTCTGCCACACCTGCGTCACCCACCTCGTGGCGGGCGGCACCACCTACACCACCCCGCCCCTCGAACTCCCCGAGCCCGGCACCATCCTGGTCTGCTGCAGCCGACCCACCAGCGAAGTCGTCCTCGACCTGTAGCCGGACCGACTCTCACCTCCGGGGCTCCCTAGCCGTCCTCCCGGTGCAGGTCCAGGCTCGTCGACAGGTGGATCTGGGCCGTCACCCAGTGCGGGGCGGCGGCGGGGCCACCCCGGTCGTGGAGGATGCGGACCAGGTCGTCCAGGTGCCGCGCGGCGGTCCGCAGGCCCGTGCGGCGCAGGTGGTCGGCGCTGTCGGCCAGGGCGGCGCGGGTCGCGGGCGTCAGGTGGCGCAGACCCCGGTGGGCGGCGTCCGCCAGGGCGGTGAGCGCGGTCTCCAGGGCCGCGGTGACCGGGTCGGTCGTACGGTGCACGCTCGTTCTCAGCGTGATGCCGCCCGCGCCGGGGGCCAGATCGGGGACGGTCACTCCCGCGGCGGTCAGCAGGGCGAGCGGGTCCAGCACGGTACGGCCACGGTCCCGGCCCAGCGTGCCGCTGACCGCGCGGATCCCGCCGTCGGTCAGCGCGGCGGCCAGCGCGTCCAGGCCGCCCGGGCACAGCGGGTTGTACTCGGCGTGCAGGTGGACGCCGTTCCCGGCCGGGTCGCGCAGGACCGCTTCGAGGCGTTGTGCGGCGGGGTCGTAGCCGATCTCCTCGACGGCCTCGACCATGACCACCCGTACGGCGTCCGCCGCGACCCGCGGTCGGAGCAGCCGTGGCGGGCGCTCGGCGGCCGCCCTCAGGTGTGCGGCGGTGTCGCGCAGCAGCAGGCTCTCCGGGAGTTCCGTCCAGGCCGAGCCGACCGGTGTCACGCTCGTCGCCGCGATCCGGCCGCGGGTGAGGGTGACCGTGCGGTCGGCGGCGCGCGTGGTGTGTTCGCTGACGACGTTCGCGGTGGCCAGCGCGTGCAGCGGGGAGCCGAGCAGACGTCGCCTGGACAGGTCGTGGCCTGTCGGCGACTGGTCCTCCGCCAGCTCCCAGCGCTTGCGGAGCACCAGGGCGAGGCCGGCGTCGGCGTGTGCGAAGTACGTGTCCGCCGTACGGTCCCGCGCGGTGCCGCCGATCCGGCAGCCGAGCGCCACCAGCCGTACGCGCCGCAGCGGTGTCTCCGGCGCCTCCGCGGTGCCCAGCACCCCGACCGGGTCGTGGCCGGCGGCACGGTACCGGGCGTGGAGTTCCGCGAGGAGCAGGGCCAGGCGTTCGGGTGTGTAACGGGTCGCGCGGGCCGTGTACGCGTCGAGTTGTTCCCGCAGCTCGGCCACCGCGCCCGCGGGCCAGTGCTGGGACGTGCCGGCCAGCGCCCGCCCGGCACGGCGGAGCGAGCCGGTGAACACCGGGCCCGCCTGCTGCACGCCGTCCAGGAGAAGTTCGTCGGCGAGCGCGACGGCCGCGCGCAGTGCCTCGTCGGCGGCGGCCGTGAGAGTCGTACGGCCGCCCACCGTACGACCGCCCGCCGCACGGCCCTCCACCGTCCGGCCTCCGACGGACACTTCGGTCGTCTGTTCGGCGTCCGCGGTGCGGAAGGCCCACACGGCCAGGATGATGACCTCGCCGCGCGGTGCGGCCGCCGCGTCGGTGAGGGCGTAGCCCAGCTCGCGCGGGACCGGAAAGCGGACGGTGCAGGTGGGCAGCTCCACGCGGGGCGCCGGGTCTTCTGCGGTGGGGCGGTGCACCCGGGCGGTGTAGCCGCGGGCGCGGGTGCGGTGGGCGGCCGTCAGGGCGGTGCGGCCCAGCGCGGCGGCCAGCTCGTCGTCGTCGAACTCGCCGGGCGACCACTCCACCAGGGGCTCCCCGGCCGACTGCGCCTCGTGCTGCGCGCCGTGCCGGTACGCCAGCACCAGTCCGATCCGGTGCCGGCACACCCCCGCCGCCGCGCACGTGCAGTCGGCCGTGTCCAGGCCGCGGCCCGGGGGCAGCGCGGTCTCGGTGCCGTCCGGGAAGGTGCCGCGTACGGTGCCGTCGTCGCCGGTCGTCACCACCGGACCGGAGCCCGCCGCCAGGTCCTTCTCGGCGCGCTTGACCAGGCCCCGGTTGGCGAGCGAGGCGAGCGTGTCGGGTGTCAGCGCCAGGAGGTCCGCGCGGGTCATCGGGCCTGCCCTCCGCGGCCGACCTGCTCCGCGACGAACTCCGCGAGCCGCCCCGGCGTCATCGCTCCGACCGGGGCACCCACAGCGGCCAGCCGTCCGGCCAGGTTGCGGTCGTAGACCGGGTCGGCGGCCTCGTCGAGGGCGGCCAGGCAGAGCACGGTGGTGCCCTGCTCGACCAGTTGCCGCACGGTGCGCACCAGGCGGTACGGGTCACCGCCCTCGTAGAAGTCGGAGATGAGGGCGATGATCGTGCGCCGTGGGTTCTCCACGAGCGAGGCGCCGTGGTCGACGGCACGTGCGATGTCGGTACCGCCGCCGAGCTGGACCCGCATCAGCAGTTCCACCGGGTCGGTGACGTCGGAGGTCAGGTCGACCACCGACGTGTCGAACGCGACCAGATGGGTCTTCAGGCCCGGCAGACTCCACAGGCAGGCGGCCGTGACCGCCGAGTGGATCACCGAGCCGGCCATGGAGCCGGACTGGTCCACCAGCAGGACCAGTTGCCACTGCTCCAGGTGGCGGCGGGTGCGGGAGTGGAAGTGCGGCCGCTGGATGAGGATGCGGCGTTCCTCGGGCTGGTAGTGGGCGAGGTTGGCACGGATGGTGGTGCGGAAGTCGAAGTCGCGGGCGAGCGGCAGCCGGCTGGGGCGGCGGGAGCGGGAGCCGGTGAACGCCCGGCGCACCTCCGGCTGAAGACGTTCCATCAGCTCCCGTACGACCGTCTCGACGATCCGCCGGGCTGCCGCCAGCACCTGGGGGTTCATCAGGTGCTTGGTGCGCAGGACGGCACGCAGCAGGGTCTGGCTGGGCTCGACGCGGGCGAGGACGTCCGGGTCGGTGACGACGTCGTGGATCTCGTACTGCTCCACCGCGTCGCGTTCCAGCCGCTCCACGGTCTCCTTCGGGAACAGGCGGTGGATGTCGTCGAGCCAGTCCACGGCGGTCAGCTGGGACGGCCCGCTGCCACCTCGGCGGGAGTCGGTCGCCCCGCGGCGCACCCCTCGGCGGCGCAGGTCCTCGTCCCGGCCGTACAGCCACTCCAGCGCGGCGTCCCGGGCCGCGGACGCGCCGTGCAGGGAGCCGGTGGAGCGTTCGGCGGCGGCACCGAGCACGAGCCGCCAGCGCTCCAGCCCCGGGTCGGGGACGGGCGGGGCGGTAGCCGGCGCGAGGGCCGGCGCAGGGCCGGGCGGTGGCGGAGTCGGGTCGGGGCGGGGGTTCATCGGCCTGCCTCCGGATGCGGGGCGGGGACCGCTCCGTGCACGGATGCCGCCCCCAGTCCGTGGCGGTCGAGCAGTTTGATCACGTTCTCCTCCAGGGCTCTGGCGCGGCCCAGCAGCAGGGGGTCGGCGGGTGCGCGCAGCAGGGAGCGGGCCGAGCCGCGCAGTCCGCGGCGCCGCAGCAGGCGCTCGGCGATGCGCTCGCGCTCGCGCGGCGGGAAGAAGGCGAAGGCCTGGCGGAGCGCGGGCAGCCCGACGAGGAAGTCGGCCTCGGGCAACGCCGAAACGACGCCGTCGAGGATGTCGATCAGGGAGTGTTCCTCGGCCGCGGTGCCGTGCGCGACCTCCTCGCGGGCCACCACGAACAGGCCGGTCAGCCAGTCGCCGAGGGAGTCCTGCGGGGCGGCGGTGAGCGCCTGGACCACCGGCGCGGGGTCGTCCGGGACGCCCAGCGCCCAGCGCAGGCCGAAGGCGGCGCCGCGCAGACCGGCCGGGGCGTGCGGGTCGCGGCTGACGCGGGCCGCGGACTCGACGGCGGCCTCCCGGGTGACCGACAGCAGACGGGGAGCGTGCCGCAGCGCATCCCGTGCGGCCGCCAGCGCGCGCAGTGCGGGCAGGTCCACTCCGGGGCCGCCGTGCAGGCCCTCCGCCAGCCAGAGCACCCGGTCGGCGGCGCCGCCCACCACTGCGCCCAGCAACCGGTCCTGTGCCACACCGAACACCCGGTCGTGCCGCCACAGGCCCAGCGTGGCCGACAGCACCTCGCCGAGCGGTCCGAGATCGTTGACCTGGTTCACCTGGGCCGCGAGCGCCGCCAGCAGGTCGGCGCAGAGCGGACCGATCCCGCACAGCACGGCGTCGAACAGCAGCCCGGCCGACGGCCCGGTCTGCGTGCCCGCGGCGCGCATGCGCTCGCCGAGCAGCGCCGCGGCCGCCTCGTCCAGGCGTGCCCCGTAGGCGCCGGCCTCGATCAGGGCGGCCTCCCGGGCGGCCGCCGCCGGGCGGGGCTCCCACACCTCGCTGTACACCGGGTCGGCGCCGTCGGCCGGGCCCGAGACCCGGGTGAAGCCCGGGATGCCCAGGACACGCAGCCGGTGCAGGGCGCGGCTGCCGGCCAGACCCTGATCTTTCGTCAGGTCCAGGGTGACCGGCGCGTCGGCGTCGGCCAGCCCGAGGTGAGCGAGATGTGTGGCCACGTCGTGGACCAGCGGGGGCAGCGGCGTGTCCGGGTGCAGCCGGCCCATGGCCTCGCCGGTGCAGGCGGCGATCATCTCCACCACCACCGGATGGCTTCCCGCGCCCAGGCCGTCCCGCGTCGTCCAGGGCAGCGGCCGGTCCAGGTCGTCGGTGATCAGCGCGCCGGCCAGGCCGTCGAGGACGTCCACCCGCGTCTCGTACGGGTGGCCGCGCAGCCGGGCCAGCCCCTGGGACAGGGAGCGGGCGGCGATCAGGTCGGCCGTGGACAGCGGGGTTCTGCTGTCGCGCAGGCGCCCGGTGACCGCGCGCAGCAGGTGCTGCCCGGCAGCCGACGGGCCCGCCTCCCACAACCGTTGGTAGTAGCCGGGCGAGGGCATGCCGGACTGGTATCCGGCGAAGGCGTCCAACTGGTGGAAGGAGTACGGCACGAGGAAGCTGCCGCCGAGTGCGCCGTCGGGCGGCTCGGGCACCGCGGGCCAGTCGGCCGGGGCCGCGCAGTCCACCCCCCGTGCGGACAGTGCGCGCAGGGCCGGCTGGTGGAAGCCTCCGGTGACCACCAGTACCGGGCGGTCGCCGGCGCGGGACACCGCGGGGCGCACCCAGGACGCCATGTACTCCTCGCGCGCCCGGTCCCCGGCGTCCGCCTCCGCGTCGCCGCGCACCAGGTCGAAGTAGGCGTCGAGGCGGGCATGCAGCTTCCCCAGGTCCTCGTCCGGCTCCGTGACCTCGAACAGCCCGTCCCACAAGGCGTCCACGGAGTCGACGGCGAAGTGCTCGCACAGCCTGCGTGTGGCCTCGGCGTACCGCGCCTCCGCGTCCGCGTAGCGGTTGGCGTAGCGGTCGGTGCGGTCGGCGACGGCCGGGTGCCAGGCGGGCAGATCCACGAACCGCACCTCGGCACCGGCCGCGTGCCCCTCCCGCAGCGCGATCCACTCCGGGGAGTAGTCGCACAGCGGCGTCCAGGACGTGGCGACGCGCTGGTCGTCGCGGTAGTGGCTGAACACGGCGACGGGCAGCGTGTGTCCGAGCAGCAGTTCGTCCAGCCGGTCGTTCATGTCCGCCGGGCCCTCCACCAGGACGAACGCCGGCCGCAGCGTCCGGATCGTGTGGGCGACCAGACGCGCGCAGGCCGGGGAGTGGTGACGCACCCCGAGGAAGACGGCGGACGGAGGCGGGGGCGGCATCAGTCCGCCAGCAGGTGACGGGCCTCGTGCAGGGCCTGCCACTGCGGGCCCGGCCGCCGCCGTGCCTCCTGCTCCAGGAAGCGGCGCAACCTGGCCAGGTCCTCGGGACTGTCCTTCGCGGCCGTACCCGCCAGACAGGCCACCACGTCGGCGGCGCTGCCCGGCTCGCCGCGCAGGAACCAGGCCCGCACGCCGACCGCGTGCGCCACGGACACGGCTTCCGCGGTGCTCATCACCGTCGACATCCGCTCGCCCTGCGCCGCGTTGCCCCGCAGTTCCCGGAAGGTGCCGACCAGAACCTCCAGCACGTCCCGGCGCGGCGGCGGCTCCACCCCGGACTGTCGCAGCAGCGCCGCGGCCTCGGCCTCCACCAGGCCCAGTTCGGTCTCGAAGTCGGCGATGGGGAACACCGTTTCGAAGTTGAAGCGCCGTTTGAGGGCGGCGCTCATCTCGTTGACGCCCCGGTCTCGGGTGTTGGCGGTGGCGATGACGTTGAAGCCCTGCCGGGCGAAGACCAGGCCCTGCGGCCCGTCCAGTTCGGGCAGGGTGATGACCCGGTCGGAGAGCAGGGAGAGCAGACAGTCCTGCACCTCCAGCGGGCAGCGGGTGATCTCCTCGAACCGCACGATCCGCCCCTCGGCCATGCCGCGCAGCATCGGCGCGGGCACCAGGGAGCGTTCGGAGGGGCCCTCGGAGACCAGCAGCGCGTAGTTCCACGAGTACTTGATCTGGTCCTCGGTGGTGGCCGCGCCGCCCTGCACGGTGAGCGCGCTGCTGCCACTGACGGCCGCCGCGATCAGCTCCGACAGCAGCGACTTGGCGGTGCCGGGCTCACCCACGAGCATCAGGCCCCGGTTGGTCGCCAGCGTCACCAGGGCACGCTCCACCAGGGAGACGTTGCCCACGAACTTGCGGCTGATGCCCGCCTGTTCGTCGCCGACGATGAAGCGGCGGGCCGCGCGCAGGCTCAGCTGCCAGCCCGGGGGGCGGGGATCGGGGTCCGCGGCGCGCAGGGCGGCCAGTTCGTCGGCGTGACGGACCTCGGCGGGCGGGCGCTGGAGCAGCGCCTCGCCGGTTTCTTCGACGGTGGCGGTCACTTGGCGGTCACCTCCGTGAGGTCGGCGAGGACCTCGGAGGCGATGACCGGGTCGAGGTCGCCGAGGCGCAGCGGGTACGTGCGGCTCGACCAGTAGTCGCCCGGCTTGGAGTCGAGCCAGACGTTCTCGAAGGTCTGGTCGGGGAACACGTCGAGCGCGCCGACGGCGATGCCCTCGTCGAGTCCGATGACCAGGTAGTGGTCGTCGTCGATCCGCCGGTGGAACCAACGCTCCACGCCCGCGTCCTGCGGTTCGCCGCGCTCCCAGCCCCGCTTGGTGAGACCCAGCAGCTTGCCGACCGGTACGGTCGCGCCCTCGAACCGGGTCAGCCGGTGCCCGGCGGCCTCCTCCTCGGTCAGCGCGTGCACGTCCCGGCCCAGCTGCGGGAACGGCTGGAGGATCTCGTAGTCGGCGAACAGCTCCGACCAGGCGTCGAGGTCGTCCGTCAGGTGCAGCGGGTGCGCCACGCGGACCGTCGCCTCCTCGGGCAGCGTCAGCTCGTCGTCGTGGACGTCGGCGAAGGTGCGGTCCTCCGCCACCCGGAAGGCCGTCACCACGCCGCCGGCGTCGCCGATCCAGACCAGGCGGCGCACCAGGTGCCACACCAACGGGTGGGCGACGAACAGTTCCTGGAACTCCGCGGCCGTCCAGGTGCGCTGGGTCACCATCGCCGACTCCAGGCGCCGTACCTGGTCGCCGGCGACGGTACGGACGTCCTTCTTCAGCGCGGCGAACCGCTTCCGCTCGGCCGGTGCCAGCGCCTGGTCGTCCTTGGTGCCGGGTGCGGGCAGCGCCTTGCGGTGCTTGCCGTCGGCGTCCCGGACGTAGGGGCGCAGCTGCTCGTCGAAGCCGACGGTGAATTGCCGGGGGCCGTAGTCGATGACGGTGGTGCCGTCCGCGTCCAGGCCGAAGTCGGGCACGAGCCGGTCCCCCAGCTGTTCGCCGGTCAGGCCCAGGCCCTCGGCGACCTCGGCGATCTTCTCCTGGGCGCGCAGCTTGAGCGCCTTGAAGGGCACCCGCTGGGATATGCCGTGCAGATGCATCAGCGCCACATCGGTGCCGATCGTCGCGAGCACGCTCAGGCCCTCCACGGCGCGGTGGTGGCCGCCCTCGCCGGGCCAGGCCCGCACGACGGGCGTGAGCCGGCGCACGGTGTCGTCGTCACCGAGCCAGCCGAGCGCGTGCAGTGCCCAGCTGTCCTTGGCCGGCATGCCGGCCAGCCGCCACTGCTCGAACAGGCCCCAGGCGAACCCTGCGAGGGACTCGGCGGTGCAGTGCGCGGTCAGCACCTCCAGGCCCGGGTAGACCTCACCGGGCTTGGACAGCACCAGCAGCATCAGGGCGTTGCGCACCGCCTCGGCGGGCAGGGCGCCGCCCTCCGTGAGCAGGATCTGCGGCAGCAGCGCCGGGTCCGCCCAGGCGCCGACCGCAGGCGTGCGCGCGGGCAGGGCGCTGACCAGCGGATCGACGGCCAGGATCTCCTCGACGATGCCCGCAACCTCCTCGCCGCACCCCGCGACGGCCGCCGAGACCGCCGCGCCGCCGTGGGCGTCCGCCAGCAGCCGCAACGCCCTCTCCGCGCCGCGCCTGACCGTGCCGACCGGTCCCACCGCGTGCGGGACGAGGAACGGCACCGCGGCCAGACCGTGCCGGGTCAGCCACACGCGGGCGGTGGCGTCGGCGGACTTCAGCCGCGCCAGCCAGTCGCACACCAGCGCGGTGACCTCGACGTCCCGACAGGGCAGCACGAGCTGCCCGAGGGTGCCCGGGTGGCGGGCGGCGGCACGCCGCATCAGCGGCAGGGCCGCCGGACCGTGCTTCGCGGCAACCCGCTTCAGCACCGCCTCGCCGTCCCAGTAGTCCTCGGGAGCGCAGTCGGCGAGCAGGGGTCGTACGACGTCCTCGGGGCCAGTGACGAACAGGAGCACGTCCCGGACGCTCCCGAGTTGCCCGGTCCGCTTCAGGTACTCGATCTCTCGGGACCAGTCGTAGTCCACGCGCCACCTGGCGTACCAGGTGTCCGCGTGGGCCCACGCGTCCTGCTCGCCGGGCTGCCACACCCATTCCGGCTCCGGAGCCGCGGGTGCCTCGGCGGCCACACGCGCCTTACGGGCCGTGCGCTTCTGCGCCCACGGCGGGCTGACCAGCAGTGCGGGCAGTGCCTCGGCGGGGGCCTCGGGCACCCGGTCGACGCGGGTGAGGTGGGGCGCGACGAGGTCGGCGATCTCGGCCGGCAGATCCGGCAGCACGGCTGCGGTCAGGTCGGGGTGCGCGTGGACGTGCGCGACGAGCAGTTGCCCGGCCGTCGGCGCGTTCTCGCCCGGCCCGGTCGCCGCCGCGCCCAGCAGGCGCAGGGCGCGCACCGGGTACCGGCGCATCGCCTCCAACAGGTGCGGGCGCACGTGCTTGTTGTTGATGCGGTTCAGCAGAAGGCGGAACGCGTCGTCCGTCGGCAGTTCGACCAGGACGTTCGCGAAGGTCTTGATCAGCTCGGTGTTGTAGGCCCGGTCGAGGGGCTCGTCGAGGAGCGGGGCGAAAGCCTTGCCGGTGCCCTCGGCGAGGGTGGCGACGAGCGCCGTCGTCCAGCCGCTCGAGCCGAGGCCTGTCCGGGCGGGGAAGTGCTTCAGCTGCTCCGGGGAGTTCAGCGAGCACAGCAGCAATGCCCGCAGCGTCCCGTCTGCCCGAGCGGCGTCGAGGCAGCACTCGTCGACCCAGTCCTGCTCGGCGGGCAGCAGGTAGGACACGACGATACGGCGGCGTACGGTGGTGCGGCAGCCGGCGAGCGCCGCGACCGTCTGCTGGTAGGAGTCCTCGTCGGCCACGCACAGCAGGTCACGCATGCGATCGGCGAACTTCGACCGCGCCTCGTGGGAGCCCGTGGCCGGCGCGTGGTGGAAGCCGATCCAGGGGTCCTCGCGGCGCGTGCCGGACTGGTGGTAGTGCGGCTCGACGTCGAAGTACTCCACCACCGCCTGCGCGGCGAAGGCCAGTCCGTACGCGCGGACCCACTCGTCGACGTAGATGCCGTCCGGGTACTGCCAATGGAAGGTCAGCGCGGCGAGCACCGCCGCGCCCAGCGGATTGTGACGGCCGCTCATGTGGGCACGGGTGGCCTCGACGATCCGCGGGTCGCTCTTCGGGGCGGTGAGCATCGCCTCGATCCAGTCCGCCTCCTCGTGCAGCCGGAACGCCGTCCGCCGCTCGGCCTCGGGATGCAGCCCGGCGACGCTCCGCTCGATCCCGCCGCGCCGCTGATACACCGTCCGCCGCCAGGCGGCCGGCATCCGGAACGTCTCCTCGTCGGGCAGCACGAACGACTCCTCCGCCGCCGGCTGCCCGACGGCCTCGGGCGCCTTCCCCTCGACCGCTCCGCTTGCCGAGCCCTCCCCGACCGACTCCGTGCGCCGCACAGTCCCTCCTCCGTCGACCCTGGTGGCTGGATCGATAGCTTGATCAGATGGCTGTCACGTTATCCGGAGCCACTGACAACGCCCCCGGCGCCCGAGGGGCACCTGCGGCGCGCTGCCGGCCGGCAGGAAAAGGCCGTCGCTTCCTTCACCTCCGCGTTCTACGGTGGCCCGGTGGGAAGCGATCGACGCGTCCGACGCCTCGTGGTGGACGGGACGGGCTGGTTCTGGACCGTCCGGCAGCGGGTGAGGCCTGCCTACGCCGACTGCCGTCCGACGCTTTCTTCACGGTGACGAGGCGTCAGGACGCTCGACGCCGACTGGCCCTGGTGTTCGCCCCGGGGCCGAACCGCATCGTTTCGAACTCGTACTTCGAGACGGGCACGGTCGTACGCCTCCCCGACCGCGCTGTCTGAACCTCTACGAGCCGGGAACGGCCCGGCGGCTGCTCGACGCCGCGGCGCCCGTGCTGGAGAACCGGCCACTGGAGCGGAGCCTCCCAGTGGCCGGGTGGCTCTACTTCGCGGAAGTCGCGGACGCGGTGTCGTAGCCCGGGCTCTTACGCGGTCCCGCCCGGCACACCGTGAGTCACCGCTGCGGCTCCGGCTGCTCGGTGACGGTGCCGTTCGGAGGGGGAGGCTCGAAGCGCAGCCCGTTCCCGTCGAGGGCGTCGAAGGCAGTCACTCGGCCTGTCTCGAACGCGAGGCTCGCAGCGACGTTCCCCTGAACGAGATCATCGCCCGTCCACCATCCACACCCTCGTGGGGGGGGCCGGAAGGTCAGTCCCACTGCTCGTCCGCGAGCGAGCCGACCGGCTGCGGCTTTCCGATCACGGCCAGGGCGATGAAGAAGTTGATCTGGCCGATCGCGATGGTCAGGGTGGCCAGCGCCCTGTCGTCGTAGTGCTTGGCCACCTCGGCGTACAGTTCGTCGGACACCCGCTGCCTGCCGTACGGCGCCGGCTGAAGAGTGGCCTCCACCAGGGCGAGGGCCGCACGTTCGGCGTCGCTGAAGTACGGGGCGTCCTGCCACGAGGACACGGCGGTGATGCGTTCCTCGGACACGCCGGCCTTCCGCAGGAAGCCCGTGTTCAGGATCGTCAGGTAGGTGTTGCCCACGATCTGGCCGGCCCGCAGATGAACCAGGCTCATGGTGGTCCGCGGCACGGAGCGGTTACCCGTGGCCCGGAACAGTGCGGCACTGATGTCGTTCAGCTCGGGCACGAACTCCGCGGGGTTCGGCATCCGGGAGATCGAGGGGTTCGTCATCACTGGACTCCTTCACATCGGCCTGATCAACCACTTCACCGCACTGACGAACCGGCTCACGAAGATGTGACACCCCCCCGACAATTTTTCCGCTGCAGCGCCAGCGGGCTGCTGACGACGCCTGAAGCGGACCACTTCACGGCCGAAGTACCAGGTCGCGCTGATACCAAGTGCCTGCCTTGCCGCCGAGGTCGGCCGGGGCGGCTGGTCCGACCGGGACGAACCCGGCTTTGGTCAGCACCTTCTGGGAGGCGACGTTCGTGTGGGCCGCCGCCGCCCGCAGTGTGCGCAGCCCGTGCCGCGCCACCGCCAGCCGGCACAGCTCCCGGACGGTGGCGGTGGCCACGCCATGGCCGGCGACGTGCTGAGCGACCCGGTAGCCGAGCTGCGCTGTGCCGTCCACCAGGTCGACCAGGTTGAACCTGCCGAGTATCGAACCGTCCTCGCCGACGAGCACGTAGAAAGCGCAGATTCCGGCGTCCTGCTCAGCCAGCAAGGCGTGGAACCGGTCGGTGAACTGGTCGAAGAAATCGTCCCCGCGGTCGGAGACCGAGGCGGCGAACCAGGTGCGGTTGGCCAGTTCGAAGGCCAGGACCGCCGGAGCATGGTCGGCACGCAGTTGCCTCAGCGCCGGCATTGCTCGATGTCCGAGGTGTCCGTCGGAATCTGGAAGGAGCTGGTCCGGTAACGACTGCGGAATTCGGCCAGCAGCTCATCGGACGCTTCGGCCCCGGAGCTCACGGCGGCATGGACATCGCGGAAATAGTCTTCGTAGCCCGCGGGGGTGTAGAGGCACAGGGCGCGGGCGACGACGGGCCCTGCGTTGCGGAAGCCGTGCGGGGTGCCGCGGACCGCCGCGAGCAGATGGCCGGGTCCGGCCGTCACCTCACCGTCCCCGGTGTGGAGCGTCAACTCGCCTTCGAGGACGTAGAAGTACTCGTCGTGTCCCTCATGCACGTGCGGCCTGGCACCGATGGTCCCGGGGTCGAGGCTGAACTCCTCGAAGGCGAAGTGCCCACCCGTGTGCTCGCCGGTGAGCCGGAAGAAGTGTGCGACACCGGCGACGTCTATCAGTTCACCGTCCGAGGGGCGGCGCAGCAACGGGCGGGCGGCGACACGGGCCTGATCATCAGTCATGGGGAAAGTGTGCCCGAGGCAGTGGGGTGAGCGGGAACCGCCAGTTGTTGGAGCGAATGAAGTTCCCCGGCGGATACTCGAACGTGCACTCCCCCACCCATGCGAAGCCTGCTTTCCGGCATACGGCGTTGGATGCCCCGTGGTGCACGGAGGGGAAAGCGTGCAGCCACGGGCGCGAGCCGTCCCGGCCGGCCCGCTCAGCGCAGAGCCGAAGCGCCTCGACCGCGAAGCCCCGGCCCTGGTACTCGGGAAGAATGCCGTAGCCGGTCTCGAAGACCGGCTCTCCGTCCCACTCCCGCGGCCAGTACCCGATCGACCCGATCACCCGGCCGTCCAGGGCGACGAGGAACATCTGACCGTCGGCGAGGCCGAGATACCGCTCATGACGGCGCCGAAGCTGCTCATCGGTCTCCGGGCCTCCGAGGTGTTCGGTCAACTCGGGAGTGTTCTGCCGACGAAGCAGGTCGAGCCCTTGACCGGACCACGGGGCGAGGCTGAGTGATGTCATGCGTCGACGCTAGTACCCGAGTCCGACAATCGGGCCGAGGAAGCGGAGGATCCGCGACGCCCCGGGTCCCCGTGTCGCCCTGCGGCGGGCGCGGTGGACGGCGACGGTGGTCCGGCCGGCGCCTGGCTCACGGCACCTACACCCTCACATCCCGGCAACCCGGCGGCAGCAGAGTCTCGTTCACATACGCCTGGACGCGCGCCCCTCTCCCCGACCGCCTGCTGGCGCCCGTGGTCCGGGCCGCGATGCGGCGTGCCAACCGCACGGTGATGCACCGCCTCGCCGCCGAGTTGGCCCGCCACACATAAGCGCACCCGAGCCGCCTCTGCAATGGGCCACTGAACTAGGCACCGATTGGGACTGCCCAGCGGCCCACCCGGCCTCCAGCATCAAGGGTGTGACCAATCGACCGCGGCGTCTCCTGACCCTCGCCCAGCTCGCCAACTCTCTGGGGGACGGCGCCTATTACGTGACTTCGGCGCTGTACTTCACCGAGGTCCTCGGACTCGCCCCCGCACGCGTGGGGCTCGGGCTCACTCTCGCCTGGGCGCTCGGTTCGCTGGTCGGGCTGCCACTCGGGCGGCTCGCGGACCGGCGCGGGCCTCGCGGCACGTCGGTCCTGCTGGCGCTGGGTACCTCCGCGGCGGTCGCGTCGTTCCTCGTCGTCCGGGGAACGGTGCCGTTCGTCCTCACGGCATGTCTCTATGCCTCCGCGCAGTCGGGGCTCGCGGCGGCCCGGCAGGCACTGCTGGCCGGGCTGGTGCCGGCGCGGGAGCGGACGGGGCTGCTCGCGCGGCTCCAGTCGACGCTGAACGGCGGACTCGCGGCGGGTGCGGCAGTCGGCGGCCTTGCGCTGGGTGCCGGGAGTGCGGCGGCGTATCGGGGTGCGCTCGCGCTGGATGCCCTCTGCTTCCTGGTGTGCGCCCTGCTCCTGCTGCGCCTGCCCGCTGTGACCGCCGCCGCCGTCGTCGGCACGGTCACCGGCGGCCGCCGGTTCGCGGTGCTACGGGACCGGCCGTACGCCCTGGTCGCGCTCCTCAACGCCGTCCTGCTGCTGCGGCTGCCGTTGCTCAGCCTCGCGCTGCCGCTGTGGATCACCGAGCGGACCGGGGCGCCGGCCTGGCTGGCCTCGGGACTGTTCGTACTCAACACGCTGGCGGTGACGCTGTTCCAGGTGCGGGCGGCCAGGGCCGTGACAGGGCTCGGCAGCGCCCTGCGGGTGCTGCGCCGGTCCGGACTCGTGATGCTCGCGTCCTGCGCGGTGTTCGCGCTGTCGGCGGGACGGTCGGCCTGGCCCGCGGGGGCGATCCTGATCGCCGGTGCGGTGCTGCAGGTCGTGGCGGAGATGCAGCAGTCGGCGGGCTCCTGGCAGCTCTCCTTCGACCTGGCGCCGGCCGATCGGACAGGCGAGTACCAGGGCCTCTTCGGCACCGGCGTGACCGTCGCCCGCACCCTGGGGCCGGGCGTGGTGACCTGGCTGCTGCTGGACTGGGGTACGCCTGGCTGGCTGCTGCTGGGCGTGCTGATGCCGGTCGCGTCATACGCGATGGGGCCCGCCGCACGCCGGGCGGCCGGCCGCCGTACGCCCCGCGAGGCCGTCCGGCCCGCGCTCGCGGGCGACTGCCGCTGACCGACGCAGGAGATCCTGCGCATCGATGGAACCCGGCGCCGACGGCGCCACGACGGTGCGTCTCGCCTCCGGCGGCCATCCTCCGGCGCTCGCCCTGCGGGCCGGCGGATGCCCATGCCGAAGGCCGAGGTCACCACCACGACGTCGGCGTCACCCGCCAGGAAGGCCTCGTGGACCCGCTCGCGTTCGGCGGCGCGCATGCCCGCGTGGTACGCCTCCGCGGCGAGTCCGAGGGAGGTCAGCTCCGCGGCGTAGTACTCGCTGTCCTTGCGGGTCGCCGCGGAGACGATGCCGGGCTTCGGTTCGGCGGCGGCCTGTTCCACGACGATGCGCCGCCGTTCGGCGTCGTCCAGATGGCGGTGCGCCTCGAGTCCGATGTCGGGGCGGTCGAACCCGGTGACGAGTTGGCGCGGCCGGTCCATGCCGAGCCGTTCGAGGATGTCCTGCCGTACGGGTGGCGCCGCGGTCGCGGTGAGCGCGAGGACCGGTGACCGGTGCAGGCGCCGCGCCGCCTGCGCCAGCCGCAGGTAGTCGGGCCGGAAGTCGTGACCCCAGGAGGACACGCACTGCGCCTCGTCCACCACGAACAGGGCAGGGCGGGCGTCGGCGAGCCGTTGCACGACCTCGTCCTTGGCCAGTTGCTCGGGTGAGACGTAGACGTAGCGGACCGAGCCGTCACGCACCGCCGCCCAGGCGTCCTCCTCCTCGGCGGCACCGAGGTCGGAGTTCACGGCGACGGCGCCGGGGGCGCGGTGGCCGCCGGGCAGTCCGGCGATCTGGTCCCGTTGCAGGGCCAGCAGCGGCGACACGACCACGACCGGTCCGGACAGCAGCAGAGCGGGCACCTGGTAGACGGCGGACTTGCCTGATCCCGTCGGCATGACCACGAGGGTGTCCCGTCCCTGGAGCACCCACTCCATGGCGGTGAGCTGTTCCGGACGCAGCTCGTCCCAGCCGAACACCTCGGCGGCGGTCTCGCGCAGCCGCCGAGCTCCGCCTCCGCCGTTCCGCGATCCCTGTCCGGTCATGGCCCGCTCCTTCGCCCGCGCGCCGGAACCGTACGACGTGACCAGCGCTCGCCCTCCGCGTCCCACCGACACCCCCCGGCGCCGCCCGACGCCGCCACCGCAGGGCGCCGCGTCCCGGCATGGGCCACCCGGGCGCCCTGCCGGATCGGCGGCATGCCCGGGGGATGCGGCCCGGGTGCAACCCGATGACCAGCCGGACTGTCGCCCCCGACCGGCGACCGGGTTGATCCGCACCCCACCGGGCAGGCGCCGCCGACCGTCCCGGGAAGTGTGCTCACCCTGCGTACGCGGCGCCGCCCTGGGTACTCCGGACGGGTCCGCTCCCCGTCGACAGACGGGCCTCGTCCCGTCGGGCAAGGACCGCCATGGCTGCCTACGACGACGCCCTGGACCTGCACTTCATCGGCACCGCGACAGTCCTCCTGCGGTACGGCGACCTGACCTTGCTGACCGATCCCAACTTCCTGCACCACGGCGAACGCGCCCACCTGGGGTACGGGCTCACGAGTCCGCGGCTCACCGAGCCCGCTCTGGACGTCACCCAGCTGCCGCCGCTGGACGCCGTGGTCCTCTCCCACCTCCACGGCGACCACTGGGACCGCCGGGCCAGGCGACACCTCGACCGCTCGGTGCCGATCGTCACCACCCCGCACGCCGCGCGCCACCTGCGTACGTGGCAGGGGTTCCGCCGCGCGGGCGGCCTGCGCACCTGGGAGCGCTGCACGGTGCGGGAGGGCAGGTCACAGGTCCGGATCACGGCCCTGCCCGGTCGGCACTCCCTGCACCCCGTGCTGCGCCGGCTGCTGCCGCCGGTCATGGGAACCATGCTGGAGTTCGGCCGGCGCGACGGGACCGTCGCCCTACGGCTGTACGTTTCCGGCGACACGCTCGTGTACGACGGGCTCGACGAGATCGCCCGCCGTTTCCCCGGCGCCGACCTGGCCGTACTCCACCTCGGCGGTACCCGACTGCCCGGTGGCTTCGTCGTCACCATGGACGGCGCGCAGGGCGCCGAACTCGCCCGCCGCCTCGGCCATCCCCGTGTCATGCCGATCCACTACGACGACTACGCGGTCTTCCGCTCGCCGCTCGAGGACTTCCTCACCGAGGCCGACCGGCTCGGGCTGCGCGAGCGGCTGGTCCTCTGCGCTCGTGGGCAGCACGCGCTCGTCACGCCCCACGGCGACCGGCCCCTGGTCCGCTGACATCCGCTGAGCGCACCGCGCGGGTGGCACCCGCGCGGTACGACTACGCGTGCCGTGCCGCCCTGCGGGCAACCGGAAGCACAGGGAGAGCCAGTACGACCGGGGCATGGCTGCAGAGGAGGTCGGTGATGGTGTGGTGGGGCTGGGTTGTCCTACTGATCGCGGTGATCGTACTGAGTGCCGCGACGGCACTGGCGGTTCAGGCCAAACGCCGGGCCGGGACGGTGATCGCGGTGCGCGACGGGCGACGGTCCGGCCGAGGAGGGCTGCGGTGACCACCCTCATGCTCGCCTCCGACGTGACCAAGAGGGAGGTCGTGACCCTGGGCGGCGAGGCGGTGGCGCGGATCAAGGACACCGTCTTCGATGCCGCGGCGGGCCGGATCGTCGGCTTCACCCTCAGTGGCAGGGGGCTGCTGGCCGGACCGTTGAAGCGGAGTCTGCCGTTCTCCGCGGTGCACGCCGTCGGGCCCTCGGCCGTGATGATCCCGAGTGAGGAGGTCCTCGAGGACCGGGACGCGGTCGTGGCGTCCGAGGGGGCCGGACAGGGCCAGGTTATCGGGGCGCCGGTGGTCACCGACCAGGGCACCGGCATCGGTACGGTACGCGACGTGGTGATCGAGGCCGGTACGAGCGGGCGCGTCGTCGGCTTCGAGGTCGACGCCGACGACAACCTCGACCGCAGGCACCGCCGGGTGTTCGTCCCCCGCGGGCAGACACTGGCCGTCTCCGGCTCCGCCGTGGTCGTCCCCGCGCGGGCCGGCCACTTCGTCGCCGAGGACCTGCCCAGCTTCGAGGCGCAGGTCGAGGCCTTCCACGCGCGTGCCGACCACCCGGCCCCGGACATGCCCGCACCCGGCGAAGGAGGCCTCGCATGAAGCTCTTCACACAGGTCCGGGGACTTCCGGTGATCACCGCGGAGGAGGCGGCGACCCTGGGCACGGTGAGGGATCTGACCATCGATGCCCGTACCCGCTGTATCGCCTGCCTGCGCCTGTCCGGGGCACCGAAGGGTGCGGCGGTCATCGACTGGGACGAGGTGGAGGCGGTGGGGCAGGACGCCGTGATCGTGCGCTCGCGCGCCGCCGCCGAGTCCGGATCCGAAGGGGCGCCCGAGCACCATGAAGCAGTCGGAAGCCGCGTCCTGACCGAGTACGGCAGTGAGCACGGCACCGTCAAGGATGTCGCGTTCGACCCTGTGTCCGGACGGATCCTGACCCTCTACACGGCGCTCGGCGACATCGCGGGAGAGCGCCTCATCGGCCTTGGTTCCTACGCCACGGTCGTCCACGCGGAACGCTCGCCGGTCGGCTTCTCGGCTCGTTGACGCGCGCCGGGCACAGCGCGGCCACGCGCCCGGGCAGATCTGTGGAACCGGGGCCTTCTCGTTGCGGGCCGGAGCCTGTCCCCACCCCGCACTTCGGTGACGCCGAGGCCCCGTGCCCCGGCGTCACCGCGTCCGTGGGGAGCTACAGCGCCCGTTCCAGCCGGTCCGCCATCAGTCGGACGAACCGGGCCGGCTCCTTCGGCTGGCCGCCCTCGGCGAGCACCGCCAGGCCGTGGAGGAGCTCGGTGGTCTCGGTGAGCTCCGTGCGGTCCTCACGTTCCTTGTAGGCCTGGTTGAGGCCCTTCACCAGCTGGTGGTCCGGGTTGAGCTCCAGGATCCGCTTGGCGCGGGGCACCTCCTGGCCCATCGCGCGGTACATGTTCTCCAACGCCGGGGTCAGGTCGTGGGCGTCGGAGACGACACAGGCCGGGGAGACGGTGAGCCGGGAGGACAGCCGTACCTCCTTGATGTCCTCGTCCAGTTGCTCCGTCATCCAGCCGAGCAGTCCGGCGTACTCCTCCGCCTGGTGCTCCCGCTCGCCGTCGGAGGTCCCCGTCTCCTCGGCGTCGAGGTCGATCTGCCCCTTGGCGACGGACCTCAGCTTCTTGCCCTCGAACTCCCCGACGGCGTCGGCCCACACCTCGTCGACGGGGTCGGTGAGCAGCAGCACCTCGATGCCCCGGTCCCGGAACGCCTCCATGTGGGGGGAGTTCTCGATGCTCTGGCGGGACTCACCGGTCAGGTAGTAGATGTCGTCCTGACCCTCCTTCATCCGCTCCACGTACTGCTTGAGCGTGGTCGGCTCGGTGTCGTGGTGCGTGCTCGCGAACGAGGCGACGGCGAGGACGGCGTCGCGGTTCTCGGAGTCGGTGACCAGTCCCTCCTTCAGGACCGTGCCGAACTCCCGCCAGAACGTGGCGTACCGGTCCTGGTCCTTGGCCGCCATGTCCTTGAGCGTGGACAGGACCTTCTTCGTCAGCCGCCGCCGCATCATCTCGATGTGGCGGTCCTGCTGGAGGATCTCGCGGGACACGTTGAGCGAGAGGTCCGCCGCGTCGACGACACCCTTGACGAAGCGGAGGTACGGCGGCAGCAGCGCCTCGCAGTCGTCCATGATCAGCACGCGCCTGACGTACAGCTGCAGGCCACGCTGGTAGTCCCGCGTGAACAGGTCGTAAGGGGCGTGCGCCGGCAGGAACAGCAGGGCCTGGTACTCGAAGGTGCCCTCCGCCTGGAGGCGAATGGTCTCCAGCGGGTCGCGCCAGTCGTGGCCGATGTGCTTGTACAGCTCGTGGTACTCGTCGTCGGACACCTGGTCGCGGGGCCTCGCCCACAGCGCCTTCATGGAGTTGAGCGTCTCGGGTGCGGGCGCCTCGTCGCTCGTGCCGGCCGTGCCGGAGTCCTCGGGGAGCATCCGGATGGGCCAGGTGATGAAGTCCGAGTACCGCTTGATGATCTCCCTGACCTTCCAGGGGGCGGTGTAGTCGTGGAGCTGGTTCTCCGGGTCGGCCGGTTTGAGGTGGAGCGTGACCGAGGTGCCCTGCGGCGCGCGGTCCACCCTCTCCAGCGTGTACGTGCCCTCCCCTCGGGACGACCAGCGGGTGCCGTGACCCTCGCCCGCGCGCCGGGTCACCAGGCTGACCTCGTCCGCCACCATGAAACCGGAGTAGAAGCCGACGCCGAACTGGCCGATGAGCCCCTCGGCTCCGGCCTCGTCCTTGCTCTCCCGCAGCTCCTGCAGGAACTTCGCGGTGCCCGAGTGGGCGATCGTGCCGATGAGCTGCACGACCTCGTCGTACGACATACCGATGCCGTTGTCCCGCACGGTGAGGGTGCGGGCGTCCTTGTCGATGTCGATCTCGATGTGCGGATCGGAGACGTCGGCGTCGAGCGAGTCGTCGCGCAGCTTCTCCAGGCGCAGCTTGTCCAGCGCGTCGGAGGCGTTGGAGACGAGCTCCCGCAGGAAGACGTCCTTGTTCGAGTAGACCGAGTGGATCATCAGCTGGAGCAGCTGACGGGCCTCCACCTGAAACTCATGAGTTTCAGTCGCCATGTTCGCGAATACCTCACAGGTCCTAACGCCGGATCTGACGGCAGACACTGTAAAACACCATGTCAGAGGTCGTTTTCCCCTTGAGTGTGGTGCTCTGGGTTGCTTTTTTCTGCCTGTCGACGTGCTGCTGGTGAGGCTGTGGTGACGCTTTTGCGTGCT
>NZ_JBIUBE010000022.1:24882-100753 GCF_044593395.1 Streptomyces sp. NPDC052301 | reverse complement strand
GCCGGCTCGCAGCGACGACAGCCATGATTAGCGGCCGCCCGGACCGGACGCAACGATGTGACCTACTACCCACTTTCGAAGAAATGCCCGAATTGGTCGCAAGGGCTGGTATTGGTGCATTTCAGGGAGATCCGGGGCTACGGCCCTCTTTAGGATGTGATCCCGCTCGCATGGCCGACGTCACGCCCAGAGCCCCGAAACCCGCCCCTCGAACCCGGCCCCGAGGCGGTTGCGCTGTTCGCCCCGGCAGCCGCCGGCGATCACTGGGGGACCATCCCGTGAACCGTCCCCACACCCGCCGGCGGCACCCGCCGAGTCCGCCGTGCCCTCGGTGTCCAGCAGGCCGACCAGTCCGCTGTGCTCGTCACGTCCGGTTCGTCCGCGGATGCGTCCGTGCCCGGGTCGTCGCCCCGTACAAGCACCCGCGGATCGTCCGGATCGACGACGATCTGCCCAAGGGGCCGACCGGCAACATCCTGCGGCGCGCGATCTCCGTTTCCTCGGGCCCCACCGACGAGCACGGCTGACCCGAGCCCTCACCCGAGCTCGAGCTGGCCGAGGCGCAGTCCGGACACGATCACGAGACAGCTTCGCGTAAACCGCCCACCACGGTGAAAGTGCGCACCCCACGCGTAACACCTCGATCACCCGCCCCCGGGCGTCACCGCTCGCCTCGCGGCCACCTCGGGCACCGCGGGCAGCCCGACATGACTGACCCGATGGAGTGACTTTGCGTCAGGTTTGCGGTGGACCACCGCAGGCCAGCGGCTTGAGCGACGGGAAACGAGCGTAGAGTGTTCGCCAACCGAGTTTTTAGCCGTAGCTAAAGGTGGCATGCTGATGGAGTGGCAACGAGGGTTGTCTCTCCATGAGTGGGGGGTGGATCATGGGCATTTTTGCCCGTGACGAGAGCCGGACGACCTTGGCGGCTTCCCGGATAGCGCGCCAGGCGACGGCCTCCCTGGCCGGCCTGCTCGCAGGTAAGGGAAAGACCCGCTCCGACCTGGCGGCGGCCATGGGAGTCAGCCCGGGCCGCGTCAGCCAGATCATGTCCGGGGATGCGAACCTGACAGTGCGGACACTCGCCGCCGTGGCGGAGGCTCTGGACGCGGACGTGAAGATCACCTTCTGTCCCCGAAGCCAGTCGACGGACGCCCCCTCCGGCAGCACGAGCTCGTCGCCCGTCTCACGCAGCGGACTCCCAGCCCCTCACTGAACCTCGGGACTCGAACTCGTGTGGCTCCGTCATCGCGTTCACGCCTGACTTGGCTGTCAGCGGGTGAGCCAGCGTTCGAACCAGCGTCGCTGCGGAGGCAGAACCTGGCCGTGGAAGGCGTCGTCGGACAGGGCCTTCGCACGCAGCGCCTTGAGCTCGTCGTACTCGCTGCGACGGCCGTGAACGTAGGCGTAGCGCAGCAGGTGTCCGCAGTGTGCGAGGGCGGTGCCGAACGCTTGGCGTCGTGCGAAGCGTTCATCGCCCGTCGGTGCACGCTCCGCCTCGCGGCACGCCTCGTCGATCCGTGTCTGCACGTCCAGAGCCAGGTCGATCGCCGTCTCGACATCCTGGTAGATGGTGTTGATCGTCCTGGTCTCGGCGGCGAGCGGATGCCGCTCCAGCAGGTACAGCTTGAGGTCGTGGACGAACACCCTGAGCTGGGCGGAGTTTTCGATGCCGTGGACAAATCGGTCCGCCCAGGTGCAGGCGTCGAGGTGCACACGCTGCACCAACCGTTCTCTGGCCAGGGCAATGCCGAGTGTCATGAACTTGATGTACGGCTGCGTCGTCTCGTCCTGTTTACGCCGGGGCAGCGCGGTGGCCCCGGTCGCGGCGCCCGCGATCACCGGAGGAATGGATGCCGCGTGCGGCAGCAGCGCCACCGCGCCGGCCGCCACCGCGCCCATCAACACCAGGACGAGCAGCATGAGAGCGGAGGATGCCCAGCTGCCCAGCAGCCGGCCTTTGCCGGTGAACTCACGCGCCAGTCCCACCCATGCGATGGCGGCGCTCACTACAGCGGGTAACACGTAGTCAGGAAGCCAGTTGTGGCCGAACCAGCTCATCGACGGCGCCCCCAGACGTTCCACGGACAGGCCGGACCGCCTTCAGCATGCGAATGCCAAGAGGCCTTCCTCCCGGCACCTGTCAGACCAGCGCTCAGCCTTCTCGCCGCCCACCGGCCCTCGAGAGCTACCGCGAGTGAAGTTGATGATGTCAGCCGACGCCCTACCACGCCGCTACTTTGAGCAACATTCGGCCAGCGTGTCCGGCCTGTCCAAAAGTCAGCCTGCGCGATCCCTGCCCAGGGCCAAGATCGATGCTGCCCACGGTGGTCGCGTACGCGGTCGGCGAGGTCATTGAGGGTCCGGCTGGACAGCGAGATCCGGGACGGGTGAGACAGTACAGGCGAGGCTCCTGCACTCCTGCTGTCGCGCACCGAGCGGGGTGGTTTGCCGACGGGGTCACTGAGTTGCCGGTGGTCGCAGGCAGGAGTAGGCGCAGCGCACCCGGCGCCCCCCTCAGCGCGTTCTCATGTTGGTCCCGCAAGCTGTTGACCGCGCACCGTGCCGGCTCACCGGGCGCCTGTCCGCGGACGCGGCGCAGGTTGCCGGCCGGGGCGGCTGTCGCGCTGTCACGCGCCCTTGCTTCCGAGGAGCGAGGACTGCGAAGGGGACCCGGGGGGACCGACTGAAATGAACACTGCGTTCCGGCGTCTGAGCCTGCGGTCGAGGCTCGGGCTGGCTGCCGCGGTTTCCGTGGCCTTGGCTGTCACTGCTGTCGCCATAGCGTCGTGGCTGGTCACCAGGCAGCAGTTGACTGGCCAGCTGGACTCGAACTTGCGGAACGTGGAGGCTTCACCCCGCTACGTCCAGGAGCTTCTGAGCCTGTGTGGCAGGGAACTGCCTGACGCGGGACAGCGCACTGAGACCCCTACGCCCTACGTCGTGCAGGTCGTCACTTCGGACGGAACGGTGTGTGCCGCTCCCGGCAGTCCGAAGCTTGCGGTTGACGACACCGACATTGCTGTTGCTCGCGGGGTCCTCAGGTCGGTGATGCATGACGCCGGCACTCAGGACGGGCGGAAGGTGCGCGTTTGGACGACACGCCCTGATTCGCATCCAGGAACGCCGGGACAATATGCGGTATCCATCGCGCAATCACTCAGCACAGTCGACGATCCGTTGAACCACCTCGCACTGTTCCTTCTGGGTATAGCAGGCGTTGGTGTCATCGGCGCTGCCACGGCTGGTCTGGGAATCAGCCGAGCAGGCCTGCGACCGGTCCAAGATCTGACGGATGCCGCGGAACACATCGCACACACTCAGGATCTGACGGTTCGGATTCCCGTTGACGGCGAGGACGAGATCGCTCGACTGTCCAAAAGCTTCAACGATATGACCGAGGCTCTCGCGAGTTCGCAAGAACTCCAGCAACAGCTCATCGCTGATGCCGGGCACGAACTGCGTACACCCCTTACATCGCTGCGCGCCAACATCCAGCTTCTGATCCGGAGCCACACATCAGGCCGGAAAATCCCGGAAGATGCAATGAACGACCTGCTTCGGTCCGTGGAATCTCAAGTGGGGGAACTCGCCGTCCTCACCGCTGACCTGCAGGAACTCTCCAGACCGGACACCAAACCCGGCAGGGCTTCCCTCCCTGTCCTCGCCTTGCACGAGGTGGCCAGCCGTGCACTGGAGCGAGTCAGACACCGCGGGAGCGAGATCGAGTTCACCAGCGAGCTGGATGAGTGGTACGTGCTGTCGGATCCCGCTGCTCTGGAAAGAGCCGTCGTGAACCTGCTGGACAACGCCGTGAAATTCTCACCTCCCGGTGCCGTTGTCAGTCTCCAGCTCCACGATGGCCGACTGACTGTGCGGGACCAGGGCCCTGGTATACCCGCCGACGAGCTGCCGCACGTGTTCGACCGCTTCTGGCGCTCGCAGACGGCCCGCAGCCTGCCCGGCAGTGGTCTCGGCCTGGCGATCGTGGCAAAGGCCGTTCAGCAAGCCGGTGGCACGGTCACGCTCCGGCCCGCCCCGGCTCAGGGGACCGAGGCGGTCATCTGCATCCCTGGCACACGCACCCCTCCGCCATCGACAAGGCCCGAGGACGCCGGCGTTGCGGCAGGGACCGACACGACGTGCCCCCCGGTGCCGAGCTCGTGAACGTTCCGGCCCGCCATCGGGCGGCTCGACCTGGACGGCTCGACGCCGGACGGCTCGACGCCACTCATGCCCACCCCTGCTGATGAAGGCTCGGGCGTGCCGCACGGGAAGCAGTCATGAGCCCAGCGAGCCATCGAGCTGTCGGCCATGTCGGCGCAAGGGGCTGACAGTACGGCGGCGCCGAGCCGCGCGCCCACCATGGTGGCAGCCGGGACGCCGACTACGCTTCCGGCACTTCGTCACCTCGCGAGCCATCCGTCGGCGCGGACCCGTTGTCAGTGGTGGACGGCATGATGCCGACCATGACGACTCCTGCAGCAGTGATCGATGATGCCGCCGCCTACGCACAAGCGGTCGAGGATGCCGGGCGTGCGGCTGCCGCCTACTACGCGGGTGGCACGTCGCCCCTGGACGACGACACCTACGACCGCCTGGCTCGCGGGATCGCCGCGTGGGAGGCGGAACACCCCGATCACGTGCTGGCCGGCTCCCCCACGGGGAAAGTCTCCGGCGGTGCGAGCGGAGGCGATGTGCCCCACACAGTGCCGATGCTCAGCCTGGACAACGTGTTCTCCGCGGAGGAATTCACCGCCTGGACGGCGTCGCTGGGCAGGCGGATCGGCCGTGAGGTCACGCGGTTCAACGTGGGGCCGAAGCTGGACGGGCTGGCGGTCGCCGCCCGCTACAACAGCGGCCGCCTCACCCGGCTGATCACTCGCGGGGACGGGACGGCCGGGGAGGACGTCTCGCACGCGATAGGCACCATAGAGGGACTGCCCACCACCCTGGCCGAACCGGTCACCGTGGAGGTCCGCGGCGAAGTCCTCATGACCACTGCCCAGTTCGAGCACGCCAACGAGGTGCGCACTTCGCACGGCGGCCAGCCGTTCGCCAATCCCCGCAACGCAGCCGCCGGCACCCTACGAGCCAAGGAGCGCACCTACACGGTCCCGATGACCTTCTTCGGCTACGGCCTGCTTCCCGTGCCCGACACCGACCCGGCCCTCGCCGAGCGGCTGAACTCATCCGCACACAGCGACCTGATCAACCTGGCCGCCGACTTCGGAATCCACACCAGCGCCCGGACCGCCGTCCCGGACTCCGTGGCTCAGAACCCGGAGCAGGTCCTGGCCCGGGTGAAGGAGATCGCCGCTTCGCGGGCGGGTCTGCCCTTCGGCATCGACGGCATCGTCATCAAGGCCGATCTCGCCGCCGATCAGCACGCAGCCGGATCCGGCTCCCGTGCACCCAGGTGGGCGATCGCCTACAAGCTGCCGGCCGTGGAGAAGATCACCCGGCTGCTGGGGGTGGAGTGGAACGTCGGCCGCACCGGGATCATCGCTCCGCGCGCGGTCCTCGAACCAGTCGTGATCGACGGCTCCACCATCACCTACGCCACTCTGCACAACCCGGCCGACATCACCCGTCGCGGTCTGCTGCTGGGCGACCACGTCATGGTCCACCGCGCCGGCGACGTCATCCCCCGCATCGAGGCCCCGGTCGCCCACCTGCGCACGGGTGACGAACGGCTGATCGACTTCCCTGAGCACTGCCCCCGCTGCGGGTCCGGCATCGACACGAGGGAGGAACGCTGGCGGTGCGCTCAGGGGCGCAACTGTCACCTGGTCGCCTCTCTCGCCTACGCCGCCGGCCGAGACCAGCTCGACATCGAGGGTCTGGGCCGAACCCGCATCGTCCAGCTCGTCGACGCGGGCCTGGTCACCGATCTCGCCGATCTGTTCACCCTGCAGCGCGACCAGCTGCTCTGCCTGGACCGGATGGGCGAAACCAGCACCGACAACCTCCTCGCCGCGATCACCGAGGCCAAGGAACAACCGCTGGCGCGCGTGCTGTGCGCGCTCGGCATCCGCGGCACAGGCCGCTCCATGTCCCGACGCATCGCCCGGCACTTCGCCACCATGGACCATGTTCGAGCCGCCGACGCGGTGGCGATGCAGCAGGTCGATGGCATCGGTGCAGAGAAGGCCCCCTCGATCGTCACGGAACTCGCGGAACTCGCCCCGCTCATCGACAGACTTGCCGCTGCCGGCGTCAACATGACCGAGCCCGGCGCCACCCCTCCCTCAGCCGCCGACACCGGCCCTGGCAGCGACAGCACGGCCGACTCGCCGATCGACTCCGGCCCGTTGGCCGGCATGACCGTGGTCGTCACCGGCGCCATGACAGGAAGCCTGGAACGGCTCACCCGTACCGAGATGAACGAACTCATCGAACGGGCCGGAGGGCGCTCCTCCTCCAGCGTCTCCAAGAGGACCACCCTCGTCGTCGCCGGCGAGGGCGCCGGTTCCAAGCGGGCCAAGGCCGAACAGCTCGGTGTCCGCCTCGCCACCCCGGACGATTTCGCCACCCTCGTCGCCGACCTCCTCAACTGAGCCGGGCCCGGGCGTTGCGCCGAGTGCCCCCGGCAGCACGACCGCGTTCCCGGTGACCGACAACACCGGCGGTATCAGCGGGTCGTCACCCGCATCGGTGGTGCCATGATGCTCGTCATCGGCGCCCTCCTCCCCGGGGAACGCCCGGCCGGCTGAGGAACCTACCGCTCCACCGGCCGCGGCCCCGAAGGAGAGCACGCACATGGAAGACCGGACGCAGCAGGAACAGGCGAGCGCCGTGGTCCACAGACGCGTCCGGGACAGCTTCGACCGGCACCGCCCCATGCCCCACCCCGGCGCGCGTCTCGCCCACGTCGGCCCCGGCCGCGTCCACCCTGGGCCGACCCGGTGGCGCGACTACGTCCACGCGGGAGCAACCGGCGCCGTCGCGGGCGGGGCCGGCGGCGAGCGGAAGCTCATCGCCGGCGGACGGCAGACGTCGATCCACGTGAGCAGGTCCGTCCGATGAGCCTTCCGTCGTCTCCCCCGTCCCTGCCCTCATGGCTGCAGTGGTGGCAGCGCCCCTTCCCCGACGCCAACACGCTCCTCGTGCGCGGCAGCCGACCGGCCTTGATCGACAGCGGATTCGTCGGCCACGCGGAGGAGACCGCGGCCTGGGCCCGCGCGCAGGCGGGGACCGTCGATCTGGTCGTGAACACCCACTGGCATTCCGACCACGTGGGCGGCAACGCCTTGCTTCAGGCCACCGGCACCGTCATCGCCGCCGGGGCACCCGAGGCAGAGGCGATCTCCCGGAGGGACGCCGGCTGCTGCGCGGCCGAGTACCTGGACCAGCCGGTCGCCCCGTACACCGTCGGCCTCTCCCTCGACGACAAGCAGGTCCTGCGCCTCGGCGACACGGACTGGGAAGTCGTACGAACACCCGGCCACACGCCGGGCCATCTGGCCCTGTGGCAGCCCGACGAGCGGCTGCTCGTGGTCGGGGACGCGTTGTCGGACTACGACGTCGGCTGGGTCAACCTCGCTCTCGACGGGCCGGACGCGGCTGCCACGGCGCTCGCCTCGGTCAAGCGGATGGCCGAACTCGACCCGCGGGTCGTCCTGCCGTCGCACGGCCCGATCCCCCTCGCCCCCGGCCCGGCCCTCGCCGCCGCCCTGCGCCGCGCCCAGCGCCTCGTCGACGACCCCGCGGGCGCCGTCTGGTACGGCGCCCGCCGGATCTTCGCGTTCGCCTTGATGATCCGCGACGGCATCCCGGCCGAGGCGATCGAGCCGTACCTGCACGCACGGGCCTGGCTGACCGACGCTGCCCGGCTGCTGGACCTCACGCCCGAGGCGCTCGCCGATGAGCTGGTCACCACCATGCTCCGCAGCGGCACCGTCGTCCTGCGCGAGGGGCGGCTGCACGCCGCCGCGGACCACACCCTCGTGTCCGCCGAGTCGTTGCGCGTGCCGTACCCGCGGGCGTGGCCGGCCATGGGGCCGCGCAGAGCGCAGGGCTGAGGGGGCCGGATCTCAGTCGGGCAGCTCCCAGAAGGGGGCGCGCGGGCCGACCTCCGCGAAGCAGGAACTGGCGGAGGCGGGGTCGCGGCGGGCGTAGCCCGGCTCCGGGCGGCCGGTGCAGCAGTGGCTGGCGGAGCGCCGAAGGGTGCCTGGATCCATGACGCAGCCGCGTTCCTGGCCCGTGTTCCGCAGCCAGGTGTCCACGCGGTCGGTGGAGCAGAACAGAGGCTGGTTGCCGTAGGTACGGACGACATCGTCCCAGGCATGGCGCATGGGGATGAGGAAACCGTGGCAGCTCGCCCCGGTGTTCGGGATTTCGGACTACCGGACGCGACGGTCCAGGAGAGCGCCGCCGGGCGGGAGTTGCTCGAGAGTGCGTGCGGACCATTGACGCACCTGTGACCGCTTACTAGCTTCCTTGGGAGCGCACTTCCCTCCAGCCGCCGGCATACGTGTGCGGCGTTGCCTTTCAGGAGCCTCGCATGCGTTCCCCTCCTTTCGCGCCGATACTCCCGCTTCCGCCTTGACAACGATGTCAGCGGCAGAACTCCCGTCTCGCGGCACGCCGTAGAAGCAGCCGGCCTCATCTCCGTCCGGCCGCAGAACGCCGTCGCACCAGCTCACCCCTTGGAAGGACACAAAGGATGGACTTATTTGTCATGCCCACATCCAGACCGGGGAGATCCGGACGGCATCCGCAACGCCGCGCCCTCACCGCGGCCCTCGGTGTCGGCACCGCCCTGGCCTGCATCGCCGTCTTCCCCGCCCAGGCACTGCCCGCGCATCCCACGGCCGCGAGGCAGGCACAGGCCGCGCCCGTCTCCGATCCTGCCTCACTCGTCAACCCGTTCCTCGGCACCTCGAACGACGCGAACGACTTCCCCGGCGCGGACGTGCCGTTCGGCATGGTCCAGTGGAGTCCGGACACGCCCTCGCGTCCACCCGGGGGCGGCTACCAGTACAACGACTCCTCCATCACCGGCTTCAGCCTGACCCACCTCTCCGGCCCCGGCTGCGGCGCGTCCGGCGACATACCCGTGCTGCCCACGGTCGGCGCGGTGGACACCGGGGCCGCCATCGGCTTCAGGCACCAGGACGAGTCCGCCACGACCGGCTACTACAAGGCGGGCCTCGGCAATGGAGTCAACACCGAACTGACCGCGACGACCCGCAGCGGCATGGCGCGCTTCACCTTCCCGGCGAGCACGCGCGCCAACCTGATCTTCAAGGTCGCCGGCAGCCAGAGCGGCGCGTCGAACACCCGGTTCACCAAGGTGTCGGACACCGAGGTGAGCGGGCAGGTCACCAGCGGCCGCTTCTGCGGTGCGGGAAACTCCTACACCGTCTACTTCGACATGGTCTTCGACCGGCCCTTCACCAGCCAGGGCACCACCGTCGCCCCGGCGGCCAAGGCCCCGACCACCGTTGCGCGGGCATCGAAGAACGCCGCGGAGCCGCCCAACGAGCCGCGACTCCACGGCACCCCGCCCAAGGCCGGGACGAGCAAGGCGAGCCCGGCCCCGCGGGCGGCGGCCTCCAACGGTTACGTCACGTTCGACACGACGTCCGCCCCCGTCGTGCAGGCCAAGGTCGGCGTCTCGTACGTGTCGGCCGCCGGGGCCGTGGCCAACCGCACCGCCGAGAACCCGAACTGGGACTTCGACGCCACTCGCGACGCCGCGAAGAGCGCGTGGAACAAGCTGCTGGGCAGGGCGCGGATCTCCGGCGGCACGACCGACCAGCAGACGCAGTTCTACACCGCGCTCTACCACTCCCTGCTGCACCCGAACGTGATCAGCGACACCGACGGCCGGTACCCCGGGTTCGACGGCGCCACACACACGGTCGACTCCGGCCACACGGCGGTGTACGGCAACTACTCCGGCTGGGACATCTACCGCAGCCAGGCGCAGCTCGAAGCCCTCATCGCCCCGCAGGTGGCCTCGGACACCGCCCAGTCGATGGTCGACGACTACACGCAGACCGGCCGGTTTCCCAAGTGGTCGGAGAACAACGGCGAGTCCTACGTGATGGTCGGCGACCCCGCCGACGCCATCATCGCCGACTACTACGCCTTCGGTGCACGGGACTTCGACACGGCCGCCGCCCTCAAGGGCATGATCGCCGAAGCGAGCAAGGCGAACAACAACCGCCCCGGCCTGAACTACCTGGACTCCCCGGGCTACCTGCCGCACGACGGCAGCTACGGCTGCTGCAACTTCTACGGTCCCGTGGCGACCACCCTGGAGTACGACACCGCGGACTTCGCCCTCGCCGCGTTCGCGGGGGCCCTCGGCGACAGCGCCACCCAGCACAAGTACGCCGACCGCGCCCAGGACTGGCGCAACGTGCTCGATCCGGCGTCCGGATTCGTCCAGCCACGCAACGCCGACGGAACCTGGACCGGCGGCTTCGACCCCGCCAGCGGCACGGACATGGTCGAGGCGGACTCCTGGATCTACACCGGCATGGTGCCGTTCGACGTGGCCGGCCTCGCCACGGCCAAGGGCGGGAACGACGCCATGAACGACTACCTGGACACCGTGCTGCGCAGCTACACCGGCGACCGCGGCTACGCCTGGGTCGGCAACGAGCCCAGCATCGAACTGCCCTGGGAGTACGACTACACCGGCCGGCCGTACCAGACGCAGGCCACCGTCCGGAAGATCCAGGACCAGATCTGGGCGAACTCCCCCGGCGGGCTGGCCGACGGCAACGACGACCTCGGTGCGATGAGCTCCTGGTACGTGTGGTCCGCGCTGGGCATGTACCCCATGACACCGGGCACCTCCGACCTGGCCCTCGGCTCGCCCCTGTTCCCGCAGGTCGTGCTCACCCTGCCGTCCGGCAAGACCCTGACCGTGAACGGTGACGGAGCTGCGGACAACGCCCCCTTTGTGCAGTCGGCGACGTTCAACGGCTCGGCTTGGAACAACGCCTACGCCCCCGCCTCGGCGGTCACCGCCGGGGGCACGCTGACGTACGCGCTCGGCACCACGGCCGACACCTCCTGGGCATCCGCGGCGAACCAGGCACCGCCCTCCTACGGCGGCAGCGTGAGCACGCCGGCCAAGCCCCGGATCGGCCCCGTCGCCTCCGGTGTCCCCTCCGGCCTGTGCCTGGATGTGGCCGACTCCGGCACCGCCGACGGCACCCACGCACAGATCTGGACCTGTAACGGCAGCTACGCCCAGGACTGGACGATCGCCGCCGACGGCACGGTCCGCGCCCTCGGCAAGTGCCTGGACGCCGCCAACAGCGGGACCAGCAACGGCACTCCGGTCCGGCTGTGGACGTGCAACGGCACCGGCGCCCAGCAGTGGAAGCCCGGCGCCAACGGCTCGCTGGTGAATCCGCACTCCGGACTGTGCCTGGACGATCCCAACTCCACCACGGCTGAGGGCACGCAGGTACAGCTGTACGCCTGCAACGGCACGGGCGCCCAGAAGTGGGGGCTGCCCTCCTGACGTGCGCCTCGCGGCGCCCGTGAGCAACCCGTGCGACGGGCCTCACGGGCGCCGTACAACTCCTGGATCCGACACCCAGCTCCTGGGGCCGCGGCGTCCGGCTTGTCCACGGGTGCGGCAGCACCGGTCGCCGGTGCTCTCAGTGGCGGTACGCGGCTGTCGCGATCTGGACGAAGGTTCGGATCAACGGGTTGGTGTCACCTTCGTTCCACACCGCCACCACTCGGCTCGGCGCCATGTCGATCAGGGGAACCACGGCCAGCTCGGCGGGCAGGTCGTGTCCGAGCGGGGCCAGGCCGACCGTGCCGTTCCACAGGACGGCCTGCAGGCATTCCTGGACGGCGCGCACCACTGGGCCCTCGCGCGGCCTGCCGCCGTTCCAGTACGACTGCCAGACGGGGTCGGTGCCCTGCGGGAACTGAAACCAGCGGCGGTCGCTCAGGTCGGCCAGCCGCAGCCGGTCGCGGCGGGCCAGCGGATCATCGGCGCGCAGGACCACGCCGACCGGATCGCTCCGCAGCGCACGCACCGTCAGAGCCGTCCCGTCGAACGGCGCTCGGGTCAACGCGACGTCGACCAGTCCGGCGCGCAGCCCGCACGTGGGGTCGGTCAGATCGGTGTCGCGGACGCGGATGTCGATGCCGGGGTGGCGTCGACGGTAGGCGGCGGCCAGCCTGGTCACTCCCGGGTCGCTGCCGTCCCCCAGGATGCCGACGGTGATGGTCGCGACACCGGCCGCCGCGCTCACGCGTACCCGGACGCGGTCGGCATGGTCGAGCAGGGCCCGCGCCTCGTCGAGCAGCACCGTGCCCACAGCAGTGAGCGTGACGCCGGCGGTCGAGCGGGTGAACAGCAGGGCCCCGACGTCGGCCTCCAAGTTCTTGATCGCCCGGCTCAGCGGCGGCTGACTCATGTGCAGGCGGGTGGCGGCCCGGCCGAAGTGGAGTTCCTCGGCGACCGCCACGAAGTAGCGCAAGGTCCGTAGCTCCACGCTGCAACGATACCCACCGGGTATCGGCACCGCAGGACGGGTCTTGGACACTGGCAGGGTCCCGGCGGTGCACTCGTGAGCATGACCGAAGAAGCCAAGTCCAACGAGCGGACCCACCCCGTCGTGTCGGTGGTCGGTCCCGGCGACGGCGAGACGATCGCTCTGGGCACCACCCGCATGCGCGTACTGGAGGACGGCAGCCACACCGGGCACCGCCTCGCGATCGCCGAGTCCGTCCTCGCCCCGCACACCCAGGGACCGCCGCAGCACCGCCACGCCCGACACGACGAGGGCTTCTACATCCTCTCCGGCACCGTGCGGTTCACCGTCGGGGACGAGGACCACGACGCCACCGCAGGCACGCTCGTGATGGTTCCGCCCGGTACCCCGCACACCTTCTGCAACCCCACCGACCAACCCGCCGTCATGCTCAGCACCTTCACCCCCGACCTTTATGTCCAGTACTTCCGCGACCTCCAGGACCTGCTCACCGACGGCCGGCCGCTGACACCACAGGCCAACATCGAGACGATGAGCCGCTACGCGACCGAGCCCGCCACCGACCTCGCCTGAGGCCGAGGGGACGGCATGACCCGGCCGTCCTGACGTCGTGCCGGAACACGTCGTCGTGGACAGAGCCGCTGGGGAAACACCCGGCAGCCGCCAGCCGTGCGCCTCACCGGCGCTGCACGGCGCGGCGCCATCGATGAGCATTCCTGATGCGGCCCGCTGTCCCGGGAACCGTCGGTGACCTGGGCACACGACCGGAGGAACTGTGCCCATGCTTCGTCGGATCGTCGTCCTCGCCGCGGCGGGTGTGCTGGCCACGGGAGTGGCCGCCGGCGCCGCGCCCGCGCGGACCCCCGCAGGTGGTACGGGCCCGTGGCCGCCGACCACGTCGCCGCCCCCGCCCGGCGCGGCCGACGGCGAGGCGTGGGCCTGGACACAGCTGACCCGACAGCTGGACTTCCCGTGGTTCACACACTGATTTGCCGCCGCCTCGGCGGATTGATCGGCAAGCCATCGGGGCGGCCCTCCCGCAGGTCGTCAGCAGGTGCAGCGCCGGCATCGTCCGGAAGAGCCGAACGGTCCGTCACGGAAAGTGAATTGAACGCCTGAGCGTCTCGGGGGCATCGGATACCACTCGTTCGAGTGAACTGCGCCGGCGACCGCCCGGCGGCTGCTGCCCGCGCCCTGGTACTGCCCGGCGAAGGCGACGCCGCTCCTGCGAGAAGGACCGTACGGCAGCCAGGTGCGCCCCCGGGCGCGGACCACCGGAGCGCCCACGCCCGACGGCACGGTCGGCCGGCCCCTGCGCGGGCCCCTGGCCCGCCGGCATCACCAGTCGTGCACGGTCCCGTCACGGAGCCTGCTCACGGGCAAGTACGCCTGCTGGTACGGGAAGTGCCGTGCCGCCTCGAGGTCGAGGTCGACGCCCAGACCCGGTGTGTCGGACGGATGCAGCAGGCCCTCCTCGAAGCGGTATGAGGTGCGGAACACCTCCAGCGTCCGCTCGGAGTGCCGCATGTACGCCTGGATGCCGAAGTTGTGGACGGCCAGGTCCAGATGGAGTGCGGCGGCCATGCCGACCGGGGAGATGTCGGTGGGGCCGTGCATCCCGGACCTGACACCGTAGACGGCCGCGAGATCCAGCAGTTTCTTCATCGCGGTGACGCCTCCGGTGTGGGTCACCGCGGAACGCACGTAGTCGATGAGCCGCTGGCTCAGCAACGTGGTGTAGTCGTAGGGGGAGTTGAAGACCTCGCCGATGGCCAGCGGTGTCGTCGTGTGCTGCCTGATCAGCCGCAGCGCGTCCTGGTCCTCCGCGGGGGTCGCATCCTCGAGCCAGAACAGGTCGTACGGCTCGAGTGCCTTGCCCAGTCGGGCGGCCTGGATCGGCGTCATCCGGTGGTGTCCGTCGTGCAGCAACGGCAGTTCGGGGCCGAACTCCGCGCGGACGGCCTCGAAAACCGTGGGCAGGTGCCGTAGGTACGCGCGCGTGTCCCAGGTTTCCACGGTGGGCCGTAGCCGGTCGGCGACGGTGCGGCGCGCGGGCTCGTAGTCGTAGCGCTCTCCCCCGCCCGCGCTCGAGGCGGCCACGCCGTACACCGAGTCGAAGCCGGGAATGCCGGTCTGGACGCGGATGGCACGGTAGCCCTGCCCCAGGTGCGCACGGATGGAGTCGAGCAGTTCGGGCACGTCGCGGCCGGATGCGTGCCCGTAGGCGAGGGCACCGGTGCGGGAGGCACCGCCGAGGAGCTGGTAGAGCGGCATCCCCGCGCACTTGGCCTTGATGTCCCACAGGGCGGTGTCCACGGCCGCGATGGCCGCCATGGTCACGGGGCCGCGCCGCCAGTACGCGCCCCGGTAGAGGTACTGCCAGGTGTCCTCGATACGGGAGGCGTCACTGCCGATGAGCAGGGGCACCAGATGGCTGTCCAGGTAGGCCTGGACCGCTAGTTCGCGGCCGTTGAGCGTGGCGTCACCGAGGCCGACGAAGCCGTCCTCGGTGGTGATGCGCAGGGTGACGAAGTTCCGGCCGGGGCTGGTGACGATCACTTCGGCGGACACGATCTTCATGGTGGATCCCCCTCTTTCTCTTTGTGTCGGTCCGGGCGTGCTCTCTCCGTGGGTTCCGTCGGTCGGTCTGTTTGTTTCAGCGGCCCCAGGTGCGCCGCGCCAGCTCGGTCTGGACCTCGGCGACGATGCGTTCGACCGGCAGGGTGGCGTCGATGGTCATTCCGGCTTCGTCGTCCTCGAGCGGTTCCAGGTCCTCGAACTGTGAGGAGACCAAGGAGGCAGGCATGAAGTGCGACGTCCTGCTCGCCACGCGTGAGGTGGCCGTCTCCTGGTCGAGCGTCAGGTGCAGGAAGAACGTGTCGGGGCGGGCCACCCGCAGCAACTCGCGGTAGATGCGTCTGAGGGCGGAACAGGTGATCACCAGTCCGTCCTCCGCGCCCGCCGCCCTCATGCGGCCCGCGACGGCGGCCAGCCACGGACTCCGACTGCGGTCGTCGAGGGGGGTCCGGTTCTCCATCGACTCCACATTGCGCCGGGGATGGAAGCGGTCCCCCTCCTCGAACGGCACCCTGAGCGAATCCGCGAGGTACCGGCCGACGGTGGTCTTGCCGCATCCGCTGACCCCCATGACGACGACGGGGGCGCGCCGTGCGTGGAACAGGGCGGCCATGGCGTCCTGGAAACCGGTTCGATGAGCGGAGGGCAGGCCGCCGGTGTCGAACTGGGCCAGGCCCGCCCGCAGTCGGTCGCGTACCTCGGGGTCGTGCAGTCGGCCGCTGCGTATCTCGGCGAGGAGGGCCTCCGCGAAGGCCTCCGCCGCCGTGGCCAGGCCCTGGTCGACGGCGTAGGCCAGCCCCATGTGCAGCCACATGGCGATCGGCTCCGGCCGGGTGGGATACCTCTGGACGGTGTCGGTGCCGACGGCGGCTCGCCTCGGCGTGATCACCGTTTCGCGGTGAGCGCCGGCCCAGTCCCTGTCGATGCGGTGGTTCAGAGCCATGACGACGTGGTGGGAAAGGCGTGCGAACAGTTCGTTGCGCGAGCCGGCGAGGAGCGTCCGGTGGAAGGCCGCGTCCACGTCCCTGAAGCGCTGCCGGATCGACGCGCCCTCCAGCGGACGCGCGAAGTCCGGGTCCTCGCTCAGGGCGAGCAGGGCGCGGGCGCCGCTCGTCAGATCGTGGCAGATCTCCGCCGACCGGCTCAGGGCAGCCAGTCTGGCCGCGCGCGGCTCGATCACCTCCCGCAGTTCGGTGAGGGAGCGCATCTGGCTGGCGGGGGCCACCTGCAGCCGCCAGGTGATCACGTCGGCGTCCAGCAGGTCCCACGCTTCCAGCGCCTGAACGGTGGCGCCGACCCGCGGCTGCAGATCGACGAGACCCTTCTGGTGCAGTGTCTGCAGGGCTTCGCGGGCCATGGGTCGGGTGATCCCGAACTCCTGCATGACGGCATCCACGGTGAGGTGGTGGTCGCGGGGCTTGCCGCCATCCACGATCTGGCAGCCCAGTTGCTCCACCACCTTCGCGGTGGAGCGTCGTAACGCGTCCTCGGATCCTTCGGGCAAGTCGGCTTCCGGACCAGTCATGGCTGCAGATGCTAAATCACAGCGGCGCACTGGTCAGCCATCCGAGCGACACCAAGAGGAGCGCGGAACGCCCATGGGGCGCACACCGGAGCGCTCTGCCGATCGCGCCCGCCCCCGTGTGAACCCCACACCCACCGATGTGACACCAGAAACCTTTTCTGAGGTAGATCACGTGGCTACCGTGGTCAGCCATTCGAAAGGTTTCCGTGAACCGAGGACCCGGCCACGGCGCGCAGGCAGGCGCCGTCACCAGGCCGGGGATCGGCGCGCACGGCAGCCGACGTAAGGCTGCCTCCTCCCGTTCTGACGCAGCCGCAGGAGAGCCGTATGCCCGAACCGACCTCGCCCACGCCGCCGCCGGAACGGCTGTCGCTGCGCTGGGCACTCATCCTCTTAGCCGCAGTGGTGGCGGGACTGCTGGTGGGACTGCTCACCTACGCCCAGTCCCGCAACTGGCCGGCCTCGCTCCTGGCGGCCCTCGGAGCCAGTGGCGCGGCCCTGGTGAGCCTTCCGCTGCTGCTCTGACACACCGACTAGCTGCTGCTCCGACACACCGACTAAAGGTGCCCGGCACCCGGGGACCGGGCGGCGTCACGGGAGTGCCCCGTGCCCGTGCCCGTTGCCGGCGATCACGCGCTGATGCGCAGGTGGGAGCGGAGCGTGTCGGTGACCCGTGGCTCGGTCGCGACGGCGGCTGCCACGCCTGTGCTTGGGTGGCGCCCATCGCTCATCGGTGTCGTGCGATCACATCGGGATCAACGCGACGTTGTCGAGTCGTACCTTGAGCTGGGCTTGTGCCTCCACGCCCGAGATTCCCAAGGGCACCCGGCCCGGCGTGACGTCGGCGCCGACATTGAGCTTCAGCAGGTCCAGCACTTCGGCCTGCAGCGCAACCGCAACGACTGGACGGCGCGGCCAGACCAAGGGCGACTGCATGCACACCGCGGTGCTCGGCATCGCTCGACTCCCAACTTCGCCGTCTCGCAGGACGCTCAGTCGAGACAGAACTCGTTGCCCTCGACGTCCTGCATCGTGATGCACGACTCGTTGTCGTCATCGGCAGGCAGCAGCCGCACGCGTACCGCGCCGAGCGCGACCAGTCGTGCGCACTCGGCTTCGAGCGTGGCCAGGCGCTCTTCGCCCACGAGTCCGGTGCCGACCCGCACGTCGAGGTGCACCCGATTCTTGGCGACCTTGCCTTCAGGGACGCGTTGAAAGTACAGTCGCGGGCCCACCCCCGAGGGGTCACTGCAGGCGAACCATGAACCCTGCTCCTCAGGAGGCAGGGAGTGGTTGAAATCGTCCCACGTGGCGAACCCCTCCGGGGGCGGCGGTACGACGTACCCCAACACCTCGCACCAGAAGCGAGCGACACGCTCGGGTTCTGCGCAGTCGAAGGTGACTTGGATCTGCTTGATCGTTGACATTGGCGCACCATAGCAGGGGACTCTGCTGCTCAATTCCGGTTGTGCGTCCGCATGTTGCGGGAGGACGGCTCGTGCCGGCCGCTGCGGTGTCAGGCGGCAGGGGGTGACCCGATGTCGACGCCTCCAAGGGGTTGCCCGGCGTCCCGATGTGGCACGGCGGCAGGCGTCAGTCGGTGGTTGCGCCGAGCGCTCCGATCCAGTCGCGTATCGCCGCGGCCGTCGTGCGCGCGTCTTCCTCGAGCATGCTCACGTGGCTGCCCGGCACATCCACCGTGTCATGGGCACCCGGCCAGGTCGATCGCCAGCGCTGCGGCATCTCCGGCAACGGCTGTGTGGCCCGTACGAACAGGGTGGGCACGCCCGTCGGCCGTGGCTGCCAGGTACGGAACATCCGGGTGTACGCCCCCAGCGACAGCAGCGTCAGGTCGTCCACCGCGCCGTCGAACTGCTCGCCCATGGCGAGCGGCATCCGCGCGGGCAGGGCCAGCAGCCACGGTTCGGCTTCCCGGTCCGGTGTGATGTGGTAGGTGTCCACCAGAACCAGTCCGGCCGGTGGATCGCCGTCGGCCGCCAGCCGTTCGGTGACCGCGTGCGCCGCCGTACCACCCATGGAGTGGCCCACGACGACGTACGGGCGGCCACCGAGGTGACGCCGTACCGTGGCCGCGTGCAGGCCGGTCAGCGTCTGCAGGTCCTTCGCCACGGCGTCCCCGTCGTCGATGCCGGGGTGCCGCAGCTCGAGGACGTCCCGCTCGCCGTCGAAGCAGGAGGCGAGCCCCGCGTGCCAGGGCCGCCCCAGGTTGGGGGCGAAACCCGGGACGCAGACGAGCGCCGGGCCGTCCGCGCCGGTGGCCGCGTGCAGCGGCGGCAGCTCATGCCGGTCGGCGTCGCCGCTTCCGAAGGACGGCGCACCGAGGGACGCGGTCACCAGCAGATGCATGGCCGAGACCACGTCGCCTGTCTCGCAGACCTTGCGGTAGAGGGCCGGCAGGGAGTGAGTGGCCCGAGGGCCGTGCGTCGCGCGCCGGTCGGGCGGGAGGAGCGGTCGTGGAGCCTCGGAGAGAGCAGTCCCCGCCGTGGCCGGTGCCGAGGGCGCGGGGAGCGGCAAGGAGGTGGAGCCGCCGACGGGCCGTGCTGCGTCGGGCACGTCCGTCTCCGCTCCGTCCGACGTCTCTTCGGGCAGGGAATCACGCAACTCCGCGTACACATGGGCGGCGAGCTCCTGCACGCTCGGCCTGTCGTACACGACGGTGGCCGCCAGCCGCACCCCAGCGAGCACGCTCAGCCGGTTGCGTAGCTGCACGCTCATCAGCGAGTCGAGGCCGAGTTCGGGAAAGCCACGGTCGACGGCGCCGGCATCCGTGTGACCGAGCACCGCGGCGGCCTCGGCGCGGATCAGGTCCTGAAGCACCGTGACTCGCTCGGAGACGTGAAGGTGGGCCAGCCGATCACGCCAGGTGCCTTCGGTGCCGGCCGGGGCGGCGTCGTCCCCGGCCGGGCCGGACGACGCCGTCGGCCGGGCCGGACGCAGCAGCTCGCGCAGCGGTGGTGGTACGGGTGTTCCGGCGGCCGGTGCTCCGGGCGTGCGGTCCAGCGGCAGTGGCGCAAGAACCGGCTCGCTGCCGGCCAGAGCGGCGTCGAAGAGCGCCAGGGCCTGTTCGGGGGAGACTGGGCGTACCGCGCCGCCGTGGACCCGGCCGGTGCGGGCCGCCATGCCGTCCGCATCGGCCCACGGCCCCCAGAGCAGCGACAGGGCGGGCAGGCCGAGCGCGGCGCGGTGCCCGGCCAGTGCGTCCAGGAAGGAGTTCGCCGCGGCGTAGTTGGCCTGGCCGGGGTTGCCCAGCAGACCGGCCGCCGAGGAGAACAGGACGAAGTGCGTCAGGGGCAGGTCCTTCGTCAGCTCGTGCAGATGCCAGGCGGCGTCGGCCTTCGGCCTCAGGACGGCGGCCAGTCGTTCGGGTGTCAGCGTCTCCAGTACGCCGTCGTCCAGGACTCCGGCCGTGTGCACCACGGCGGTGAGGTCGGACCCGAACTTCGCGAGGAGCTCCTCGAGTTGGGAGCGCTCGGCGGTGTCGCAGGCCACCAGGTCCACCTGTGCGCCCGCCCGCTCCAGTTCGGTCCGCAGGGCCCGCGCACCGGGGGCCTGGGGTCCACGCCTGCTGACGAGCAGCAGACGCCGCACCCCGTACCGGCCGACCAGGTGCCGGGCCAGCTGTGTGCCGAGGGACCCGGTGCCGCCCGTGACCAGGACGGTGCCCCGGCCGAACGAGGCCGCGGCCGCGGGCGGGTCGGCGGCCGTCAGTCGCGGGATGCCGAAACGGCCCTTGCGGATGGACAGTTGCGGCTCGCCCGTGGCCACGGCTGCGGGCACCAGCCGAAGCGACTCGGGACCGCCGTCCACGTCCACGAGTGTGAGCCGCCCGGGGTACTCCGCCTGTGCGGCCCGCAGCAGTCCCCAGACGGTGGCCGCGGGCAGGTCCGGTGCCTCGTCGGCAGCACCGCGTGTCACCACTACCAGCCGTCCGGAGCCGGCGAGTCGCGTCCGCGCCAGTGCCAGGGCCCGTAGCGCGAGCGCGTACGCAGTGGCGGCAGGGTCGGCGCCCGCGGTGGCGGCGGACAGGGAGGCTACGACGACTTCCGGTACGTCCTCAGCCCGGGACCCGGCCCCCGCGTCCGTCACGTCCTGTGGTGGGAACACTCCGGCCAGACCCAGATCGTCGGGGTCGGCCACCGACAGGTGAGTTGCTCGCGCCGGGACCGCCAGGTTCGTCCAGCGCAGCCGGTACAGGTCTCTGACCTGCACGGCGCCCGTCTGCGGGACCGGGCGCGTGGCCAGCGATTCCAGGTGGGCGACCGGCGCGCCGGAGGGCGTGGCGAGGTCCACGCGGACCGTGTCGGGGCCGGTCGTCCTGATTCGTGCGCGCAGCTGCGTGGCCCCGCTCGCGTACAGCGTCATCCCGCGCCAGGCGAACGGCATCCGGGCCTGGCCGGCGGGCGGGGCGGTGAGCAGCCCGGCGTGCAGGGCGGCGTCGAGCAGCGCCGGATGGACGGCGTGGCGCCGAGCCTCCGCCCCCGGTACCGGGCCGACGTCGGCGAACAGTTCGTCGCCGCGCCGCCACAGGGCCTTGACGCCCCGGAACGCAGGCCCGTACGCGTGGCCGGCGGCGGCCAGCTGCTCGTAGGCGCCGGTGAGGTCCACGGCCGTGGCGTCCTGCGGCGGCCATGCGGGCGGCGCGGCCGCCGCTCGGTCCCGGGTCTCGGTGGCGGGGCCGAGTCGCCCGGTCGCGTGGTGGGTCCAGGCGCCCAGCGCGCCGGAGTCCTCGGGGCGGCTGTACACGTCAGCGGTACGGTGGCCGGTGCCGTCGGGTTCTCCCAGGACCACCTGGACCTGTATCCGGTCCCGGTCGGCGGCGGGCAGCGGCAGGGCGGCCAGGTGGACGAGTTCCTCCAGCACATCGAGACCGCACGCGTCGCCCGCTTGCAGCACCATGTCGGCGAACGCGGCGCCGGGCACGAGGGTGTGTCCCGCGACGGCATGGTCACGCAGCCATGGCTGGGCCGCGGCAGACAGCAGACCATCGCACAGCAGGCGGTCCGTGCCCGGCAGGGTGGCCGTCCGGGTGAGCACCGGGTGGCCGGGAGCGGCGCCGGCGTCGGTGGTGGTGCCGGGCAACCAGTGGCGCTGCCGCTGGAAGGGGTAGGTCGGGAGGGCGACGTGGCGGGCGCCGCTGTCCGCGTACACCCGCCGCCAGTCCAGCGGCAGACCGTGGACGTGGAGCCGGCCCAGCGCGGCGAACAGCGTCTGCGGCTCGGGCTCGGTGGCGCCGCGGCGGGCGACGGCCGTGCACAGGAGGCCGTCGACCGAGTCGGCGAGGTTCGTCATGGTCTGGGCCGTGAGCTGGGTGTCCGGACCGATCTCGACGAAGGCCGTCACCCGGCCCTCGTCCGCCAGCCACTGCACGGTGTCCCCGAAGCGCACCGCTTCCCGGGCGTGCCGTACCCAGTAATGGGCGGCGCACAGCTCGTCGGTGGTCGCCGGCCGGCCGGTCAGGCCCGAGACGACCGGGATGCGTGGCGTGCGGTACGTCAACTCGCTTGCCACGCGGCCGAATTCGGCAAGCATCGGCTCCATGAGGGCGGAGTGGAAGGCGTGGCTGACCCGCAGACGTGTGGTACGGCGCCCGGACGCGGCGAACTCTGCCGCGAGCTTCAGGACGGGATCCTCGGCGCCGGAGACGACGACCGCGCGCGGGCCGTTCACGGCCGCGATCGCGACCCCGTCGGTGAGCCGGCGTGCCACCTCCGCCTCGGTGGCGTCCAGCGCCACCATGGCGCCGCCCTCGGGCAGTTCCCGTATCAACCGTCCCCGGGCGGCCACCAGTCGCACCGCGTCCTGTTCGGACAGGATCCCCGAGGCGTGAGCCGCGGCCAGTTCACCGACAGAGTGCCCGGCCAGGAAGTCCGGTCGCACACCCCAGGACTCCAGCAGGCGGAACATGGCCACTTCGAACACGAACAGAGCGGCTTGGGCGAAGTCCGTACGATCCAGCAGTCGGCCCTCGTCGGCTTCCCGGAGGACCGAGCGCAACGGGCGCTCCAGACAGGCGTCGAAGCGCTCGCACAGGGCGTCGAAGGCGGTGGCGAAGACCGGGAAGGCCTCGTACAACTCGCGTCCCATACCAGCGCGTTGGGCACCCTGGCCGGTGAACAGCACGGTGAGCCGGCCGGCGGGCCCCTTGACGTGCGACCCGGCCGACTTCGCCAGGGTGTCCAGGGCGCCCAGCAGGCTCGCGCGGTCGTGGATGTCGAGCGCGGCCCGGTGGCCGAGCGCGGCCCGGGTGGTGGCATGGGTGAACGCCACGTCCAGCGGGTCGAGTCCGGGACGCTCGCGCAGGGCGGCGGCGGTCCGTTCGGCCTGGGCCCGCAGGGCGGCCGGGCTCGCGCCGGAGAGCAGCAGCGGAGGTGTGACGGTCCGGCCCAGGGACGTCCGGACTGCGGCGGGTGTCGTCTCGGGCTCCTCCAGGATCACGTGCGCGTTGGTTCCGCCGATCCCGAACGCCGACACGGCGGCACGGCGGGGCCGCCCGACCTCCGTTCGCCACTCCTCCTGTCCGGTCAGCAGCCGTACGGTGCCGGACGACCAGTCCACCCGGGGCGACGGCTCGTCCGCGTGCAGGGTGCGCGGGAGGACGCCGTGCTGCATCGCCAGGACCGTCTTGATGACGCCGCCGACGCCGGCCGCGGCCTGCGTGTGGCCGATGTTGGACTTCAACGAACCCAGCCACAGGGGACGTTCGGCGAGCCGGCCCGAACCGTACGCGGCCAGCAGTGCCTGCGCCTCGATCGGGTCGCCGAGCGCGGTGCCGGTGCCGTGCGCCTCGACGGCGTCGACATCCGCCGGCGACAGCCCCGCGTCGGCGAGTGCCGCTCGGATCACCCGTTGCTGCGCGGGCCCGTTGGGCGCTGTCAGACCGTTGGAGGCGCCGTCGGAATTGACGGCCGAGCCGCGCAGCACGGCCAGCACGGGATGCCCGTTACGTCGTGCGGCGGACAGTCGCTCCAACAGCACCAGGCCGACGCCCTCTCCCCAGGCGGTGCCGTCCGCTGCCGCGGAGAACGGCTTGCACCGGCCGTCCGGGGCGAGTCCGCGCAGCCTGCTGAACGCCAGGAACGGCGCGGGCGTGGCCATCACGGTCACCCCGCCGGCGACGGCCAGCGAACACTCACCGTCGCGCAGGGCCCGCGCGGCCGAGTGGATCGCCACCAACGAGGACGAGCACGCCGTGTCCACGGTCACGGCCGGTCCGCGCAGGCCCAGGGTGTACGCGATCCGGCCGGAGGCCACGCTGCCGGCCGATCCCAGGGCGAGATGGGCCTCCAGCTCGTGCCCCGCGCGGTGCAGCAGCCGCCCCGCGTAGTCGCTGTGCATGACACCGACGAACACACCGGTGTCGCTGTCGCGCAGCCCCGACGGGTCGAGGCCCGCCCGCTCCAGGAGCTCCCAGCCGGTCTCCAGCAGCAGCCGCTGCTGAGGATCGGTGGCCAGTGCCTCACGGGGCGACATGCCGAAGAAGGCGGCGTCGAATTCGGCGGCCCGGTGCAGGAAACCGCCCCTGCGGGTGACGGAGGTGCCGGGACGGTCGGGATCGGGGTCGTACAGCACGGCCTCGTCCCAGCCGCGGTCCGCGGGGAAGTCGGAGGTCGCGTCGGTGCCGTCCGCGAGCAACCGCCACAGGCCCTCCGGGGACTCCACGCCGCCCGGATATCTGCAGGCCATGGAGACGACGGCGATCGGCTCCCCGGGCTCCGTGCCCGATCCACCGCTGGGCGTACTGATGGCCCCGACGCGGTGTTCGCCGCGTAGCGCCTCGTGCACGAGCCGTGCGACGGCGGCGGGGGTGGGGTGGTCGAACACGAGTGTCGCGGGGAGATCGAGACCTGCGGCGGTGCCCAGCCGGTCGCGCAGCAGCACACCGCCGAGCGAGGTGAGCCCGAGCGCCGTGAACGGCTGGTCGGGGTCGAGGTCCTGCGCGGGCAGATCGGCCGTCCGCGCCGTCTGCTCGAGCACCAGGTCGAGGACGGCGTCGGGCACCGCCGACACTCGCGCGCGGAGCTCGGCCGAGGCGGTCTGCCGCTCCGCCGCCTGCCGCTGCGCCAACTGCTCGGCGAGCGCCGCCCGGACGATCTTGCCGGACGGGGTGCGGGGAACGGACTCGGTCGCGTAGATCTCGTCCGGTACCTTGAACGCGGACAGCCGCTCCCGGCAGACCTCGCGTGCCCGCACCATGTCGATGCCGTCGGGTCCGGGGACGACCAGGGCGACCGGCACCTCGCCCAGGACGTCGTGCGGTCTGCCGACCACAGCCGCGTCCGTGATGCCCGGGCAGGTGAGCAACGCCTGCTCCACCTCGGACGGGTTGACGTTCTGACCGCCCCGGATGATCAGCTCCTTGACCCGGCCGGTGACGCGGAGGGAGCCGTGCGGCAGACGCCGGCCGAGGTCTCCGGTGCGGTACCAGCCGTCGGTGAACACCTCGGCCGTGGCATCGGGACGGTTGTGGTAGCCGGTCATCAGGTTGGGACCGCGGACCCAGATCTCCCCCTCGCCCCCGTCGGCGACCTCGGCACCGGTGTGCGGGTCGGCCAGCCGGATGGTGAGCCCCTCCAGCGGAGCGCCGCTGGAATCTTCGTCGCGGGGCCCGTCGAGCCGTTCGACGGCGATCTTGCCGCACGTCTCGGTGGAGCCGTAGCCGTCGAGCAGCGGGACGGCGAGAACGCTGCCGATCTCGGCCTTCAGCTCGGGAGGGCAGGGTGCGCCCGCCGTGACGCACACCCGCAGCGAGGACGGCACGGCGCCCGGCGTCCGCCGCAGCGCGTCCAGCAGCAGACGGTAGGTGGCGGGAACCCCTGCCATCATGGTGAACGACTCCGCGGTGAGCGCCTCGACGACGTTGCCGCCCCGCTCCAGCAGATACGCACTGGCACCGACCGCGACCACCCCGAGCAGGCACAGCGAGTGGGCGTAGCAGTGGAACATCGGCAGGGGCCACAACAGCCGGTCCCGCTCCCCCAGCCCGTACGCCGGCACATAGGCCGCCGCCACCGACCAGAGGGCGGAGCGCTGCGTGGAGACGACGCCCTTGCTCTCCCCGGTGGTGCCCGAGGTGTACAGGATCCAGGCAGGCTCGTCGAGGTCGAGGTCGTCGCGGGGCGGGTGGCCGGGATCCGTGCCGGCCAGGTCCTCGAAGTCGGGCACATCGTGCGGTACGCCGCCCTGGCCGACGGCGACCACGTGTGTCCCGGGCCGGGCGGACGCCAGCGGGATGACCAGCGGCAGCAGTTCCTCCTCGGTGAGGACGACGGTCGCGCCGCTGTCGTCGAGGAAGTGCGCCAACTCCTCTTCCGGCGCTCCGGTGTTGAGCAGCACCCCGACCGCTGCGGCCCGAAGGACACCGAGACATGCCTCCACCACCTCCACGCGATTGCCGAGATGGACGGCGACGCGGTCGCCGCGCCGCACCCCGAGCCGGGCGAGATGACCAGCCAGCCGACCCGTGCGTTCCTCCAACTCCCGGTAGGTGACGGCTCGACGGGCATCGCGGTAGGCGATCTTGCCTCCCGACCGAGCCGAGTGCTCCCGCAAGGTGCCGGGCAGCGCACGCACCAACTCGGCCTGGAACTCAGGCATCCCCACCCCTTTGATCACCCGCTGGTCACGGAAGACACTACGGCAGCCGACCGCGCGCACAGCGGCAGCCGCTGCCGGCGTTCGGCGCATCGGCCCTACCGCAACCCGAGCTGCGTTCCGCTGCCGTGCAGCTGCCCGCAGCCGGCAACCGGGCCACACCTCTTCTTTGCGTACCTGGAGGTTCGCGTGGAGGGCCGGCTCGGAGGTCGAGGAACAGGCTCGCGCGCCTGAGGCCTTGGCGCTCGATCATGCATTCGGGCCGTCCGGTCGCCTTCTTCCTGTCAGAGGACCGGAGATCCGGCGTGCTTCGCGGGTGAGCCGTAACTGGGTGTGGGCGACCCTCCCGCCCGGTCCGAGGCCGTGATCCACCTCGTCATGACTCAGCCGTCCCAGGTCCAGTCGGTGACCTCCGGCAGGTCCATGCCGTGTTCCCGGATCCAGGCATGGTGGCGCTGCCGGGTGTCTTCCATGCGCTGACGTACGGCCGCCGCCTTGACGGCGAGGCCGGGGACGCGGTCGATGACGTCCATCACCAGTCGGTAGCGGTCCAGGTCGTTGCGGACCACCATGTCGAACGGCGTGGTCGTGGTACCGATCTCCTTGTATCCACGCACGTGGAGGTTCCGGTGACCGGCACGGCGGTAGGCCAGTCGGTGGATCAGCCACGGATAGCCGTGGTAGGCGAACAGGACCGGCTTGTCCGCGGTGAACAGCCCGTCGTATTCGAAGTCGTTCATGCCATGCGGGTGTTCCTCACCGGGCAGCAGCCGGGCGATGTCGACAACGTTGACGACGCGCACGGCCAGCTCGGGCAGGTGCCGACGCAGCAACTGGGCCGCGGCCAGCACCTCCTGGGTGGGTACGTCGCCCGCGCAGGCCAGCACCACGTCGGGTTCGCGGGTGCCGTCCTCGGTGCCGGCCCACTCCCAGATGCCGGCGCCACGCGCACAGTGGACCTTCGCCTCTTCCATCGACAGCCAGTCGAAGCAGGGCTGCTTGCCCGCGACGACGACGTTGACGTAGTCCCGGCTGCGCAGCACGTGGTCGGCCACGGACAGAAGCGTGTTGGCGTCCGGCGGGAAGTACACCCGCACGGCCTCGGGGCTCTTGTTGAGGATGTGGTCGACGAAGCCGGGGTCCTGGTGGGAGAACCCGTTGTGGTCCTGCCGCCACACGTGCGACGTCAGCAGGTAGTTGAGCGAGGCGATCGGGGCGCGCCAAGGCAGACGGCGAGTGGTGCGAAGCCACTTGATGTGCTGGTTGACCATCGAGTCGACGATGTGCACGAACGCCTCGTAACAGGAGAACAGTCCGTGCCGTCCGGTCAGGAGGTAGCCCTCCAACCAGCCCTGGCAGGTGTGTTCGGACAGGATCTCCATCACGCGGCCGTGCCGGTCGAGGTGTTCGTCCACCGGCAGCATCGCGGCCTGCCAGGCCTTGCCGCTGGCGGCGTACACCGCCTGAAGTCGGTTGGATGCCGTCTCATCGGGGCCGACGAGCCGGAAGTCGCGGCGGTCGGTCGTGGCTTGCATGACGTCCTCGAGCATGTCGCCCAGAACACGGGTGGGTTCGTGCAGACTCGCACCGTGCTTGTCGACTTCGACTGCGTACTTCTCCAGCGGCGGCAGCGGCAGTTCCCGCATGAGCAGGCCCCCGTTGGCGTGCGGCGTGGCGCCGAGCCGTCGGCAGCCTTCCGGAATGCATGCCAGGACACCCGCGCGCGGGGCACCCTGGTCGTCGAAGAGTTCCTCGGGCCGGTAGGAACGCATCCACTGTTCCAGTTGCCGCAGATGTTCGGGGTTGTCGCGCACGGCGGCCAAGGGGACCTGATGGGCGCGCCAGGTCCCCTCGACCGGCAATCCGTCGACTTCGGCGGGACCCGTCCAGCCCTTCGGGGTGCGCAGCACGATCACCGGCCAGCGGGGCCGCTCGGTGGCCCCGTCCTCGCGGGCGGCCCGCTGAAAGGCGGCGATCCGGTCCAGTGCGCTGTCCATCGCCGTGGCCATCGCGCGATGGACGGCGGCCGGCTCGTCGCCGGTGACGTGGATCGGGTCGTGACCGTAACCGCGGAGCAGTTCGTCCAGCTCGGTTTCGGGCAGCCTGGCCAGCACCGCCGGGTTTGCGATCTTGTAGCCGTTCAAGTGCAGGATCGGCAGCACGGCGCCGTCGTGCACCGGGTCGAGGAACTTGTTCGAGTGCCAGGAGGCCGCCAGCGGGCCGGTCTCCGCCTCCCCGTCACCGACGACACAGGTGACCAGCAGGCCGGGATTGTCCAGCGCGGCGCCGTAGGCGTGGGAGAGCGAGTAGCCGAGCTCCCCGCCCTCATGGATCGAGCCCGGGGTCTCGGGAGCCACGTGGCTGGGCACCCCTCCGGGGAAGGAGAACTGCTTGAACAGCCGGGCCATACCGCCCGTGTCCCGCGTGATGTCCGGGTAGGTCTCGGTGTACGACCCCTCCAGCCAGGAATTGGCGAGGACCGCCGGGCCGCCGTGACCGGGTCCCCAGATGCACAGTGCGTCGAGATCGCGGGCCTTGATGACGCGGTTGAGGTGAGTGTGCACCAGGTTCAGGCCGGGAGAGGTGCCCCAGTGACCCAGCAGGCGCGGCTTGACGTGCTCGGGGCGCAGTGGCTCGGTCAACAGCGGGTTGGCCATGAGGTAGATCTGCCCCACGGACAGATAGTTCGCGGCGCGCCAGTGGGCGTCCAGGGAGGCGAGCTCCTCGTCCGAGAGTTCGGCGGGCGCCTGCTGCGAGTCGACGGACATCCGGATTCCTTTCGGTTCGGGACAGCGTTCGGGTGTCGTGCGCCTTCGTACGACCCACCTTCCACCGACGTACCGACCACCCGACAGGGCCGTTCGGGCTACCCCGTCAGGAAGAGCCGGCCCATCGGGCGTACCGGGGCCCGGAGAACCACTCATGGCGCCGCCGGACGCTTGGCCGCGGCGAGCCCCCTCTGTCACGAAGCGCCGAACCTCAGCAGGTTCCAGCCTCCTCCCGCTCGGCTACCGGCGTGTCCGCCGGGAGACGAACAACATCGGCCCGCTCCCCCATCGGGACGACGAGACCGCCTGGTGGGTGGTCGGCGACGAGATCGCCTCAGGCCTGCGCTTCACAGGCGACAGCCCGGGAGCCCGCTCGCTCCACGGCTGACGGCTTCCCCTGCCAACCGGTCGCAGCCTGCAGGGCAAGGGACCGCGCCGCGGTGGAGGCGCTGGACACCGACGTCATCCGGGTCTCGCCGCCCAGCCCTGCCGCCCGATCTCCGGCGGCGTGGCGGCCGACCGGATCGCCGGAGCTTCCGGCACCCCGAACATGATCGGCGAGAAGGCGCACGCAAGAGCGGACTTCGTCGGTGTCGTCCGGGGCGTCCAGGTCGTGGCCGAGGATCTTCCAGGTCTCCTGGAACAGCGCTCCCGCAGCCATGCCGCCGACAGCACCGAGCACCGGACCGACCGACCTGCAGGCGATCTCCAACGCCTCCACCCGGCTCAGCCCTCCACCCGGCTCAGCCCTCCACCCGGCTCATCCCCCCCACCCGGCTCAGCCCTTCACCCGCCGGCAGGCCAGCCACACCACGGCGGCCGCACCCGTCGCCGCCAGCAGCGCCTTGCGGTTGTCCCGTGCCACCCGCGCCCCCTGAGCGGTCTTCTGCCGGACCGGCTCGGGCGCGTTGTCCTGCCACATCTGACCGGCCTGCACCACCTTCGCCCGGGCCTGTTCGGCGGCCTGGACGGCCTTTTCCTTGACCGGGTCGGGCAGCCGGTCCTGCGCCTGATGGGCCAGGTCGGCAGCCTTCGCCCTGAGTTCTCCGGCCTTGAGCGCGGCTTGCCCCTTCAACTCGTCGGCCTTCGCCGCGGCCTGCTCCTTGACGTCGGCGGCCTTCTCCTGGACGCGCGCCCTGACATCGGTCTTCGCCGCGAGCGCCTCGACCGTCTCCCCGAGCTCAGCTCGTGTCTGCTCGACCTGCTCGCGCAGTTCCTCGGGGCTCGCGGCGGTGGGCTCGTCGTGAGGCGGCTGGGTCATCGGTGCACACTCTCCTTGATCTCGGCCACGTCGGCCTTCACGTTTTCGACCGTCTGCTCGGGCCTGGGGTGCCCGGCCCGGTCGACCTGCTTCTTTCCACTCATCGCCAGTACCGCGGCGATCACACCCAGTACCGCGGTGACGATCAGCCCCGCCGCCCACACCGGCAATGCCACCGCCAGTGCGGCGATCGCGGTGGCGACCAATGCCTGCAACAACAGCAAGCCGACGACTCCGGCGCTGCCGAACAGACCGCCGCCCTTGCCGTAGTGCTTGCCCTTCTCCTTCATTTCCGCCTGCGCCAGGCGCAGTTCGCCGCGCACCAGCTCGGTCAGCTGCTGCGACGCCCGTTGCACCAGCTCGCCCACCGGCTCCTGACCGGAGCGGTCCGTGCGCCGGTCGGATCCGGCGTGGTGCGGCTGCGTGTTCGACACGGCGGTCACCTCCCATCCTTCTGCACTCCTGCATGCCGGGCTCCGTCATGCGCCCGGCCGCCTCCGATTCCCGCGAGTACCCCGATAGGGCGAGTTCAGGACCGACGGTGTGGCCGACGGGCTCGACCGACTTCCGCCCCTCGACCCGGGCCCCGACAGCTGGTCCTGTGACGCCGCATCAGGCCGGGAGCGTGGCGAGTGAGCCGGCCGCCGGCCAGGCGCGCGCCACAACCGCGGTGTAGGCCACCGCGGCGGCGGTACGACCGAAAGGGAAGGACGAGGAGTCGGGGCGGTCGTCGACCTCCTCGTGGGGGACCCACTCCTTCGGCGGCTGCGGCCTGCATCCCGCAGGCAACGGCCCACACCTCGGGATCATCAGGGCGTGGGTCGCACCTCGCCCAGGCGGCGGCTGTGACCGGGTGTCGCGCAGCGGGGTGTACGGCTCGCTGTCCGGCATCGGCCGCCACGGCAAGGTTCGCGACGCTCGAGGTGACTGATCGGCCGGACGCACGGCTGCCTCGAGCCCTGCACCCGACGGGCATGACGGCCACCTGCAGGACGGACCGACCGCGCGACCCGTGTGAAGTCCTGGTGGGCGGCCCGGAGGCCCTTCACTCCGCCAAGCACCTCTTTGCCCTCCCGGGAGCATGGAATGCGGTCCCGGAAGCATCCGAGAGGGTATGGAATGCGTGATCTACCAGGAGCAGACGGGTGAGTGCGAGCAGATCGACTGCAGGCAGGCGGACGGGGGATGCAAGGTCACCCTCGACCGTTTGGCGGCCTTGGAACCGGATGAGTTCGCCTGGATCCGCGTGGACGGCCCCAGTCAGGAGGAGCTGCAGCGGCTGGGCGAACAGCTGGAGCTGCATCCGCTGGCCATGGAGGACGCGGTTCAGGCTCATCAGCGGCCGAAGCAGGAGCGCTACGGCGATGTGCTGGCCGTCGCGGTGAAGACGCTGTGGTTCGTCGAGCAGACCGCGGACGTGGAAACCGGCGAAGTGATGATCTTCATCGGGCCGTCCTTCGCACTGACCGTGCGGCACGGGGCGAACGATCCCACCGTGGAGGCTGCGCGCCGGCTCGCGGCACAGCACGAGATGGTACGGCTCGGGCCGGTCGGCGTCCTGCACACGGTGACCGATGTGATCGTCGACGCCTACGCCGAGGCCGCCGCCGAGGTGCGGGAGGACCTGACCGAGCTGGAGCGGTGCGTGTTCTCACCCGCCCGCGAAGACCTGACCGAGCGGATCTACTCGCTCAAACGCGAGGTGGTGGAGTTCCGCGACGCCATCCAGCCCCTGGTCCCGGTCCTGCAGCCCTTCACCACGGCGCGGGACGACTGGCCGCGGCAGGTCGTGCCGTATTTCCGCGACGTCTCCGACCACCTCACCCGTTCCGACACGGAAGTCCGTGCGATGGACGACCTGCTCGCCTCCGTCCTGGACGCCCACCTGGCGAAGGTGGGCACCTGGCAGAACGACGACATGCGCCGCATCAGCGCGTGGGCGGCCATCTTCGCCGTTCCCACCATGGTTGCCGGGATCTACGGCATGAACTTCTCCCACATGCCGGAGCTGGACTGGCGCTACGGCTACCCGTGCGCGCTGGCCGTGATGGCCCTCGGGGCGGGACTGCTGTACCGAGCCTTCCGCCGCAACGGCTGGCTGTGACAGCGAACGGGCCGCCGGGCCCCGTGCGCCCAGCCCTCCAGCCCCGGCCTCGTGTCACCGGCAACAGAGCGGCCTCGGCCGGGGCCATGAAGGCACCTGGAGCGGCTTGGGACCTTCATCGTCTGCCGACCTCGGCCACCGCAGGTCAGTCGACTCGGTGCTGACGCCGGATGGTCGCGGCCACCTCGTTCTGTTCGGTCTCCCACCAGGGACGCACCCGGTCGGGGGACGGCGCGGGGTCGTCGGAGGTGGCGGCCGTGGGGACGGGGACAGCGGCGAGTTCCGCGTCCAAGCGACGGTCCAGCGCCGAGGTCTGGACCCGCTCGGCGCGTGCCCACTGATAGAGGAGCGCCAGCATGAAGGGCAGCGCGACCAGTTCGGCGATGCTGAGCATCGCTCCACCTCCGAGCTGCTGGTCGCGCTGCACGTCCGGTGCCCATGACGGCGCGTGGTGCGCGTACCAGGCACCCGCGATCAGTGTGCTGTGCGTCATGACGACGACGCCGGGGACCGCGTCGACGATGCCGTCCAGGAAGACCAGTGCCGCCCGGACGGGATGCGTGCACCAGGACGGCAGCGCCTCTTCGTGCGTCAGCACCGGTACGACGACCAGGCAGCCGGCCACCAGCAGGTGCAGATACATCAGTTCGTGCAGCCAACCCACGCGCAGGGCGGTGGCGAAGTACGGCGTGAAGTAGATCGCCAGTTCGGTGGCCAGCACCAACGCCGTACTGACCAGAGGGAAGGTCAGTAGGCGGACCACTTTCCCGGACATGATCCGCCGGATCCGCGCCCCCACGCCGTCGGGGGACGCCTCGACGGCGAGCCGCAGGGGATCACCGAGGGCGAGACCCAGCGGAGCCACCAGGTCGAGCAGGATGTTCTGCACGGCGGCCGGCCAGAACAGAGCATGGTCGTACACGGCGAGGGAGGACATGGTGGCCACCACCGGCCCACCGAGCCCGAGCAGCGCGAACACGGCGACACGCGCGAGCGGCCAGGGCTTGCCGCGCCGACGCAGACGCAGTACGCCCCAGCCGTAGAACGAGCCGAGGACGGCGACCAGCAGCAGCGCCGGGGCGTCGAGCTGCCACGAGGACAGCAGCCGTCCTGCCGTCAACTCCGGGAGCTGCCCCGCCGACAGGTCCGTCATCACGGAACCAGCCATCTGGATCGTCCTCCTTCGCCCCGGACGGGACGAGTCGACTCCGTTGCACAGCGGGACGGTAGTACCGGGCGGCCCGAGAGCGGGCAGCAGGGGTTCCTACGGCGAGTCGTGCGAGACCCCGCCGGTGGGACTCAGCCGGAAGGGGCGAACGCACGCCGTGTTCCCCGCTCACCCGTTCTCGAAGGTTCAGAAGAAGCGAGCCGGGCCGGCCCCGGCATGCTGATCGTCCTTCAGAGGGGCAGCCCTCGACCGGAGGCTCCGGCCGCGTCACCCGGGGTCGGTGCAGCCGAACAGACCGGCATGTCCTGGGGGCAGCTGGGTGAGGAGACGCCGGAGCAGCGCGTGGTCCGCGATCTCCGCAAGAGTCGGCAGTACGGCGTCGATCTCCCGTCTGGCCTCGACGAGGTCTTCGTTGCTGCGGTCGGCCACTGCTTCGACGAACAGGGCTGGTGTCAGTGGTTCGTTGGCCGGCTCGCCTGCGGTCAGCAGCGATCCGCACCCCTCGGGCAGCAGGGCGGCCAGGTCCGTGCGGTCGTCACCCACCAGGTGGGCGCCGAGTACCTCCAGCACGTTCTGTACGGCTCTGGCTCCTTGTTGCGGCCCCTCATAACCTACGCGTTCAGTGACCTGGGTGAGGAAGGCGTCCAGGCTCATGTGCATGGCAGCTCCTGTCGTAGATCGACTGTCTTCGGTGGTTCGGTCTGTAGGGCCTCACGCGGGCGCAGCGGCTCGAACCATCCGGTGCACGCTGGCGACGCTGCCGCATCGCGCCGTCAACAGATCGGCTTCCGTCCTGGCGAAGCCGGCGCCGAGCTCCTCCCGGCACCGCCGACTGAGGGTTTCACGGGCGCGGTTGACGAGAATGCGCTCCTCCTCGTCCGTGTGGCGGGCCGTGACCGAGGCCAACTGTTGCAGCCGCCAGTCCCATTCGGCGGAGCCGATCTCCTGCACCTGCAGAAGCGCGAAGAGGACCTTGACGGCTTCCTGGTGTGCGGTCTCGATGTGCTCGACGGTGTCCCCGTCATCGAAGGAGACGAGAACGGGGTGTACCGAGGCTCTCTCCGCCTCACCGTGCGCGATCATCAGGTGTGCGAAGTCATGCAGTGCGGTCTCGCGGTCGGCCTCGGTGTTGCGCATGAGACGGAGCAGGTCCTCCATCGTCCGGTGATCCCTGAGGATCATCTCGACGACGTCCTGGTTCGGCGTCACGGGTGCGTCTCCTCCCTGTAGTGGCCTGTAGCGGCTTTCACTTCCCGTTACCCCCACTCCATGCGGGAATCCGGAATTTGCCCCTTTTGCCTCATTCGTCCAGGCCAAGCGCGCGTCATCCTCGTGACGCGCCCCGAACATCAGGCCGCGGCACCGCCGTTGTGGAGCCGTCCGGCTGACCGGGGAACTTGCCGCAGGCTCGGGTGCCGTGACCGGTGCGGTCGGCGCCGAGGTGACGACAGCAATTGATCACGGCGGTTGAGAGGTTGGTGACGTGGCGTCGGCCGTCCGAGCACCGGTGGAACAGAGGGTTCACGATCGGGGCCGGCCCCACAGCCCGCCGTCAGGCGCCGCACCGAACTCCCGTGGACGCTACGCACACCGATGTGGACGCTACGCGAAGGACAACCCGCCGTTCACCCGCGCATCATGGGCTCCGGCCGCCGAACCGGCCGAGTGGACAGCGCGCCAGGGCCACGGGGGTGCCCTGACGCGCCCCCGGCGCAACCCCACGCACCTCTGCCGTCACTCGATACACCCACACCCGACACCCGACCCGGCACGGACGCCGCTCGAAGGGTGTTGCCCAAGGCTGTGACCCGGCAGGCCTCAGGGTCGGTCCGCCGGCGCCTGCAGGGGTCGGACCGGGGCGGGCACCGGGCCCGTCGACTCACGGTCGATGTGCGCGGTGTGCAGGGTGTGGCGGCGGAGGCGGGCGGCGGCCCCGTCCGAGACGTCTTCGGGGATGCGGGCGTCGAGGTCGAGCAAGGCGTCCAGGGCTGACCGGCTGTTGCTCGTCGTCGCGGAACCGAGTCGCGTCGCTGGACGGGCCGGGCACTCGGCCGAGTCGCCGACGGGACGGACTTGTACAACCGGTGCTCGACACCGCACTGTTGCCGGGTATTCGTTCACACGGTCAGGAGTCCCGCTTGTCCTCCCCTACCCCCGCTTCCGTGCCCGCTCACGTCGTCGACCCCGGCGGCGGCTGCCCGCACGCCCTGAACGCCCGCCTGCGGGCCCGGGGGCCCGTCGCGGACGTCGTCCTGCCCGGCGGGGTTCCCGCAGCGGTCGTCCTGGGACACGACGCGCTCAAGGAGTTCCTCGCCCACCCCGACGTGGCCAAGGACGCCCGCCACTGCCCGGCTCTGAACGACGGCACGATCCCCGCCGACTGGCCGCTGCGGGTCTTCGCCAACGCCCAGGGCATGCATACCGCCGACGGCGCCGATCACCGCCGGCTGCGTTCCCTCGTCGGCAACGCCTTCACGGCCCGTCAGGTGGAACGGCTGCGGCCGCGCATCGAGGAGCTGACGGCGGGCCTCCTCGACGACCTCGGCCGGGCCGCCGCCGAGAACCCGGACGGCATCGCGGACCTGCGCACCCACTTCGCGCTCCCGCTCCCGTTGAGCGTCATCTGCGAGCTGCTCGGCGTGGACCCCGAGCACCGCGACCGGCTGCACGACCTGACCTACACGGTGGTCATCGCCACCGACACCACCCCGGCGGAGGTGATGGCCGCCGTGGGCGAACTCGTCGAGCTGCTCGGCACGATCGCGGCCGCCCGCCGGGCCGCCCCCGGCGACGACCTGACGAGCGCCCTGATAGCCGCCCGCGAGGACGGCGGCGACCGCCTCAGCGAGGCCGAACTCATCGGTACGATGCGCCTGATGCTGGTCGCCGGCCATGAGACCACCCTCAACCTGATCAGCAATGCCGTACGGGCGCTGTGCACCCACCGTGACCAGCTGGCACTGGTCCTGGAGGGCAGGGCCACCTGGTCGGACGTGGTGGACGAAACACTGCGCTGGGACGGCCCGGTCAGCTGGTTCCCCTTCCGCTACCCCACCCGCGACCTGGCCCTCGGCGGCACCGTGATCCCGCAGGGCACCCCGGTCCTCGCCGGCTACACCGCCGCCGGGCGCGACGAGGCCTTCCACGGCCCGGACGCCGACCGCTTCGACGTCACCCGGCCCGGCGTGGCCCGGCACCTCTCCTTCGGCCAAGGCGCGCACTACTGCGTGGGCGCCCCGCTCGCCCGCCTCGAGGCCACGATCGCACTGGAACGGCTCTTCACCCGCTTCCCGGACCTCGACCTCGCCGTCCCCGAGGGCCGACTCCCCCGCCAGCGCAGCTTCATCGGCAACAGCGTCGAAGCGCTCCCGGTCCGCCCTCAGCGCCCGGTCCGGCGCTGAGGAGCGGCACGAGCCGGCGACAGCCCGACGCCGGCCTTCCGCGCCTGCCGGAGAAGCCGCCTCGGACTCTTGCGCCCCCGCAGCACCGCATCGGACAGCCTCCTCGAAAGCACCGCTTCAGCGGGGCCGGCTCCGCGGGCGGGTCCGATACGGCGCAGCATCGTCAGGAAGGCGATCCGGCTGCGGGAGTCGTCGTCGCGCAAGCGGCGTCCCGGCCGGCCGGCCGGGACGCCGGAGATCATTACGGCGCGACCCTCGGCGAACCGGACCCGGGTGAGGGGACCGATTCAGCTGCCCTCGACGACGCCGGAGGCCGCGATCTCCACCTTGCCCTTCGGGGCGCCGGACTGCGAGCCCAGCGACTCGATCTGGTCGACGAGGTCCTGGCCCTCGACAACCTCGCCGAAGACGACGTGCTTGCCGTCGAGCCAGGGGGTGAGGACGGTGGTGATGAAGAACTGCGAGCCGTTGGAGTTGGGGCCGGCGTTCGCCATGGACAGCAGGTACTTGCGGTCGTGCTTCAGCTCGAAGTTCTCGTCCTCGAACTTCTCGCCGTAGATGCTCTTGCCACCGGTGCCGTCGTGGCGGGTGAAGTCACCGCCCTGCAGCATGAACTGGGGGATGATGCGGTGGAAGCCCGAGCCGGCGTAGCCGTAGCCGTTCTGGCCGGTGGCCAGTTCACGGAAGTTGCGCGCGGTCTTCGGTACGACCTCGTCGAAGAGGTTGAAGACGATGCGGCCGGCCGGGGCGCCGTTGATGCTGATGTCGAAGTAGACGTTGCTCATGGGGTTCATCCTGTCACCCTTGTTGCCGGACACGCCGAAAGGGGCCCCGTTCATCGCACGTGCCGGATGAGCTGAGCTCCGGGTGCGGTGCGATCGTACGGCCGGACGCGGCTGCGCCCTGTGCGGGACGAGCCCGGACGACGTTCCGGTTCCGGCTCGGGTGACGCCCTGCCGTGACCGCCACTCCCACCGGTCAGGAGCCTGCAGGGCACGACGTGCGCGCCCTGCAGGCAGGCCTCGTACGTCGCGGTGTCGCACGACGAAGACGGCGAGTGCGACGGTGACCGACGGCCGGAGCGCGTACACGAGGCACGAGCCGGAGACCGTGGCGGTGTAGCCCAGGGACCCGGGTCCCGGGCTCCACTTCTGGACCAGGCGCCTCCAGGCGGCCGACACCATCGCTCTCCTGCCGTGTATTCGACGCTGTCGGCGGTCAGCTCCATGAAGGCCGCCTCCAGGGAGGCGGCGCGGGTGGTCAGCTCGCTCAGCCGGATGGCGTTCTCGAAGGCGAGCGCCCCGATCCGGTCCGCTGGGAGCCCGGACCCGGCGAGCCGGCGTCGGCCGCGCCCACCGGCTCGACCGAGGCGCCCGCCGCGGTCAGCACGGCTGCCATCTCGGCGACGTGCGGTGTCCCCACCAGAACGCTGCTGCCGGTGCTACGGGCTGCGAAGTCGCGTACCGGCTGCGGCGAAGAGGCGGCCCCGGCCGATGACGACCAACTGGTCGGCGGTGTTCTCCATCTCTGACATCAGGTGGCTGGAGAGGAGGACCGTGCGCCCCTCGTCGGCGGGCGCCGGAAGAGCGGGCGCACCCGGAGCACGCCCTCCGGGTCCATGCCGTTGATCGGCTCGTCGAACATGAGCACGGGTGGGTCCCCGATCAGGACGGTGGCGAGGCCCAGCCGCTGCTTCATGCCGAGGAAGACTCCGCCGATGCAGCGGCTCGCCGCCCGGCCGTCCCGCGTCCGTGGTCGCGCGGTGCCACACGCCCCGTCCCGTCCCGGCAGGAACCGGTCACCGGTCCGGGCTATTCTGGCCGGCGTACCTGGACACGGGGTGCCCCCGCACGGGGGCTGAGATCACACCCGTTGAACCTGAACCAGTTAGGACTGGCGGAGGGATGTCGTATGTCGTTGCCGTATGCCCATGAAGAGACGGCCGTCGCCGAGGCGCGGCGGGTCTTCGACGGCCGGATGCCGACGGCCCCCGGCGATCTGCGGGTGGAGGCGCGCGGCATCACGCCGGTGCCCGAGAACGCTCGCTACGGCAGCCCCCGGCGCCTGTTCACCGTGTGGTTCGCCCCCAACCTGACGATGACCGGCGTGTTCACCGGCACGGTCGGGGCGGTCCTCGGTCTGGACTTCGCCACCGCGCTGCTCGCCGTGGTGCTCGGCACCCTGCTCGGTGCGGTGCCCACGGCCTACCTGGGGACCTGGGGCAGCCAGACCGGGGCGGGCCAGCTGCCGCTGGCGAGGCTGGCCTTCGGACGGGCCGTCGCTCTGCCGGGCACCCTGCAGTGGCTGTCGTCGATCGCCTGGGACGCGCTGATCGGTCTGTTCGGCGGGGACGCGCTGGCCCAGCTGTTCGGCTGGCCGTTCTGGTTGGGGGTCCTGGTGATGCTGGCGGCCCAGGGGGCGCTGGGCGTGATCGGATACGAGGCGATCCACCGCCTGCAGACCGTGATGACCTTCGCGCTCGCCGCCTCGCTCGTCGCGTTGGCGGTGAAACTCGGGCACGGCACCCAGCCCGCGACGGCCGCGACCGTGCACGGCGCCGACCGGGCGGGTGCGTTCGTTCTGACCTGCACCGTCGCATTGAGTCTCGCCCTCTCGTGGGCCCCGTACGCCAGCGACTTCAGCCGCTACCTGCCCCGGACGGCGTCCCGTCCGCGCATGTTCTGGTACACCCTGCTCGGTGTCGGCGTGTCCTTCGTGGCGGTGCAGGCGCTCGGCCTGTGGGGCGCCGCCCAGTTCACCGACCAGACCGCCCGGGGCGTGGACCGGCTGCTCGGCGGCGGCGCGCTCGGCGCGTTCGGACTCCTCGCCGTCGCTCTCGCGGCCCTGTGCAGCAACGCCATGAACGACTACAGCGGGTCACTGGCGCTGCAGACCGTCGGCGTGCGGCTGCCGCGGCCGGTGGCCGCCGGGCTCGCCGCGGTGCTCGGTTTCCCGCTCGTGCTGTGGATGCACGCCGCCGACACCACCGCCCGCTTCCAGAACGTACTGCTGTTCGTCGGCTACTGGATCCCCGCGTTCGTCGCGGTCGTGATCGTCGACTGGGTGGTCCGCGCGCGGGCGCGCGGCGGCCGCCCGATCGACCTGACGGCGGAAGAGGCGGAGTCGCAGCCGTGGTGGCCGGCTCTCACGGCGTTCATCGTCGGTTTCGCCGTTGCGGTGCCGTTCATGAGCACCAGCCTGTACGTGGGCCCGGTCGCCCGGGCCCTGCACGGCGCCGACCTCGCCTACCCCGTGGCGTTCCTCGCGGCCTTGCTCGTCTACGCGCCGTTGCGTGTACGGCCCCGGGCCTGACCTCTGTCGATACAACGGCGTGGCCGTCCTGATCCTCGTCCGCTCCTCAAGAGCGGCGGCTCTCGTCAGTCCAGGATCGCGGCGACGCCGCGGCGGCGAAGGCCGGCCAGCCCGTCCGACATGACCTTGATCTGCTCCGGGGAGTGACCGGCCCAGCCCTTGAGCTCCGAGACGATGCGTACCGGCTCGCGTGTGCGATAGGAGCGAGTGGGGTTGCCCGGGAACTTCTTGTCGGTGATGTTGGGATCGTCCTCGAGATCGCCGGTCGGCTCCACCACGGGGAACCACAGGGCAGGGCCCACGCCCCCTCGCAGGCGCAGTCCGAACTGGGGTGGGCCCTCGCGTCACCTTCGCCAGAACAGGTGGTGCGTCACGCCGCCCGGGCTCGGCACCACCTCCAGGTGGAACCGGTCGAGCAGTTCATCGGGGGACTCCCACAGCCGTAGTCCGGAGCCGAGCTCCACCGGCGAGACCGCCACGTGCATGGTGTCGACGAGGTCGGCGTCGAGGAACTGGCGGATGGTGGTGACCCCGCCGCCGAGTCGGACGTCCTGGCCCTGCGCCGCTTCCCGCGCCCGTTCGAGGACGGCGGCCGGGTCGCCGTCGACGAAGTGGAACGAGGTGTCGGAGAGCGTGAACGACGGACGCCTGTGATGGGTCATGACGAACACCGGCGTACGGAACGGGGGTTCCTCGCCCCACCAGCCACGCCACTCGTGGTCCTGCCAGGGCCCGCGCTGGGGGCCGAACTTGTTGCGGCCCATGATCTCGGCACCGATGTTGCGCGCGAAGTCCCGCGTGAAGTAGTCGTCGAGGCCCCGGCTCCCGCCGGCATCCGTGCGCATGGGCCAGCTCGCCGTGGCGCCGGCCCAGGCGAACAGCCTCTCGGGATGGTCGAGCCCGAACGGCCGGTCGAGACTCTGGTGCTCACCGGCACCGATCCCGTCGCTCGAGACGTTGAAGTTCATGACTCTCAGCAGCTGATCCACGTGTTTCCTCGTCTGGTCACGTCGCTTCGTCGTGTGGCAAGGCGCCGCACATCCTGACGTCGAACGGGAGGTGACGGAATCGACAGCAGCCGCTGTTTTTTTCTCGGGCGACCGCGCATGCGCACGATCAGCTGAGCTTGAGGTGGCCGCCGATCTCCCCGGCGACCTCGGGGTGGGAGAGATATTCCATGATGTTGTGGGCCTGGTCGCGGGCGTTGACGACCGCGACGTCGGTCACCGTGCCCGCCCATTCGTCGGCCAGCGGGCACCCGATGGTCACGGCGTCCGACGGGTACCACGCGTTCAGCCAGTCCGTCACCGTTTCGGGGCGCCTCGGCACCTCGACCAGCAGCCTCTTGTACACGCTGTCGAGCCCCAACGGGCTGCCCACGGTGGTGAGATGGATCGTACGCAACGCGGTCGGAAGCCGGGTGGTGAGGTCCATGGCGACCACGGTGCCGAGGCTGTGGCTGACGAGAACGACCTCCCCGTCCTCCGGGAACGTCTCCAGCACACCGTCCAGGACGGCGTCCCTGACACCCGGGTCGTCGAGGTACGCGGCCACGTCGCGGAGGACGAGGGCGATGGTCCACGCATCGAGGTCACTCCTCGCGGCCAGCCAGCTCAGCTGCCGGTGGAGCGGCCCGACGAGGTCACCCGGGGCGAGCCGTTCGACGTCCGGCCGCGTCTCCTGCGGGGCGTTCCATCGGACGGCGGCCTCACCGATCATCTCCTCGTACACCGCTCGGGCCGTGGACGATGCGGGAGCCACCGCCTCCGCCGGGGAGAGACCGGTGGTCTCGGTGGCCCGTGCCACGGCCTCCCGCGCCGGGAGCGCCTGCACCAGTCGATCGCCGTAGTACGGGAACCAGGCGTCGGCCGGATCGACCGGCGGGAGTCCGGCGCGGACGAGTCCCTGGTCGAGGCCGGCCGTCCACTCGCGGCGCAGGCTTTCCGGGTCCTTGCCCTGCTGGGAGCGCCCGTGCAGGAAGACCAGATGGCGCTCGCCGCCGAACGCGCCCTCCCGGGCGCGCAGGCCCCTGCGGGTGACGGCCGGCGCGACGGCCGGTGCCCCTACGGTGTCTGCGGCTGTTCGGACCGGCGCGGCGGACTCCGCCGGACCGAGGCTCAGCCCCGACTCGGCGCCCATGTCCGCCAGCGGGCCCGACCGGCTGTCGGGTGGCAGCTGCGCGAGGTGCCGCAGGACGGAGCTGATGCGCACGCCCTCGTTGGAGACCCAGTCGACCGCGTCGTCGCCGTCACCCGGCTGCCACACCTGCCCGTCGCTGCGCAGGACACGTCCCTGGTCGTCGGTCCTCGGGACTCCGCTGTGGTGGAGCGCGACGACCTCCCACTGGTCGTTGAAGACCGGGGAGCCGGAATTGCCGGGCTCGGTGTCCGTCTTGTACTGGAGGAAGTCGTCGAGCCGCACCTGGAGCATGTTGTCGCGGACGGCGATCTCCTTCAGGCGCCCCATCGGGTGGCCGATCACGTTCACCGGCTCGCCTACGACCAGCTTGCCCGGTTGTGCGCTGAGCCGGTTCCAGCCGAACGTCTCGCCGGGCGGCCGCCCGCCCGCGTCCGGCGCGACCAGCACCAGGGCGAAGTCCAGGCGCTCGTCGGCCACGAAGAACGCGTCCGGGTCCAGTTCCAGCCGCACCGACGGCTGCGGCGTGTTGTCGACCGTGACCTGGGCGTCGAACTCGACGAAGCACTGCTGGGCGGCCTCCGCGTCGGTGAGCACATGATGGTTGGTCATCAACAGGCTCGGCGACACCAGAAAGCCGGTGCCCAACGGGAGTTCCCGGCCGTTCTCCCGTACCGATATCCGGGCCACGGTTCGCGCCGCCCGCGCGCCACGTGGCAGAAAACTCCACGCCTGCAGGTCCTTGGACACCCCGAGGATGCGCTCGTAGGCGTCGGGCGCGGTCAGCGGCTCGGCGCGCACGGCCTCCACGGCCATGGCGGCCGGGACCGCGTGCCGGTCCAACAGCCGCCTGGCACGCGCGGCGAGCGCCTGCCGCGAGTCGGGGAACGGTACGCCGGCATCCAACTGCCGCTCCACGGACGCGCGCTCGTCGCTGGTCTCGCGGTACCGGTCGGCGGCCGCGGCGGCCTGGCGTGCGCGCTCCTGACCTGTCCGCTCGGTCGTTCGCATCTCAGGTCTTCCTCGGTGCTGCGCTGTGCCAGGGCACGAAGGCGTTGCCGAGCCCGGACAGGGCCGTACGCAGTTCGGGGTGGTGGCGCAGCAGAACGCTGACCATGCTGTTGTCGTCGATCCAGGCCATTCCGGCCTTGGAATAGACCTCCGGGGTGTAGTGGGTGGTGAAGAACCGGTCGCTGTTCAACCGGCGCGACGCCATGAGGATGAAGATGCGGAACGCCGTGTCGCTGAAGGCGAATCCGGCCGGCAGCTTCTCCGCGTACAGGCCGACCATCAGGTCGACCTTCTCGATGTCGCCACCGTAGAGCCGCTCGATCCGCTCGGCCCACGCCGGATCGTGCGCCAGCTCCGTGAAGCTCTCCGCCGGCTTGAGCCTGAGCAGCCGCCGGAACTCGTTGTACCGAGGCACCCCCAGCTCCCGGGAGCGCAGGATGTCGGTGGCGGCCAGGTCCTGCAGCTGGCCGTCCGGCCGCTCGAACTCCTGGAGGAACTTGGGGAAGTTGTGCAGGGTGACCAGTCCGGGATGCAGCGTGCCGAAGCTGTAGAGCAGGTCGGCCATCTCCGTGGTCTCCAGGAACTTCAGCGCTCCCGGACCGGCGATGTCGCGCAGGGTGCAGTGGCGCAGGGTCGTGTCGTCGGCCACGGCGCGCAGGTGCCAGTCGTCGCGGATCAGCGGGTGCATGCGGTACACCGCGACGAACTCCTCGGTGAGGCTGTACGGGACGCCGTAGTGATCTGTCTCGCCGCCGGGGATGCCGCTGATGACCTCGCTGTCGCTGATGCGCCCGAACAGGTTGTGGACGCGTTCGCCCGCGATGCCCCACCAGTTGGCGCGCAGCGCCTTGACGGTGGTGGGGTGGCTGATCACGGCCGGTGTCCACTCCACGGTGTGGATCTTCGCGAGGAGCGCGGAGTTGACGAGCCGGGCTCGCTGGAACAGCTCCTCGTCGCTCCAGGACGGGTAGGCGCCGTGCAGGTGGTCACAGATCGCGTTGTGCTCCCGGGTGAACAGGTCCTGCATCATGGCGAGGCCCAGCCAGAATCCGGGGACGCGTGTGGGGTCCTGGGACGGGTCGGCCGGGACCGGTGCCTTCTCGTCGTCCCACAGATGCAGCTTGCCCAGTTCGCCGGTGCGCAACTGCTGCTGTTCGGCTTCGTTCTTCCCGTAGATCTGCGACGCATCCCACCAGTGGGAGGAGACGTTGACGCGGGTATCGGGCGTACCGGGGGGTGCCTGTGGGTCACGCGTGGGGTCGTCCGGGGTCCGCATGATCTTCATGGGGTTCTCCGGCCACGGGTCGTCGGCCACCAGGGGAACCTCCCAGGGCCGGTCCGCGGGGCTCGTGCCGTGGCTGAACCAGTCTCGGATCATGAACTGGAGCCAGGCGGCGACCAGCGAGTTGACGGACTCGGCCGGGATGAGCTCGTCGCGGGTGAGCAGGGCGCGGCTGACCTCGCGCGGGCTGGGCGCGGCCAGGACGTCCTCGGGAGCGGCCGGGGCGATGGCCTCCAGTGGGATGTTGCGGCCGAAGCGGGTGCCGGCCATGCCCATGCGTGGCTCGGCGAGGTCGTTGTGGCTGCCGTCGGCGGCCCGGTTGACCTCGTGGCTCGCGGTCCCGGGTGCGGGCTCGGGCTGGTTGATCGCGGGCAGTCGGCTGGTGTCGTACAGGTTCTTCTGCCGGAGCTTGACGCGCAGCCCGAAGAGCGTGACCAGGCCCGCCGCCACGGGCAGTTTGTCCCAGCCGACGCGGCGGTCGATGTACTGGGCGGCAGCGGTGATGATCCGCCAGGGCAGGGACGTGCGGTATCCGGCCGAAGGGCGCCGTGGGGCGCGTCGGTGCGTGCTCATCGCGATCCTCCTTGGAGGGCTCCTGGTGGTTGCGTTCGGTGAGGCCAGGGTCGGAAGGCAGGAGTGGGTCAGGACGGGGCAGCGTCTGCCAGGATCACGTCGCTCGCCTTCTCGCTGATCATGTAGATGGGAGCGGCGACGAAGAATCCGGGAATGCGGGGGAAGACCGAGGCGTCGACGATCCGAAGGTGGTCCACCCCGAGGACCCGGAACGCGCTGTCGACCACCGCCGAGGGGTCATCGGGGCGTCCCATCCGACAGCTGCACGACGCATGGTGCCCCCAGGCCTCGTCCTGGACGAAACGGCGGACGGCGTTGCGGTCGTCGACCTCGTCGCCGGGCCACAGCTCCTTGCGGATCACGGAGCCGGCCCTGCGGTTCATCCCGCGGACGAACTCGACGGCGTCGGCCATCGCTTCGAGGTCCAGGCCCTCCTTGTCCGTGCCCTCGGTGAAGTAGTGGAAGTCGACCAGCGGGGTGTCGCGCGGGTCTGCGGAGCGCAGCCGCACCCGGCCTCCCGTGTTGTGGGTGCGGCTCTTGAGGATGGCCCAGGTGAAGCGGTCCTTGTGGTGGGTGAGGTCGAGGGAGTAACCAGGACGGTATCCCCTGAAGTCGAAGGGCCCGCCGAAGATGAACAGGTCGGGGGTGTCCAGGTCCGGACGGGACTTGCGGGTGATGCCGAGCACGGCGCCGTTGGTGGTGTAGAGGCCCTTGCCCTCCTGCCACTCCCGGTAGCAGCGGTCCGGCTCGGTCCCCGGCTGCGGAGCGTGGAAGTCACACTCCTCGATGAGCGGGAACTCGCGGACCATCTGGCTGACCACGCCGACCTCGTACCGGTCCTGAAGGTGCGCGCCCACCCCGTGCAGTCCGACGCGCACGGGGATGCCGTGGCGCCCCAGTTCCTCAGGCGGTCCGATACCCGAGAGCATCAGCAGCTGGGGTGTGTTGAAGGCACCGGCCGCCAAGATCACCTCGCGTGAGGCGAGGACCCGGCGCAGCACCGGCGGTCCGGTGTCCGGCCGAGTGCCGGGATCGGCCCGGTAGGCATGCGCCTCGTCCAGGTAGTCGACGCCGGTCGCCGTATGTCCCTCGTCCAGTACGATCCGCGCGGCCAGCGCGTGGGTGCGGACCACCAGGTGGTCCGGATGTCCGCGCTGTACGGCCTGGACGCGTTCACGTACGGCGCTGCGGCGGCCGCCCTCCGTGGAGATGGGGATCTGCCACAGCCCTTGCAGCGCCTGGGTCTGCACCCGCCAGTCGTTGGGGTCGACGAAGGAGTCGGCCCCCTCGAGGGGGGACAGCGGCCGGCCGAGGAAGCCGGCGAGCGTGTCCTCCGCGGCGGAGAGGATGACTTTCAGCAACTGCTGGTCCTGCACGGCGAGTCGGGGATCGGCCAGTGCGGTGGGCAGCCAGCCGTCGAATCCGTGCCGGGCGTCGTTGCGGTACCGGGCGGCCACGAGGGGCAGGCTCCGGAGCACCGCGGCCACGAGCGGGTTGCGCGGCGGACGCTTGGGTCTGGGCAGGTACGTGCAACGCTCCAGCCGCTCGAAGTACCGGCGCATGGCCGTGCTGTGCCAGGTGGCGTCGCCGGTCTCCGCCGCGATGGCGTCCCAGTCGCGGTTGTACGGATAGACGGTGATCAGAGCATGGTGGGCGGTGCACCCGCCGATCGTCCCGGCGCGCGGGTAGAGGACGCCCTTGCCCGGCACGAACTTGCCGTCGCGCTGTTGCTGCTGCTCGTCGGCGTAGTGCCGTACGAAGTAGTTCCAGCACTGCACCGGGTCCTCGGAGGCGTCGGCGTGGAACGCGGGCACCAGGTAGCGGTCGTTGTCCTCGGCCCCGCCGGCGTCCAGCAGCAGGGTGCGCATGCCCGCGGCGGCGAGATTGGCGGCCAGCGGACCGCCACCCGCGCCGGCGCCGACGACGACGTAGTCGAATCCCGTCTCGGTGGGGGGAACGGCCCCGGATGTCGCCGTCATCTCGGCTTGCTCTCCGCGGAGTCGGCGAGGGAGGCTGTGGCGCTGACGGACAGCGCGGTGTTGACGGCCGAGATGAGGGTGGTCAGCACGGCGGTGCGCGGCGGTGCATGCCCCTGCAAGCCGACCGTGGCCGCTGTCGCGGTGTCGCTGCCGTGGATCAGGACGGCCTCGCGCAGATCCTCCCGCAGCCGTTCACCGCTGTGGGTCAGCAGGGCGAGGCCCAGCAGGACCGTGCGGATGCCGAAGAGCCGAAAGGCGTAGACGGCTGCCGGGCTGGGCGGATCGCGGTCGGGATCGAACCGTCGGATGAGCAACTCCGGCGCCAGCAGACCGGCGGCTCCGTTGAGAAGTCTGATTCCGGCGAGGACGTAGACCGAGACAGGGCGACTGGAGGCCGTGGCCATGATGTCTCCTGGAGGTGTGCTGATTCTCGCGGTGACGGGAAGGTCCGCCGAGCTCCACGGAAAGGGAGAGGAACACCCTGGACGCACTAATGACCACGCTATGGGACCGGCTACCCGACGGCATCTTGAAACCCGGCGTCTGCAGGCAGGATGAAAGGTTGAATCCTTGATGGCGGGCGTGGGCGGGCGGACGGTGTGGTTCCAGGGGGTCCGGGACCGTCACGTGGAGCTGCCGGTGCGCCCCTACCGGGCGCGTCCCGTGGGGACGGGCACCTGGTCGATCGGGCGCGTCCGAAGCCAGTACGAGCGGACTGCGACGGTCAGTGCGACCCCGTACACGGCGAACGCGATCATGCCGGCCCAGCTGACCAGCAGGGCGTCCCCCGAGGTGGGAAAGTCGCCCTTCCGCATCGTTGTCACGCCCGCTGTGGCCAGCGCGCAGTACGCGAGCCCGAGCACCCCGTAGCGAGCGGGAGTGGCGGCACCGATCAGGGCCGGGGTCAGCGGCAACCAGCGCGGCCCCGAGTACGGCGGCGAGGTCCGCCTGGGGGACTGCGGCACGTGCCTTCGCCAGGACGTGGGGGAAGTGGTCATCGTCGATGACGCCGAGGTGCTCCTGGCGCAACCGGTGCATGATGTGGACGAGTTCGGGCCGCAGCCGCATCCACGCTCGCGAAGCGCGGATCTGCCGGTCGACCTGGTCCCCAGTACCAGGCGTCATCGGGTACGGAGTACGACGCGGTGATCGCGTGATCGCCGTCGGCCGGACCGGACTTCCCCTTGGGCGTCGGATTGTCATGACCATTGACGCCCGCGGGCGAGAACTGGTTCAGTGGCTCATCCACTGAGCCACTGGGAGGACTGCGTGGAGGCACTGCCGCGGGAAACCATCGTCGATGTCCTGGAGAGCCGTCTGCGCGAGGACATCCTCGCCGGACACCACCCGGCCGGCAGCTACCTGCCGCCGGAGCGCGCGCTCGCCGACGGTTACGGCGTCACGCGCACCACCCTCAAGCACGCCTTCGGACGTCTGGCGCAGGCCGGACTGCTCGAGACGCGGCACGGTGTCGGCACCCGTGTCCGGGACTACCTGCGGCTGGGCGGCGCCGACCTGCTGCCGATGCTCGTGCGGCACAGCCCCGACTGGATACGGGAGGTCTTCGAAGTGCGGCGCCACATCGGCGCGTTGATCGCCCAGCGTGCCGCCGTCCGTGCCACCGGCCGTCAACGTGCCGAGCTTCGCACGCTGCTGACGGCCGTGGCGGAGGCGGTGGACGCCGATGCCGTACAGCTCGCGGACATCGAGGTCCACCGGGCCCTCGCCCGCGCCACCGGCAACCGCGTCTACGTCCTGCTGACCAACACGCTGTTCAACGCCTATCTGCCCGTGCGCGCGGCGCTCAGGGCTCCGTTCGAGGACGCCGCCGTGGCGCACGGACGCCTGGAGCCGGTGGTCGACGCGGTCACGGCCGGCGACGAGGCCGGCGCCCGACAGGCGGCCGAGCGGTACCTGACGGCGACCGAACGGATCATGTTGGAGGCTTGCGCATGAGCGAGGACACGACAGCACGCACGTCACCGAACGGCAACGCCAACGGCAACGGCAACGGCTCATCGGCTCGTGGCACCCGCTTCAGCGAGACGATGGTCGGCACACTTACGCTCGACGGCGAAGAGCACGCGCGTCCGGTCCGTCTGGATCTGACGGTTTCGACCGACCGCCTCCTGAGGCTCCTCGGTACCACCCGTGCCCGCGCCACGGGTCGGATCCGTGTCGCGGGCTGGGCCGACGACCCCGATGTGCAGGGCGAGTTGGAGATCTCACCGCTCACGCGCGGCCGCATCCGCTACCGCATCGCCTTCACCGCCGGCGGCCGACGGCTCACCTTCGACGGCTGGAAGTCCGTCACCCCGCGCAGGCCCGTCACCTCGATGACCGTCTTGCCGTACACCGTCTTCGAGGACGCGGTGCCGATCGGCACCGGCACCCTCCGTTTCCCCCTCACCACCCAGCTCCTGCCCTTCCTCGCCGGTTTCCGCTTTCCCCGCCAGGTGGATCCCGGTGGCCTGCTTGCGCCCCGCTGGCGTGGCGAGCGGGGCCGTACCGAGGTCTGGTACACCACGATCACCGATCCGGACACCGGCAGCGGGCTGTGGCTGCACCACGAACTGGTCGCTCCCGCCGACGGTTCCGAGCCGTACGCCCATGGCTGGGCGGCGGTCTTCCCGAAGCACGGCCCCGTGCGGCACGCCCGGTTCGGCCCGGCTCGGTGGACGGACGAGAAGTCCGGTTTCAGCACCGGTGGCGTCGTGGTACGGCCGGGGCGCCTGACGGGGTCCGCGGCAGACGGCGCCCTGCGCTGGGATCTCAGGGAACGGCCCATGGCCGGGCCCCTGTTCACCTTTCCTCGTTGGGCGTGGAACCGGTCGCTGCTGCCGGCCGCTCAGATGCTTCCCGCCGCGCGGTCCGGCTATGACGGCACATTCGGTTACGACGGCACGACGCTGACGCTCTCCGCGGCGCCGGGGGCTTCCGCCCGGATCTACGGTCATGGCAGCGCCCGCCGGTGGGCCTGGCTGCACGCCGACCTCGGCGCGGGTGACGTCCTGGAGGTCGTCGCAGCGGTGTCCACGCGTCCGGGCCTGCGCAGGCTTCCGCCCCTGGTCTTTCTCCGGCTGCGTCACCACGGCCGCTGCTGGCCGCGCCGCCCGGAACGGTCGGCCGTCGGCTGGGCCGGAGCGGGGCGCTTCCGCGCCCGTATCGGCCTGCCCACGTGGACGGTCACCGGCCGCGCGGGGCTGCGCCGGATCCGCGTCGAGGTGACGCAGCCCGCCGACCGCACGCTCACCCTGGACTATACCGATCCCGACGGCCGGCACGCGACGTGCCGCAACAGCGAGCGCGCCGACGCGCACGTCCTGCTGGAGCGCCGGCGCTTCGGCCGCTGGCGCTCGGAGGCGGAGTGGACGCTCGACGGCACGGCCCACGCGGAGGTGGGCACACGATGAGTCTCGCCGGCCTCGTGTCCGCCTTCATCGCCGACGACGGCACCGCCGACTGGCCCCGCCGGGTCCCGGCCCGCCTGGAGACGGTGCTCGCCGCGATGCCGCTCGCCGCCCGGGCCGGCGTGCGGGCAGCGGCATGCGCCGTGGACGCCTACGCCCTCGCACGCACCGGACGCTCTCTGAGGGAACTCACCGCGCTGGAAAGGGAGTTGGTCCTGCGTGGTCTCGCCGCGCGTCCCGCGCTCCTCCCACTGCTGGACGTGCTGAAGGTACCTGTCCTTCTGGCGGCCGGCACCGAGCACATGCTCCGGGGCGGCTCCGCAGCACCGGTCCTCACGCGTCAGGACCCGCCGCTGAACGTGACGCCGCTGACCGCCTGGCCCGCTCGCTGCACCGCCGACGCCGTGGTCATCGGTTCGGGCGCGGGCGGGGCCATGGCCGCGCGGACGCTGGCCCGGGCGGGACTCGACGTGGTCGTCCTGGAAGAGGGACACCACCACAGCACCGAGTGGTTCGGCCGGCGCGTGCCTCTCGACCGGTTCACCGAGCTGTACCGGGACGGCGGGGCGTCCGTCGCCGTCGGCACCCCGCCCTTGCTCCTGCCGACAGGCCGGGCCGTCGGCGGCACCACGGTCGTCAACTCCGGTACCTGCTACCGGACTCCGGTCCACGTCCTCGCGCGCTGGAGCAGCGACTTCGGTTTCAGCCTCGCCGACGGCTTCGGCCCGTACCTGGACGAGGCCGAACGCACCTTGCAGGTGGCCACCCAGCCCGCCGACGTTCTCGGCAACAACGGCCGCATGGCGCTCGCCGGCGCCCGGGAACTGGGTTGGCAGGCATCTCCGCTGCGTCGTAACGCACCCGGCTGCCGGGGCTCCTGCCAGTGCGTCGTGGGCTGTCCCACCGGCGCCAAACAGAGCGTGCAGCTCTCGGTGCTGCCCGACGCCTGCGCCGCAGGGGCCCGCATCGTGACGGGGGCACGGGTCGAGCGCATCCTCGTCGACGCGGACCGGCCCGGGGGCCCGCGGGCGGCAGGGGTGCGGGTGCACGGAAAGAACGGCAGCGCGGAGATACTCGCCCCACTGGTCGTCGTCGCTGCCGGTGCACTGCAGTCACCACCGCTGCTGCGCCGCTCCGGGCTCGGCCGGCATCCACGCCTCGGTCGCAACCTCAGTGTGCACCCGGCCACCAGCGTCGCCGGACGCTTCGCGCAGCCGGTCACCGCCTGGAAGGGGGTGTTGCAGAGCGTCGGTGTGGAGGAGCACCACGACGCGGGGATCCTCATCGAGGCCACGGCCACCCCGCCCGGCATGGGCTCGTTCGTCCTGCCCGGGCTGGGCGCCGAGCTACGGCGCGAACTGGAGAGCGCCGACCGGCTTGCCACGCTCGGTGCGATGATCGCCGACCGGCCCTCCGGGCGCGTCCTGGGCCGTGACCGCACACTGATCCGCTACGGCGTGGACCCTCGCGACGGTGCGCGCCTGATGAGGGCCGTCCGCGCCATGGGCGAGCTGCTCTTCGCCGCGGGCGCCGAAGAAGTGCTCACCGGTGTCCCCCACACCCCCCGGGTTCGCGACCTGGCGCAGCTGGACGCCGTTCTCGCCCGAACGACCGTACGACAGCTGCATCTGTCGGCCTACCATCCCACGGGCACGATCGCCGCGGGCGCGAACCCCCGGCTCTTCCCCGCCGATCCGGCGGGCCGGCTCCGCGGGGTACAGGGAGTGCTGATCGCGGACGCCTCCGTACTCCCCAGTTGCCCGCAAGTGAACCCCCAGTTGAGCATCATGGCGGCGGCTCTGGCGGTGACGGCCGCGCATCTCGCTCCCTGACACCTCGGAGGATTCCCTTGTCGTGGCGGTCTTCACGGTTGGGGAGTCACCCCGGGGCGCGTCCCTGGGTGACTCCACCCCGGGGCGCGTCCCGACCCACCGGGGTGAGGGGGCGACCGCCATCCTTTTCCGCTGCGCGAGGCGGCTATCCGTGCGGCTGCGGTGCTGTGCTGTGCGGGACCTGCACGGGGCTTGGGCCGGTCTGCCGAGGAAGGCGTACTGCCGCGGCGAAGCCGCCGAGTCCTATGACGGCCAGGGTGATCATCGCTGTGGCATAGGCTCCCTTGGTCAGTCCGGAGACCAGGATGGTGCCGGCGATGGCTGTCCCGAAGGAGGAGCCGAGGTTCGACACGCTGCGGGACAGGCCCGAGATCTCCCCCTGCAGCTCTTCCGGGAAGCTCGACTGCACGACGTTGACCGACGGGGTCAGCATGACGCCCAGTCCGAGTCCGATCAGCAGGAGTCCGGGGACGAAGGCCCAGCCGGTCGAGAAGCCTGCGGCCAGGACGACCAGGACGACGACACCGGTGATGCACACGGCGAAGCCGGTCATGATGAGCGTGCGCTGGGGGTGCCGCTCGGCCAGTCGCTCGGCGGACAGGGACGTGACCAACAGCCCCAGGGTCGCGGCGGTGAAGATGACACCGGTCTGGATGGCGTCGTAGTGGCGTACGACCTGGAGGTAGGCCGCCACCGTGAAGGACGAGCCCATGAGCAGCAGCCATTGGACGTTCTGGGTGATGAGGCCGAGGTTGGATGTGCGGTTGCGGAACAGGCTGAGCGACAGCAGTGGTTCTTTGCCGGCGGCCTCCCTGGCTCGTACGTACCGGAGGAACCACCAGAGCACGAGGGCGCCGAGGACCAGGAGGGTGATCATGAGCCAGATGTCGTTGTCCGCGGCCAGGATGCCCATGACGACCAGGACGAGACCGACGGCGGACAGGACCGCCCCGGCGGTGTCGAAGGAGCGGGTCGGATCGGGCGGCAGCGGATCAGCGATACGACGACTGAGTATGACGATCACCGCGATGACCAGTGCCTGGAAGACGAACGCCGCCCGCCAGCTGAGCCCTGTGGTGATGAGGCCGCCGATCAGTGGGCCGGCAGCGGCGCCGATGCCGCCCAGCGCCATGATGACGCCGAAGGCGCGGGCGCGGGAGGTCACGTCCGGGTAGAGGAGCGTCGTGAGGATGTAGACGGGCGGGATGAGCAGGGCTGTGCCGACGCCTTCGAGGATGGAGTTGCCGAGGATGAGCACGCCGAGGCCCGGAGAGGCCGCGCTGAGCAGAGCGCCGATCGCATAGACGATGAGGCCGGTCAGGAAGCAACGTTTGCGGCCGTAGCGGTCGGTGAGTTTGCCGCCCGGGATCATCAGCGCCGCCATCACCAGCAGGAAGACGGTGATCGCCACCTGTACGCCTTGGACCGTGGTGTCCAGATCTTTGCTGATGTCGTTGATCATCACGTTCATGTTGGAGCCGGCGAAGCTGCAGATGAACTGGGCCAGCGCCAGAGCGGCCAGCACGCGTCCTGCTCCTGCGGACTGCTTCGGCTCGGCAGTCTCAACCACGGGTGTCGCCCCCCTCAGCGCTCTCCGCAGGCGCCGTCAGGCCATGGGTTGCGGGGTGCCTGTGATTGTCCGTTCGGGGCCTGGCCTCTGCCTTGCTCAGTTCTTCGTCGAGCGCCATGGCCGCGGTGACCAAGGCGAGGTGGGTGAATGCCTGGGGGAAGTTCCCCAGCTGTTCACCCGAGGGGCCGATCTCCTCGGCGAACAGGCCGACGTGGTTGGCGTACGTGAGCATCTTGTCGAAGGCGTGCCGGGCCTGGTTGAGCCTGCCGCTGCGGGCGAGTGCTTCGACGTAGAAGAAGCTGCACAGGTTGAAGGTGCCTTCCGAGCCGCGCAGACCGTCCGGGGACGCAGTCGGGTCGTAGCGGTAGACGAGGCTGTCGCTGACCAGCTCTTCGTCCATGGCGTCGAGGGTGCTGAGCCAGTCGGGATCGCGTGGTGAGAGGAAGGCGACCTTCGGCATGAGCAGGAGTGAGGCGTCGAGGACGTCGGTGTCGTAGTGCTGCACGAAGGCCTGTCGCTTGTCGTGCCAGCCGTGCTCGACGATCTGGCGGAATACGGTGTCCCGGACGGTGGTCCAGCGTGCGACGTCGGCCGGTCGGGAGAACTCCTTGGCCGCGTAGATGCCGCGGTCGAACGCCACCCAGGTCATCAATCGGCTGTAGGTGAAGTTCTGACGGCCGCCCCGGGTCTCCCAGATGCCTTCGTCCGGCCGGTCCCAGTGGTCGGCGAGCCAGTCCAGGACGTCGCTGAGTGCCTTCCAGCCGCGAATCGCACCGATGTCGCCTCCGACGATCAGGGCGTCCGAAGCCTCGCCGTAGATGTCGAGCTGGAGCTGGTCGGCTGCAGCGTTGCCCGCGCGGACCGGGCGTGAGCCGAGGTAGCCCTCCAGGTGGTCGAGGATCTCCTCGGTCAGGTGAGGGTCGCCGTCGACGCGGTACATGATCTGGAGGGGATCGCCCGAGGCTGTCCGCCTGGCCTCGATACGGTTGCGCAACCAGTGACGGAAGGCGTGCGCCTCCTCGTGGAAGCCCAGATCGATCAGTGTCCTGACGGAAAGCGCCGCGTCACGGATCCAGGTGTAGCGGTAGTCCCAGTTGCGCTCCCCTCCGATCTGCTCGGGCAGTCCCATGGTGGCAGCGGCGATGGGGGCCCCGGTCGGCGCATACGTGAGCAGCTTGAGCGTGATCGCCGAGCGGTTCACTACGTCCTGCCAGCGGCCGCGGTAGGTGCACGACCGCAGCCAGGACAGCCAGAAGGCCCGGCACACCTCGAAGTCGTCCGCGACCTGTGCCAGAGAAGGGCGCTGCGGGACGGGACCGTCGCTTGCCGAGCTCGTCAGCACCACCGCTGCCGCCTGGCCGTCCGACAGGGTGAAACGGGCGGTGACGTCGTTGCCGTCCGGGCGGAGCAGAATGCCGGTGGTGGACTGCAGATACAGGTCCGTCCCGGGGCCGCGGAAGCGGGCGGAGTGCTCGTCATCCGGTGTGAGTGTGTGTGAGGCGCGGCCGTAGTCGAAGCGCGGGCGACAGGTGAGGACGAAGGGCAGACTGCCCCGGACGACGCGTGCGACCCTCACCAACCGGTGTCTGTCCTGCGGCGTCGAAGAGTCGATGGGCATCATGAAGTCGGCCACCTCGCCGACCCCGTCGGGGGCCATGAAGCGGGTGACCAGGACGGCTGTGTCGGACAGATACAGCTGGCGGACCGACATCCCGTTCCCGTCCGGGTTTTCCACGGCGAGACGGCAGTGTCCCCCGCGATCGCTGTCCAGCAGCGATGCGAAGACGCTGGGTGAGTCGAAGCGCGGCGTGCACCACCAGTCGATGTCTCCGCCGGATGACACCAGGGCGGCGGTCTGAAGATCACCGACCATGCCGTGCTCGGCGATAGGCGGATACCGGTTCACATGATCTCCCTCGTCGAGCCGATGCACCGTGGGCAGGCATCCGTCACCCACTTGCTCGCAGTAAGCGTCCGGCAGCGCGGAGGGGACTGCCTCACCCCCCGGGGGTGAGATGGGTGCCGGGACTCAGCCGCGGACGGCCCGTGATCATGGTGCAGGCGGACGGCGGGCGGTTGCGTTCGCCGCCCTTCGTTCCGGCGTCGCCCTGCGCGGGCTGCGCGGGCGCGGTCAGCCCTGTTGACTACCTGGTATGGGCAGGCGCCAGACTTCTTCCGGTGAGGATCACCGCACGGCCGCGCGCAGGATCGGGCTGGTCGGCCGTTGGCGCATGTGGGGCATGCGCTTCGCGGAGAGCACGGCGGGACGGTTGTGGGCACGTCTCAGCGCGGCGGACTTCTTCGGTCACTCGTTCCAGTTGGCGGCGCTCGCGTTCTTGTGCTTCTTTCCCTTCCTGATCCTGCTGACGGCCGTGGCCGGTCAGGACGTGGCCGACGTCCTGGCGGGCTGGCTCGGGTTGAACCAGCAGGCGGCGCAGGCCGTGGCCGCTCTGTTCCGGCCCGGTTCCACCTCGGGCACGCTGACCCTGGTGAGTGCGGTCTTGCTGATCGCGGGGGTGGTCGCCGTGGCCGGTACCCTGCAGGGCTGGTATCAGTTCCTCTTCGACGTGCGTCCACGCTGGTGGCGGGACTTGGGGACGCAGCTCGTGTGGCTGGCGGGGCTGGTCGCCTACGGCGTGGTGCAGACCAGAGGCGGCGCGGCGCTCCCCTTTCTCCCTTTGAAGGGCCTGTTCAGCTTCGTCCTGGCGCTGTTCTTCTGGTGGGGCACCATGCGCCTGCTGCTCACCGGCGCGGCCGCCTGGGGATACCTGCTGCCGGCGGCGCTGGCCACGGACATCGGCTGGACAGGCCTCGGGCTGTTCTCCTCCCGCTACTTCTCCACGACGATCGTGGCCAACAATGAGAAGTACGGTCCCGTGGGCGTGGTCATGGTCATCCTGTCCTGGCTGGTGGCGGTGGGAGTGGTTGTCCACCTCGGGGCTGTCGCGGGCCGTGAGTACGCCGAGCACCGCGCGGCTCGTTCGCCGCGCTGACGGCCGCGGGCACACGACGTACCCCTCCCCGCCGCTCTCGGTATCGGTCTCGGTGTCGGAAATCGGTCTCGGTCGCAGGTCGGAGCAGGACAGGACCAGAGACGGATGGCCCTGCAACGAACGGTTGTTAGCGTGGACAGTGATTCCGGCAGCCAAGCAGAAGGAGGCCGAACAATGGCGGTCGAGCTCAACCACACGATCGTCGCCGCGCACGACAAGCGGGCGTCCGCACGATTCCTCGCCGAACTGCTGGGTTTGGAAGTCGCACCGCCCTTCGGTCCGTTCATCCCGGTGCAGATACCGAACGGCATCACGCTGGACTACATGGACACGGCCGGGTCGATCACCCCCCAGCACTACGCGTTCCTGGTCTCCGAGGACGACTTCGACACGATCTTCGCTCGTGTCCGCGAAGCGGGCCTGAGCTACTGGGCGGACCCGTATCACCACCGCCCCGACGAGATCAACCACAACGACGGCGGCCGGGGCGTCTACTTCGACGACCCGAACGGGCACAACCTGGAGATCCTGACACGACCGTACGGGAGCGGCGGGGACTGAAGGGTTCTTGGGCGAAGGAACCCTGGGGTAGGAGGGATCACTGTCTTCCAGGGTGATCGAATGGACGTGGGGGCGGTACTGATTGCGATCACTGGTGTAGCGGGAACTCTCGGGGGTGCGTTGCTCACCCAGCGGGGCGCCGACCGGGCCAAGAAGCGCGAGTTGGAGATGGTCCAAGCCATCCAGGAAGCGCGCGAGAACCGTGAGCTGCGCCGCAGCTGCCACACACAACTGCATCGGGACGCCAGGCAGTTCGCAACGGCGCTCAGCCGGCACTTGTACGTCATGCGGGATCGTACGCCCGGGCATGAGGACGTATCGGCGTTGGAAGGAGTCAAGGACGCCTACCGTGACCGGTGGTCCGAGGCTTCTGATGATCGCCCCCGACACGGTGATCGTTCCGGCTCACGCACTGAACGAAGCGCTGACCGGGGTCTATGGACAGGTCAAGCGCCTGGAACAGGGGAACCCACGGCCAGGCGAAAGCCCGCAGTCAGCCGCTGAAGCGCAGCATGCGCTCTGGTCTCTGACAGGTGTCATGAGAGAGGCTATGCGTCGTGATCCGGGCGTCACCGCAGACACCGGCGAGGAGGCCGCGCGGTACACCACGTCGCGGTCCTCCTGTAACCCCACGGCCCTGACCAGGGACTTCGCTGAGTCGCTCGACGGCCCCGGCTCCTAGGCGCTGCGCCAGCCCCGCAGGTTTGCCGCTCGCGCTCACGCGCCCCGCCACGCCGGCCGGCTCCCGCTCCGGGGCGGCGCCTTCCCGGGACCTGAGTACGTACTGAGTACGCGCGCTCATGCCGTACGACGTGGCGCGGACCACACTCCGACCCATGACATACGTTCCGCCACCGGCCGAGGAGCTGCGGCTCATAGACGCCGAGCTGTGGCAACTGGATTCCCGCCGCGCCCAGTTGCTGACGCGTCGCGCCTGGTTGCTCGCCCGTCTGCCCGCGCCGGCGCCCGGTGCGGTGCCGCCCGCGCCGCCCCGCCCCGAGGCCACCGCGCCACGCGTGCAGAATGTGCTGCTGCTCCTGGGCGGCCTGCTGCTGACGATCGCGGCGATCGCGTTCACACTGGTCAGCTGGGGACACCTGGGAATCGCCGGACGTTCCCTGGTGCTGGGCGCGGTGACGGTGGCCGCCCTGGCCGCTCCGCTGCCGCTGCTGGGACGCCGCCTGCGCTCGACGGCCGAGGCGGTGGCCGGGCTCGCGCTGGCACTCACGGTGCTCGACGCGTACGCGCTGCAGGCGGTCGCCCTCACCGGGGTCGACGGCACGGCGTACGCGGCTGGGGCGTCGGCGGTGCTGGCGGCCGTCTGGACGGGTTACGGGCTGCTGCCGCGCACCGCGGCGCTGCGGCTGCCGCTTCCGGCCGCGCTGGCCGCGGCGCAGCTGCCGCTGCTGCTGTGGGCGGTGGCGGCCGACGCGGGGCGGTACGGGATCACCGCCGCGCTGCTGGTGACGGCCGCGTGCGACACGGCGGTGGCGCTGCGCGCTCCCGCCGGGGTGGTACGGATCACCGCCGCGGTCGGCGCGTACGGCATGGGGGCGTGGGGCGCGCTGGGCGCGGCCTGGCTGTCGTGGACGGCCGACGGTCCCGGCGCGGGGGCCCAAGCGGCCGCGCTGCTGCTGTTCGCGGCCGGTATCGCGTTCGCGGCGGCCCGGCGGGATCGTGCCGAGGGGCACGCCGTCGGGCTGTCCGTCGCGGTCGGTCTGCTGGCCGTCGCCGCGCTCGGCGGCATCGTCCGCCCGACGCTGCCGGCCACCTGGACGGTTCCCGTTCATCTCGCCGTCGGGATCGCCCTGGTGGCGGCGGTTCGGGCCGATCGGCTGCCGGAGCCGGTGCGGCGCGGCCTCGCCCTCGCCTCCGCCGCCGTGCAGGGTCTGGCGGTGCTGTGGGCGCTGCCCCTGCTCGCGCTGACGCTGCTCGGGCCGGCCGGCTGGGCACGGCGCGTCTGGTCAGGGGCACCGGGCGGTGCCCGGGAGGCCGTGTCGGCAGGCGCGCCGTGGCTGCCGCAGCTGCAGACGGCGCCGCTGGTCCTGGCCGCCGTCGCCGCCGTCCTCGCGCTCGCGGTCCGGGACACGACGTGGCGGCCCCGGGCGCTGCCGGTTGTGCTGGTGCTCGGGTGGTCCGCGCTCATGGTCGTGCCCCCGGTGCTGGACGTGCCCTACCCGGTGGCGCTCCTGGCGGAGGCGCTGGCGACGGCGGGCCTGCTCGCGGGGGCGACACGGTCCCGGGCGGCGACGGGCGCCGGCACGCTCGTGATGTCGGTACCGGCCCTCGTCACGTCGGTCTCACTCGCGTTCCTCGCGCTGCCGACGCGGTCCGCGACCCTGACGGTGCTCACCGGACTCACAGCGCTGTTCACGGCGGGGTCCCTCAAGCAGCGCCCCGCAACGCTCACGGCCCCGGCCGCGCTCGGGTACGGCGCCGCCCTGGCCTGCGCCGTTGGCGCTGCGTCGGGCTGGGCGCCACAGCACACCGCGCTGCTCGTGCTCGTGGTCCCGGCGGTGGCCGCGCTGCTCGCCGCACGGGCCGCCGACGCGCGAACGACCGTGGTGGTCGAGGTGACGGGTGCGGCCGCCGCTCTCCTGGCGATCGGGCTGACGGTCACCGATCCGGCGATGCTGTCCCTGGCGCTGTCCCTGTCCGCGGTCATCGCCGCCGGGACGGCCGTGCGCCCCGACCGCCGTCCCGCCGCCTACGCGGCCACCGCGCTGTTCGCCCTGGCCACCTGGGTGCGCCTCGCGGCCTGGGGCGTCACGGCACCGGAGGCGTACACGGTGCCGGTGTCCGTCCCCGTGCTCGCGTGGGGCGCGCTGCGCCGGCGCCGGGATCCGCGGGCGTCGTCGTGGGCGGCGTACGGCCCCGGTCTCGCCGCCACGCTCATGCCGAGCCTCGCGGCCACCTGGGCCGACGCGCACGCCACCCGCCCGTGGCTGCTGGGCGCGGCGGCGCTGCTGGTCACCCTGCTGGGCGCCCGGCACCGGCTGCGGGCGCCGCTGCTGCTGGGCGGCGGGGTGCTCGTACTGGACGCGCTGCACGAGCTGGCCCCCTACCTGGTGCAGGTCACCGACGCCCTTCCCCGCTGGGTTCCTCCCGCACTCGCGGGAGTGCTGCTGCTCGCCGTCGGCGCGACGTACGAACGGCGACTACGGGATGTGCGGCGGGTGCGGGAGGTACTGGGCCGGATGAACTAGCGCACGGCTACGGCGCCCTGTGGTTCGAGCTGCGTCCGGTGCGTCCACCGTCCACCCAGTGCGACGCGTCGGGCGCACTCTGGCGCCCTCGGTCGCACCGGTGCCGCGGTCAGCGGTCCAGTGCGGGCAAGTGGGCCAGACCGGTGTCGAGCATGATGCGATCGACGGTCTCGTGCAGGGCGCTGTCGGCGCCGATGACGGTCTCGAGCCCGTCGGGCAGGAGGTCGCCCGGCCGGTACCAGTCGCGCAGTTGCGTCTCGTTGACGTCGTCGGCGATCGGCTTGGTGGTGTGCCGGGCGAGGGTTTCGTGGAACGGCACGTCCAGGTAGTAGCCGTGGGTCGGGCCGCGGTGGTCGGCGCGCAGTCGGGCGAGCATGTCGCCGTAGTGTTCGGCGTAGAGGATGCCTTCGACGACGACGTGGTAGCCGGCGTCCAGGGCGTAGCGTGCCGTGAGGTCGATCAGACCGATGTTCGCGGCGCCGGGCCGGTCGCGTTCGCGGAGCACGATGCGGCGGAGGTTGTCCTGGCCGACCAGGGCCAGGCCGCGGCCGAACCTTTCGCGGAGGCCGGCCGCGACGGACGACTTCCCCGAGGCGCTGTTGCCGCGCAGCACGACCAGCCGGGTTTCTTCCGTGCCCACCATCACAGCGGTGACGCTACCGGACGGTTGGCGACACCTCTGGGCCTTCACAGCCCCGGGCCGGCGGCCTGATCTTTTCCCCGGGCGAACTGCGCGACGTCTCAGCCGAGCAGATCGTCGCCGAAGCCCTCGGATACCGGACGGTCGCCCTGTGAACGACCGGCCGGGGCGGCCGACGCCTGCCTTTCGTTCGCCAGAGAGTCCGGAGCCTTGTGTCGTACCGGGATGCGGCGCTGTGGTTCCAGGTGTGCAGGGCGCCGCTGGTGTGGGCGAAGCGACACCCGGTGTTATTCAATGAGGTGTGCGGTCAGGGATCTCGGGGCTCCGTCGCACGGGTCCGAGTACGGCCCTGGCGCTGCGCCGGGGATTGCCGAGAGAGCCGCATGGACTCCACACCCTCCCCCTCGTCCTCTTCGCCGTTCGACCTGGTCAGCAGCGCCCTGGGGCGCTACATCCCGCGCGGCGGGGCGTCGGCGGCCGCCGGTCCGGCCGATCTGCAGGGGGACCGCAGCACCCGCCAGGGCGTACCCGGCGACCCGGAGTCCGGCCGTCAGGAGCAGATTCTCGGCGTGGTCAACCTGGACAGAGGCCTGAGAATCACCCGCTGCAACCTGGACGCCCCCGTGTTCGCGGGTCTGGACGCCGTGGTCGGGAGTTCTTTCGTCGATCTCCTGCCCCCGGGGGACGTACCGACGGTCACTCGGAGGTTGCGGCAGGTCCTGGAGACCGGCGAGGCGCACGTCGCCCGGATCCAGCGTCTGCGGCGCGGCGACGGGTCGGAACTGGTGGTCTCGATGAGCATCCTGCCCGCCGCGGCGCGCCAGGAGGGCCTGACCGTCTCTCTGATCGCCATGGCCAGGAGGCTGCACCTGTACGCCGCCGAGACCGCGATCGGTACCTCGCTGGACATCGGCGAGACCGCGCAGTCCCTGGCGGAGTCCCTGCTGGCCTGGGGAGACGTGGCCGCCGTCGACCTCGACTTCGCCGTGTGGACGGGCGAGGGAGTCACCGAGCAGGCACAGGGGCGCATCAGGCTGCGGCGGGCGGCCCTGGTGCCGGATCGGGCGTGGCCCGAGGGCTACGTGACGCCGGGCGACGATCTTCCCCGCGACGCGAGTCGCCTGCTGGCGCAGGCCGTACGGCGGGACGATGCCCCGCAGGCCATCGTCATGCCCGACCGGGAGGCGGTCGAGCGGGTGCTCGGCAGCCCACAGGTCATGCGTGCCCTGGTGCCCGGTGACCGGTCTGCGGGTGTGGCGTGCATACCGCTGGTCCTGGACAGCGCGGCGCCCGTCGTCCTGGGCGTGGCGGAGGTCTGGCGGCGCGCCGACTGCCCCTTCCGCGACAGCGAACTGTTCGACCTGCAGGAACTGGTGGCCAGGACCGCCCATCACGTCGACCTCGCCCGTCAGCACCAGCGCGAGCACACGCAGGTGCTGGCACTGCAGCGCCGGCTGCTGCCACGGACCGGTGGCGACACCATCGAGATCGCCAGCGTCTACCAGCCCGCCACCCCCGACAGCGCGGGCGTCGGCGGCGACTGGGTGAACAGCTTTCCGCTGCCGGACGGCCGTACCGCGCTGGTGGTCGGTGACGTCGTCGGGCACGGCCTCGGAGCCGCGGCGACCATGGGCCAGCTGAGCATGGAGGCCCGCGCGCTGCTGTCCGCGGGACTGGCGCCCGACGAGGTTCTGGAGCACCTGGACGAGACCGTGACGCTGCTGGACGACTCGGAGTCCGGGCTGGCGGCCGGCTACAGCGCCCTCGGGTCGACCTGCTGCATCGCCCTCTACGACCCGGTCAGCCACCGCGTGGCGCTGTCCAGCGCCGGCCACCTGCCCCCGGTCCTGGTGCACCCGGACGGGCACGCGGGCCCGCTCGCGGTCCGCCCGCACCCCGGCCTGGGCGCCGAGTTCGCGCTGCGGGAGCCGTTCGACGTGCACACGTTCGGCGCGCCCCCGGGCTCCCTGCTCGCCCTGTACACCGACGGCCTGGTGGAGGATCCGACCGTGTCCATAGACGACGGCATCGGCAGGCTGGCGGACGCCGTGTCCACCGTGCACCCCTGGGACGCCCTGCAGCAGGCCGCGCGGCGCGTCGTGTCCACGCTGGCGCCCGCGCGCCAGCGCGACGACGTGACCCTGCTGCTCGCGCGCATGATCGGCTACCGCAAGGGGGACACCGCGACCTGGCGGCTGCCCGCCCGCGACGACGCGCCCGCCCGTGCCCGCGCGCAGGTCTCCGCGCTACTGCGGCGATGGGGCACCAGGAACGACACCCGCGACAACGTGCCGCTGCTGGTCAGCGAGCTGGTCACGAACGCGGTGCGCTTCGCCACTGGCCCCATCACGGTGCGGCTGATCAGGTCCGGTCACGGCCTGCTGTGCGAGGTCGGCGACACCGGCAACGGCAGGCCACGGCTGTGCCGGGGCGGCCTGCTCGACGACGGCGGTCGTGGCCTGAACATCGTGCACAGACTCACCACCCGGTGGGGGGTGCGGTGGACGGACACCGGCAAGGTGGTCTGGGCGGAAGTCGCCAGGTGACGCGGCCGCGAGGCGGGGTGCGGCCGGCGTACGGGAGCACGGCGAGGGTGAAGAGCGGCGTGCGCGTCAGCCGGCGCCACGGACGGCGCCTCCACGGCACCGGTGGCGTGAGCCGTGATGCGGGCGGCCCGTTCGCCGGTACAGGTGGCGCGGGCTCGCCCTACAGCCACTCCCCTTCCAGGGCGGTGGCGGTGAGGCCCGGTGCCGCCGCGTACAGGACGGCACGACTGCCTGGCTTCTGACCGGCGTCGTGCGCCCGCCGCATGATGTCGAACACGGCGGCGCCGCCGCGGTTGCCGGTGGTGTAGCTGTCCCGGCTGTAGTCCAGCAGCCCGGACGGCCACGCGTCGGGCATCGTCTGCTCCATGTACTCCAGCACCCGGGTACCGCCCGGGTGCGCGAGCAGCACGTCGGGGTGCCAGGAGTCGGGGTCGTCCTGGTAACGGACGCGCAGCCACTCCCACATCGCGGTGACCGTCTCCTGTACGGCGCGCGGCCCGCGCCGGTCCATCACGAAGTGGGTGCCGTCCGACCGTGTCTCCAGGCGGTGCAGGTCCTGGGTGCCGGGCAGGGTGTGGTTCCAGGCGGCGTCCAGCCGCAGCACCGACTCGCGCCTCGGGCGGCCGGTGACCACCGCGGCGACCGCGGTGTCCGCGAACAGCAACCTGACGATCAAGGACTCGAGGGTGTCGTCCGCGGGCTGGTACGTCGTGCTCAGCGCCTCCGAGATCACGACCAGGACCACCCGGTCGGGGTCCGCGGCCACGAGATCCGCCGCCAGCGCCAGTGAACGGGTCCCCGCGATACAGGCCCACTGCGTGGCCGGCTGCAGCATCACGTCGTTGCGGAGCGGAAGCTTGTTGGCCAGGGCGATGTCCAGACCCGGCAGCGCCGGGGTGGTGGAGTTGCTGGTGATCAGGCAGTCGACGTCCGAGGCGTCCAGCCCCGCGATCTGCAGGGCCCCGCGCGCCGCGCGCTCCCCGTAGGCCTGCACGGCCTCCCAGGCCGGCGCCGTACGCTCCTGAACGGTCTGGGGCGTGGGTATCGCCTCGAGGGCGGCGATCACGCGGTCCACGTCCTGCTGGGTGAACCCGTCGCGTGCCAGCGCCTCTTGGGCCGGCCCCATGCCGACAGCCCCGAGGCCGCCGCCGCTGCCGGGCGCGACGGCGGTCTCCAGCGGCAGCATCCACCCACGGGTCCGGATGCCCGTACTGGCCGCGATGCCGTCGATCCGCGGCGCCCACGCCGCATGCGGGTGCCGGTCGCGCACCTCCGCCACGATCTGGCTGGTCTCCACGGTGTGCTCGCCGTGTATCACGGCAGGAGGGCAGAGGTAAGCGGCCATGATGGGGCACCTTTCCGAGGGAAAAAGGAGAAATGTCGCGAGTGCTGTGTCTTGGGTCACTCTGGGAGTTCGCGGCCAATGGAACGCCTATAAGCCCCACTTCGGGCGTCGACGTCCGGTTCGAGAATGGACGCTAAATGGACATTTGCGCTGTGACCAAGACAACTCGGGCAGCCCTCAGCGGGCGTGAGACGCCACACACCCTCGAAAGAAGGGGGCCCTCGAAGCGGTTCCGCAGGTCTCTTCTGGCTTTCCGTCAGCCAGGGAGCGTCCGGGACATCGCCACTGCACCCTCAACCGCCGCCACCCGGCACGTTCAGGTGTCCGCGCACCGAGGCACAGCGCCTGCGCAGCGACTGGCGCGTTCACGCAAAGGGTTCACCGGGCGGCCATGGAGTGGTCTGCGTTCGATCGGCTGGAGATCACAGTGCTGCCGCAGGGACCACGTTTCCTGCCGAGCTGCGCCGCTGGGTCAACGGCGAGAGCTTGGTGGAGCAGGGGGTGGCCTCTGGGGCCGTGTGCCTCTGGCAGTGGAAGCGCTGCTCGTGGGGCGCGCCGGCCCGCTGCCGGCGACGTCCGGGCCGCGCCGTGTGAGGCAGATCCGGGTGGCGGCTCTTGGCACGGCGCGGCGGGCCGACCTCGAAGAAGCGGCGCGACTCCCCCGCGCCGACGATCCGATCGTGGTCCGGGCGTGGCATCAACTGACGTACGGTGGGCGCCGATCGCGCCGCTGCCACCAGACCGATCCCCGGACGGGGCGTCGGCGGGATCACCGACAGGTCGTCGACGCGATTGCGCGGGAGTCAGCGGACCGGCTCGCAGCGCATGCGCCTGCCGCCCACACAGGGAGGCCTGGAAGGACGCCCACCAACGTGTCGCCGGGGCCCGCGAAGGGGGCCCGGGGCAGGCGAGACGGCCGGCCATGCCATCGGCCGGCGTCTGCGTCCATTGCCACCACGGCGGCCCGCAGCCACCTCCGGGAGGAGGGGTTCGGGGCCGGGACAAGGCTCGTGTGCTGCACCTCCGGTGTCAGGCGCCCGTAGGGGATGTCAGAAGAGGTCGCGGTACTGGTTGAAGCCGGTGCCGATCTTGGCACGGGACTCGAAGGGCGCGGCCGCCTTGCCGTTCCCCTTGTACAGCCACAGGTTGCCCTTGGGGTCGCGGGCGAGCAGGTCGCTGTGGCCGTCGCCGTCGACGTCCCCCGTGGCCACCAGCTTGTTGAACTGGTTCCAGCCGGAACCCACCTTGACGCGGGGCGCGAACGGCTTCCGCGGATCGCCCGTGCCCTTGTACAGCCAGAGGACACCGCGCTTGTCACGGGCGACGACGTCCGACTTGCCGTCGCCGGTCAGGTCGCCCTTGCCGGTGATCTGGGTGAACTGGTCCCAGCCGGAGCTGACCTTGACGCGCGGTGCCAGCGTGCCGTCCGCCTTGGTCTGGAAGCGCCAGAGGGCACCCTGCTTGTCGCGGACCAGCAGGTCGGGGTGCTTGGCGTGAGCCAGAGTGCCCGGGGAGAAGGTGACGTTGTACCGGCCCCAGCCCGTGGCGACCTTCTTGAGTCGCCCGCCGCGCCAGAGGTTCAACGTGCCGTCGTCCATGACCTGGTACGCACCGTCCTGCCAGCCGGTCAGGTCAGGGTCTATCGACACCTCGTACCTGAGGTGCGGCCAGACGGCGACGCCCGATCGGTCATCGAAGCCACCCTTCCCGTCGGGCATGTAGACGTACATCTGGCCCGACGACAGGATCCCGGTGAGGAAGAAGAACGGCGCGGCGGGGGTGGGCTTGTGCTGCCCGGCCGTGGCGGCGCTGCGGGCGGCGTTCCCGGCCGGACCGGTCGTCGCAGGGGCGTCGGCCATTGCGGTGCCGGCGGTGGCACCGACCAGGGCGACGGCGATCGCCGAGGTGACGAGGCGCGACAGGGCGCGTGCACGCCGGGGAGACTGGGTCACGTATGACTCCATGAGGTGTGGGGAATCAGGCGGTGCGCTCTGCCCAGGTGCAGGGAGCGCCCGCATCATTGTCCTGATCTTGACACGTCTGTCCCAGTGGTTTTGCGGTGGGGCACGGAAGATGACATTCCGCCCAGACGACACCCATGTCAGGGCGCCTGCGCGATGGACCACGCGCGACACCCCGCCTCGAACCCGAGCCGCCGGCCCGACCCTCCGACCGTCAGCGCCGGTGGCCGTCCGGGCGACAAACTGCCCCGGACGGTTGAACCACGACGGTGCAGAGTTGTGATCATGAAGTCATCATGAACCACTCATAACATGATCAGACACGCAATGCGCACCCTCTTCGCCGCCGCCCTCGTGGCTGCTCCCCTCGCCCTGACCGCGACGCCCGCACAGGCCCTGACGGCATGTACGGTCAACGGCCGTCCCGTGTCCGGTACGACCGTCAGTGGTACGGCAGGCTCCGACTTCATCAGCTGCGGCTCCCTCGCCCCCGGCGACAGCGTCGCCGGGTTGGGCGGGAGCGACTTCATCGTCATCGACGGCGTCGTTGCCGGCACCGTCGACGGCGGCGACGGCGACGACTACATCACGGCCGGCGCGGGCACTACGGCGAGCGGCAGGGTTCTCGGCGGCGCCGGCGACGACTTCATCTCCGTCGGCCCGAACGCCGGCACCGTCGACGGCGGATCCGGGGTGGACTTCTGCCGAGTCGCCTCCGGCAACCCCCCCATCAACTGCTGACCAGCAGCTCAGGACAATGAGGCCGGCCGCCCCCCTCCAGAGGCGGCCGCCGACAGGCAGGTCCCTGTGAAGCCTCGGCGGGCGCAGGGGGGCGGTGGCGGGGCCGCCGCCTCGTCGGCCCCGCCGAAGGCCGGCTGGAGACGGCCGGTCAGCGTCAGGAAGGCGACGAACACGCCTGTGGCGATCCAGCCGGGCCACCCGGCCATCCCCGTGTGCAGGGGATCCGGTGGGGCCTTGGGACCGGCGAACTCCTTGACCATGTCGACACTCACCGAACTCACGAACGTGTGGCCGATGACAGCGGGTACGACCGACCCGGAGCGCAGCCGGATCAGCTCACCGGTGAGTCCGCCTGGAGCGCGTATCGACGGTGGACCCAACTCCACGGTCCGCGTCGGGATCTCCCCACCCGCCGTGGTGTCGGGTGATCAGGAAGGCAGGACCCAGCGCTGGTTGGCCGTGCCGGCGCAGGACCAGATCTGCAGCCGGGTCCCGTTCGCGGAGCTCGGCCCGGTGGCGTCGAGGCACTTGCCCGACTGAGGATTCACGAGCGAGCCGTTCGCTCCGGGCCCCCAGATCTGCGATCCGGTCCCGTTGCAGTCGTAGAGCTGCACCTTGGTGCCGTTGGCGGTCCCCGCCGACGTCACGTCCATGCACTTGCCGAGAGCAGAGAGGGTGCCGGTGCTGCCCACCGTCCATGTCTGCGCGCCGGTGCCGTTGCAGTCGTAGAGCTGTACGGCCGTTCCGTTGGCACTGGAGGCCCCCGCGACGTCGACGCACTTGCCGCCGTAGCCGCTTATCGGGCCGGACACCGTGCTGGGCGGGGTCACTGGACCCGACTGGCCTGCTGCCCACTTCATCTCCTGAAGGAGCAGCTGGTTCTGCTGCGCGCTCGCGAAGGTGGACGACAGTGTCGTGTCGGTCGCGTAGTCCATCGCGTTGTGACCGAAGTTGTTGTAAACCATCTTGTAGTCGCGGTTGGTCCACACGATCGGGTAGTAGCCGCTGTACCAGGTCTGGTTGGGGTCGGTCCCGATCGGGAAGGTGGACGGGTCCATCGATGCCAGGATGTCGATGTCCGGGTTCTGCCTGAGGTCGTTCTGCCAGCTGTACCACTCACTCACCGACGACGAGATGGTGGTCGGAAGGCCGGCGGTGGCCGGGTGATCGGCGTTCTCGATCTTCAGCGTCTCCGCGGTGGGTCCCCAGGAGTTGCTCCGGAACGTGCCGGTGCCCAGGAACGTGTTGTGGTACCAGGGCCAGTCGCTCGTGCTGTCGTTGTAGGCGGAGACATGGAAGCCGACGAACCCGCCGCCGCCTGCCATGTAGGCCTGGAAGGCCGACTGCTGCGACGTTGTGTGCGGGTAGTCGTCGAGGAACATCACCACCTGGTAGCCGGCCAGGTCCGCGGCGTCGAGCCGGCTCCAGTCCGTGGTCGCCGTGTATGTGAACCCGTTCTGCGCGCCGGCTTTCGGGAACCAGTCGTTGGCCTCGTGGTCGAAGCTGATATGAGCCGCGTCGTAGGTGCCGTTGTAGAAGGCGATGACCTTGAAGGCACTGGCCGCCCGGGCGCTGTGCGCGGGAGCGGCCTGGAAACCGAGCACCACGGCGAACAGCGCGAGCAGTCGCAGCAGGATGCGCAGTCTGGGGACATCCGTTCGGGCACGGGTCATCCGAGGTTCCTCCTCGTCCACGATGGCGGTGGGGTGCGTCGTGCGTGCGCCTCACCCAGGAGTATGGGTGATGTTCATGTCAATGAACATGGTCTGGACCAAACTCCCGCACTGGTACACCCGAACGCCCCGGAACGGTTCGAAGCAGATCGCGAAGCACGACCGGGGCACGAGGCGACTCCCACCGCGATCCCGGTGGGCAGCACGAACGACAGCACGGAACGAGCAGATCAACCGACAGTCGCACGATCAACGACTTCCGTGAGGACAAGGAAGGCCAACTCGACCTGACTCCGGCCCCCACCCGGTTCCGGTCCAGCGCATCAGAAAGTTACGGATCGTGGACACACGGGCGCGGCACGGAGCGAGCGGTCAGAGCAGGCGCAGCAGCAGTGAGCGCAGCGTTTCGCGTTCGTCCTCGGCGAGGGGCTCCAGGAATTCCTCCTGCACCAGCCCGATCAGCCTTCGGAGCTGGCGCAGTTGGGCGGTGCCCAGTTCAGTGAGGTACAGGGCGTAGGTGCGGCGGTCCTGGCCGCGGCGGCGTTCGAGCAGGCCGGCCTTCTCCAGGTCGTCGGTGAGCGTCACGATCGTGGTGCGGTCGATCCCCAGCTTCGTGCCGATGACGCGCTGACTCTGACCCTCTTCGAGGTCGACCAGATTCAACACGCCGAAGTGACGCAACGTCAGCTTGAAGGGGCCCAGCGCCTCGTGCGCCAGCTCGGTGATGCGCTGCGAGGCCTTCCGGAGCAGAAACGGATAGGAGGCCTTCACCGAGTCCGGCAGCGTGACGAGGAACGCGGCATCCCCGTCGGTCGGACGGACGAGGGTTTCGTCACTGTAGGTCGCCATCTGGTTACTCCTGTCCGGCCTTGACGTTCGTCTTTATGATGCTACATACTCCGACTCGTCAGTTCAGCTGACAATCAGTATCCCGACTGATGGTCCCTTGCGCTAGCCCCGCAGAGCACGGAAGCGTGCCGAGAGACAGGACCGATCCGAGATGGCCGACGACTTCAGTTCTGTGTTCGAGCCGCCCATCGACTCCTCCCCCGACATCGACGACCTCGTTCGGGCCACCATGGAGTGGCACTTCTCCCCCCTGACCGGAAGCCCGTACTGGGTCGACCGCGCGACGTCCTTCGGCTTCGACCCGCTCACCGACGTCAAGACCGTCGCCGATCTCGGCCTGTTCGCCGACGTGGCGGTGGACTGGAGCCGGATTCCGGCGAGTTCGCTGGTGCCGCGCGGCTGCCTCGGCCGGGGCAAGCGGTTCGGTGTCTACGAGTCGGGCGGTGCGACGGGTGCGCCCAAGAGAATCGTCGACGCGACCTCGCGCAGCCGCAACGTGACGTGGCAGAGCCACATGCTCGACGAGCAGGGGTTTCCCTCCGGAGCGGGCGGGTGGCTGCACATCGGGCCGACGGGGCCGCACATCATGGCTAGGAACATCAGCGTGCTGGCCGAACTGCGCGGGTTCCTCAACCATTTCGTCGACCTCGACCCGAGGTGGGTCCGCCGCTGCGTCGCCGAGGGGCGGCAGCCGGAGTTCCGCCGCTACATCGACCACGTCCTCGACCAGGTCAAGGACGTGCTGAGCAGCCAGGACATCCGGGCCGTCTCCAGCACCCCGCGCATCCTCGAGCACATCGCCGCCCGCGAGGACGTCTACACGCTCATGCGTGAGAAGGTCCGCGGCATCGTGTGGGGCGGGACGAGCATCGACGCCGAGACACTGCACCTGCTCGAGGACGAGGTCTTCCCCGAGGCCACGCTCGCCGGCGCGTACGGCAACACCATGATGGGGGTCGCCCCGCAGCGCACCCGCCTCGATGCTGACGCCGCGGCCTGCACCTTCCGTCCGTACTACCCGTACACCGTCGTGGAGTTGGTCGACCCGGCGCAGCCGGAGCGGGCGGTCGAGGAGGACGAGGAGGGGCGCGTGGTGATCACGGTACTGACCCGTGACTACTTCACTCCGCCGACCCTGGAGCGGGACCTGGCCGTCCGGCGGCGATCGGCCGGGGGCTTCGCGGGGATCGAACTGTCGGACGTCCGTCCGTACGAGCCGGCGGACACGAAGATCATCGAGGGTGTGTACTGATGGTGGCACCCGCACCCCTTCACGAGATTCCCCTGGTCCGGGCGGGCAGGGCGGCCGCGTCCGCCGAACGGTCACAGCTGTGCGGGGTGGACGGGACTCCGCTCGCCGTGGTCCACCAGGCACCCCCGCTGCTGGCCCGCCTCACCGTCGCGGACGTACGCCGGTACAGTGCGGGCGACGCCGCGGACGGCGCGCCCGATGCGTCGTTACTGCGGCGCGCGGGCGAGTTGTTCGCCACGGCCACGCTCGCCGGGCTCACCCCTGACATGTACTGCGCTCTGCAGGCGCGAGCCGCCGGTGTGCCCGTCGTCGTGGCGCGCCACTCGCTCGAGGACATGGCGCAGACCTTCGCGAACGTCGGTGCCCGGGTGGCCGCCGAGCGCCCTGCGGGGGTCAGCGGCGAGATCGTCCCCGGCGACATCTCGGCGGTGTGGACGCGACGCGGTGATGTGCTGGCGGTGGTCGCACCGAGCAACAACCCCGGCACGCACACCCAGTGGCTGACCGCGCTCGCGTGCGGTTACCGGCTCGTGGTGCGGCCCGGGGCGCGTGATCCCTTCACCCCGGCGCGGATGATCGCCGCCCTGCTGGAAGCCGGTGTCCCCGGGCACTATCTCTCCCTGCTGCCCGGCAGTCACTCGACCGGTGACGCGCTGGTGGAGGCGGCCGACCTGAGCCTGGTCTTCGGCGGCGACGCGGCGGCCGAGCGCTACGGCGCGGACCGCCGGGTGATCCTGCGCGGCCCCGGCCGGTCGAAACTGCTGCACAGCGGGGCGATCACCGACGAGGTGGTCGACGTCATCTGCGACTCGGTCGGATACGACGGCGGCATGCGGTGCACCAACGCGACCGCCGTGTTCACCGATGCGGACCCGCGGGCGCTGGCCGAAGCCGTGGCCGCGCGCCTGGCCCGGCTCGCCGCCGCCCCGCCCCAGTCGCCCGAGGCCCGGCTGCCGGTGCTGCCGATCAAGGAAGCCCTCGCGCTGCGCGAGCAGTTGGCGGGCCGCCTCCAGGGCGCGGTGGACGTGGCCGCCGGACTCTATGCGGACGGGCCCGTGGCCGATCTGGGGGACGGTTCGGGTGCGTTGCGGCCCGCGGTCCTGCTCTGCGACCGGACGGACCATCCGGGGGCACGGATCGAGCTCTCCTTCCCGTGCGTGTGGATCGTGCCGTGGCAGCGGTCGCAGGGGTTCGCCCCGCTGCGCGACACGCTCGCGCTGACCGTCCTCGGCGACGACCCCGATCTGGTGCGGGAGGCCTTGCGCGAGCGCACGATCCGCAAGGTCCTCTTCGGTCACCTCCCCACGTACGCGGCGGGAGCGGTCAGTCCGCACGACGGATATCTCAGCCACGACCTGATGGAGGCACGCGGGTACGGCATCGGGCGGCCGACCAGCATTCCGCCGCCGGATTCGCTTCCGGCCTGAGTGAGGAGCACGATGAATCAGCGACCGGACACCTTACGGCGAGCGCGGGCGTCGAAGAGCCTGAACGTGCTGTACGTGGGTTCGTTCCTGGGCAACTTCGACCGGATCGTCATCACCCCGCTGCTGCTGCCGGCCGCCAAGGGCCTGCATGTGAGCGTGGGCTCGGTGACCGCGGCCCTGACGGCGTATCTGCTGCTGTTCGGTGTGATGCAGCCGGTGCACGGGCTGATCTCGGACACCGTCGGCCGGGTGCGGGTGATGCAGGGCGCGCTGCTCGGGATGTGTGTCGCCGACCTGGTCTCCGGACTCGCCCCGAGTCTGTGGGTGCTGATTCTCGGCCGGGCGCTGGCCGGGGCGTCCGCCGCCGCGCTGCTGCCGGTGGCCGTGGCGTACGTGGGTGACCGGGTTCCGTTCGCGCAGCGGCAACGGACGGTGGCGACGGTGCTCGCGGCCGGTGCCGTGGGAACCGCGGGGGCCACCGTGGTGGCGGGTGTGGTGACCCATCTGTGGAGCTGGCGCGGGGCGATCCTGCTGGTCGCGGTGGCCGCACCCGTGCTGGCCGTGGTGACCGGGTGGTTGCCGGAGGCGTCCGTCCCTGCGGTCGGGGCGACGAGTGTGGCCGGGCGGATCCGCCGGGTCTTCGCCATCGGATGGTTCCGTTTCCTGGTGGTCTTCGCCCTCGTCGAGGGCGCGGCCATGCTGGGGTTCTTCAACTTCTTCAACGCCGCCCTGCAGAGCGGTGGCAAGAGTGTCCTCCTCGCCGGCCTGGTCACCGGTTCCTACGGTCTGGCCGCGGTCGTCGGCGGAGTGGCGGTGCGGATGGCGGGGCGGCGCGTCTCGGCGGCGGCACTCTTCGGGACCGGCGGTGCGGTGCTGTTCCTGGGCTACGTGGCGTGTGCCCTCAGCCGCTCGATGGCCGGGGTGCTGGTGGGCAGTGTGGGCGCGGGACTCGCGTTCGCGCTGGCCCAGTCCATCGTGCAGACGTGGGCGACGGAGGTGGCCGAGCCGGAGGACCGCGGGGTGGCCACCTCGCTGGTGGCGTGCGCGGTCTTCACCGGGGCCGCGGTGAGCACCTACCTGGTCAGCGGGCTCGCCAACAAGACGCACTTCGGGCTGCTTTTCACCGTCGCGGCCCTCGTCACCGCGCCGGTGGCGATCGTCGGGCCCGTGGCACGGGCGCGGTTCTCCACAGCTCTCGCACGGCAGCGCGCGGCGTCCGGGAAGGCGGACTCACCGCTCCCGGCCGGCCGCAACGAAGGCAACTAGCGAAGGGGCTTGCAGATGGCTCGGACAGTGGTGGTGACCGGTGGCGGTACCGGTATCGGCAAGGCGGTGGCGCAGGCGTTCCTGGCCGACGGCGACAACGTCGTCATCACGGGCCGGCGGGAGGAGGTGCTGCGCCGGGCGGCACAGGAGCTCGGCGGGGCGGTGAGCGCCCACGCCTGCGATCACACCGATCCCGAACAGGTGGAAGCGCTGCGTGACAAGCTGCCGGACGTCGTGCACGTGCTGGTCAACAACGCGGGCGGCAACCGTGACTTCGACGCCGCGCCTCCCGGCGACCTGCGGGCGGTTGCGGAGCGCTGGCGGGCCAACATGGATGCGAACCTGCTGGGTGCGGTGCTGACCACCGCCGCCTTGGACAAGCTGCTCGTGTCCGGCGGGGCGGTGGTGAACATCAGCTCGTTCGCCGCGGACCGGGGAGCGGGCTCGTACGGGGCGGCCAAGGCCGCCATGAACACCTGGAACATCTTTGTCGCCCGGCAGTTGGGCGGCCGTCAGGTGACCGCGAACGTCGTGGCGCCCGGCTACATCGACGCCACCGAGTTCTTCCGTGACCGCCGCTCCGGCGAGTTCCACGCCGAGCGGGTCGCGGAGACGATGGTCGGCCGGGCCGGACGCCCCGAGGACGTGGCCGAGACCGTCCGCTTCCTGGCCTCGTCCGCCGCCCGGCACATCACCGGACAGGTGCTCCGCGTCGACGGAGGCGTCATCCCCACCCGCTAGTCCTGCTTTTCCTCCCTGATCCCGGAAGGACATGAGCATGAGTGACACGAGACGATCCGAAGGCTCCGCCGCCCGTGCCGGCGCGAGCGCCGCGCCGGGCACCGGCAGCCCGGTGCACCCACCCGTCGCGCACCTCACCTTCGGCACGTACCTGACCGGTGCGGTGCTGGACCTCGCCTCGGTCTCGCACGCGTTCGCCGCGTCCACGAGCCACGACCTGTTCCGGGCCGGGACCTTCGTCTTCATCGTCGGCAACGTGGCCATCGTGCTGGCCCTGATCGCAGGCTTCGCGGACCGCAAGCAGCGGACGGCCGCGGGCAGCGAGGACCGCGCGGCGGTGAACAAGCACGCGCTCGGCGGCTTCGTGGTGTGGGTGCTCTCCGTCGCCGACACCGTCGTCAGGCAGGGCGCCTCGTCCAGCACCACGCACACGCCGGTGCCGGTGTTCGTGCTGACGGTGCTGGTGGCGGTGGGTCTGCTGGCGACCGGCCGGATGGGCGGCAAGCTCGTGTTCCTGCGGGGCATCGGCCCGGCCGGCCGCAGTGCCCGCTGACCGCGTCGAGGGCGAACCGCACGACCCCGTGGGCACGACCCCGCCGGGGGGGGGCGGCCCGGGGGGGGGGCGGGGGCGGGGGCGCCCCGGGGGGGGCGTAGCCGCGTAGATAAC
>NZ_JBIUBE010000022.1:0-24872 GCF_044593395.1 Streptomyces sp. NPDC052301 | reverse complement strand
GGGCCGGGACCTTCGTCTTCATCGTCGGCAACGTGGCCATCGTGCTGGCCCTGATCGCAGGCTTCGCGGACCGCAACCAGCGGTTGGCCAGGACCGGCGGGCGCACGGGGGCGGACTTCGCCGAGAAGTTCCGGGCGATGGCCGAGCGCGGTGTGGACGTCCACGGGGAGGCCGCGTTCTGCGCCGACCTGGTGCGACCGGGCTCGCGGGTGCTCGACGCCGGGTGCGGTACCGGCCGCGTCGCCATCGAACTGCACCGCCGCGGCTATCACACCCTCGGGGTGGACATCGACCGCTCGATGCTCGCGGAGGCGGTCCGCGCCGCACCACAACTGCCGTGGATCTCCGCCGATCTGGCCACCCTGGACCTGCCTGCCCTGGGGATGGCCGGCGGCTTCGACCTGGTGGTGCTCGCCGGGAACGTCATGGTCAACCTCGCCCCCGGCACGGAGCCCGAGGTGGTGGCCCGTATGGTGCGGCACATGAGGCCGGGCGGCCTGCTGGTCGCCGGGTTCCGCCTCGACCTCCACCTCACCGCCCGGCAATACGCCGCCCACTGCGCGCGGGCCGGACTGACGGAGGTGGACCGCTGGTCCGACTGGCGGCGCGGCCGGGATGCCGACTCCGGGTTCGCCGTCTTCGTCCACACCGTCGCGCACTGACGCCTGAAGCACGGCTGCGGCGGACGAGCCGTCGCCGGCCCCTGTCCGGGGCCCGGCGACGGCTCGCCGCTTCAGGGGCGCGTCAGGTGGGCTCGTGGACGGGGGTCCGCCGCTCCGCGGACCGTCGGTCCGCCTGCAGCGACCGGTGGTGGTACAGCTCGTGCCGGATCGCCGTGCGGATCTCGGCCAGCCGCTGGGGCGACAGGGCGGGCGCGCGGCCGGCCTGGGGAACCTGGGAGGCGTAGCGCTCCTCCAGGCGGCGCACCTTCCACCAGAGCACGCTGCCGAGCCAGGTGACCAGGAAGATTCCGACGATGAAGTACCCGATCTTGTTGAGGTCCACGGAGTCGATCGTGGCCCATGGCTGCCGGCCGTCCACGCCCAACTGGGAGGTGATGACCCCGACGAGTTCCAGGGTGCCGACGACGAAGGCCACGAAGATGGACAGGCCGGTCGTGCTGAGGTTGTAGTAGATCTTGCGTACGGGGTTGCCGAAGGCCCAGCTGTAGGCCTTGGCCATGAAAGCGCCGTCGATCGTGTCCATCAGCGACATGCCCGCCGCGAAGATGAGCGGCAGGGCGATGATGGCCAACGGCGGCAAGGAGGTGCCCTGTTGGCCCGCACCCGCGGCCGCCGAGGCGGAGATGCCCAGCAGGCCGACCTCGGTGGCGGTGTCGAAGCCGAGGCCGAAGAGGATTCCGACGGGGTACATCTGCCAGGAGTGGCTGATGAACCGGTTGTAACGGCCCTTGAAGATCCGGTTCATGAATCCTCGCGAGGCGAGCAGCTCCTCCAGGTGCTGCTCCTCGTACTGCCCTGCCTTGACCTGGCGCCAGACCTTCCAGATACCCGCGAGGATGACGAAGTTGAACGCGGCGATGAGGTAGAGGAAGGATCCGGAGACCACGGAGCCGATGATGCCGCCGGTCTGCGAGAAGCTCGCCTGGAAGTGGGTCGCGGCGTTGGCCGCGAAGGCGATGCCGACGGAGAGGCCGAGCACGATCGTGGAATGGCCGAGCGAGAAGGCCAGTCCCACGCCGAGCGGCTTGCGGCCCTTTTGCAACAGCAGGCGCGTGGTGTCGTCGATCGCCGAGATGTGGTCCGCGTCGAAGGCGTGGCGCAGACCGAAGACGTAGGCCAGGCTCGCCGCTCCCGCGTACAGGAGGGTGCCGTGCGAGTCCGCGATGGAGTGGTACTTCGGGATGCTGTTGTAGTGGATGAACAGGCCGAATCCGACCACGTGGAGAGCGAGCACCACGCCCATCAGGCCGGCCAGCCTGACCACCTCCTCACGTTCGAAGGAGTTGCGCAGTCGGGTGAGTTTGGAAACCTTGCTCGTCGGGGTGGTCATGGGCCGCTCCTGAAGTGTCGGCGGGAGAGGTGCCACCGGGCGGTGTTGCACATCATTGGCAATCGCCAGTAATCGTCAGGATGGGTGATGATCTAAGTACCTGTCAATGCGAGGCCGACATTCCGACGGGCGCCGTGACGCCGAATAACCGGAAGCCGCGAATCCTCTCACCGGTGCACGTCACTGGCGCTTCCTCCGGGTTACGCGCGCCCCACGCGCGGGCGCGTAATTGTTCGAAACACTTGACGCCGGACTGACGGGTCGGGCATGCTCAGCCTGCCTCAGTAAGACTGATGATCAGCCTTACTGAGTAAAGGCGATTTCGGAACCAACAGGCACCTCCCGCCCACTCATCGCCACGGGGGCGCAATGGTCCGCATCATCGAATACCGTGACCCGGTCGAAGGCTGTCCCGGTTTTCTCGTGTACGACGGCACCGACTGCCGATTAGCGGCCGGCGGCTGCCGTATGAAAGCCGATTTGACCGCCGACACGCTACGCACTCTCTCCGCCCGGATGACACTCAAGCAGCGGGTCCTGGGCCTCAACGTCGACGGCGCCAAATGCGGTATCGCCTACGATCCCCGCGGGCCTCGACGGGCGGCCGTATTGCGCCGGTTCCTCGACTTCCTGCGGCAGGAACTGCGCACGCGCTTCAGCATGGGTGCCGACATGAACACCCGGTTCGAAGAGCTCGATGCGATGGCCGCCGAGCTCGGCATCGGCTCGGTGAAGTACGCCGTGCGCGTCGCACAGCACTTGAGCGAGCACGAGTTCCGCGCCCGGATGGCACTGCTCGACGCCCCGGTCGGCAGGCTCACCGTGGGCCGGCGCCGTGCAGGTCACGCCCTCGGCCACGCCGCACTGGCCGCCGCCGCCCACGCCGGCTACCGGCCGGACCGGCTCAGCTGCGCCCTGCAGGGCTTCGGCAACCTCGGCCGCGCCGCGGCGCTGGCGCTGCTCGAACGCGGTGTGCGCATCACCGCGGTCGCCGACGAGTTCGGCTGCGTGGTCGACCCGCGCGGACTCGACATCGCGCACATGCTCTGCCTGGACCAGCGCCGCCCCATCCCCTCTCTGCTCGGCGACGCACTGCGCCTGCCGCCGGAAGCCCTCTTCGACCTCCCGGCGGACGTGCTGATCCTGGCCGGCCCGGACAACGCGCTCACCGCCGAGCAGGCGGCACTGCTGCCGGTCCCGGTCGTCGCGGTGGGCGCCAACTGCGGCCTCGGTCCGAACGCCGAACGCCTGCTGGCGGACCGAGGCGTGCTCGTGGTGCCGGACTTCATCGGCGGCATCGGCGGTTCCGCCTCCATGGAGGCACTCTTCGGCCCCCAGCTCACGCCCGAGCCGAGGCAGGTGCTGGACACCGTCGCCGGCATGCTGCACGAACTGGTCGACGACATCCTGGTCGGGGCCCATGACCAGGGTCTGATGCCGCGCCAGATAGCCGAGTCCATCGCGCGGTCGGCCGTCGTCTCACCGGGCGAGAGGCCCTACGGCTCCAGCCCGTACGGCACCACCACCCGGCCGCGCGGCACGCGCATGGCCGCGATCACCGAGGCCCGGACCAAGAGGGGGAACCGATGACACCACCAGCCGCTGCGTGCGACCACGCCCACGCGCACATCAGCGACTCGTCCTTCTACGGCCACCGGTACAGCACCGAAGCCAGCCACCGCATCTTCTGCGACCGATGTCGCTACCAACGCTGGCTCGACGTGGAGGCCGCCCTCGCCCTCAGCGAGGCCGACCTCGGCATCATCCCCGCCTCCGCCGCGCAGGCGATCGCCGAGGCCGCCCGGATCGAGCGGCTCGACCTGGACGCGATACGCGCCGAGATCCGCCGCACCAGCCACTCCCTGGTCGGCTTCCTCCGGGTGTTCCAGGCCGCCTGCGCCGGTGGCGCGGGCGAGTTCGTGCACTACGGTGCGACCACCCAGGACATCCAGGACACCGCGCAGTGCCTGGAGATGCGCGACGTGCTGGACGAGGCCGAGCGGTTGCTGCGCACGGTGCTCACACGACTGGCCCAGCTCGCGGAGGAACACGCGGCCACCGTGGCGCTCGGCCGCACGCACGCCCAGCCCGCCCTGCCGATGGGCCTGGGTGTGAAGATCGGCAGCTGGATCGACGAACTCCAGCGCCACCTGGAACGCATCGCCGCGATGCGGCCGAGGGTGCTGGCGGCCCAGCTCTTCGGCGGCGTCGGCACGATGGCGGGCTTCGGGGACAAGGCACTGCCGCTGCTGGACGCCTTCGCCGCCCGGCTGGGCCTGAGCGCACCCGCGGTGGCCTGGCACACCTCCCGCGACCGGGTCGCGGAGTACGTCTCCTGCCTCGCCATGGTGGCGGGCACCATGGGCCGCATCGGCGACGAGGTGCGCACCCTGTCCCGCCCGGAGTTCGCGGAACTGCAGACCGGCTGGCGCCACGGCCAGGTCGGCAGCAGCACCATGCCGCACAAACGCAACCCCGAGGCGTGCGAGCAGGCCGTGGTGATGGCCCGGCTCACCGCCGCCCAGGTGGCCAACGCCCTGGCCTGCATGGCCGGCGACCACGAACGCGACTCGCGGGCCCTTCGTATCGAGTGGGCCTGTGTACCCGACGTCTCCCACTACACGCTGTCGGCGTGCGAGATCGTGCAGCACATCGTGGACGGCCTGACCGTCTGCCGCGAGCGGGTGGAGCTCAATGCCCGCGAGGTCGCCGAACAGATCGCCACCGAGAAGCTGATGCTGGCCATCGGCAGGCACCTCGGCAAGCAGAGCGCCCACGAGTACGTCTACGAACTGGCCCAGTCCGCGCGGCAGAGCGGCGACTCGCTGCGCGCGATGGTGCGCAAGGACGGCGCCGGGGGCGTCCCCCTGAGCGAGGAGGAACTGGACCAGATCTTCGACCCGGCCGCCTACCTGGGCCAGTCGCAGGCGCTCACCGAGCGCGCAGTCAGCCGGGCCCGCGCCTGGCTCGCCGCCACCGAGCAGGCATGAGGCCCCCGGCAGGCCTCGAGAAGGCCCCCGAGATCATCTTCCCCCGTCCGCTGTACGCCAGTGTCGTGGCTCACGCGGTGCGCAAGTTCACCGACCACTACCTCGACGGGGAGACCCCCGAGCACAAGGCCTTCGGCATGCTGGCCGGCTCGCCGAACGGGGACGCGATCGAGGTCAGAGCCGTCTTCCCGCTCATCGTCAACCTGCGCCACGACGACGCGGCCCGCGACATGATGGACGAGGTCGTCGGCGAGTTCGCGATCCCCTCTCTCACGCCCATGAAGCAACGCGGCTGGGTCGCCGACCCGCGTGAGCTGATGGAGATCGAGCGCGCCTGCGACGACACCGGCTGGGTGGTCTTCGGCAACTACCACACACACCGCGTGCCCTGGGAACACGACCCGCTGCGCGACACGTGCACCGAGCTGGACCGCGTCCTCGCCGCCGAATCCGGCCAGTGGACCTTCATCTTCTCCGCCGTGGACCTCCACCGGCCACGGCTGCGTGCCTTCTTCGAGGGCGACAACGCACACGAGGCCCCCATCCGCATAGTGCCCCGGCCGAACTGACGGCACCTCACCTACTACTCTCCGCCTCTCACCTAGGAGCGCTGTTCCCATGGACCGTGACCAGGCGTACAAGGACGTCGTCGCCTTCCACCGCCACGAATGCCCCGGCGCCGCCTTCGGTGTCCGCGTCGCCGAAGCCGCCCTGAGCCGGCTCGACACCTCGCAGGACGGCCTGGTGGTCGTCAGCGAGATCGACACCTGTGCCGTCGACGCCCTTCAGGTGCTGACGGGCTGTACCTACGGCAAGCGCAACCTCCTCCACCAGGACAACGGGCGCAATGTGTTCACCTTCTGGGAGCACGGCAACGGCAAGGGGCTGCGCATCCGCGCGAAGGCGGACAGCATCGTCTACCGGACCAAGGAGCTGTGGGAGCTGTCCGACCGCATCGAGAACGGCACGGCGAGCCCCCAGGACGAGTCACGCTTCGCCGAACTGCAGGCGGAGCGAACCGTCCAGCTGCTTCAGGTGGACGAGGAGGAGATCCTCACCGTCGACGAGGTCGAGGGCGCAGCCCCGCAGCCCAAGCGGCTGGCCCCGGTCGACACCTGTGAGGAGTGCGGCGAGCCGACCAGTGTCGAGACGCTCCACGACCACCGCGGCCGGATGCTGTGCCCCGCATGCCATCTGGACGCCCACGGAGGAACGCTCCCGGCCAACCACGGGGACCACGGCCACCACCCGCACAGCCACGCCCACCGGCACTGACCTGCCATGCCGGTGTTCATCATCGGGGGGATGGCCGAAGAGCTGGGCCATCGGGTGACGACGGCACTGGTGGGCCGGGGCGTGGAGGTACGGGTACTGCTGCCCGCGCCGGACGCCCCGGTTACGCCCGGGGTGCGCGCGGTCCACGGCGACCTGAGGGATCCCGGGGCGCTGCGGTGCGAGGCCGAGGGCTGCGGGGTGGTGCTGGTGCTGCCGGGGCCTGTCGCCGGCCAGGTCCAGGCGCAGAACGCCGCCGTCGACATGGCCGCCGACATCGGCGCGCGGCTGGTGAAGGTCTCCTGCTGGGGCCCGGCGGTCCGCGAGGACAGCGCCGACCCCGGCGCGCGGCGGGACTGGATCAACAAGCAGTACCTGCGCAGGCGCGACCTGCCGCACACGGTGCTCTTTCCCAACCGCTCCATGCAGCAACTGGTCGACCGGCATGCCGGGTCGGTGCGCCGGTCAGGGCTGCTGCCCGACCCGTCGGGCGGGCACCGGGTCAGCCTGGTCGACCTGGCCGACGTGGCGGAGGCGGTCGTACGGGTGCTCACCGAGGACGGTCACGAAGGCCGCGAGTACGTACTGAGCGGGCCGAGCGCGCCGACGTACCCGGAGATCGCGCGGTTGCTGACCGACCTGACCGGGCGCGAGGTCGAGTGCCCAGAGGCGCCCGGCGGGGAGGAAGGTGTGCCGGAGCCCTGGCGGGACGGGGCGTGGGAGCAGATCACCGACACGCTCCCGCTCCTGCTGCGCAGGCCCTCCCGCGACATCGGCGATTTCCTGCGGGCCAACATCCGCCACTTCGTGCCCGACGGTTCCGGTGGCCCAGGCCCTCGTGAGGGGAGCCGACGGTGACGGCCACACCCACGCCGCCCGCCGCCATCGCGCGGCGGACGCCCTCCGCCCGCGGGCGCGGCGGTCCGCCGCCGGGGCCGCCGCGCACCCTCGACATGCTGTTCACCAGGACGGCCCGCCGCGTTCCGACCGCGATCGCGGTGTGGGACGCCCAGGGCCGGCTCAGTTACGGCGAGGCGGAGTCGAGAGCGACCAGGCTCGCCGGCGCCCTGCTGCACTCCGGGGTACAGCTCGGCGAGCCGGTGATCGTCCACTGCGACGACCACCGGCAGGGCCTCGTCGCCCAGTTGGCGGTGCTCAAGGCCGGCGGGGTCTGCGTCCCCGTCCCCGCGGAGACCGGCCGGGCCGGCCGTGCACGGATCTCGGCGGTCAGCGGCGCGCGGACCGCGCTGTGCAGCGCGTCCACCCGTACGGCCTGGGAGCGCCGGGACCTCACCTTCGCCATGGACGACCCGGCCACCTGGGTCCTGGCCGACACACTTCCCCCCGACCCCGCGCTGCCCTGCTCCGCCGCCGCGGAGGGCGCCTACCTGCTCGTCGGCGACGAGGACGACGGAGGCCTGGACAGCGGCCATCTGACGGACCACCGAGCATGGCAACTCGTGCTCTCGGCGACGACGAGCCGCCTCGGAGTCACCGACGGCACGGTGGTGAGCGAACGCCCCCTGGGCATCCGCACGCTGTCGGCGATGTGGTGGGCCTTCGCCTGCGCAGGCACGCTGCACGCCCGCACCGGGGACCTGGAGGCGTTGCCGGCAGGCGCGGGCAGACGCACCACTGCGGTCGGGGTGTTCTCCCCCGAGGAGTACGCCCGGGTCCTTGCCTCCGCCACCACGAACCCGAGCGCCAGGCCCGCCGTCTTTCGCACGGTGCTGCTCATCGGCGGTCCCTGTCCGCCGGACCTGGTGCGACGGCACTTCGAGGTGCTTCCCGAGACGCGGCTGTGGGCCCAGTTCGTCCCGGCGGGCGGGAGTCTGCCCTGGACGATGCACGAGTTCTCCCGGCAGAGCGGCCCGGACGGTGACGACGCGGCCGTGGGCCACTCACTCCCCCACGTTCACGTGCAGATCCTGGCACCCGAAGGCGGTGTGATGCCGGTCGGCGGCATCGGTGAAGTGTGCGCGTCGGGACCGGCGCTCGCCTTCGACCGCATCCACGCGCCGAGCCGCCATCCGCAGGCCCCGGACACCACACCGCTGCTGCGCTCCGGCTGGCTCGGCCGGTGGCGGGCCAACGGAACCCTGGAGATCGCCGGCCCGGCACCCGGGCTCTCCCACGGCACGGCGCGCCCCGCGTACGCCGGCCCCGCACGCGATACGGCCGAAACAGCGGGACAGAAGTTCTTCCTCACCTGAGGTGGCGGCACGCGAGTGAGCTCGTGCCGGCAGAGCGCCATTCGGCGGACACCGCCGCCCGTCGTCCATGCGCACCACGGGTGTCACGCCGACACTGGTGCGGCGCCGAAGCTCGGCCGTCGGCACGTGTGATCACACTCAGGCGAGGGACACGATGGGCATCATCACCCAGGACATGCGCAGGATCGTCGACAGCGCGAAACTCGCGTTCGTGGCGACCGTCTGCGAGGACGGCTCCCCGAACCTGTCCCCGAAGGGGTCGCTACGTGTCTACGACGACGACCACCTGGTGTTCATGAACATGGCCTCGCCCACGACGGTCGCGAACCTCAGGCGGGATCCCCGGCTCGAGGTGAACGTGATCGACTTTCTCCTGCGGCGCGGCTTCCGTTTCAAAGGAACCGCTGACCTTCGCGGCGAGGGGGACCCGGTCTACGCGTGGTCCCGCCAATGGGTGTTGGACACGCACGGTCCCGCCTATCCCTGTCACGAGGCGGTGCTGATCCGAGTGGAGCAGGCGCTGCCGGTGGACTCACCCGCTTACACGTTCGGCCACTGGAACGAAGCCGACCTCAAACGTGCCTGGGCCGACACGTACGGCGTGGCACAGGGGTAGCGGGCAGGTCGCCCTCGTCCGCCGGGAGGACCCCGCTGCCTGTCCGGGGCGGCCGGGCTGCGGCGATGAACTGCGCTGTCCGAGCTGACCGAGCTGTCCAGGACCTACGGCCGGCGGCCAGCCCTGGGCGCAGGCACGGAAGGCGTCCGCGGTGCCGGGTGGAGGACAGCGCTCAGTGGTGCCCGCCCGGGGTGTCTCCCGGGTGACGCCCGTGCTGCATCGGGTCGGCGTGTTCGTGGCCGGTCTCCGGGGCGCCGCCCATCATGCGGAGCATGGACGGGCCGCCGGTCCGTGAGAAACGCACGAGGAGGACGGCGGCGAGGACGAGGAAGACGATGTTCAGCCAGGTGGTGTAGTTCCAGGAGACCCCCTCCATGGGGATCGTCGCGTGTTGCCGGTCGGGGACCAGGCCGAGGCCGCCGAAGACGAACTCCACGATGTATCCCGCGAGAACCATCGCCACGTAGAACGTGCCGAGGAGGAAGGCGGCCATCCTCGCGCCGTAGTACTTACGGTAGATGTTCAGGATCGGCAGGATCAGCAGGTCGGCGAAGATGAACGCCACCACGCCGCCGAAACTGATCCCTCCCTTCCACAACACCACCGCCAGCGGCACGTTGCCGATGGAACACACGAACGAGGCGATGGCCACCAACGGACCGATCAGGGGTCCCCACAGCTTGGCCGCGAGCGGGTGGCCCTCGAAGAAGAAGGCGCGCCAGAAGGAGTCCGGCACCCAGGCGGCGATGGCACCTGCGACGAGGAGACCGATCACCAGGTCACGCAGGATCGCCGCCCACTCCATGACGAACACGTGGCTGGTGGCGGTGAACCCCTCGCGGGAGAACAGGCGCGCGGCGAAGGAACCTCCGCGCCGCACGGACATGTCCATCCCGGCGTGGCCCTCCATCGACCCGGCAAGCCCGCGTTCCGCCTGCTCACGGGCCTGGCGCAGGAGCCTGTCACGCAGGAACAGCCGGAACAGGACCGCCAGCAGGACGATCATGACAGGGCCGCCGACGAATTCCGCGGCGGTGAACTGCCAGCCCATCAGCAGCGCGAGGATGATGCCCAGTTCGACGACGAGGTTCGTGGAAGCGATCTCGAAGGCCATCGCGGCGGTGAAGTTGGCGCCCTTGCGGAACAAGGAGCGGGCCAGCGCCACCGCGGCGTAGGAGCAGGAAGAGGACGCCACTCCCAGGCCGGCGGAGGCGGCGAGCGTGCGGGGACGGTCGTCGCCGAGCAGGGAGACGACCGTGGACTTGCGGACGACGGCCTGGACGACGGCGGAAAGGACGAAGCCGAGAATCAGGGCCCAGGTGATCTCCCAGGTCATCGACCCGGTGATCGACAGTGCGTGCAGTACGGCGTGCATCTGTGAACCCTTCCCTGTCGGGAAGCGCGTCTGTCGCCCAGTCGGGAGTCAGCCCACGGGCAGAGGCAGGGCGGTGGTGCGGAGCGTGCCGCATCGCCGCGCCGACGCGGCGTACGGCGACGGCCCCGCGGCCTGCCGTTCCTGCCACCCCTGCCCACGCGGGCGCATCACCTGTCGACGGTCCCGAGAGTCGAGCACGTGTTCATCGCTCTCGAGGTGTGCGACCTCCGGCATGGGCCGTAGCCGTCAGAAGCTGAGGAGGCGGCTCTGCCCGACGGTGTCGTTCATTTCGCAGGCGTTCGCGAAGGTGTGTTTCCAGGAGGTGCGCGTCCCCTGCCAGACACCGTCGACCGTGACGGTGACGGGGGACCAGATCCGCGTACACGCCTGGCCCGGGTCCGTGACCAACAGGGAGTCGAGGCGGCCGTTGGCGGCGCGCAGCTCCGCACAGGCCCCCGCGGGGTCGGGATGGGTGCCGGTGGCACCGGGCGCGCAGTTCAGCGTGACGGCGCGAGCTGCGGTGTCGGTCGTTCCTCCCGGGTAGGACACGGTGAGGACCAGGGCCGAGGGCGCGTAGAGGCCGGCTGGCGCCGCGGTGGCCGTACCCGCGACCGCGGCGAGTGTCGCGCCGATCAGGCCGACGGCTGCTGCGGTGGCACCGGCGAAGCGCAGGTTCATGCGCATGGGATCTCCTTCTTGAGGGTCGGGGGCCTTGTGGGCCAGAAGCAGCTTCGCCTGAGCAACGGTGCAACACCAGTTGAGGGAAGGGGATTTGGACGAGGTCCACCTGTGCACGTGTTGTGAACGTCATGTGTGCAGGTCAAGGACGGCGCACCGCCCAAGAAAGTGCTCATTCACTGTGCACGCCTGTGAAACTGTCTAGTCCCGGCCAGGCGAAAGCCCAGGTCGGAGAGGTTGCCGCGCACCCCAGAATGGCTGGAAGTCGGAGCGTGCCGCGCGCCGCGTGCACGCGCCGGGCGTGGCAACGACTGTCCCCTTCTCGGCATGGCAGCCTCCGAACGACCACCCCACGGACACCTCGCGGCAGCCGCCGAAGGATTCCGCGTTCACCCACCTCCCCCTACTGTTCGTTCGAACGATGCGTGACATGAGCACTACAGGAGCGGGAGGGAATGTCGCTGTGTGCGGTAACCACGGCACTCATGCCGAGTGCACGGACAGCAGCGCCGGCCACGAGTGCTCCGCGTCCGGACACCGGCGCCGGGACGTATTGAGGCTCGGGGCGCTCATGGCGGCCGGTCCGCCGTCGGCTCCGACGGCAAGGTCTGGCACAGTCTGCGCCATGCCGACGGCAGCTGGACCGACTGGGCCCGGCCGGCGGGGACGAACAGCGACTCGTGCCCCGGTGGCCAGGTACGTCTCACGGCCACGCCCGACGGCTCCACTCGCCTCCTGGTGATCACCCCGAGCTGATCCGAAAGCCGCCGGGGCCTCCACGCCGGCTGCGGTCACCGGCTCCGGGTACCGGTACGACCATGTTCGCTCAAGTGGCCTACAACACCGACCACGGCGCAATCACGGTGTGGGCCTTCGTGGTGGCCATCCTCATCGTGCTGGTCGCGGGCTGGTACATGCGGCGTCGCAGGTAGGTGACGCTCGCTCGAGAGCCTCGACCCGCGCGCGGGCGACGTCTGCGGCCTCGGACAGCTGTGGAACGGTTCGGCAGCCGCCGGCGTCATCCCTCTCCGGGGCACTGCGGCTGTGCCCCGGAGAGGGGAGACCGGGTGCATACGGGCGGCTTCGCCAAGTGGACAAGGCGGTTCGAGGACGAGCGCGAGCGCAGGCACGCCCAGGGTGACCCGGACTGGGGGCAGGGCGCGACGCTGCACCCGGCGGTGTGGACCAGCGTTCAGCGGTTCCAGGTCGGTGAGGACGGTGACGGAGCCAACCTCGTCGGCAAGGCGGACGAGGCCGGTGACGGCGACTACGCGCGGGCGGTCCGACTTTTCGTCGCCGAGGAGCAGAACCACGCCCGGCTCCTCGCACAGTTGCTGGCTGCGGGTGGCCTACCGACGCTGACCGGCCACTGGAGCGACACGGTCTTTGTTCGGCTACGGCGTCTGATGGGCCTGCGCATGGAGCTGCTGGTGCTGATGATCGCGGAAGTGGTGGCACTGCGTTATTACCGGGCCCTGCGCGACGGCACCGACGACTTGCTCACTTCGGATGTGGCGGGTCGGATCCTCGCCGACGAACAGCGCCACGTCCCGTTCCACTGCGAGCGGCTGCACGCCTCCCTGGCGGAGCTGCCCCGCGCGACGCGCCGCCCGGTGATGTCGCTGTGGCGACTGCTGCTGCTCGCGGTCTCCCTCGTCGTCGCCGTCGACCACGGTCCGGCGCTGCGGCAACTGGGCCTCGGACGCCTGCGGTTCACGGCTGATGTCGCGGCCTCGTCCGGCACGGTCGTCTCCGCGGTGCTCACGCCCCACCCGGATGCATGGAGGAGCGCGGGCTGACGGCAGAGGGCCCACGGCTTCTCGCAGCAAAGGGGCGTCCTCCGGCGTCGACACGGGCAAGGGGTGCGGGACTGACTGAGTGCGGCTGCTGGGTGCGGATCATCCCGATGCGCCGACCAGTCCGGCAATGGCGGTGCGGATGGACTCGTCCTGGACAAAACCCCGCCAGCCGCCGCTGCTACGGAGCCGCTGATCACGAGACAGCACGTTGAGCAGGGGCGGCACAGCGCGATGCCCGGCATGGCCGGTCCGGGCCAGATAGCGCACGGCGGGGAGCATGACCGGAAGGTAGGCGCCCTCGGCCAAGCCCTGCAGGACAGCGGTCATGACCGGGACGGTGGTCCCGGTGTCGCCCGTTGCAGCCCAGAGGGCATGCGCCGCTTCGACACGGGTCCAGGGGTCTTTGTCGGTGGTCAGCGTCCGTAGTTGCTTCTCGTAGCGGGCAGCGTGCGGGCCGAGGTCGGCGAGTTTGCGCAGGACGGGTCGCGGAACTCTCGCCCCGGTGGCGACTTCCCCGAATGCTTCCAGGGCTGGTCCGGGCTCGCCGCCGACTTTCCAGTAGGCCCAGGCCGCCAGAGCCGCCTGCGCTCCGCCGGTGCTCCATCGGGCCTGCAGCAGATCTCGCGCCCGGTTCGCCGCCACGCCGATGCTTGCCAGCGCCCGTGCTGCCGCGGCCCAGGTCCGGTCGTCCTCCATGAGGCCGAGCAGTTGCGGAACCGCCGGCTCGGCGACCGGGCCCCAGTCGGCGAGTACCCGGCAGAGCCGGACGAGTACTTGATCGTCCGTCGTGGCTTCGAGCTGTGCACCGATGACGGGCACGAGCGGCTCAGCATGGTCGAGCAAATGGCCCAGGACCTCGTCGAGCCCCGGGAGAGCGTCGTAGTGCCGGCCAGCGGTCGCCGGATAGTTGACGGAAGCCGAAGCGAAGCCCGGCCGCGTGCCGGCCACCACCTCGATCAGGCCCGGTATGCAGCGTGGATCGTTCATCCGGGCCAGCGCCCACAGCGCGGCCTCTGCGACCGTCTCCCCTTGCCGGGTCTCACGGGAGACGGTGTCGCCGAGCAGGGCGGCAGCCTCGTCGGCATGGGCTGCAGCGGCCGGACCGAGGCAGGCCAGTAGCTCGGCCGCTCGGAATCGGACCTCGGGAGCGGGATCGTCCAACCGTGCGCAAAGAGCGGGAAGCAGCGCAGCGCTCGCCGAGCGCCATTGCCCCAGCAGCCCGCCTGCCTGGGCCAGTGCGCCGATGCGCTGGTCGACGTCGGGATGGTCCTGCAGAAGACCGACGGCGAAGGCAGTGGACGGCCCGTCGAACAGCGCCGCAGTCCAGTGGTGAACGCCCTCGACGCCGGTTTCGACAGCGCTGGTGTGGCGCCACAACTCGACGCTCGGGTCACGGACTGCTTCCAGCAGCAGGTCGATCCGTCGTACGGGAAGGTTCGGGTCGGCCGGGGTGAGCGCGTGCGCTGCGGCCAGGCGGATCTGCTTCTGCGGTGCGTCAAGGTGTCCGCGCAGCAGCCTCAGCACCTCGACGGCCTGGGGGCCGACGGGCTCGCGTCGGGCCGCCTGACCGAGCGCGAGGACCAGGTCGAGACAGGTCACCGGGTCCGTCTCCGCCAGCCGGCACCGCACAAGTGCCGGCAGTACGCGTTCACCGGGGCTCTCGCAGACACCGATCACGTGGGCTGCGTCCCGCCGGATCTGCGGGGCAGGATCGGTGAGCAGGTCGAGCACGTCCGGCAGAACCTGCTCCCACGCCGACCGCCAGCCGGGGTGCAGAAACCTCTCGGCGACCTGCCCGGCCTCGGCGGCCAGCCTCGCCACCGTTTCGAGCATCAGGCGACGACACGAGAGCAGGACGTCCGGGCTTGCAGCCAGTCGTACCAGAAAGGGAAGCGCGGCCGGGGCCGCCGAACAGATCCAGCCGCCTTGATGGAACAGGTGATTGAGGAGCTCGAAAGCCGCGTGGTCGGCGTCCCCCTGGGCCGGCCCGGCGCACCGACGCAACAAGGCAGGCACGTCCTCGGCGGATCCGTAGTTGTGTTCCAGAGCCGCCCAGTCGACCGCGTCCAATCCCTCCCACATGCGCGCGACCCTACGCCGGCGGTGAAGCCGGGACGGAAGATCCGGTCGCCGGCCAGCTGGACAGTGGTGGTGGCCGGCCAGATCACTCGTCACCGGGAGGCGCTCGGCGAGCAGGTCGAGGACGTCGTGCCAGGCTCGTTGCGCGTGCCGTGGGTGGTGGCCGACTCCCGGCAGCACCGTCTGGTCGACCGGCGGGTGGTGGAAGGCGTGCAAGGCGCCGCCGTAGACCACGAGGCGCCCGTCGATACCCGCGGCCTGGCCTCCGCTCCGAGCGCCGTGTCTCCCGGATCTTCGACTGGCTGCAGGCGCCCGACGCCGGGGGCCTGTTCCTCGGCGACTACCAGGGGCTGGCCGCCGCCGGCGACGGGGTACGGGCCGCGCTGGCGCAGACCGACTCCGGGGCTCCGCGGAACCGCACGGATGTGTACAGCGGCAACCTGCGTACGCGCTGACGGTGCCGAAGCCGACCGGGGCGAGAAGCGTGCGGCGACCACCCGGGGACCACCGCCGTGCGTCAGCCTGGCGCAGACGGCGACTCACATCGCCGACCAGGTTGATGCGGACCCGTCGCTCGACGAAGCACCACTGCCCGGCACGGCGCTCGAATCGGTCGTGGTACCGACCGGCGGCGAAGGGTTGCAGCGGCAGGCCGGGCAGCGCCTGCAACACGGTGACGTACGAACGCGCGACCGCCGTGCCCGCCTGTTCGTCCACCTCGACGGCGACATTGGTGACGACCATGCTGGGTTCGCGGTGTGCCGTCGGCGTGGACGATCAGAGTGTCCTGGAACATCTTCTCGATCGCGGCGCGCCCGCTCACCGGCTCGCCACTGCCTGTGAAGGTGGCTTCGGCGAGCAGGATGCCGAGTCCCGCGAAGTCACCGTCGTCCGCCGGCTCGGCGTACCGTGCGACCAAGTTCTCGATGGCCCGGTGGCTCGATGCCGAATCGGCAGGCATGCGGTGGAGGTGGACATGGTCTCCTCCAAACGAGACGGGCGGTCCTGAGAGGGCTGCCCCCGGTGAGGGGGATCGTCAGTTTCGCGACTGATCGACGGCGTGACCATCGGCGAAGTCCCATATCACGGGGAGGAGTTGCTCGGGCGTCTCCGTCTGGGGCATGTGGCCGGTGCCGTCCAGCAGGCGGAACTCCGCGCCCGGTATCGCCTGGGCGTACGCCCGTCCGTAGTCGGCGTCGACGACCCGGTCGCTCGCGCCCCAGGCGACGAGGGTCGGGTGGGCGATCTTGGCCAGGCGTCCGGTCAGGGTGGGGTCGGCCATGGCGTGCGGTCCCGAATAGACCTGCAGGGCCGACCGGTTGGCGGCCGTGAGCGCACGTTGCTCATCGGTGAGTGTGCTCGGATCGAAGCGGAACTTCGAAGGGTCGTGGAAGGAGAGACGGGACAACTCGACGGGCGTCAGCGAGAGGGTGTCGGCGATCGGATGACCGGGGACCTGAATCCCGACCGCGTTGACCAGGACGACACCGCTGATCCGGTCGCTGCCCAAGGCCGCCAGTTCGGCGGCGATCCAGCCTCCGATGGAGTTGCCGACGACCGTGACGTCCCGTAGGCCGAGTGTCTGGAGCAGCCGGGCGTAGGCCTGGGCCAGGAGGCTGACGTCGGTCAGCCAGTCGGGGCGGGCGGTGCCGTCGAAGCCGGGATGGACCGGGGCGAACACGCGGGCCGGCCGCTGTTCGGCGAGGAGACCGGCGAACGGGGTGACGGTCCGTGGGCCGCCACCTCCGTGCAGGAGCAGGAAGGGATGCCCCTGCTCGCCGTGAAGGTCGACGGTGACGTCGAACGTGCCCCGGTCGAGCGTGAGGGTGTGGGTACGGCTGGTCATTCGCTGCTCCTCGAGCGGGAGGTGGCCGCGGGCCACGTCGGGGGAAGGGGCGGTCGGTCGAACCGGTGCCGGTGGCGGTGCCGTCAGGCGAAGTCGGTCGCGGGAACGGTGGCGTAACGGCCCATCACCGCGACAGTCGCCTCCGGGGTCAGGTCCTGACCGGCGGCGATCATGTCCCGCAGGTCACGGAAGTACTGCACGTACAGATCCGGTGTGAACGTGTTGAGGATGACGGCCGGGGTGTCACCGTGGTTGGCGAAGGTGTGCGGCGCGCCGGGCGGGACCATCGCGAGCGTGCCGGCCGGGGCCACGTGCGTGATGTCCCCGATGGTGAAGTGGACGGTGCCGGAGACGACGTAGAAGCCCTCGTCGTGCTGGGCATGACGGTGCTGCGGCGGGCCCTGGGTGTGGGGGGCCAGGGTGATCTCTCCGATGCCGAGGCGGCGCCCGGTGGTGCTGCCGTCCTCGAGGATGCGCATCCGCGTGGGACCCAGCTGGATCGTCTCGCCGCCGTCCGGACCGATCAGGGATACGTCTACCACCACTGCCTCCGTCGTGAGAGCTGACTCTCACGAGGTTAGGCGGACTTCTCCTCTTCATGCAAGTGAACTCTCATAAAGAGAGTCAGGTGCTAACGTGTTGGTCTACTTACATGAGGAGGTTTCGCAATGGCGGCGCAGCCCGGCACCGGTCGCACGAACCAGAAGCAGCGCACCCGCACGGCGATCGTGACGGCCGCCCGCGAGCTCATCGGCTCGGGCGAAGAGGTGACCATGCCTCTCGTCGCCCGCACCGCCCTGGTCTCCGAGGCCACCGCCTACCGGTACTTCCCCGACCTTCCTTCGCTGATCAGTGAGGCCCTGGCCGGCGCGTGGCCCCCGCCGGCCGAGGCGCTGGCGCCGGTCGCCGATTCCGCCGACCCCGTGGAACGCGTCGCCTTCGCCTGCGAGTTCCTCCTGCGCGGCGTCCTCGCCCGCGAGGGGGCGGTACGTGCGATGATCGCGGCCACCATCACCCGGCCCGACACCGCGTCCGCGCGTCCCGGCATCCGGTTCGGCCTCATCGAGCACGCGCTCTCGCCACTGGAAAGCACTCTGGGCGCAACGGATCCCGGGGCACTCGCCCAGCTGAAACGCGACCTCGCGGTGGCGGTCAGTGCCGAGGCGCTCTTCACCCTCACCGATCTGTGTGGTCTCGACCCCGAGCAGGCCGTCTCCAGCGCCGTACACACCGCGACCACCCTCACCGAGGGCGCGGTGCGAGCGATGGCGTAGTCGTCGGGCGCCGAGGACTGCTCGTGCCGGCGGCTCGACGCCGTCTCCATGGCGTGATCACGCGGGGGGGGCGGTGCTGCCGGCTTGACCCTCTCCCTACGTCAGGCTTGAGGCTGTACGCCGACGAAAGGGCAGGTGGATGAGCTACTCCGTGGGACAGGTCTCGGCCTTCGCCGGTGTGACGGTCCGTACGTTGCATCACTACGACAAGGCAGGGCTGCTCTCGCCCAGCGACCGCAGCCACGCCGGCTACCGGCTCTACGGCGACGCCGACCTGGTCCGACTCCAGCAGATCCTCTTCTACCGCGAACTCGGTTTCTCCCTCGACGAGATCGCCGCGATGCTGGAGGACCCGCTCTCCAACGCCCTGGAACATCTACGGGCCCGGCAAAGGCAGTTGAGCGAGGAGATCGCCAGGCTGCAGCGGCTGGCGGAGGTGGCGGAACGCGCGATAGCGGTTCAGCAGACCGGGGTGGCCCTGACTCCGCAGGAACGCTTCGAGGTCTTCGGCGAGATCACCTTCGACCTCAGCTATGCCACCGAGGCGGAGCTGAAGTGGGCGCAGTCGGACGGACAGCGCGAGTCGATGGCGCGCGCGGCCGCCCACACCAAGGAGGACTGGCAACAGCTCATGGGCGAGGCAACCGCCTGGCGCGCGGAGCTGCTCGCCGCTTTCGACCAGGGGGAGCCGAGCGACGGCGAGCGCGCCATGGACCTCGCCGAGGAGCACCGCCTGCACGTCTCACGGTGGTTCACCTCCTGCCCGCCCGCCATGCACCGCCGTATCGCGGACGACTTCATCGCCGATCCGCGCGCCTTCGCACTGGTCGTACCGCCGTCGCAGCAACGCCCGGGCCTGGCCGCCTATACGTGCAGGGCGGTCCACGCCAACGCGTCCCGCCGGACGGCCGGCCGTACCGATTCCGAGGAGCACCGATGAGGATCCTGATCGCCGCGGCCGGATCGCGCGGCGACGTCGCGCCCTACACGGGCCTCGGCGCGGAACTGCGCCGGGCCGGATACGACGTCGTCCTCGCCACCACGGAAACCTTCGCGCCCCTCGTACGCGACGCCGGGCTGGAGTTCCGCAGCCTCCCCGCCGACCCGCGGGGGCATGGCGGCGTGACAGGCAGAAGGGAACTGATGCGTGCCGCCGCCGCGTTCATCACCGAACTGGGCCAGGGGTTCGCCGACGCGATGGCCGACGGCGCTGATCTGCTCCTGCTGTCGACGACCACGGCCCCGCTCGGCTGGCACCTCGCCGAGGCCACGGGCACACCGAGCCTCGGCGTGTACCTCCAGCCCACGGCACCGACCGGCGACTTCCCGCCCGTCGTCACAGGCTCGCGCTCGCTCGGCCGTCCCGCCAACCGCATGGCCGGACGTTTCGCCCTCCGCATGGTCGATCGCCTCTGCACGCAGGCGGTCGCGCAGCTGCGCCGCCGCCTCCGGCTGCCGCCGGCCTCCGCTTCCGCGATGCGCAGACGGCAGGAGCGTGCGAACTGGCCCGTCCTGCACGGGTTCAGCACGGCACTGGTGCCCCGCCCCGCCGACTGGCGCCCCGGCCTGGAGGTCGTGGGCAACTGGTGGCCCCATCACGATCCGGCCGAACGGCTGCCCACGGAGTTGGAGGACTTCCTTCGTGCCGGACCTCGGCCCGTCCTCATCGGCTTCGGGAGCATGGCGGCCGGCGACGGCGAACGGCTGAGCGAGCTGGCCGTACGAGCCCTGCGCCGCACCGGGCTACGCGGCATCCTCCAATCCGGCAGCGCTGCGCTCGCGGCCGACAGCGACGACGTACCACCATCGGGGACGTGCCGCACACCCTGCTGTTCCCACGGCTGGCTGCTGTGGTCCACCATGCAGGAGCGGGCACGTCGGCCGCCGCGCTGCGCGCCGGAGTGCCCGCGGTCACCGTGCCGGTCACTGCCGACCAGCCTTTCTGGGCCGGACGACTTGCCTCCCTCGGCGCCGCCACCGGCCCGATCCCCTTCCGGTCCCTGACTGCCGAACGGCTCGCCGACTCACTCGACCACGTCGTGAAGCAGCAGGCCTACGCACGAGCCGCCGCGAGAGCCGCACACCACATGGCGTCCGAGGACGGAGCAGGACAGGTCCTCAAGGCCGTCCAGCAGCTGATGAGTTCCGGCCAGGTCGGCGAGAGGGCTGACCAACGGGGGTCGCGGGCAGCGCGTCCGTCCGGGTAGGCCCTCGGGGCGTGACCGAACGGCACGCGCGGGCGTCGCCGCCGTGCACGGCGCCCACGGCCTCGCCGCCTTTCGCCCCCGCGCCGGAAAGCGAGCCGACCACGTGCCCGCTCACCCGTTCACGGCGTCGCTCCGCTCGCCGCGGTCCGCCAGGACCTCGGCGGCCCGGTTCCGGCAGGCGCGGAAACGGCGCAGGTACGAGCGTGCCATGGGGCCTGGCGGGACCCCCCGGGCAAAGGCCCGCATGTTGCGTTCGCCCGTGTTGTAACCCAGAGCGAGGAGCTCCTCGCGGGTGTAGCGGCGCACATGCCGCTGCGGGAGGCTCCCGTCGAGATCCGCCAGGTGCAAGGCGGCCGCGCGGATGGCGAAGGCGGGATTGTCGCGCAGGTCCTGCCACCGCCCCGACAGGCCGTGTGTTCGCCGGACCCGCTCGAACGTCGCACGGTGCATGTTGGCAACCCCGAAGGACGCCCCGGGCTTCCACCACTGCCACAGTCTTTCCAGCAGCGGATGGTGCGGCTTGTAGGCCTCGACGTGGAGCACGGTCAACACCAGCAGGGGCGACACCCCGGCCTCCCCGGCGCTGCGCAGTACGGAGACGGCATAGTCGCCCGGGTCGTAGCCGCCGGGCCGCAACGGTGGCGTCCGGCCGCCACGGTCGTGCAGCGCCGGGAACCCTTGCCTCGACGCCGTGGTCGACGGCTCAGCCATCCTCAACTCACCCTTCCCCAGCCGCCCGGCCACCACGCGGGCGACGAAGTGTCCCGCGAGTGTGCCCTGGGCTCCGTGTGCCCGTGGGGGCGTGACCTCATTCCCGTGCGCTGCACGCGCCGATCCGCGTCCGCTCCGCCCGCGGCAGGACCGCATCACGCTGATGCTCTCCCGTGTCCCACTCGGTCAGCGGCGCCCGGCCGGCAGCCTGGGGCGTGGGGAATGCGGTTCACGGGGTATCCGCTGCCGTGGTCGAGGCGCCGCTCTCATGGCGGCGCACTGAGCGAAGGAGACAGGGCACATGCCTACCGATGCGCATTCCCTGAGGATCACAGGGAAGGTCCAGGGCAGGGACATCGTCCTGGCAGGCCCCCTGTCGAAGGGCGAAATCCGGGACAAGGTGTGGTGGTGGCAGACCTCCGACCCCACGACCCCCAAGGAGCGGGGAGACCGTCATCACCAGTACGACGGCTCCGAGGAGGACGTGCTCACCACCCTCGGCGGGTACTACGTGGTTCCCTGCGACTCCCGGGCCCCCGAGGCCGAGGAGTTGGTCGAGATGGTCTACACGGAGCTCAACCCGGACCAGCGGTGACTCGCGCACCGTGGGGGCGCGAGTTTGGGCACCGCCGTCTCGTGCGGTGAACCGGACAGCCGCGCCGTGGGCCGCGCCCGGCTCAGCCCGCGTGGGGCCGGGCCAGTCCGTGGTCGTAGGCGAAGATCACCGCCTGGATCCGGTCGCGGGCACCGATCTTGGACAGGACCCGGCCGACGTGGGTCTTCACCGTGGACTCCGACAGGACGAAACGGCCGGCGATCTCGCCGTTGCTCCAGCCCTTGCCGATGGCGACGAGGATCTCGCGTTCGCGGTCGGTGAGGGAGCTCAGTCTCGGGTCCTCGGTTCGGCCGTCACCGCAGGGCGGCACGAGACGGGCGAACTCGTGGAGGAGGCGGCGGGTGAGCGCGGGAGCGATCACGGCATCTCCGACGGCCACCGCGCGGATGCCCGACAGGAGTTCCTCGGGGCGTGCGTCCTTGAGGAGGAAGCCGCTGGCTCCGGCACGCAGAGCCGCGTACACGTACTCGTCGATGTCGAAGGTGGTCAGAACGAGGACGCGGGAGCGGTCGCCGGCGGCGACGATGCGGCGTGTGGCCTCGATCCCGTCCATGCCAGGCATGCGGACGTCCATGAGGACGACGTCCGGGCGGAGTTCGGCGGCCTTTCGCACGGCTTCGGCTCCGTGCGCGGCCTCGCCGACCACCTCCGTCTCGGGGACGGAGTCCAGGAGCATGCGGAAGCCGTACCTCTGCAGCGGCTGGTCGTCCACGACGAGCACGGTGGTCACCCGGCACCGTCCTGGGGGGTGAGGTCGAGGTCGGCCCGTACCGTCCAGCCGGTGCCTGGGGCGCTCGCGCTGACGTGCCCGCCGTAGAGTGCCGCTCGTTCTCGCATGCCCACCAGGCCGTGCCCTTCCTCGTTCACCGTGCGGGTTCGACCGGCCGGGGCGGGCGGACCGGAGTCCTGGACCGTGATGGTCAGCCGCGTGTCCTCCGCGACGATCGCCAGATGCGCATGCGCGCCTGCGCCGGCGTGTTTCAGGGTGTTCGTCAGGGCCTCCTGCACGATGCGGTAGACCGTGAGCTGCACCCCGCTGTCGAGGGCGTCGATGTCTCCGGCCGTACGGTAGACGACCTCCAGGCCGGCAGCGCGCACTCCCTCGCACAGCGTGTCGATGTCCGCGAGACCGGGCTGCGGCCTCAGCTCGGGTTCGGCAGGCGGACCGTCCGCCTCACGCAGTACGCCGAGCACCCGGCGCAGTTCGCCCAGGGCCTGACGGCCGGCGTCTCCGATGAGGTGCAGGGCCTCCTTGCCCCGTTCCGGAGCCGCGCCGGCGGCATAGGCTCCTGCGTCGGCGAGGGTGATGATGACGGACAGGTTGTGGCCGACGATGTCGTGCATCTCCCGGGCCACTCGTGCCCGTTCGGCGGCGACGGCGAGTCTGCCGCGCTGGTCGCGCTCTGTCTCCAGCCGTGCCGCACGCTCACGCAGCCCCGCCAGTTGGGCCCTCCGGATGCGGATCACCAGGCCGAGCGCGAGTGCCGCGGTCGCCGTGCTGAGCAGGAAGAACAGTGCGTCCCCCACCGGCATCGCCGCCGACACCCGCGCCGCGACCAGGACCAGTGCACCTGCGGTGACCGCGCAGGCCCAGGGGAGCTGCCGCAGCCGGCCGTGCAGGGCCAGGCTGTACAGGGCGATGAAGAGGGCGACGTCCCCACGGAGCGCGGCGCCGAACGACCACTGGAGGACGAACACGGCCGTGACGGCGACGAAAGCGGCGGCGGGCGCCCGGCGTCTCCACAACAGCGGCAGCACCAGCCCGGCCTGCAGGACCAGCATGCCCGCCACGGGCAATCGGGTGAACGCCACGCGGAAGCGGCGCGAGCCGTCGCCGTCGCGGTCCCCGCCGAACACGCCGACCGCATGGAGCAGGTCCGGCAGGCAGAACAGCAGGAGGACCAGGGCCACCACCGAGGTGTCCAGCACCCATGGACGGGCCCGGTCGGCATGCCGAAGCCGCTGGCCGGCCCGGCCGAGCCGGGCGACCAGCGGCCCCATCCCGCTGAGATCTTCGGTGGTCACGGAGGTCACCGACCCATGATGCGGGTGGCTGCCGCTCAGACGTCGCTGCGCAGCAGCCGGTACGCCGCTCCGGCCAGCGCGACGGCGGTCCAGCCGAGGAGGACCAGAAGGCCTGCGCCCGGCGACAGCGTGGTCGAGTCATGGGTCAGGGCGAACATCGACTCGCCCGCGTGGCTGGGGAGGTAAGGGTCGATGTTGCCCTGCCACGAACTGGGCAGCAGGAGGATCAGTCCGGGTACGAGCATCAGGGCGGCGACGAGCACCGATGTGCCGCCTGCCACGGACCGCAGCAGCGCGCCCAGGGCGGTGCCGATCACTCCGACGAGGCCCAGGTAGAGCCCGGCGCCCAGCAGGCTGCGGAGCACGCCGGTGTGGCCGAGGCCCAGTGCGGCGGGGGTGCCCGAGACCATCCGGCTGCCGGCCAGGAAGGCGAGGAACGCACCGACGGTCGCGATCACCAGCGCCACGAGCCCGTACACCGCCGCCTTGGACCACAGCACGGGCAGCCGGCGCGGTACCGCGGCCAGGGTCGAGCGGATCATGCCGGTGGAGTACTCCCCCGCTGTGACGAGTACGCCGAGCACGCCGAGTGCGAGCTGGGCGAAGTTGGTGCCGAAGAGGGACAGGCTCACAGCCGTGGCGGTGGCGAAGTCGCGGTCCAGGTGCCGGCCGGAGTCGATATTGGACTTGTAGTGGCCCGCAGCGACGACGCCGAACGCGACGAGGAACAGCAGCCCCAGACCGAGGGTGATCCAGGTGGAGCGCAGGGACCAGAGTTTGGCCCACTCCGAGGCCAGCACGCGCCGTCCGGTCACCCGGTAGACGGGGCGGCCCGGATCGGCCGGGGCGGTCTCGGGAGTCCCGGGAGCCGTCGTGAGGGTGCTCATGCCGCGCTCCCGGAGGTTTCGATGCCGGTCGTGGAGCCGTGGTACTCGACGGCGTCCCTGGTCAGTTCCATGAATGCCTCCTCCAACGACACCGCCTTCGGGGTCAGCTCGAACAGGGGAATCCGGTGCTCGGCCGCCTTCAGCCCGATGTCGCGGGCGGTCAGGCCGGTCACCTGCAGCTCCTCGGAACCGCCCCGGCCGGTGATCTCCACGCCCGGCCCGGCCAGCACCTCCCGCAACCGGGCCGGGTCGCCGGTCGTCACCTTCACCG